>CAILNT010000084.1 GCA_903835655.1 uncultured Pseudomonadota bacterium | reverse complement strand
TCCGAACAGGACCGTGAAACATGTCCGCGCCAATGATAGTCGGCTTCGCGCCGGCGAAAGTAGGTCATCGCCAGACTCCTCATACAAAACCCCCGCCTAGTCCTTCGACTCCGTGGGGGTTTTGCTTTTATAGGCGATCAGCCTCAAGTGTCAGGAAACCTTGCCGCGCCTACCCTTGGCGGGCCAGACGCGACAATCCACGATTGAGCTGGTGACACCAAAAACGTATAATTTGCACCAATCTTAAATTGAGCGGGGTGGACGCGAGTCCCGCCCCGCTCTTCACATCTGGACGGTTATCTTGTCTGCGTTCGCACCCGCAATTCTTGCCCTGGCTGACGGTACGGTGTTCCGGGGCACATCCATCGGCGCCGATACGGTCGGGGTCGGCGAGGTCGTGTTCAACACGGCGATGACTGGCTATCAGGAAATCCTGACCGATCCGTCCTATCGCAATCAGCTGGTCACGCTGACCTATCCGCACATCGGCAATGTCGGGATTAATCCCGAGGACGCGGAGTCCTCCAGCGTCCATGCAGCAGGGTTGATCATTCGTGACCTGCCGCTGCGCGCCAGTAATTTTCGCCAAACGCAGACCTTGGGCGATTACCTGAAAGAACGGGGCATCGCGGCCATATCCGGCCTCGACACGCGGCGACTGACTCGGCATCTACGGGAATTTGGCGCCCAGAACGGCTGTATCCTGCCTGGAACCGACGACGTCGGGCCTGCCCTGGAGCGCGCGCGCGCCTTTCCCAGCATGGCGGGTACGGATCTCGCCCGTGCCGTGACCTGTGGTGAGGCGCATGAATGGACGGAGGGGGAATGGGCCCTGGGCAGGGGTTTCCAGCGCCCGGGGGCCTATCCCTATCATGTCGTGGCCTATGACTTCGGCGTGAAACGCAACATTCTGCGCATGGCCGCCATGCGCGGCTGCCGCATCACTGTCGTGCCGGCCCAGACTACTGGCAGCGCAGTCCTGGCCATGAAACCGGATGGCGTTCTGCTCTCCAACGGTCCAGGCGACCCGGAGCCCTGCGATTACGCCATCCGCGCCATCCAGGAAATCACCGCGGCGCATATCCCCACCTTCGGGATCTGCCTGGGGCATCAGTTGCTGGCACTCGCGTCCGGCGCGCGCACCGTGAAAATGAAGTTTGGCCACCACGGCGCAAACCATCCCGTGCAGGATCTGGACAGCCAGCGCGTCGTCATTACCAGCCAGAATCACGGCTTCGCGGTGGATGCGGCTTCCCTGCCGGATACCCTACGCGCCACCCATGTGTCACTGTTCGATGGCTCCTTGCAAGGCATCCGCCGCACCGACGTACCCGCGTTCAGCTTCCAGGGGCACCCGGAAGCGAGTCCCGGGCCACAGGATGTGGGTTATCTGTTTGACCGCTTCATCCAGATGATGCAAGACGATAAGCCAGACCATAGGTCAAACCATAAGGCGAACAATGCCTAAGCGTAGCGATCTCCACTCCATACTCATCATTGGCGCCGGCCCCATCGTCATCGGCCAGGCTTGCGAATTCGACTATTCCGGGGCCCAGGCCTGCAAGGCGCTGCGTGAAGAGGGCTACCGGGTGATCCTGGTCAACTCCAATCCAGCCACCATCATGACCGACCCGGATATGGCCGATGCCACCTATATCGAGCCGATCAACTGGCAGACGGTGGAGCGCATCATCGAGAAGGAGCGCCCCGACGCCATCCTGCCGACCATGGGCGGTCAGACCGGACTGAATTGCGCGCTCGACCTGGCCAAGTACGGCGTGCTGGAAAAATACGGCGTCGAGCTGATCGGTGCGAGCCGCGAGGCCATCGACATGGCGGAGGATCGCGAGAAATTCAAGCAGGCGATGGCCCGAATCGGCCTGGCGAATCCACGCTCCGCGTTGGCGCACAGTTTCGAGGAAGCGGTACAGATCCAGGCCGGTATCGGCTTTCCGACCATCATCCGGCCTTCGTTCACGATGGGCGGCAGTGGCGGCGGTATCGCCTACAACATGGAAGAGTTCCTCTCCATCTGCGAGCGAGGACTCGAGGCTTCGCCCACCAAGGAACTGCTCATCGAGGAGTCCTTGATCGGCTGGAAGGAATTCGAGATGGAAGTCGTGCGTGACCGCGCCGACAACTGCATCATCGTCTGTTCCATCGAGAACCTAGACCCGATGGGTGTGCATACCGGCGACTCCATTACCGTCGCTCCGGCACAAACGCTGACCGACCGTGAGTATCAGCTCCTGCGTAACGCCTCCATTGCGGTGCTGCGCGAGATCGGCGTCGACACCGGCGGCTCCAATGTCCAGTTCGCCATCAGCCCGGAAGATGGACGCATCGTGGTCATCGAGATGAACCCGCGCGTATCCCGCTCTTCGGCGCTCGCGTCCAAGGCGACCGGCTTCCCCATCGCCAAGGTGGCGGCCAAGCTGGCCGTGGGCTACACCCTCGACGAACTCCAGAACGACATCACCGGTGGAGCCACGCCGGCTTCCTTCGAGCCTTCGATCGACTACGTGGTCACCAAGGTGCCGCGTTTCGCCTTCGAGAAATTTCCCCAGGCCAACGACCGCCTGACGACCCAGATGAAATCGGTCGGCGAAGTCATGGCCATCGGCCGCACCTTCCAGGAATCGCTGCAAAAAGCGCTGCGCGGCCTGGAGACTGGGGTCGACGGCCTCGATGAAAAAACGATCGATCAGGACGAGATCGAGGCGGAATTGGGCAATCCCGGTCCAGAACGGCTCTGGTATGTGGCCGACGCCCTGCGCATAGGCATGTCTTTCGATGAAGTTCAGACGGCCAGCATGATCGACCCCTGGTTCCTGGCCCAGATCGAGGATCTGGTCTGCCAGGAGCGTGCGCTGAAGGGCCGCGTGCTGGCCGAGCTCACGCGCGAACAGCTTTATACCCTCAAGCGCAATGGTTTCTCGGATCGCCGCCTGGCCAGGTTGTTGTCCTGCGACCAACATACCGTGCGTGCCCAGCGCTGGGCCATGGGCGTGCATCCGGTGTACAAGCGGGTCGATACCTGTGCCGCGGAATTCGCCACCACGACCGCCTACATGTATTCCACGTATGAGGAAGAGTGCGAATCGCGTCCGAGCGATCGCAAGAAAATCATGGTTCTTGGGGGCGGTCCCAACCGAATCGGCCAGGGCATTGAGTTCGACTATTGCTGCGTGCATGCGGCCTTGGCCATGCGCGAGGATGGCTATGAAACCATCATGGTTAACTGCAACCCGGAAACCGTGTCCACGGATTACGACACTTCCGACCGCCTCTACTTCGAGCCGCTGACTCTGGAAGATGTGCTGGAAGTGGTGCGGATCGAAAAGCCGGTGGGCGTGATCGTCCAGTACGGTGGTCAGACGCCACTGAAACTGGCCAGGGATCTTGAAAAATATGGCGTGCCCATCATCGGCACCACGCCGGACATGATCGACGCCGCCGAGGATCGTGAGCGTTTCCAGAAGATGCTGAACGAACTCGGCCTGCTACAGCCGCCGAATCGCACGGCGCGCAACGAACCCGACGCCATACGCCTGGCCGCCGAGATCGGCTATCCGCTGGTCGTGCGCCCTTCCTATGTGCTGGGTGGTCGGGCGATGGAAATCGTCCGCGAGGAAGCGGACCTGCAACGCTACATGCGTGAAGCGGTGAAGGTCTCCAACGACTCGCCGGTATTGCTGGATCGCTTCCTCAACGATGCCATTGAAGTCGACGTCGATGCCTTGTCGGACGGTGAGGAGGTACTGATCGGCGGCATCATGGAACACATCGAGCAAGCCGGCGTGCATTCGGGCGACTCGGCCTGCTCCCTGCCTCCATACAGTCTTTCGCACGCCATACAGGACGAGTTGCGACGCCAGACCGTGGCCATGGCCCGTGCGCTGAATGTCATCGGTCTGATGAATGTGCAATTTGCCATCAAGGGCCGGAATGACGCTGCACTGGTCTACGTGCTCGAAGTCAATCCGCGCGCCTCGCGCACCGTACCCTTCGTGTCGAAGGCCACCGGCCGCCAACTGGCGAAGATCGCCGCCCGCTGCATGGCAGGCAAGACCCTGAAGGAACAAGGCGCGCTGCACGAGGTCATCCCCCCGTATTACTCGGTTAAGGAAGCCGTATTCCCGTTCCGCAAGTTTCCCGGCGTCGACCCCATACTGACCCCGGAGATGAAGTCCACGGGCGAGGTGATGGGCGTGGGCGAGAGTTTCGGGGAAGCTTTCCTCAAGTCCCAGTATGGCGCCAGCGTTAAACTGCCGCGTTCGGGAAATGTCTTCATCTCGGTGCGCAATCCCGAACATCCCCAGGTCTGCGAAATCGCCAAGCATTTGCATGAGCTTGGTTTCAAGTTGTTCGCCACCCGCGGGACCGCCAATGCCATCGCCGTGTCCGCGGTACCTGTCGTCCGAGTCAACAAGGTTGCGGAGGGGCGACCACACATCGTCGACATGATCAAGAATCGTGAAATCCTGCTGATCATCAACGTGGTCGAAGACAAGCGGGCGATGAAAGATTCCTTTGCGATCCGCGCGGCGGCCCTGGCTCAAAACATTCCCTACTTCACGACGCTCGCCGGTGCGAAGGCCGCTTGCCTGGGGATGGAGGAGCGTCGCGAGATTACCGTCTATACACTACAAGACCTGCACAAGCGCCTGCACTGAGCGGCGCTTCCTTCAGGGGACAGGGTCCGTGCCAAGAACCGAAACGGATACTCGCAGGATGCGAGCACCGCGCTTGCCCAACGCCTCGCGGGCAAGCATACATTCCGTCGAAATTGCCACCTGCCATGTCCCGCTCTCAACTCCGTAGTAAATCCAGGGGGAGAACCCCTGCTGAAATAGGCTGACTACGCAAATGAATAAATATCCTCTGACGGTCATCGGTGCTGAGCAGCTGCGCCACGAACTGCAACGTCTCAAGAGTGTGGAGCGCCCCAGCGTCATCGCGGCCATCGCCGAGGCGCGGTCCCATGGCGACTTGTCGGAAAACGCCGAATACGACGCCGCCAAGGAAAAGCAGGGCTTCATTGAGGGCCGCATCAAGGATCTCGAAGGTAAGCTCGCCAATGCACAGATCATCGACCCTCGCCACCTGGACGCCGAAGGTCGTGTGGTTTTTGGCGCCACCGTGGAACTCGTGGATGCGGAAACCGGTGACGAGGTGAGATACCAGATTGTCGGTGACGATGAGGCCGATATCAAGGGCGGCAAGATCTCCGTGGGCTCGCCCATCGCCCGCGCCCTGATCGGAAAGTATGCGGGTGACGTGGCCGTGGTGAACGCACCGGGCGGGCTGCGGAATTACGAGATCGTCGATGTCCACTACCTCTGAGTAGCGCATGAAACGCCTGCCCGATCTTCTCTCCGCCTGGGCCGTATCCCTCTGGGTGGGTGGCCTCTGGGCCGTCGGCTATCTTGCTGCGCCCACCTTGTTCTATAGCCTGACCGATCGCATGCTGGCGGGCATGCTGGCCGGCAAACTATTCGGCCATATCGCCTGGGTCGGCCTGGTCTGCGGCGGTTGGTTGCTGATGCACCGTCTCAGCCGATTCGGCGTATTGGCCCTGAAGCAGGGCTTTTTCTGGATCGTGGTGCTGATGCTGTTGCTGACCGTGGCGCAGCATTTCGGCATTCAGCCCATCCTGCAACAATTGAAGGACCAGGCTATGCCGAAAGATGTGATGGAGAGTCTGTTTCGTGACCGTTTCGCCACCTGGCATGGAATATCCAGCGTGGTCTATCTGATCGAAAGCCTGCTGGGTTTGGCGCTGGTCTCCAAACAGCGGCTGTAGGGCGGAACACGCAGCGGTTCCGCCTGGGGGTCAAGGCAGCACGATCTTCGCTTTTTCCGCGGGTTTGTAGAGCAGCAACAGCTTGCCGATGTGTTGCACCGGCGCCGCGTCCAGGGCAGTGCAAAGGGCCTGGAACCAGGTTTCACGCGCCGTGCGGTCGTCTCCCAGCACACGCACCTTGATCAATTCGTGCGCGGCGAGCGCCCCCTTGGCCTCCTTGATCACCGCCTCGGTCAGACCCTGGTTGCCGATCATCACTACCGGCTTGAGCGAGTGTGCCTGGGCTTTTAAAAATTTGCGCTGCAGGACGCTGAGTTCTTTCATGTTCGTATGGCTGTCACGAATGAGGAGGCTTCAGTCTAGCCGGGTGGCGGGGATAATGCACACACTACGGGGAACGTGGGGTGGAGCTTGCATGGCCCTGGCATGATGGCTTTGTATCGTCGCCCCGGAAGACGTGATTTCTGCAAAGATTCAGAAGGAACCCCATGAAACGACAAGCAAAAACAAAGCAGTGGCATCAGCGGCATGTCAACGACTTCTATGTGCAGCAATCCGTGGAGCAAGGCTATCGCTCGCGCTCGGCCTACAAGCTGATGGAGATCGACGACCACGATCATCTGCTGCGGCCCGGCATGTTGCTGGTCGATCTGGGCTGTGCCCCGGGCGGGTGGTGCCAGGTGGCGGCGGAGCGAATGAAGGGCCAGGGGCGCATCATCGGCATCGACCTGCTGGAGATGACCGGGATGAATCACGTCGAGTTCATTCAGGGCGACTTCACCGAGGCCGCTGGCCTGGTCAGTGTGGAAGAGGCCATGGCGGGCCGTGCCGCGGACCTTGTGCTTTCCGATATGGCCCCCAATATTACTGGAGTAGTCTTCACCGACCAAGCCAGGTGCTATCTGCTGGCAGAACTGGCGCTGGAGTTCGCGGCTGGACACCTGCAATCCGATGGCGTGTTTCTGGTCAAGGTGTTTCAGGGCGCGGGCTTCGAGGATTACATGAAGGCGATGCGGGCCGTTTTCCAGAAAGTGGTGGCGCGTAAGCCCGATGCCTCTCGCGACCGCAGTAGAGAGTTGTATTTATTGGGCCGCGGCTTGAAGGCGGCGTGTGCCTGAGTGCTCGACTTCATTGAATCGTTGCTGAATTTGGACTACCTTCTCCCCATCCGCGGCGAGATGCCTGCAAAGGAGTGAAATTGAACAACCTTTTCAAGAACGTCGCCATCTGGCTGGTCATCGCCCTGATCCTGATGACGGTGTTCAACCAATTCAACACCCACCAGACCGCGCAATCCCAGGTCGACTACTCCAGCTTCATTGATCAGGTGCACCAGGGTCAGATCGCCAAGGTGGTAATCGAGAATCATGTGCTGCGCGGCGTCACGAGCGATGGCCAGCGCTTTACTTCCTACGCGCCTTCCGATCCCTGGCTGGTTTCCGACCTGCTCAAGGCGGGCGTCCAGGTAGAGGCCAAGCCGGAAGAGCAGCCTTCCATGTTCATGAGCATCTTCGTCTCGTGGTTCCCGATGCTCTTGTTGATCGGCGTCTGGGTGTTCTTCATGCGCCAGATGCAAGGCGGTGGCAAGGGCGGGGCCTTCTCTTTCGGCAAGAGCAAGGCGCGCCTGCTCGATCAGGATACCAATACGGTCACTTTCGCCGATGTCGCCGGTTGTGACGAAGCCAAGGAAGAGGTGGGCGAACTGGTCGAATTCCTGCGTGACCCCTCGCGTTTCCAGAAACTGGGCGGGCGCATTCCGCGCGGCGTGCTGATGGTAGGCAGTCCCGGTACTGGCAAGACCTTGCTGGCCAAATCCATCGCCGGCGAAGCCAAAGTGCCATTCTTCAGCATTTCCGGTTCCGATTTCGTGGAAATGTTCGTCGGCGTCGGTGCGGCTCGTGTGCGCGACATGTTTGAGCAGGCCAAGAAACATTCCCCCTGCATCATCTTCATCGACGAAATCGACGCGGTCGGGCGTCAGCGCGGCGCGGGCTTGGGCGGTGGCAACGACGAGCGGGAGCAGACGCTGAACCAGCTTCTGGTGGAAATGGATGGCTTCGAGCCCAGTGTGGGCGTCATCGTCATCGCCGCCACCAACCGCCCCGATGTGCTCGACCCAGCCCTGTTGCGTCCCGGCCGCTTCGACCGCCAGGTGGTGGTGCCGTTGCCCGATATCCGCGGTCGTGAACAGATTCTGCTGGTACACATGCGCAAAGTGCCGATGAGTTCGGACGTCAAGGCCGACATCATCGCCCGCGGTACGCCCGGTTTCTCCGGCGCCGACCTTGCCAACCTGGTCAACGAGGCGGCGCTGTTTGCCGCGCGCGGCAACAAGCGCGTGGTGGACATGGACGACTTCGAGCGCGCCAAGGACAAGATCATGATGGGTGCCGAGCGCCGTTCCCTGGTGATGCCGGAGGAAGAGCGCAAGAACACCGCCTACCACGAGTCTGGCCACGCCGTGGTGGCCAAAATGTGCCCCAAGACCGACCCGGTGCACAAGGTCACCATCATCCCGCGTGGCCGTGCCCTGGGCGTTACCATGCAATTGCCGACCGAAGATCGCTACAGCCAGGACCGCATCCGTTTGCTGTCGACGCTGGCCGTGCTGTTCGGCGGGCGCATCGCCGAAGAGCTGTTCATGAATCAGATGACCACCGGTGCCTCCAATGACTTCCAGCGCGCCACCGATCTGGCCCGGCGCATGGTCACACAATGGGGCATGTCCGACGTGATGGGGCCGATGGTCTACGGTGAGGAGGAGGGTGAAGTCTTCCTGGGTCGTTCCGTGACTACGCACAAGAGCGTCTCGGAGGAAACCTTGCGCCGCGTCGATGCCGAGGTGCGCCGCATCATCGACGAGCAATATGCTCTGGCGCGCAAGATACTCGAAGAAAACCGCGACAAGGTCGAGCGCATGACCCGTGCGCTGCTGGAATGGGAGACCATAGACAGCGATCAGATCGATGACATCATGGCCGGACACGAGCCGCGTCCACCCAAGCCGGTGGCGCCTCCGACCAGCAGCAACAGCAGTCCCAGCGCACCGGCACCGACGACCACGCCGGCAGCGGGGGGCGTGGACTGAAGTGCCGCGGTACTCCTGAATCGCGTTTTCCGGGCGCTACCGCGGGTGCCCCTCTTCTGGGGTTCCCGGGGTGCTTTTATAGGGCCCATCCTGGGTGCACTTTTCCGGGATAATGGGCGCCCATGTCCGCTCCCAACCGCGATCCCTCCGGCGCCTGCGCCAACAACCCACGCATTCTGGCCGCGAACCTGGTCAACGACGTCCTGCTCGACGGGGTCAGCCTGACGCAGTCGCTGGCGAATTTGCGCAGACTGGCACCCGACGGACTCGCGGCGGCGCAGAGCCTGGCCTACGGCGCATTGCGCAATGCCGGTCGCCTGCGCCTTTATCTCGATTTGTTGTGCGATCGTCCCCTCAAGCCGCTTGCCCTGTCCGGGCATCTGCTGGTCGGCCTCCACGAGCTGGAGGCGGGAGAGACACCTGCTTACGCGGTCGTGAACGAGGCCGTCGCCGGCGCCGCAGCCCGATATCCCCAGGCCCGTGGTTTCGTCAACGCGGTGCTGCGCAATTACCAGCGCCGCCGCGCCGAGTTGGAGGCGGCCGCCACACTGGATCCGGTGGCGCGCTGGAATCTTCCGCTGTGGTGGTTGGAGCGATTGCAAACGCAATATCCCGACGATTGGGAGGCCATAGCCGCCGCCCAGGACAGGCATCCACCCATGACCCTGCGGGTGAACCGGCGGCGCGGCAGCGTCTGCGAATATCTTGCCAAACTGACACAAGCCGGCATCGAGGCCAGACAAAACGGAGATGCCTCCTTGACCTTGCTGCGGCCCGTGGCGGTGGGCATGCTGCCGGGCTTCTTCGACGGACTGGTTTCGGTACAGGACCTCGGCGCTCAGTTCGCCGCCCCCTGTCTCGGGGGCGCGGCGGGCATGCGGGTGTTGGATGCCTGTGCCGCGCCCGGCGGCAAAACCGGCCATCTCCTGGAACTGCACGACCTCGATCTGGTGGCCCTGGATAGCGATGCCGACCGACTGACCCGAGTGCGCGAGAATCTCGATCGCCTGGGTCTGTCCGCAACCTTGCGGGTGGGGGATGCGGGTGACCCCGAGGCCTGGTGGGACGGGCGGGCCTTCGATCGCATCCTGCTCGACGCGCCTTGCACAGCATCCGGCGTGGTGCGCCGTCATCCCGATGGAAAATGGCTGAAGCGACCAGAGGATCTGCAACACATGGCGCGCCAGCAGCGCCGCCTCATGGACGCTTTGTGGCCGCTGCTGAAGCCGGCTGGCACAATGCTCTATGCCACCTGTAGCCTGTTCCATGAGGAAAACGCCGATCAGGTGGCTGCCTTCCTGGCCCGTCATCCCGACGCGAGCAGTGAAGCCGTTGCGGGAACACGAGCAGGGCAGTTGCTCCCGAGTTGGGAGATGGATGGATTTTTTTATGCACGTTTTCTCAAGGCGTAATTTCCTGCTTGCCGTCCTGGCCTTGTTGGCCGGGGTGGGTGCCATTGTTTCCTCCGCCCGCGCCGAGGGCATCCAGGTGCAACAGATCGACGTGGTGCAAAGAGGGGAGTTGTTCCACTTGATCGGTGGTTTCTCCATTCAACTGTCACCCACCCTGGACGATGCTCTGCGCCGCGGCGTGCAACTCACCTTCGTGCAGGCGGTCGAGGCGGAACGTGAACGCGATTGGTGGCTGGCCGAGGGCCTCTCCGATCTGGATCGCAGCGTGCGCCTTTCCTATAACGCGCTGTTGCGCCAGTACTACGTCAGCCTCAATGGTGTTTCCAGCGAGCACGAGACTCTGGCCGATGCCCTGCGCGTGGTGGGCGACCTGCGCGATTGGGCCGTGGTCAACGTCAGACAGATGAAAAGAAAATCCGAATACAAGATCTACGTGCGTCTCTACCTCGATGTCTCGCAACTGCCCAAGCCCCTACAGGTGAATGCCCTGGCCTCCTCCGGCCGTTGGCAGCTCGATTCCGGCTGGCAGGAACGCATATTCAGATACTGATGCCCTACCGCGCAGCAGTCTAATGTTCTATCTCATAGCAGTCAGCCTGCTCCTCGGTTCGGCCCTGATCGGGCTGCTGGCCACCGCGGCCAGCAATACCGCTTTCTTCGCCGGTAATATTCAGCTTCTGCTCTGGATCACCGTCGCCGCGGGGGCGGGACTGGCCGCGCTGATCGTCTATCAGGCCTTTCTCCTGGTGCGGCGTATCCGCGCCGGCGTATTCGGGGCCAAGCTTACCGCTCGCCTGTTTCTCATCATCGGACTCATGTCGTTGGCGCCGGGACTGGTGGTCTACGGTGTCTCGGTGCAGTTCCTGATTCGCTCCATCGAATCCTGGTTCGATGTGCGCATGGAGAACGCGCTGGAGGGCGGCCTTGCCCTGGGGCAGTCGGCTCTGGATCACGTGCAGCAGGAAACCGCGAAGAAGACCGAGCATCTGGCCCAGCAACTGGGCGATCTGCCGCCTATCCTTCAGGCGGCGCGCCTGGACGACCTGCGCGAAGCCGCGGGAGTGCAGGAGTTGGGACTATTCGACATCAACGGCAACCTGCTGGGTTTTTCTTCTTCCGACCGCAGCAGCACCTTGCCCAGGCAGCCGGAGCACGCTTCGATCTGGCAGGCGCGCCTGCAAAAAACCTGGTCGCGCCTGCAAGCCGCGGGCTCGGGTGGCATCATGGTGCGCGTGGTCGCACCGGTGAACATGGCCTCCCTGTCGGAGCGCCCGCGTGTGGTGCAGGTGCTGCAACCAGTGCCCCGGCAACTCGCGCAGGATGCGCAACAGGTGGAAGAGGCGCGCCAGGGCTACCAGGAACTGCTGGTCTCGCGCCTGGGGCTGAAGCGCCTGTATGGTATTTCCCTCACCCTGGCCCTGGCCTTGGCCCTGTTTTCCGCTTTTTCGCTGGCTTTTTTGCTCTCCGAGCGACTCGCCGCCCCCTTGCGCGCCCTGGCGCGTGGCACCCGGGCGGTGGCGCGAGGGGATTTTACCGAGGTGCAGACGGTGTCGAGTCGAGACGAACTGGGCATGCTCACGCACTCGTTCAACCGCATGACCCGGCAGCTCTCGGACGCACGCGCGGCAGCCGAGGAAAGCCGCGACCAGTTGCTGGAAGCGAACGCATACCTCGAAGGCGTGCTTTCCAGCGTGACCACCGGCGTCGTGACGCTGGAACACAACCTCGCCGTTCGCGTCGTCAATCCCGCGGCGGCGGTCTTGCTGGGCATTTCGCGCACGGAGCTGGAAGGGCGCGCGCTCACCGAGCTGGGGAGTCGTAATCCGGGCCTGAGCGGTTTTGCCGAAGATATGGCGCGGCATTTTCACGACGGCCCGACGCGCCCCTGGCGTGAACAGATCGAACTGTCCATGCCCACGGGGAAGCGTATCCTGCTGGCCCGTGGCACTCCGCTCACGAGCGGTGACACACCCGACTACGTGCTGGTACTCGACGACGTCACGCAGTTGCTGCAAGCGCAACGCGATGCCGCCTGGGGTGAGGTGGCACGGCGCATGGCGCACGAGATCAAGAATCCGTTGACCCCGATTCAGCTTTCCGCCGAGCGACTGGAAGCGAAACTGGCCGACAAACTCGACGGGCCCGCCCGGGATACCCTCATACGCGCTACTGCCACCATCGTCGGCCAGGTCGCGGCGATGAAGGGGCTGGTCGATGCCTTCGCCCAATACGCCCGCCTGCCCTCGCCGCGTATCGAGCGCCTGGACATCAACGTCATGGTCGGTGAAGTGTTGCACATGTACGAAGGCGGCATCCCCATCGAGAGCCACCTCGCCCCCGATCTGCCAGGCGTGGCGGGCGACCCCGCCCTGCTGGGACAGGTACTGGTCAATCTGGTGAAGAATGCCCAGGAAGCACTGGAGAATGTGGCGTCGCCGCGGGTGTCGGTAAGTACGTCCCTGCACGGGAGTCAGGTAAGCTTGTGCGTTCAGGATAATGGCCCGGGGTTTCCCGCGGAACTATGGGATCGATTGTTCGAGCCCTATGTCACCAGCAAACCCAAGGGCACCGGTCTGGGTTTGCCGGTAGTGAAGAAGATCGTGGAAGAGCATCACGGCAGCATAGCGGTGGACAATCCGGAAACGGGTGGCGCGCGCATCTGCATCAGTCTGCCGGCGTTGGTGGAAGGCGGCGAGTCGCGAGGGGCGGATAGCGACCTGCCACGCGTTTACTAAGGAAGGGAATGCAACATGGCTGAAATTCTGGTGGTGGACGACGAACCTGGCATCCGTGAGTTGATGCGCGAGATCCTGGAAGAAGAGGGGTACGAGGTGCGCATGGCGGAAAACGGTACCCGCGCACGGGCCGCACTGGACGACAAGGTGCCCGATCTGGTGCTGCTGGACATCTGGATGCCGGATGTCGATGGCGTGACCCTGCTCAAGGAATGGCGCAGCCAGGGGCGGCTCACCATGCCGGTGGTGATGATGTCTGGACACGGCACGGTGCATACCGCCGTCGAGGCCACCCGGCTCGGGGCTTTCGATTACCTGGAAAAACCGATCTCCTACAAGCATTTGCTGGAGACCGTGAAAAAGGCGCTGGCCTCCCGCAAGCCCGCGCCCACCACCAGCGGCACCCTGGAGGAACTGGGTGGCGGCGAGAGCGTGAAGCGCCTGGCACAGCGTTTGGGCCTGGCCGCCAGTGCCGGCCTGCCGCTGTTGCTGCTGGCCGAGCCAGGGACCGGCGAAGAAGTGGCCGCGCATTTTCTCACGCCACCCGGTGCACCCTTCGTCCGTGTCGACGATCCCGTCGAGCTGGCCAATCGCCCCGCCGAGCTCCTGGCACGCGCCAAGGGCGGCCTGGTATTCGTGCCGGAACTGGGTGGCCTTTCGGTCATGCAGCAACGCGGCCTGATCCTGTTGATCGCGCGGCGCGCGGAATTCTCCGTGCGGGTGGTGACGGTGACCCGGGAAGACCCCGCTCGCTCGCTGGCGGAAGGACACCTGACCGCGGAATTGCACGAATTACTGGCGCATGCGGTGGTGGATCTGCCGCCCCTGCGGGAGCGCCGCGAAGACATCCCCGGCCTGGCTGCGCGCGCGCTGGAATCGGCTTGCGTGCGACTGCGACAGGCACCGTTGAAGTTTGACGAGGCCGCTACGAGCCGGCTGGCGGAGCACGACTGGCCGGGCAATCTGGCGGAATTGGAGACCTTGGCCGGGCGCGTCGCCCTGGAAGAGCCCGCCGGCCCGATCGGCCTGGGGGTGATCGATGCCATGCTGGGCCCGAAGGCCGGCGTGGAAAAAACCGGTATCGAACTGATGCTGCATCTGCCGCTCAAAGACGCCCGCGATGCCTTCGAGAAGGCGTATCTGGAAGCCCTGCTGGCCGAATGCGACTGGGGCATGAGCCGCGCTGCAGAGCGCGCGGGACTGGATCGCACCAATCTGTATCGCAAGGTGAAACAGCTGGGCATCGAGGCGCCGGGGAAGGAAAAAGTCTGATGGCCGGACGCAAGGTGCTGGCCGCCCGCTACTCGCCGCTCGCCACTCGCCGCCTGTCATGAAGATCATCATGCTCGGGGCCGGCCAGGTGGGCTCCAATCTGGCGGAACATCTGGTGCGGGAAGGCAACGACCTGACCGTGGTGGATCTGGACGCGGAAAAACTTCTGGCTCTCCAGGGGCGACTCGATCTGCGCACCGTTTGCGGCCAGGCCTCGCACCCCGCGGTCCTGAAGCAGGCCGGCGCCGACGATGCCGACATGCTGGTGGCGGTGACCTTGAACGACGAAACCAACATGGTCGCCTGCAAACTCGCCAACACCCTGTTCAATATTCCGACCAAGATCGCCCGCATCCGTGCGGTCGATTACATGAAGTACCCGCAGTTGTTCACGGCGGAAAACTTTGGCGTCGATCACGTCATCGCTCCGGAACAGGAAGTCACCGACTATCTGCGTCGCCTGATCGACTACCCGGAAGCGCTACAGGTGCTGGACTTCGCCGGCGGACGGATACGCATGGTGGCGGTCAAGGCCCAGGGTGGCTTGATGGTGGGGCATGCACTCAGGCACTTGCGGGAACACCTGCACCTCATGTTCCGCGAGCATCCCGGACTTAAGGGCCAGATGGATGCGCGCATTGTCGCGATCTATCGACAGGACCGGGCCATCCTGCCACAGGGCGACACCGTGGTCGAAGAGGGTGACGAGGTATTCTTTCTGGCGGCCACCAATAACATCCGCGCGGTCATGAAGGAGATCCGCCGCGGCGATCGTCACGCGCGCAGGGTGATGATCGCCGGTGGCGGCAACATCGGTCGACGCCTGGCCGCGAATCTGGAGTCGGATTACCACGTGAAGCTGATCGACCATAACAAGAAGAACACGGCGATCCTGGCCGATCAGCTTCCCCGCACCCTGGTGCTCAACGGCAATGCCACCGACGAGGATCTGCTGCTGCAGGAGAACATCGAGGAAGTGGACGTGTTCTGCGCACTCACCAACGACGACGAGAGCAACATCATGTCCTGCCTCCTGGCCAAGCGGCTGGGTGCGCGCAAGGTCATCGCCCTGATCAACCGTGCCTCCTATGTCGATCTGCTGCAAGGTGGCGAGATCGACATCGCCCTGTCGCCGGCCCAGGCTACCATCGGCCCTCTGCTCACCCATATCCGCCGTGGCGACATGGCGGTAGTGCACTCCCTACGCCGGGGTGCTGCGGAAGCGATGGAGGCCGTGGTGCACGGGGATGCCCGTTCTTCCAAGCTGGTCGGGCGAAGCATCGAACAGATCGACCTGCCGGAAGGCGTCTCGATCGGCGCCATCCTGCGCGGCGAGGAGGCCATCATCCCGCATCACGACACCGTGGTCGAAAGCGAGGACCACCTCATCCTCTTCGTGCCCAACAAGCGCTACATCTCCAAGGTGGAGAAATTGCTCCAGGTCGGGTTCGGGTTTTTCTGAGGCGGTGAAATCATGCGCACGTCCAGAATAGCCGCCGAGCCCGCCTGCGCGGGTATGGTAGCCGGTTTCGATTGATGCTCACTCGCTGAGATGAAAAAGCTCGCGCCCGTCGTCACCACCTTGGGGCTGGTGCTGATGCTGTTCTCCTTCACCATGCTGCTGCCCCTGTTGGTCGCCTGGCTCACCGAGGATGGCGCGGTCACGGTCTATGACGACTCGATCGCCGTCACCTTTGTCAGCGGCCTGCTCATGTGGCTGGCCAGCCATCGCATAAAGCGGGAGTTGGCGGCACGCGACGGCTATCTGTTGGTCAGCCTGATCTGGTCCGTGTTGCCCGCTTTCGCCACCCTGCCGCTGTTGTTGCATCTGCCCAACCTGTCCTTTACCGACGCCTATTTCGAGACCATGTCCGGGCTCACCACCACCGGTGCGACGGTCTTGACCGGCCTGGACCACCTGCCCAAGTCGATCAACCTGTGGCGGCACCAGCTCAACTGGATGGGCGGCATGGGTATCATCGTTCTGGCGGTGGCGATCTTTCCCCTATTGGGTGTGGGCGGGATGCAACTCTACAAGGCGGAGACGCCGGGTCCGATGAAGGACGACAAGCTCACGCCGCGCATTACGGAAACCGCCAAGAATCTTTGGCTGGTCTATGTGGCCATCACCTTGGCCTGCATCCTGTCACTCATGGCCGTGGGCCTGGACTGGTTCGAGGCGACCTGCCATGCCTTCGCGGTGATGGGGCTGGGCGGCTTCTCCACCCATGACGCCAGCGTCGGCTACTTCAACTCGCCCATGGTGGAGTACGTGCTGATCCTCTTCATGCTGATCGCCGGCATGAATTTCGCAACCCACTTTCTCGCCTGGCGCGGAAAGAGTCTCCGGGTCTACCTGGCGGACGCCGAGGCCAAGGCGTTCCTGCTGCTGGTGCTGGGCAGTTGCATGGGGATTACCTGGTATGTCTGGATGAAGGGGGTGTATGCCGATTTCTGGGTGGCCTTGCGCTATGTCAGTTTCAATCTGGTGTCGCTGGCGACAGATTGCGGTTTCGTCAGCACCGACTACAACGCCTGGCCGCCTTTCGCCACCTTCTGGATGCTCTACCTGTCCTGCGTTTCGGTGAGTTCCGGTTCCACTGGCGGCGGGATCAAGATGGTGCGTACCCTCCTCACCTTCAATCAGGCCATGCGCGAGATGTCGAAGCAGATCCACCCCGCGGCGGTGCTGCCCCTGCGACTAGGCAAGCAGGTGGTGGAGAACCACATCGTCTTTGCGGTGCAGACCTTCGTGCTGGTTTATTGCACGATGGTGTTGTTCCTGACCCTGATCCTGATGTTCAGCGGCCTGGATCTGGTGTCATCCACTTCCGCCGTGATCGCCTGCATCAACAACGCCGGGCCCGGCCTCAACGTCGTCGGTCCGGCGAGCAATTTCTCGCCGCTGACGGATTTTCAGACCTGGGTATGCACCTTCGCCATGCTGGTGGGGCGCCTGGAACTGTTCACGCTGCTGGTGTTGTTTACCCCGGCGTTCTGGAAGAAGTAAAGGCGGTGCCCGGCGCCCGCTCATCTAGTGGCACAATGCCGCTTTGCATGCAGCGGGGAATGCCATGAAAGGCCCGAAGACGTACGACGAATATGTGGATCTGGTGCACCAGGGCGTCTACGAAGTCGATGAAATGCGTGCCAGCATCGACTACGACCCGGAAAACGCGGAACGCTGGTCGGCCATGCTGGAGCACCTCGATGGCGTGCTGCGCAAGCTTTTCGACGACATGATTTCGGATAAATACGAATTCCCCACCGGTCGCGATCTGGCCTACATGCAGTTCGTCAACCGTTGGGGGCGCGAGATTCCCTTCAAGGAATTGCTGCTGGTGATCAACACCGCCCACAAGAACGGGCTGTCGCGTGACTAAACTGCTGCTGATCGTTGCCTTCACCATCGGGATCGTGCTCTGGTTCAAACGCACTTCCCGCCGCGAGCCGCCGCGCGGGCAGCGGGCTGCCGAGGACATGGTGCGTTGCGAGGTGTGCCGGGTGAATCTGCCACGTTCCGAGGCGATCCTGAGCCGGGGCCACATCTATTGCTGCGATGAACACCGCCTTCGCGGCCACTGAGCCCGTTTCCTCGCAGGTCCCGGAAGCATTCTGGCGCTCGCTCGGCCACCTCAACAGTTTCCGTGTTTTCCTGGCCATCGCGCTGGGTGTGGCAGGGCTGTTGGTCAGCCAGAGCTTCCATCGCTTCGACTACCCGCGCCTGTTCCAGGTAACCTGCGCGATCTACCTGATGATCGCGTTGTTGTTTCGCAGGCCGTTGCTGGCGAGGCGCGAGGGCTTCGAGCGGCAGGTTGATCGCCAGGCACTGGTCGACATCGTCTGCATCACGCTGTTGATGCATCTGTCCGGGGGCAATACCAGCGGGATCGGCCTGTTGCTGATCGTTACTCTGGCCGCCGTCGGCATGGTGACGGAAACCCGCATGGTGTTGTTCTGGTCGGCTGCGGCCACGATGGCTGTCCTGGTCGAGCAGATCGCGCAGACCGCCGTCGCCGATGGCAACGCGGGCGGTTTTGTCCGGGCCGGTTTTCTTTCCATCGGCCTGTTCGCTTCCGCCCTGCTTTCCCATGCCCTGGCCAAGGGCGCGCGGATGGCTTCCAGCGAAGCGGCGGAAATGGGGCGCCAGGCGGAGAGCCTGGAACGCATCAACGAGCGGGTTATCCAGGAGTTGCCCTATGCGGTGATCGCGGTGAATGATCTGGGCGAGGTGTTGCAGCACAATGCGCGCGCCGCCGAGTTGCTCGACGTGCGTTTCTTTCCCCATTGCGGCCTTGGTGCCTGCTCACCGCGCCTGGCCGAGATGTGGTCGTCCTGGCACGCCGGTGTATGCCTGCCGGCGCACCCCATTCAGGTCGGCGCGGAGGGGCGGCGCCTGCGGGTGCGTTTCATCGAACTGGAGCCGACACGGCGCGAAGGCGCCGTGCTGGTGTTGGAAGACATGACTGAGCTGGAGGCGCAGGCACAGCGCATGAAACTGGCCTCCCTGGGCTTGCTGACCGCCAACCTGGCGCATGAGATCCGCAACCCCCTCTCGGCTATCCGCCATGCCGCCGGCATGCTCAGGGAAGAGGCCGGCGACGCCACCGCGGTGAAACTCTCCGCCATCATCGAGAGCAACGCCGAACGCCTCAATTCCCTGGTGGAGGATGTGCTCTCGCTCAATCGCCGCGATCGCCTGACACGTGAAGCGGTGCCCCTGGCCTCATGCCTCGGGGCCTTCATCGAATCGTTCGCGCAGCGCGAAGACGCCGCGTCGGATCGGGTGTCGCTCCAGATAGTCGGCGATCCCGCCATCTGTTTCGATGTCATCCATCTGGAGCAGATATTCTGGAACCTGTTCCGCAATGCCTGGCGCTTCTGCCTGAAACAGCCGGGGAGTATCCGTATCCGTGCCGTGGCTGCCGGGAGTCGCGTGAATGTGGATGTGGCCAACGATGGCCCGGGTATTCCCGCTGCCTTGCAGTCGCGCCTGTTCGAGCCGTTCTACACCACGGACAAGGCCGGTACCGGGCTGGGTTTGTACATCGCGCGTGAATTGGCCGAAGCCAATGGCGCCAGTCTGCGTTACGTTGATATCCCGGACGGCGCCCTGTTTCGGCTGACTTGTCAGGCGGCACCATGCGGGTAGGGATGAAAAGACCGCGCGTACTGCTGGTGGATGATGAACCCGACCTGCTCGATCTGCTCGAAATGGATCTGGCACGCATGGGCCTGGACACGGCACGCGCGAGCAGCGTGGCCGAGGCACTCCGGCATCTCGGGGCGGCGACCTTCGATCTGTGTCTGACGGACATGCGCCTGCCCGACGGCGGGGGCATCGAGGTGGTGCGCCACATCGCCCTGTATGCGCCGCGCACGCCGGTGGCCGTGGTCACCGCCTTCGGCTCCGCGGAGAACGCCGTCACCGCGCTCAAGGCCGGCGCCTACGACTACGTCGAGAAGCCGGTGACCACGGAGAAAATACGTGGCCTGGTGCGCTCCGCCCTCAAGCTCGCTGATCCCGAGGAACCGGAGCAGGGGCGGGAACTGGTGGGCGACTCCCCACCCATGGAGCAGGTGCGCGCCCTTATCGGCAAGGTCGCACGCAGCCAGGCGCCGGTGTTCATCAGCGGCGAAACCGGCACCGGCAAGGAAGTGGCCGCGCGCCTGATACACGCGCGCAGCGCCCGCGCCGAGGCGCCATTCCTGGCGGTGAATTGCGGCGCCATTCCGGAGACGCTGATGGAAAGCGAGTTCTTCGGCTATCGCAAGGGCGCGTTTACGGGCGCCGACAGCGAGCGCGACGGGTTCTTCCAGGCGGGTGCGGGGGGCACCCTGTTCCTCGACGAGATTGTCGAATTGCCGCTCTCCATGCAGGTTAAGTTGCTCCGCGCCATTCAGGAAAAACGCGTGCGCAGGGTGGGGGGCATCCTGGAGGAAGTGGTGGATGTGCGTCTGATCAGCGCGTCCCACCAGGATCTGCAAGCGGCGGTGAATCAGGGGCGCCTCCGTCAGGATCTGTTCTATCGCCTCAATGTCATCGAAATCCACATGCCCGCGCTGCGCGAGCGGCGTGAGGATGTGGCGCAGCTTGCGCACTACCTGCGGGCACGATTGTGCGCGGGGCGTGACCTCCCCACGCTGACAGCGGCGGCGCAGGCCGCGCTGGCAGGGTATGGCTATCCCGGCAACGTGCGCGAACTGGAAAATATCCTGGAGCGGGCGCTGGCACTGTGCGAGGGGGGCAGGATAGAGCCGGGCGATCTGAACCTGACTCCCCAGGCGAGCGGCCCTGACGGACTGGCTCGGGGCCTCGGCTTGCAGGACCAACTCGATGCGGTGGAGCGCCGGTCCATCCTCGAGGCGCTGCAACGCAGCGATAACAACAAGACCGCGGCCGCGCGCCTTCTCGGGGTCACCTTTCGCTCGCTGCGCTACCGCATGGAGCGGCTGGGAATGGAGTAGCCCAGTTCCGCGCCACGGCGAAGCAGGAGGGACTCCAAAGATTCCGGGGTAAGCAGCGCTACTCCGCGCGGGGTCGGCGACAAATTTTTGCGCGGCGCTTCGGCGCACTGTGTAGGGCTGTCCTTGGTCGATACGGCCCGGCAAAGTCGGCGGTATTCTTCACACGGGTTTACGCCATCCAGTCGCGATCAGCCTAGCAGTGTTTCTCAACTACCATGCGGTCGATCACGTCCATGACTTCTCGGCTGGCTTCCTCGGCTTCCTGCATCGCAGTGAGCATGGCCTGCTGCATCGTCAAATTCTGTTCCCAGCCTAGATCGAGGTAGCTCAGCATTTTGTGCGCGCCGGCATGGACGCGGGCGTGCGGGGCGGCCAGAGCGGGGTAGGCGCGGGTTTTCCCGAATTCGTCGCGGCCCGATCCCTCGTACCACTTGCCCAGGCGGCACTGGTGGTGATCCACCGCCACCGCATCGACATAGCCGCGCTCCCCCGAGGAGCTCAGGGCCATGTAAGCGCGCTGTTTGTAGATAATGTGGTCCACCTTCACCAGGGAGGCGAAACTCATGTCCCGGGCGCACGCGGCACGGCCCTGGGTTTCCCGCGCGGAAGCCGCGAATTGGACGAAGTGCCCTTCCATTTCACTGATGACACTGCGTGACGTCGCAGCCATGTCCCGCATGGAATGGGAGTCGTTCAGCATGCGCTGCGCTTCGGCGGTGAGGGTTTCCATGATCCGGCCGATGGATTCGGAAGCGTTGCGAGTGTTTTCCGCCAACTTGCGTACTTCGTCGGCCACCACCGCGAAACCCCGCCCCGCTTCGCCCGCGCGTGCCGCTTCGATGGCGGCGTTGAGCGCCAGGAGATTGGTCTGATTGGCGATGGTCGTAATGAGCTGCACCGCCGCGGTGATTTCGTGGCTGTGTTCGTTGAGCGCGGTGATGGAGTCCGCGGCCTGGTCGATATGCCTGCTGATTTCGGAGAGTTGTCCGACCACCAGGCTCACCGCACCCCGGCTTTCTTCGGCATCGGCCGAAGTGCGGGTGGCCAGATCCACGACCTGGTGCGTATCGCCCGTGATGTTATTCAGGTCGGCTTGACTCGATGCCAGGTTGGTCAGCAGGTTGCTGGTATTGAGCTGGTGCACCTGGGAGATCAAGCGATTGCGCATCTGCCCGAGTTGCTGCTCGGCCATGCCGTCGAGCAGGACGTTATGGCTTTCCAGACCGCTCCTGAAACCACCATGAAGCCCCTGAGGAAAGGCTTTGCGGAAGTATTGGCCGTCGATGTGCAGGCGGAAGGTAGTGACTTCCTCGCGGAAGTAAGTTTCCAGTTGGTCCAGCATGTCGTTCATATGCCAGCACAGTTGGCCGAGTTCGTCCGTGTCAGCGACGCCCGTGACGCGCTTGTCGAAGTGGCCCTGGCTGATTTCCGTGGTGAGGCGATCCAGCAAGGCGATGGGGGCGAGCCATTGCCGCGCCTTGCTCTGGCCCCAGGCGGAAAATGCGACGCCTGGCAGCAGGAACGTCAGCATCAGCCAGTCAAAGCCATGCAGCGCCCAGCTGCCGACTACGGTCGCCGCAAGCAGTCCGAAAAACCCCCAGAGCAGGGCGGTGAGCCTAGATTGCAAGGACCAATTCGTCATAGCTCATGCCCTTTTCGGCCAGTAGATCGCTGAGGATTTTCGTCGAGGCGGCGATGGCGTCGCGCGCACCGGCCTGGTTCTCCGCCGCGAGCATGGCGCGGTACAGGTCGCTGGCCGTCTTGACTGCGGCGGCGCTCGGTTTGCGGCGCACCGAGAAGTAACCGCTGATGTTGCCGTCACGGTCGAGATCGGGGGTGACATTGGCGAATACCCAGTAATAACTGCCGTCCCTGGCCATGTTCTTCACATAGGCGTTGCATTCTCGTCTTGCCTGGATGGCGTCCCAAAGCAGCTTGAACACCGCGCGCGGCATGTCGGGGTGGCGGATGATGTTGTGTTGGGCGCCCAACAGGGCCGACTCGGTGTAGCCGGAAAACTCGATGAAAATACGGTTGCCGTAGGTGATGCGTCCTTTCAGGTCGGTTTTCGAGACGATGAAATCGTCCTCGCGCATGACCTTTTCCAACGAAGTGGGGGTGACCGCGTTCTTCATGTCTGCTCCATGGCATCACCAGGACGCCTATCGTTATCTTCGAGCAATAGCGGACAGCGGCACAAAAAGTTTAGAAATATTTCAGATCAAGGCAATGGCGAGATAGCTGGCATACAGGCCGCCATTGATCGTCAGGTGCCACACCCGTAACTGGCCGCGCCCCATCACGAAACGCAGCCAGGCTGCCGCCGCCAGGGTGATGATCACGCCGGCGAAGACCTCCTTGACCGGCGCCCAGGGGGTGAGCAGCACGCCGATGGCGGGCAGCAGGGTGCCCTGGAACACCATGGCGCCGGTGATGTTGCCGAATGCCAGCGTGTCCTTGTTTCGGCGTATCCACAGGATGGAGTTCACTTTTTCCGGTAGTTCCGTCGCCACCGGCACGATCATCAAGGCGAGCACCAGCGCGGAGATTCCCAGCAGGGGCGCAGCCAGTTCGATGCCGTGGATGAAGCCCTTGGCGCCCAGGATCAGCAGGCCCAGGCCGATGCCGAGTTGCAACAGGATGGTGGCCAGATTGGTGGGAAGCCCCAAGCGTGCCAGAAGCATGGTTTCTTCCGCTTCGGTGGCGTGGCCGTCTTTCACCAGGGCGGCCGAGGCCTTGAGCGTGAGCATCACGTAGAAGAAATAGATCAGCACCATCATCACGGCCAGCGCGGCGCGCACGGCCGGGTCGGTGTGCGGCACGAACAGAGCTACCGTGGCGATCGCGAAAGACGCGAGAAAGAAGTCCAGGTCGCGCTTCAGACCGGTCTTCTCCGGCTGGAGGAGGCCCTGGAGGCCGCGCTTCTTCCATACCGACAGCGCCATCAGGCACAGAGACAAAGTGGATAACATCAAGGGTGCGCCCAGGATGGCACCGACGCCGATTTCCTCGTTCAGCCTCTGGTTCTGGGTGCCGGCGAATATCGCCAATAGCGGCACGATGGTCTCGGGCATGGCCGTCCCCACTGCGGCAAAGATGGACCCCGTAACGCCTTCGGAAATCCCCAGTTGTTCGCCCAGGTGTTCCAGTGCATTCACGAAAATCTCGGCGGCGACGAGGATGATGAGAAGGAATAAGAGCAGTTCCAGTGCGATCATGTGGGACTCCGGCTGAGGCGCGGGGCCGATTCTAAGCGCTGGGGCGGCGGCGGTCTGCTCTCTTCAGGCCAGCGGCGCCTGACAGGGGCGCCAGACGCAGCTTCGCGGATGCGGCGATCTCGTCCGTGGCCCTGCCCGGCATGCTTGCCTTGGCCGATGGGTTCGGCTCAAAATGAAATGCCCGTTTGGCGTGAGCCGGGTCGGCTTGTTGTGTGCCAAACGTGTGGTTCGAACGAAATAAATACCCTGCGGGACAATCGGAATCCACACCCGATAAATCGCGCGCGTGCGCCGGTTTTCCGGCCCGCGCGGTCGCTGAAATCAGATTCGGAGCATCGTCCATGTTACATAAGCGTTATCTTACACTGCTGTTTTTCTTTATTTCCTGCGCCTTGCTGGCACCCCTGGTCGGCGCGGCCGATCTGCCTGAAATCAAGGCGCGCGGTGAGTTGCGCCACCTGGGTATCCGCTACGCCAATTTCGTGACCGGTGCGGGCGATGGCTTCGATGTCGAACTGGCGCAGGGTTTCGCCAAGTCCATCGGGGTCAAGTATCGCCTGGTGTACACCGATTTCTATTCGGTCATCCGCGACCTGCTTGGCAAGAGCGTGGTGCGCAAGGGCGATGAAGTGACTCTCGAAGGCGATTACCCAATCAAGGGCGACATGATCGCGACGGGATTCACCATGCTGCCCTGGCGCGAGAAAGTGCTCATTTATTCCGAACCGACCTTCCCTTCGCAGGTGTTGTTGATCGCGCGTGCCGATTCGCCCAGAAAGCCGATCAAGGGCAGCGATGATCTCGCCCACGATATCAAGGAAACCAAGGCGTTGATCGGGAAACAAAGCCTTCTGGTCATGGAGAAGACCTGCCTCGACCCGGCGAACTATGGTCTCAAGGGGACCGGTCTGGAATTGAAACTCTACACGAAGAGCAGCAACATCAACGAAATGGTGCCCGCGCTATTGAACCTGGACGCCGACCTGTCCCTGCTCGACGTGCCGGACGTGATTCTCGACCTGCAAAAATGGGCAGGGAAATTCAAGGTGCTCGGGCCGGTTTCCGACGAGCAGAAACTGGCTGCCGCGTTTCCCAAGGATGCGCCGCTGCTGCGTGATGCCTTCAACGTTTATCTGCGCAGGATCAAGGCGGATGGCACGTACGACAAACTGGTGAACAAGTATTATCCAGGTATCCGCCGTTACTTCCCCGAGTTTTTTGCGAAGAAGTGATGGGCCGTCGATGAAGGCCCTCAGGTTGTCGCAAAAATGGCCGCTATTCGTGGCGGCCATTTTTGCAAGCTATTCGCTGCTGTTGCTGGGTAACGCTTTTCGTTCCCAGGATCAACTTCGGGCGGCGGCCGAGGCACGACTCCTGTTGGACAACCGGCAGATTGCCGCCACGCTGGCCGACTTTGCGATCGATCAGCGCAATGTGGTGCTGGACCTGGCGGAAAGCCGCGAGATCGAGAATTTCCTGGTCAACCGGGCGCTGGGGATGTCCCTGCGCTATGGCCTCTCGGCCAATCTGGATGCCATCGAAGAGCGCTTCCGCAGGAAATCCGCGCAGAAGCTGGTGCGAGGCGTTCCTGGCTACAAACGCATCACCTATTTCGACGAATCGGATGCGCCGCTCGCCGATACGGCGCCCGGCGAGGCCATCTCCCTGCCCGTGGGCGCGAAATCCGCACCCCTCCTGGTCATCGACGGTGCCCGTGGGCGGGTGATTGCCACTGCGCCGGTGAATTATCGCGGCACACCCGGCGGCAGCATCGCGACGGTTTCCGACCTGGGCCTGCTTTACCGCTATCTGATCACCGTTACACCTGGCCGGCATTACCGGCAAATCCTGCTGACCGAATCCGGCCAGGAACTGACCGCAGAAGGCCGGCGTGTCATTTTCTCTCCCGCTGCGGCCAAGGCGCTGGCCGGCTTGCCCGTAGACCGACTCACCGCGCTGGGCGGTTTGCCGGCGTTCAAATCCAGTGGTGGAGATTACGGGCTTGCCATGCGAGTTCGCATTGCCGATGTGCCTTTGTCGCTGGTCAGCGTCATGGATGAATCGGAGGTGTTCGGCCACATCACCTCAAGGCTGTTTCTCTATTCCGCAAGTGCGGTGCCCCTGATCATATTGTTGGCGGCATTCCTGTTCAGCAGAATCCAAAAGCGCGCCGAGAAACTCGAACTGGACTTCGCCGAATCCGACCAACGCCGTGTCGTATTGCAGGGACAAAACCAGCTGTTGGCCGATGAAATCGCCCATCGCGAGGCCGTGGAACTGGAATTGCGCGAGAAGAGTCGACAGCTGGAGACGATGGCGGATGAGTTGCGTGAAAGCGCGATGCAGGCCGAGTTCGCGAATCGTGCGAAATCCGATTTTCTCGCCACCATGAGCCATGAAATCAGGACACCGATGAACGGCATCATCGGCATGACCGATCTGGCACTAGACACGCCATTGAGCGCCGAACAGCAGGAATACCTCAATATCGTAAAGACCTCGGCCGATGGACTACTGGTGATCATCAACGATATCCTCGATTTCTCGAAAATAGAGGCCGGTAAACTCAGTCTGGAGTCGATTCCATTCAATCTTGCCGCGTTGATCCGGAATACTCTTAAACCCCTGGCGGTTCACGCCGAAGAGAAGGATCTGGAGTTGTTGAGCGAGATTCCTCCGGAAGTGCCAACCGGGTTGATCGGCGACCCGGGTCGCTTGCGCCAGGTGCTGGTCAATCTGGTTGGAAACGCGATCAAATTTACCGACCAGGGTGAAATCCTGGTAAAGGTCGATCTTGCGCACAGCGCGGCCGGGCGAGCCGAATTGCATTTCGCGATCAGCGATACCGGCGTTGGTATTCCACCGGAGAAGCAGCAACTCATTTTCCAGGCGTTTTCTCAGGAAGATACTTCGATTACTCGACGCTATGGTGGCACCGGCTTGGGGCTAACGATTTCCAGCCGCATCGTCGAATTGATGGGGGGGCGCATCTGGGTGGAAAGCGGCCCCGATCAGGGCAGCATCTTCCATGTTTCCATCCCCTTCGAAGTGGATGGCCGCTCCAGTGAATCGGAAGTCCGCACCGATCTGGGTGGTCTCCGCGCTCTGGTCGTCGACGACAATGCCACCAACCGCAAGATTCTCAACCGCGTTTTGCAACGCGCCGGCATGACCGTTTTCGAGGCAGAAGACGGCCCCAGCGCCCTGGACACTCTGGACGCCTATATCGCCGACGGCAAGTTCTTCGACATCATGCTCACGGACTATCACATGCCGGCGATGGATGGATTCGAGCTGGTGCAGCACCTGCGCGCCAAACCGGAAGCGGCCGGCCTCAAGGTGATGATGCTGTCTTCAGGCAATGTGCGCGGCCACGCGGCGCGCTGTCGTGAACTGGGTATCACCAGTTATTTCACTAAACCAGTCAGTCACGCCGATTTGATCCATGCCATCGGGTCCCTGTTCGGCACCAGGCGCGAGGAAGTGAAGTCGCCGCCGTCTCCGCCGGCCCAGGCCGCGCCTCTGCGTATCCTGGTCGCCGAAGACAACGCTATCAACCAGAAGGTGATCGGTGCCTTGCTCGGCGGAAAGTTTGGCCATCACCTGACCATCGCCAACAATGGCCGCGAAGCGATCGAGTGGCATGCGAAGGAGCGCTTCGATCTCATCCTGATGGACATCCACATGCCGGAAATGGATGGGCTCGATGCCATCCGCCTGATTCGCGCCCAGGAGTCAGGCCAGGGAGGCGCCCAGCGGATGCCGATCTACGCGCTGACGGCTGCGGCCCTGCCGGAAGAACGTGAGCAGGGCCTGGCGGCGGGCGTCGATGGCTACCTGACCAAGCCGATCAACGCGAAAGAATTGCGGGAAGTGCTGCTTGCCATATCCGAAAGAATCACCCGCGTGGCTGCATGAGTGGGCGGCGAGGACGCAGCCAGCCAGAGGGCGGGACGTGGGCCGTGCCTGTCGGGTCCCTAGAGTGAGGAATACATGAAGATCGCCGTCCAGACCGAAGCCTTCGACCTCGGCGCCGAAGTCGCAGCGCTCTACCAGGCCAACCCGAGTGTGGGTGCGGTCGCCAGCTTTCTCGGCCTGGTGCGCGATGACGGGACGGGCGTCAGCGGTTTGAGTCTGGAGCACTACCCTGGCATGACCGAGAAAGCCCTGGCGGCGCTCGTCGAGGAAGCCGCACGGCGTTGGGAGGTACGGGACGCCACGGTGATCCACCGCGTCGGCGAGCTCCATCCCACCGATCCCATCGTTCTCGTGGCGGTGGCTTCCGGCCACCGTGGCGATGCGTTTGCCGCCTGTGAATTCATCATGGATATCCTGAAAACCACGGCGCCCTTCTGGAAGAAGGAGGCCACGCCCGCGGGCTGGCGTTGGGTGGATGCGCGCGAGAGCGATGCCCGGGCCGCGACGCGCTGGAGCCGATGAGTCAGTCCGCGGCAGCGATCGCCTTCACGGGAGAGTGTCGCGGCGGCCGCGCCAGCCAGACGAGCAGCATCAGAGCGACGAAGCAGCAGCCGGATAGCCAGAAGATGTCGTTGCTGGCCAGTAGTACGGCCTGCTGATTGAGCGTCTGCTCCAGCAGAGCGGGGGTGGTGGTCCGCGTGGCGAGGGTGCCGAAGAATTCGCCGATGCCGGGATCGAAGGCCGTGACGTGCTCTGCCAGGATGCTGTGGTGGTACGCGCCGCGCCGCTCCCAGAGGGTGATGCTCAAGGAAGTGCCGAAGCTGCCGGCCAGAATGCGGCAGAAATTGGACAGTCCGGTGGCGCTGGCCAGCATCTCGGGCGGAATGCCGGACAGGGTCAGGGCAGTCAGCGGCACGAAGAAGCCGGCCACGCCGAAGCCCATGAGCAGGCGCGGGATCACGATCTGCCAGAAGGTGACGTCGGTATTGAAATAACTGTTCCAGAAGGCTACCGCTGCGAACACGGCAAAGCTGAAGGTGGGCCAGATGCGCAGGTCGATCTTGTGCATGTTCTTGCCGACGAAGGCGGACAGGAACACCGGCAGGAGGCCGATGGGCGCGGTCGCAAGCCCCGCCCAGGTGGCGGTGTAGCCCATGTTGGTCTGTAGCCACAGGGGCAGGATCACCACGTTGCCGAAGAACACCAGATAGCCAATGCTCAGGATGGTCGTGCCGACCAGGAAGTTGCGTCGGGCGAACAGATGCAAGTCGACCACGGGATGGGGTTCGGTCAACTCCCAGACGACCAGAACACTGAGCGCCACCACGGCGGTGGCACACAAGGCGGCGATGCTGCCGGAAGCGAACCAGTCCAGTTCATTGCCCTTGTCCAGCATGATTTGCAACGTGCCCACGCCCAGTACCAGCAGCGCCAGCCCGACCTTGTCGATCGGTACGCTATGCCGCGCGCTGGAACGCTTGCCCAGGATCGTCCAGGTCAGGAAGACCGAGAGCATCCCCACCGGCAGGTTGATGTAGAAGATCCAGGGCCAGTTGATGTTGTCCGTGATCCAGCCGCCCAGGATCGGCCCCAGGATGGGCGCGATGATGACGGTCATGGACCACAGGGCCAGGGCCAGGCCCCTTTTCTCGGGCGGGTAGTTGTTCAGCAACAGGCTCTGAGAGAGCGGGATCATCGGGCCTGCCACCGCGCCTTGCAGCACGCGCGCGGCGATCAGCAGGGGCAAGCTGGGGGCCAGGCCACACAGCAAGGACGCCAGGGTGAACAGCAAGGTGGAGGCCGCGAACAGGCGGACGTCGCCGAAGCGGCGGGAAAGCCAGCCGGTCAGGGGCAGGGCGATGGCGTTGCTGACCGCGAACGAGGTGATGACCCAGGTGCCCTGGTTCGGACTCACAGCCAGGTCGCCCGAGATGGCCGGCAGCGAGACGTTGGCGATGGAGGTGTCCAGCACCTGCATGAAGGTGCCCAGGCTCAGTCCTAGCGTCAGCAGGATCAGCGGCGCGCCATGCAGCGGCTGGCGATTCATGGCGCCGCATGCGCCTGGTTCGCGCGCAGGATGCCCCGAATCAGCGCCGTGACGGCTTTCTCGTCTTCGTCGTAGACGTGCGTCTCCATGCGGGTCGTGCCGGCCTGGGTCGCGCTGGGCGCCGCGGTCTCCACCGTGGCCTTCATCGACAGGCCCAGGCGCAGGGGATGCTGGCCGAGTTCGATCGGATCCAGGGCGATACGCACCGGCAGGCGCTGTACGATCTTGATCCAGTTGCCGCTGGCGTTCTGGGGGGGCAACAGCGAGAACACGCTGCCTGTCCCGGGGGAAAATCCCGCGACCTTGCCGTGAAACTTTACCGCGTCACCGTAGAGGTCGGACACCAGTTGGACGGGCTGGCCGATGCCCATGGCCTGCAACTGGTCTTCCTTGAAATTGGCCTCCACCCAGATCTGAGTTTGCGGAATGATGGCCATGAGCGGCGTACCGGCGCTCACCTGCTGGCCGATTTGTACCGAACGCCTGGCGATCTGACCGTCTTCCGGGGCGCGGATGATGCAGCGACCCAGAGCCAGGTAAGTCTCGCGCAGGCGCGTCTCAGCCTGTTTCACCGCCGGATGGGCGGCGATGCTGGTGCCGCCCACCATGGCTTCCGCGGCGGCGTACTGGGCGCGTGCCAGATTCAATTCCGCGCGTGCCTGGTCGCGCGTGGCGCGGGCGTGTTCGGCCTCTTCCCGGGAAACCGCCTGGACGGCGACGGCCAGATCGCGCCGCGCCAGGTCGGCCTCGGCACGGTCCAGATCGCGCTGCTTCACGGCGAGATTGGCGTCCTGTTGCGCCCTTCCCGCGAAAGTCTGGTTGATCTGGCGCACGGCCTCGCCCAGATCGGCGCCGGCGCGTGCCAGGGCCAGTCGGGCATCGGCATCGTCCAGCCTGGCCAGAATCTGGCCGGACCGGACGAAATCGGTGTTGTCCGCCAATACCGCCACGACCGTTCCGCCGATGCGTGGTGTCACGCCCACGACATTGCCGGCGACGTAGGCGTCGTCGGTGCTTTCGTGATGGCGCCCATGTAAATACCAATGCACGCCATAGGCAAGCCCCGCGACGGAGAACACGAGGGCCAGGAGCAGCAATCGCCGCTTGCGGGGGTTGGCGTCGGCCATGGTCATTCCTTGATGGGTGCGCCCAGAGCCTTGAACAGGCTTACGCTGGCGCGCAGTCGGGTGGCGTGGATCTCGGCTTCGCTGTCCTGCCTTTGCAGCAGGGCCGCCTCGGCCACCAGCGCGTCCAGCGGCGTGGCGAGACCGAGTTCGTGGCGCTGCCGCGCCAGGGTCAGGGCGTTGCGGGCTTCCCCCGTGGCGCGCGCCTGGGCCTGGGCGCGCTGTGCCAGATTGCCCAGGAGCGCGTAGGCATCGGCGACTTCGCGGGCGGCGTCCAGGACGGCCCGGTTGTATGCGGCAACGGCGGCGGCGTATTCCGTTTCGCGCTGCTTCAGCCTGACCGTGAGGGTGGACACATTGAACAGGGGCAGATGCACGGCGGGGCCGATCGAGCTGGACAGGCTACCGGCCTGGAGCAGCCTGGAGAGGTCCAGGGTTTCCAGTCCCACCACCAGACGCAGATCGATGTTGGGGTAGAAATCGGCGCGCGCCGCCTGCGCCAGGTCAGACGCGGCTTCCACGCGAGCGCGTAGCGCCGCCACATCCGGGCGCTGCCCCAGCCAGTCCAGCGGCAGCGTAGCCGGGAGCAGGGCCAGCTGCCCGTCCAAACGAGGCGCGGGCAAATCGCCGGCGTGATCCGGGTCGCTGCCGATCAGGGCGCTCAGGCGATAGCGCCCGGAGCGGTCGAGATATTCCAGTGCACGGATGGTGTCCTCGTCCAATTCCAGAATTTTTTGCGACTCGATACGAGGTGGCGCGGGATCCAGGCCCAGGTCGAAGCGCGCCTTGAGCAGTTCCTGTTCGCCGTGGTGACGCGCCCGCAGTTCGCGACTGTTGGCCAGACTCTCCTGGACATGGCCCCAGGCGAAATACGCATCGGCCACGGCCGCGGCCAGCGTCAGGCGCACTGCGGCCGCCTCGGCGCGCGCCGCTTCCGCTGCGTGTGCCGCGGCCCGCACCAGGGCGCGATTCTTGTCCCACCAGTCGAGGTTGTAGCCGAAGCCCTGGCTCAAGTCCGCCTGCGTGAGGGTGCTGCCGCCCATGGGCGGCGGGAACAATCCATTCCGGCTGAAGTGTTCGCCCACCAGGCCGGCATCGCTGGAGTAGCTAACCTGGGTTTGCAGCCGGGCCAGGCTTTCCGCCTGATCTGCCAGGGCCAATCTGGCCCGGGCCGCGGCCAGATCGGGCCTATCCTTCAGGGCGCTGGCGATCAGCCGGTTCAGGTCGGGCAGGCCGAAGGACGCCCAGCCGTACCCGGCCACGCTCGCCGCGCCCGTTCGCCCAGATTCTCCCGCCAGATGGGCCAGGGTGGTCGCGGTCGCCGGGTCGCGCAGTGCCGGCCGCGGCGGCAGGTCGGTCGGCAATCGGGCGCAGGCGGACAGGGTCAGGACAATAGCGATCAGGAGACGGGCCACGCCTATCCCCTGCCCAGGCTGGCGAGCAATTTGCGCAGCAGCCGGTCGAATTCGGCGACTTCGGTCGCGCTGAAGTCCGACCACTGTTCATCGACCAGCGTCCAGATGACCGGGAGCACGCTTTCCACCAGAGCGTGGCCGGCGGAGGTGAGCGTGAGTTCCACGCGCCTGCGGTCTTCCGTGCTGGCCTGGCGATCCACCCACCCGGCGCCGACCATCTCGTCGGCCAGGCGGGTGACATTGGTGCGCGAGGAAACCAGCGCATCGCTCAGGTCGCGCGGGTTGAGCCGGCCGCCCTCGTTGCCGTACAGCATGGCCAGCGCGAGGAAGGTGGTGGTGTTGAGCCCGTAGTCGGCGAGGCGATCGTTGTAGCGTTCGTCCAATTCCTTGAAGACGAAAAAAAACAAGCGGTTGAGTACCACCCGGTCCCTGGGCATGCCCGGCAGGCGCCGCGAGACCCGGTCGATGCCAAGTTCGAAGAGGGAAAAGTCGAGAGTCACGCAGGGGCCAGAAAACAGGACGGTGCGTTATTGTAACTATAAAAATAGTTACAATATTTATTACCTGTGCGGCATGGGGTTCACGGCACCCGGATTTCGAACACGGCACCTTCCTGGTTGCGTACCGACAATTCGCCTCTGCGCCCACGGTTTTCGTGAGCCTTGGCGATCAGGCTGGCAAAGCGCAAGCCCAGGCCGGTGCCGCTGCTGTTGAGCGGCCGGTCTTGCGCCACTGCTTCCAGGATGTGGGGGGGATAACCCACCGAATCGTCTTCCACCGCCAGGCAGAGCATGCCGTCTTCCACGCGCGCGCTGACGCAGATGTGCTTGCGTGCGTAAGTGATGGAATTGTGGATGGCGTTGATCAGCGCCATTTCCAGCATGTTCCGGTCGAAGAACCAGAGCGCGGGGACGTTCGCATCTACCCTGGTGTCGATCTGGTGCGGGGTTTGCAAGTAGCGCGCCTGGATCGCCATTTCGGCTACGAAATCCTCGGGTGAGTAAGCATCCACGGCATTCAGGACCATGCCGCCGCTATCGCTTTTGTAGATCATCAAGGCTTGCATCAGTCTTTCGGAGACCCGCTGGCAAAGCAGCCTCGCTTCATCCAGGGGTTGGTCGTGTTCGATGGCGTGGGTGTGGGGTACCCGTTCCATCGTGATGGCCATCAGCACCAGATTGTTTTTCATCTCATGCAGCAAGGCCGCATAGAGATCGTGATTGTCGAGGGCGCTCATGATGTATCCCTAGTAAGTCGTGTTGAATGCCGCTATGCCGCGCTGCGCCAGCACGGATTCGACGCCGCGGAGCATGGTTTGCAGGCCGGCCAGACGGGGGTGTTCGGGCGCCAGATAGGCGGCATCCGCGAGCAGCCGCTTCGCATCGGCCAGATGGCTGCCGCTGTTGCCCTGTTGCTCGATCAGACGCAACAGCGCCCAGGCCGCGTTCATCAACACGCGTGGATTGCGCGGTGCGGCTTCGGCGGCTTGCAGCAGGCGGGTGGCTCCCTGCTTGAGGTTGCCGCGTTGCAGCAGAAGTGCCCCATCCCTGGCCAGTTTGGCGATCTGTTCGGTCGCCTTCTTGAGTATATCCGTAGCTATGGCTTCCTTGCCGGCTTCCCGGTAGATGCGTTTCGCTTTTTCCAGCAGCGCAGTGCTGTCATGGGCATTGCGCGCGACTTCGTCGAGCAGGCTGGCGGCTTCTGCTTCCAGCCCCACGGCCAGACAGGTCTGCACCATGTCGAGGGCGAGCTCCGGCTCGCAACGCACGCCGCTCTGTTTCAGCCGGACGGCTTCCTCCATGAGACTGCGGGCTTCCTCGGGGCGGGCACCACATCGGCTTTGAACCACGGCGAAGATCAATTTTCCGGCATCGCTCTCCTGTAGCAGCTTGCGGTTATCGACCATGAGCGTCGAGGCCGCCTTTGCATTGCCTTGTTCGAGGTAGACCCGTGACAGGTTGGCGAAATCGTTGGGCAGGAGGAAGACGGAATTCTTCCCCTTTTCTATGGCGGCTTGAAAGGCGCTCTCGGCGTTATCGAGGTCGTTGTTGAGGTAGGCGACCTCGCCCAGGCGGCGTTGCCGTCGCGAGGATTTGCTGGATACCGTCACGCCTCGCTGCAAGGTGTTCTGCGCGTCCTTAAGCTTGTTCTGGGTCAGTTGTACGTCGGCTAGCAAGTCATAGCTGGCGACCAGTTCAGGATGTTGATCGACGATGCCGAGCAGCAGCTCCTCCGCTGCGGGCTCCTTGCGTTGCAGGTGCAAGGCGCGGGCCAGGCCGAGTCGCGACCAGGGCACTGCGCGCATGGCGAGAATCTGCTTGTAAAGCGCCTCGGCTCCCTCGAAGTTGCCCATGGCCATGAGGACTTCGCCCTTGAAACGCATCGCGTCGACCAGGTACTTTGGGTAGGTCTTCATGATCGTGTCGCAGCCGGCGAGCGCGGACTCCAGGTCACCCTGGGCGAAATGACGGTGCACCGAACGGAACGCCTCCTTCTTCAAAAGGATGGCTTCCAGGCGAGTGCGCATGATCTCGCCATTGAACGGCTTGATGAGATAGTCGTCGGGGGCCAGTTCGGCGGCCGCGACCACGCGCTCGTACACGCTTTCCGCGGTCACCATGAGAAAAGCCGTCTCGAGGCCAATCAGATTGCGGTGGCGCATCTCCTCCAGAACCTGCTGGCCGTCGCGGCCTTCACCGAGGTTGTAATCGCTGATGATGACGTCGTATTTCGCTCCCTTGACCCGCATCAAGGCCTCGGAGCCACTCGCTGCCAGGTCGACCCGGGTCATGCCGAAGCTGGCCAGCGCCATCTTGAAGGCCGAACGCATACTGGGATAGTCGTCGATCACCAAGGCAAGCTTGGACTTGTAATCGATGAACGCACTTTCGATGGCCGCCACGGTAGTTCTCTTGTTGGAAACGGTAAACGCGGAATTCTGGACGCCGCCGTCCGCTCGGTCGGACGCCATGGCACTGTACCGTATCGGCAAAGCGGCCTGAGTCTTTAGCGCGAAATTCACATCCACTGGCGACACCAAGCCTGAGTTCGCGGCCACGCCGCCCTTTTACCGCGGGAGGCCGACTGGATGGAGCCGTGGTTATGAGGATGCCGCTCAGGCGATGAACGCGCATGAGTCTCGATAGGCTCGCCGGGCCGCTATCACCCAGCCGGGCTTGCCGCAACGCGCATGACGCGGAAAACCCGGCAGGCTGCTAGACTCGCTGCATTATCAATACCTTGAGCCGGCCGGCGGTCGGACCCGAGGATGGCGGAAGACAGCGATCTCGAAAAGACGGAATCAGCATCAGGGCGCAAGCTGGGGCAGGCGCGCGAGGAGGGCAATGTACCTCGCTCGCGCGAGCTTGCCTCGCTCGCCGTGCTGCTGATGAGCGCCGGGGTCATCTCGTCGCTGGGACTGTTCATGTTTCAGGGATTGCATCGCCTGATGCAGAACGGCATGCGCTTCGGTCCGGCCGATGTCGCCGATCCCTCCATGATGGGCCGCGCTCTGACGCAGGCCGGCCTCGAGGGACTGGTGCTCTACCTGCCCCTGGCGCTGGGCGTGGTGATCGCCGCGGTGGCTGCCAATCTGATGATGTCCGGCTGGGTGTTTTCACCCCAATCGCTGGCGGCCGATTTTTCCAAGCTCAACCCCCTCGCCGGCCTGGGTCGCATGTTTTCGCGGCAGTCTTTGGTGGAATTGTTCAAGGCGCTGCTCAAAGGCGGCCTGATCGCCGGGGTCGCGGGCTGGATGGTCTGGCACCAGCGCGAAGGCATCCTCCTCCTGGCGGCGGAACCGCTCGAAGCCGCCGCCGGCCATTTCGCGCAGATCATCCTGTTCACCTTTCTGGCGGCGACGGCGGCGTTTGCCCTCGTCGTCGCCCTCGATGTGCCTTTCCAGTTATGGAATTACCACCACAGCCTGCGCATGACCAAGGAAGAAGTACGCCAGGAAGCGAAGGAGACCGAGGGGGACCCCCAGGTCAAGGCGCGCATCCGTTCCCTGCAACGCGAGACCGCGCGCCGCCGCATGATGCAGGCGGTGCCCAAGGCGGATGTGGTGGTGACCAACCCGATGCATTTCGCGGTCGCACTCAAGTACGAAGAAAACGCCATGGCCTCGCCCCTGGTGGTGGCCAAGGGGTCTCAACTGGTGGCCGAACGGATCAAGGAACTGGCCAGAGAGCACCGCGTGCCCGTGGTGGAGGCCCCGCCTCTGGCGCGTGCCCTGCACCGCCATGTGGAGGTGGGCGAGGCCATACCGGCCACCCTGTTCACGGCGGTGGCCCAGGTGCTGGCCTATGTCTACCAGTTGCAAAGGCAGATGCAGCCGACGCCACCCGCCGATTGGCAGGTACCGGCGGATCTCGACCCCGCCAACCGGAGGCCGTCGTGAGCCCCGCACTTCGTACTAAGGGCGCGCTCTCCTGCACCCGGCATTCGCCGCGCACTCCCGGAGGCCTTACCTGATGGCCGAAGTCGCCCTCAAGCCTACCGTGAACTGGCAGAAACTTGGCGCGCCGCTCCTGGTGATCATGATCCTGGGCATGATGGTGCTGCCGTTGCCGCCCTTCATGCTGGACCTGCTGTTCACCTTCAACATCGCACTGGCCCTGATCGTGCTCCTGATCAGTCTCTACGCCCTGAAACCGCTGGAGTTCTCGGTCTTCCCCACGGTGCTGCTGCTGACCACCTTGTTGCGTCTGTCGCTCAATGTCGCCTCTACCCGCGTGGTGCTGCTGCAAGGCCATACCGGTACCGATGCGGCCGGCAAGGTGATCGAGGCCTTCGGGCATTTCCTGGTGGGTGGCAACTACGCGGTGGGCCTGACCGTGTTCGTCATCCTGGTGTTGATCAACTTCATGGTGATCACCAAGGGTGCTGGCCGTATCGCCGAAGTGAGCGCGCGCTTCACCCTGGATGCCATGCCCGGCAAGCAGATGGCCATCGACGCCGACCTCAACGCCGGCCTCATCGGCGAGGACGATGCCCGGCGGCGGCGCGCGGAAATCGCCCAGGAGGCCGATTTCTACGGTTCCATGGACGGCGCCTCCAAGTTCGTGCGCGGCGACGCCGTGGCCGGCATCATGATCATGATGATCAACATCGTCGGCGGCCTGATCGTCGGCGTGGCGCAGCACGGACTGGATCTGGCGACCGCGGCCAACAACTACACCCTGTTGACCATCGGCGATGGCCTGGTGGCGCAGATTCCCGCCCTGGTGATTTCAACCGCGGCGGGTATCGTGGTTTCGCGGGTTTCCAGCGACGAAGATCTGAACCAGCAGATCGTGCACCAGATGTTCGGCCGACCGCAGGCCATCTTCCTGACAGCAGGCATCCTCGGCCTGATGGGGCTGATCCCCGGCATGCCGCACACGGCTTTCCTGCTGATCGGCGGCGGTCTGGCGAGTATCGGTTACTTGTTGCTGCAACGCACCCGCGCCGCCGCAGAAGCGCAGCCGCTCGAAGCCGGTCCGGCGAAGATGGATGAGCCGGTGGATGTGGGTTGGCACGACGTGGCGGCGGTGGATCGCCTCGGCCTGGAAGTCGGGTACCGCCTGGTGCCGCTGGTGGACCGACACCAGGATGGCGACCTGTTGCGGCGCATCCGCGGTATCCGCAAGAAGATCGCCCAGGATCTGGGCTTCCTGGTGCCGCCCGTACATATCCGCGACAACCTGCAACTCAAGCCGAACAACTACCGTGTCACGCTGAAGGGCGTCACCGTGGCCGAAGGCGAGGCCATCGCCGGCAAGTTCCTGGCGATCAACCCAGGCCGCGTGCTCGGCGTGGTGTCGGGTCAGACCGCCACCGACCCCGCTTATGGCCTGCCGGCGGTGTGGATCGAAGCCAACCAGCGCGACCAGGCGCAGACCTACGGCTATACGGTGGTGGATACCGGTACCGTGGTCGCCACGCACCTGACCAAGGTCATCAACGAACACGCGCCGGAATTGCTGGGCCGCGAGGAAACGCAGCAACTCCTGGACCACGTCGGCAAACAGCAGCCGAAACTGGTGGAAGACCTCACCCCCAAGATGCTTTCCGTCACCGGCGTACAGAAAGTCCTGCAAAATCTGCTGGAAGAGCAGGTGCATATTCGCGACATGCGCTCCATCCTGGAGACCCTGGCGGAAAATGCCGCCCGCACCCAGGATCCGGACGAACTGACCGCTTCCGTAAGGGTCGCGCTGGGTCGTGCTATCATCCACGAGACTTTTGGAGGAGCGCAGGAATTGCCGGTCATGGCCCTCGATCCCAACCTGGAGCACATCCTGATGCAGGCGCTGGCCACTAGGGGCGACGCCGGGGCCGGCCTGGAGCCTGGATTGGCCGAGCGCCTGGTACGGGAAACGGTCGAGGCCGTGGATCGCCAGGAAACGGCGGGATTGCCCGCCGTCTTGTTGTCACCGCCCGCCATCCGTGCCATCCTCGCGCGCTTTTTGCGGCGCTCCGCGCCCAGCCTCAAGGTGCTCTCCCATGCCGAAGTCCCGGACGGCAAGACCATACGCATTACCAGCCTGATCGGCGGTAATGCATGATCAAGAAGTTCTACGCCACCACCACCCGTGATGCCCTGCGCCAGGTGCGCGATGCGCTGGGTGCGAATGCCATCATCCTGTCCAATCGGCAGGTGGGTGGGGGGGTGGAGATCATCGCGGTGGCCGACCTCGACATGGCGAACCTGACTTCGCAGGCGGAACCCGCGATGCTGAGCCATGCTCCGCGTCCTGCGTCGCCGCCACCACCACCGCGAGCCGCGCCGGTGCCTCCGAGGCAAATGACGCTGGAAGAAGCCAGCCCGCAACTCACGGCCTTCGCGGATTACCTGGCGCAGCGCGATGCCTCGCTCTCTGGCCGACCACAGGGCGGCGCCAAGTTCGATTCGACCTCCACCGGAGGGGGGACGGGCGCCGAGTCGGGGGCGCAATTGTTTCGCCCCTCCCCGGCACGGCAGGCGCAGAGTCGCCCACCTCCCCGCCCGGCGCCGCAGCACGCAGCACTCGGCACGCAGCACCCGGCTGTCGATGCCTCGTACCCCACGGAGGCGGAGTCCCAGCCCGAGGTACATGAACTGGCGAGGGAAATCCGCATGTTGCGCGGACTGGTGGAAGGGCAACTCGCCGGCTTCGCCTGGAATGACCTGACGCGGCGCGACCCGCTGCGCGCCGAGACCATGAAACGCCTGCTCGCCGCCGGTTTTTCCAGCGCCTTCGCACGGCAGTTGCTGGATCGCCTGCCGAGCGAAGAATCGGACCTGAATCGCGCCCTGAAATGGATGAAATCAGCCATCGGCCACAATCTGCGCATCGCCGGAGCGGAGCACGATATCGTCGAGCAGGGCGGGGTTTATGCCCTGGTGGGCCCGACCGGCGTCGGCAAGACCACGACCGTGGCCAAACTGGCGGCACGCGCGGTGTTGCGCCACGGCGCGGCCAAGGTCGCGCTGGTCACCACCGACACCTACCGGATCGGCGCTCAGGACCAGTTGCGCATCTACGGCCGCATTCTCGGCACGCCGGTGTTTGCCGTGCGCGACGAGAGCGACCTGGAATTAACCCTGGTCGACCTTTCCAGCCGCCATCTGGTGCTGATCGATACGGTCGGTATGAGCCAGCGCGACAAGCGGGTGGCTGAGCAGGTCGCCCTGCTCAGCGGGGCCAATCAGGGCGTGGACCGCGGCGTGAAGCGCCTGCTGCTGCTCGGTGCGCCCAGTCAGGGGGTGACGCTGGAAGAGGTGGCGCGGGCCTACAGCGGTCCCGGCCTGATCGGCTGCATCCTCACCAAGATCGACGAGGCCTTGACCTACGGCCCGGTACTGGATGTGGCGATCCGCCACGAACTGCCGCTGCATTACATCACCAATGGCCAGCGCGTCCCGGAAGACCTGCATCAAGCCAATCCGGCCTACCTGGCAGATCGCGCCTTCCGCATGAGCCAGGCGGATTCGCCGTTCAAGCAGGAAGAAGGCGACTACCCTATCCTGATGGCGGCCGCGCAGGAAAGCGCGCTGGCCGCCAGCGAAAATTCACGGGGAGGCCTGGGTGCGGCTGGCTGATCCGCTCGATCAGGCCACCGGCCTGAGGCGACTGTTTGCGGCCGACTCCGCCTTTCGCGCCGTCGGCATTCTCGGGCCGGATGCGCGCAGCAATGCCCGCGTGACCGCCGGCCTGGGCCTGGCGCTAGGGCGGCGCGGCGGCCAGGCATTGATTCTGGATGAGGCCGTGGCACCGCATAACGTGGGTTCACTGCTGGGCATCCTGACGCGCTATACCCTGCTCGATGTCGTCCGTGTCGGACACCTGGCTCAGGCGGTCCATCCGGCCGGGCAAGGCGTCGATCTGGTTTCCGCGCAGGACGGCATCTCGGCCCTGGCGCGCATGGATGAGCAGGAAGCTTTGTCGCTCGCGGACGGCTTGCGCACCCAGGGCGAAGCGCCACAGTGGTTGCTGCTCAACAGCGCCCCGAGATCCGGGCAGAGCCTCTCGGCCACCGCGGATGTGCGCGTTCTGGTCCTGCCTCGCGGCAAAAGCCGGCTGGCCGAGGCCTACACGGTCATGAAGAGTGCGCACACGGTCTGGCCGGGCAGCGTTTGGCTGGTGGTGGTCGAAGGCGTGGAATCCGCGGCGGGGGAGCCGCTGTTTGCCACACTGCGGGAAACCGCGCAGCGTTTCCTGGGCATCCAGATCGGGTATCTTGGCGCCCTGCCGCGCCAGCGCGAAGGCGCTCACCCGATACTCGCGGCCACGGATGCAATCGGATATACGCAGGCGCGCGCGCATGTCGCGGGAGGGAGTGCGGGCAGAAGCCTGGAAATGGGCATAATGGCGGAGCGGCTGGCCAACCTTCCGGTCGGCGAGGCCTTGGAGTTCGAACAATATTGGCAGCGTATGTGGCTGTATTGCCGGATGACCGCAGAAGCGGACATGAAGAGGGTTCAGGATGTACGTTGGAGCGGAAAGCAGGGATAAGAATGCGTTGGCCCAGGAGTTTCTGCCCATGGTCAAACGTATTGCTTACCACATGATGACCCGACTACCTGCCAGCGTGGAGGTGGATGACCTGATCCAGGCCGGCCTGATGGGGCTGATGGATGCGGTTTCCCGCTACGACAGCGAGCAGGGTGCGCATTTCGAGACCTACGCGACCCAGCGCGTGCGCGGTGCCATGCTCGACGAGTTGCGCGAGGCGGACTGGGCTTCGCGCAATGTGCGACGCGCGGGGCGCCAGATAGAGAGCGCGGTACACATCCTGCAACAGCGCAACCAGCGGCCGCCGTCGGAACAAGAGATCGCCGAAGAAATGGGCCTCGATATCCACGCCTATTTCGATCTGCTCAACGACGCTCGTGGCGCCCAACTGGTCTACTACGAGGACTTGCACGAAGCCGACGGCGATGACTTTCTGGAACGCTTCGCCGATCACGTGCATGATGGCCCATTTGATGTACTCTCTTCACGCCACTTCAAGAAGGCCTTGGCGCAGGCGGTGGGGTTCCTGCCGGAACGGGAAAAGCAGCTCATGGGCATGTATTACGAGCAGGAAATGAATTTCAAGGAAATCGGCGCAGTCCTGGGCGTTTCCGAGTCCAGAATCTGCCAGCTGCACAGCCAGGCCATCGCTCGCCTGCGCGGCCGCTTGCGCGAATGGTCGGTCGTTTGAGTCAGGCCTGGGTATGAACAAATTCGATATCGTCAGCATCCTCGGCATCTTCCTTGGCCTTTCCGCCATCCTCGGCGGGCAGGCGCTCGAGGGGGGGCATATGGGCTCTTTGTTGCAGTTCACCGCCTTCCTGATCGTGATCGGTGGCACGCTGGGCGCGGTGATGTTGCAGAGCAACATGCGCGTCTTTCTCGACGGCCTTTCCATGCTCAAATGGGCGATCCAGCCACCCTCCGTGACCCCTCAGGACACGCTCAAACTGCTTCTCGACTGGAGCGGGCTCGCACGGCGTGGCGGCCTCTTGGCGCTGGAGCCGCTGATCGAGCAGCAAACCAATTTGTTCCAGCGTCGTGGCTTGCAGATGCTGGTCGATGGCGCCGAGCCGGAAGTGTTGCGGGAAACCCTGGAAGTCGATTTGCAGACCTTCGAGTCCCACTACAACGAAGCCGCCAAGGTCTGGCTGGCAGCCGGCGGCTACTCGCCCACGATCGGCATTCTCGGTGCGGTCATGGGGCTCATCCACGTCATGGAAAACCTCTCCGATCCCTCTAAGCTGGGCTCCGGCATCGCCGTCGCCTTCGTCGCCACCATCTACGGCGTCGGCGGCGCCAACCTGTTCTACCTTCCCATCTCCGGCAAGCTGCGTTACTGGGTCGGGCGCCAGGTTTCCGAGAGAGAGTTGTTCATCCAGGGCATCGTGGCCATCGCCAATGGCGAGAACCCCCGCATTATCGAAGCCAGGCTGCAAGGCTATCTCTCATGAGTAGCCAGGCCCCAAGTCCCAAGATGCACGCCTGATTCATGCGCAAGAAACGCGTAGAGGAGCACGAGAACGTCGAGCGCTGGCTGGTTTCCTACGCCGACTTCATCACCCTGCTGTTCGCCTTTTTCGTGGTGATGTACGCCATTTCCTCGCTCAATGAGGGCAAATACCGGGTGATGTCGGATTCTCTGGTCAACGCCTTCCGCGAACAGTCCTCCTCCGACAGGGTGATCGCGATGGGCACCAAGACTCCCGCAGTCCTCAAGGGCAGCGGCATGCCCATCGGCGCTTCCGCGATGTTTCCACAGGGAAATACCCCGGAGCATCTGAAGGAGACGGAGCGCATGAAGAAAGTAGCCAAGAATGTCATCGACGCCATGCGGGCGTTGTCTCAGGAGGGCAAGGTGCGCGTCACCCAGTCGCCACGCGGCATCACCGTGGAAATCAACGCCAGCCTGTTGTTCAACAGTGGCAATGCCGTGTTGCAGCCGCAATCCTCGGATGCGCTCGCCGCGGTCGCCAAGATCCTGGCCGAGGTCGACAATCCGATCCAGGTCGAGGGACATAGCGACAACATCCCGATCAGCAGCCCGGCCTTTCCTTCCAACTGGGAACTCTCCTCGGCGCGCGCTGGCAGCGTGGTGCGCCTGTTCGCCGAATTGGGCGTGCCCACCACGCGCATGGTGGCCATCGGCTATGCCGATAACCAGCCCATGGACACCAACGCGACTCCTGAAGGCCGCGCTCGCAATCGTCGGGTCAACGTCCTGATCCTCAACGAGGTTGGTGGTGCGGCCCAGGAGGTCAAGCTCCAAAGCGAACCCGTTACTACTCCGGCTGCGGTACCGGCGACAACGGTGCGCGCTGCCACGCCGATCATTGTGCCTCCCTCCAGGGCGCACTGAAGTTTTTCCCGACCGCATGCCGCGTGAAGCTGCGGGCGAGGTCAGCCGGCCTGCGCCAGCAGGCGAGCGACCATGCGCTCGGCCTGTGCCGCGTAGCCGCCGCCGAACAGATTGAAGTGGTTGAGCACGTGATACAGGTTGTAGAGGTGCTTGCGCACCGGGTAACCCGGGTCGAGCGGCCAGGATTCCTGGTAGGCGGCGTGGAAGGAGGGCGGGTATCCGCCGAACAACTCGGACATCGCCAGATCCACCTCGCGGTCGCCATAGTAGACGGCCGGGTCGAACAGGACCGGTTCCTCCTCGACATAGCCGTGGTTGCCCCCCCACAGATCGCCGTGCAGCAGCGAGGGCAGAGGGTGGTAGCCGGGAAAAAATGCGCCCAACCTCTCCAGCAGACGGTCTCCCTGCCGCAGTAAACGGGTCGGCGCGCTGTGTCGTTCGGCTAGCTCGAACTGTGGGCGCAGGCGTCGACTGCCGTAGAACGCGATCCAGTCCGACATCGGGGAATTGAGTTGCGGCGTGCTGCCGATATGGTTGTCGCGCCACCATCCATGCTCGCCCTGGCAATGGCCATGCAGCAGCGCGAGACGCCGACCCAGGTCGGCGGGCCGCGCCTGTCCGCCGAGGTCCAGCCATTCCAGTATCAGATAGGCTTCGTGACCGTTGCTGCCGCAGGCCAGGGGGCGCGGCACGCGAATCGCGTCGGCTGCGGCGAGTTCGCGCAGGCCGTCGGCCTCGGCCTCGAACATACCCAGGTTTGCATCCCGGTTCAGCTTGGCAAAAAAATGCCGCCCGTCCCTGCCCAGAAGGGAATAAACCTGATGAATGCAGCCACCGGCCAGAGGCGCGGTGTGCACGCAATCAAAGGAACCGCCGCTGGCCGTGGTGATGGCCCCCGACAGGTCGGCCTGTAGGCCTGGGGTCACACCAGGGCTTTTGACTCGCGTGAAGCGCCGGCCTGTTCCAGGCGCATCAGGTAAGCCTTCCAGTACCCCTCCTGGTGCCGGCCGAGGTCATGTAGATAGTCCCAGGAGTAAATGCCGGAGTCATGGCCATCGGAGAAGGCCAGCGACACCGCATAGTGCCCCACCGGTTCGATATTCTTGATGTCGACATTCCTCTTGCCGACTTGCAGTGTCTCCTGGCCGGGCCCGTGGCCACGCACCTCGGCGGAAGGGGAATACACGCGCAGATACTCGTAAGGCAGTTCGAAACGATCACCATTGTTGAAGGCAATTTCCATGACGCGAGACTGTTGATGCAGCTTGATCTCGGTGGGGATAGGTGTTTCGGCAGTCAGGCCACCCATGCTGGGTCCTTTATATAAGTGATTCGTAATGGAGCGCTAGTGTGCCAGCCAGCACAACGGGCGACAAGCCCGAGTTTTATTGTCGGGTATTGCCTGCCTCGCCAAGGAAGCGCTCGCCCGCCTTGACGCTGGCCTGGGGATAGGGTTAAATGCGACACTCTTTACGCTGGGCACATCGGCGAAAGTGATGGCCAGGTAGCTCAGTTGGTAGAGCAGCGGATTGAAAATCCGCGTGTCGACGGTTCGATTCCGCCCCTGGCCACCAAGAAAATCAAGCGTTTAGGCCACTCTTCCGAGTGGCCTTTTTCGTTTCTGGCACACTGGCGGCACAGTGCCAAAAAACAATCGGCCGCACTCGCACCGCTGGCACACCTGGGCACAATAGCCCGACCGGCCGCATCCCCCGCTTTCGGCAGGGCACACCAAGGCACACATTCCCGACCTCGCATTGCACAAAAAACAGGCAAATCCGCGCCGTTTTTTTTCGTAACTGTTCCGCCAGTGTGCCATTTCAGATAATGTCGCCAACAATCAACAATAAATCATATAGTTGCAATTTATAATGCGCGGATTATACATCCGCTGTTGCGTGTTGTTGAGTGTTGCCCTATGCTGCTGCTACCGATTGAACGCAAGGGGCAATCATGGCGACCATCCAGAAACGCGAGACAAGCAACGGCACAAGCTACCGGGTCATGATTCGCCTGAAAGGCAATCGGCCTGAAACCGCCACCTTCGACCGCCTGACCGATGCCCGCGCCTGGGCAGCCAAGACCGAAGCCGACATGAAGGCCGGCCGGCACTTCGGCGAGAGCAAGCGCCACACCTTCGGCGAACTGGTGAAGGTCTACAGCGACAAGACCGCGCCCACCCTGAAAAGCTGGCGTGAGCGCGCCCGCCACCTGGCATACTGGCTGGATACTTTCGGGGATTGCCAGCTTGACGCCATCACCCCCGCGCGCATCGGCCTGGAACGCGACAAGCTGGCCGCCGGGATGACCGACAAGAACACCCCGCGCGCCGGAGCAACCGTGGTGCGCTATCTGGCCGCCCTTTCCGGTTGTCTCGCCTATGCTGTGCGCGAGATGCAATGGATCGAGCGCAACCCCATTGAGCGCGTCACCAAGCCCAAAGAATCATCCGGCCGTGTGCGCTACCTGTCTGACGATGAGCGCGCACGCCTGCTGCAAGCCTGTAAGGAATCGAGCAATTCAGACCTTTACACGGCCGTGGTGTTGAGCCTGACCACTGGGGGCCGGCAAGCGGAAATCATGGGTTTGCGCTGGGGGCAAATCGACTTCAAGACCCGCGCCATCACCTTGCGCGCTGGCGAGACCAAGAACGACGAAGCCCGCACCCTGCCGCTTGTCGGGCAAGCCTTCGACCTCCTACAAACACGCGCCAAGGTGCGCAAGTTGCTCGACGACCGTGTGTTTCCAACTACAGAGCGCGCCAAGAAGGCTCCCATGCTGAACTTGCGCCACCCCTGGACGATGGCCCTGAAAGCCGCCGCAATCGATGATTTCCACTGGCACGATTTACGCCACACCGCCGCGTCATACCTCGCCATGCAAGGGGTTTCACCGCTCGAAATCTCGAAAATCCTGGGGCATAAAACCATGGCGATGGTTTCCCGTTACAGCCACCTTTCGCCGGGCCGGATAACCGCGCTTGGCGATGCGCTGGCCGAACGTCTGGGGCTGGCATGAACAATACGCCTCCATGCACACCGGGACGCACTGGCCCCACCCACCGCGCTGCCGGTCCGGGGCGCAGTACCTCGCACGACACAAGGCTAGAGCATGGAAAAATGGATGAAGCTGAAAGAGGTTGCCGACTGGCTGAACGCGCGACGCAAGCAGGAGGAACCGCCCTTCGTCATGCATGACGTTGTCCGATTGCTCAACGCCGGGAAGCTGTCTGTGTGCTTTGAATACGAGGGGTTGCTTGGCGTTTACGACGCAAGCCAACCCCGGTTTGAAGACGCTGAGTACCGCATCCGCTCTCTGCCTGAGAGGACTTTCAAGTTTCGCGGGATAGTGCAGAGCGCCGAATCTGTCGACCTACGAAAAGAATTTACTGTGACGCCAAGCGGCGAGGTTGAAATGCAGGCATTCAGAACATTCGAGGTAAGCATCCGCGAACCATGGGATACACCACCGGATAACTTGCCGGATGGCAAGGTGATAAGGCCATTTGGCCCGCACGGTGCAACGGCTACGGTCGATGAGGTTCTCGTTTCTTTTTCAGACGTGGCCGCACTGGTGAATGAGACATGCGCCCAGACCGATACCGCGCCGAAAGACGAGACCTACCCGGATAGAAGCGCCAGCAAGCCTGCCCGTCAGAGTCGGGGCCGCCGCGATGGTTTAACCGTGGCGATGGAATCTGGTTATCTGGCGATGCTTGAAAAGCACGGCAGCGCACCAACTGCCCGCGCCCTGTTTGAGTGGCTGGCAAACGATAACGACGACACGGGCATGGTTGAGGATGCAACCACCGATAGGCTGACATGGAAAAAAGCTGACGGCTCATTTTCCGATACAACTTTCCCCGCCTTTGAAAAACGGATGGTAGGCATCAGGAAACGAATTTCTTCCCTATAGGTTCCCGATAGGTTCCCGCTTCGCCCAAAGCGGGAAGATGCATCGCCCAATGTGCATGGCAACAAGTGAGCGCACCCCACCGCGCCGCTTGAACACCCTCAACATTGAAAGGAATGAGCGATGCAAGCCAAAACCGCCACCGCCGCCCATACGGCGCCCGCCCCAACCGGGGCACACCTGACACCTGGCCGCCGTCTGGCCACCATTGAGCAAACAGCGAAGCTGTACCCGTTCACGGCCGCCGCCCTGCGTGATTTGGTATTCCGCGCCCATGACCGGAAGAACAGCCGGGGCGAGTTGATCAAAGGCAATGGGCTGGCCAAAGCTGGGGCCGTGGTACGCATCGGCCGCAAGGTGCTGATTGACCTCGACGGATTCGAGGGCTGGATTGATTCGCACCGGGGACAGTGACATGGAACAGCCATCCCTGATTGACTCTCCTGCACTTGTGGCGGCGCTGCTGGTGGTGGCTTGGGCGGTCTGGGGGCGGCGATGATGACAGCCAGCCCAATCAACCAATTCCGAGCGGCGCTGTCAGTTCGCGGAATCCTCGCCCCAGAGGAAATCCTCGCCGATGGCAAGCTGCATCGCTGCGACGCCGAAGGCAAGAGCGGCAAGAATGACGCGGCTTATCTGCTGCATCTGAACGGCATCCCGGCAGGAGGCTTCGAGAATCATCGTGATGGCCTGGGCTGGGAGAACTGGCGAGCCGATACCGGCCGCGCCAGGTACACGCCAGCCGAGGAAGCCGAACATCGGGCCAAGGTCGAAGCCGCGCGAAAGCAACGCGAAACCGAACAGGCCAGCCGGCACACCGAAGCACGCGAGTCTGCCAGCCTGATTTTGGCTGCCGCCTATCCAGCACCCGGCGACCATCCCTATCTGGTCAAGAAGACCATCCAGCCCAACGGCGCGAAGGTGATGCAGGCCGAACAGGCGCGCACCATCGCCCCCAACCTCTCGCCCGAGTTATCCGGCTTGCTGCTGGTGATCCCCATGTGGGCTGATGGCGTTCTCCACTCATTGCAGTTCATCGGGGCGGATACGCTGAAGCGTCCGGTGACCGGTAGCCGGGTGGCTGGCTGCTACTACCCCATCGGCAACCCGAAGGGCACGGCCGCGCTGGCCATCTGTGAGGGATTCGCCACGGGCGCATCCATTCATGAGGCCACGGGCTACCCGGTAGCCGTGGCGTTCAGTGCCGGCAACTTGATGGCCGTGGCTCAGGCCATGCGCGCCAAGTTCCCCGACCTGCTCTTGATCTTGTGCGCCGATGACGACTACCTGACCGCCGGAAACCCTGGCTTGACCAAAGCGACCGAAGCGGCGCGCGCAGTGGGCAGCGTGGTGGCGGTTCCCGACTTCGGGCCAGACCGGCCGGAGAAGGCGACCGACTTCAACGACATGGCGCAACTGTGCGGCCTGGAAGCCGTAGGACGGGCCATAGCGAACGCGGCATCAAATGAAAACGGGGTTTCAGGAGTTTCAGGGGTTCAACCCAGCAACGACGCGGCTTCCACTGAAACCCCGGCCGGGATTCAAGAGGTTTCAGAGGTATCAGAATCCCCGGTTTCCCTGATCCCCGGCATCAACGAGCGCCCCCGCTTCTGCGCGTTCGATGCCTATCTTGAACACGGCGGCGCGAAGTATCGGCCCGGCGTCTGGTACTTCGGCATCAAGCCCGGTAAGGGCGATGCACCCCCGGCACTCACGCAAAGTTGGGTGTGTTCGCCCCTTCATATCGAGGCCATCACATTCGACGGGCAGGACAACAACTTCGGCCGGCTGCTGAGATTCAGGAACACCCTGAACCGCTGGCGGGAATGGGCGATGCCGATGGAATTGCTCAAGGCCGGCGGCGATGACCTACGCGGCGAACTGCTGGCCATGGGCGTGGAAATCGACCCGACCGCCAAGACCCTGCTGGCCAATTACCTGCAAGCGAAACCGCCGAAACGCCGAATGCGTTGCGCCCTGCAAGTCGGATGGTGCGATGGCTCTTTCGTCTTGCCGGATGTTGTGATCGGGCCGGCCGCTTCCGGCGTGATCTTCCAGAGTGGCGAGCGCGGGCACGATGAACACACGAAGGCCGGCACCCTGGAAGGCTGGCAGGCGGAAATCGCCGCGCGTGCAGTGGGCAACCCGCTATTGCTGCTGGCGCTGTCGGCATCCTTCGCGGGGCCGCTGCTGGCACGCTGCAATGCCGAAGGCGGCGGGATTCACTACGTGGGCGATTCATCGACCGGCAAGACCACGGCCATCGAAGCGGCTTGTGCGACCTGGGGCGGGCCGAATTTCCGGCGAAGCTGGCGGGCCACAGCGAACGGCATGGAAGGCGCGGCGGCGCTGTTCAACGATTGCCTGCTCGCCCTAGATGAAATCAGCGAGTGCGATCCCAAGGAAGTCGGGGCCATCGTCTATGCCCTGGGCAACGGTCGCGGCAAGCAACGGGCGAACCGATCCGGCAATGCTCGCGGCGTGGTGCGCTGGCGTTGCGTGGTGTTGTCCAGTGGTGAGCGCACCATCGCCACCACGATGCTGGAAGTCGGGCACCGGGCCAAAGCGGGGCAGTCTGTGCGGCTGCTCGATATTCCGGCCTCTCGCACCTTCGGCGCATGGGACACCCTGCATGGCATGGCGAGCGGCACGGCGTTTTCGGACGCGATCAAGCGCGCGTCGGCAACGCACCACGGGCACGCCGGCCGCGCCTTCCTGGAACAGTTGACCCGAGACACCCGCGATTTCTGCGCCCTGCTCGAACGCATCAAGGACTTGCCCCCCTTCGCCGCCGATGGGGGCGAGGGACAGGACAAGCGCGCGGCGGGCCGCTTCGCCTTGTTCGCCCTGGCCGGCGAGGTGGCGACTGAATACGGATTGACCGGCTGGCCCGAGGGCGAAGCCATCCGGGCGGCGGCGGAAGGCTTCAAGGTGTGGCGTGGACTGCGCGGGCATGGCAACGACGAACGCCGGCAAATCCTTGACCGGGTTTCCGGATTCATCGAGCGCCACGGCGACGGGCGCTTTTCTGATGCGAACAGCGACCACGAAACCCAGACCCGCGACCGGGCCGGCTGGTGGAGTGATTCAGCGGGCGAGCGCGCCTATCTGTTCACGGCGGACGGGATGCGCGAAGCCTTGAAGGGGTTCGACTTCAGCCGGGCGCTGGATGCCTTGCAGGAAGCCGGGGCACTGCCAGCACCAGGGGCAGGCGGCAAGCGGGCCAAGTTCTACCGAATCGGCGGGCGGCCGGTGAAGCTGTACCCGATCAACCCCGACAAGCTGGGAGGCGATCATGGGGCTTGATGCGCTGCTGTCGAAGCTGGAAAACCGCGAACCTGCAACCCCTGAAACCCCATGCAACCTGGCGGGGGTTGCAGCAAACCCCGCGCTATCACTGGTTTGCACCCTTGAAACCCCTGAAACCCCACAAATTGACAACGGCGAATGCGATGCGCGAATAAGGGCTGCTGACGACACGGCGACCGCTTCCCGCTGGTGGCTGATTCACTACCCCGACCGCGAGCCGGAGGAAAAGGCCAGCTACCCGGCGGCGACCCATGCCGTGATGCTGGAACGACACCCCGAAGCCATCGCGGCAGAACCGCTCGACCGGGTTGCACCGGAACCGGCGCGGGCTTGCACTTCATGCACGCATGCCACCCCGCGCGGTGCGTGCGGCGAGCCGGTAGCGGCTGGGCTATCTAAAGTGCCTGGCGTGATTTTTTACGGCAAGAACGGTGGCGCTATGTGCCAGGCTTGGCTAGCCATTGTTCTCCCCGATCAGCCAGGGTAACTCTCCGGCTGAACACCACCACTGCAACGACCCCGGAAGCCGGCCGCTGAGACTCGTAAGGTCAGTGGGCCGACTTGGCCTGCTCGCCCAGCCCAGTGGAGGCAAGAGGCTTCCTGAACCGGATGCCATGCCCCCGCTCAGTTTTACAGTTGGTCGCCCTCGATAAGTCTCGATATGTAGCCCAGGACGGCCTGGCACTGGGCTGGCGACAACTTCTCAAAATCCAGCACCAATTCCGCCAGCAGATCGTCGTTGCAGAAAAAATAGGCGGACGAGATACCCAGTGCCTGGGCGATTTTCTCGACATCCCGAAAGGTCGGTTCATGCGCGCCTGTCTCGTAGCGGCTCATGCGCGCGCTGCTGCACCCTTCATCCAGACCGATCATCACGCCCAACTTGTCTTGCGCGATGCCAACCCTTGCCCGTGCCTCGCGCAGGCGGCGGCCGAACAGGGTCTGGGTGGGTTTTGGCATTCTTCGATATTCGAAGAAACCCTTTGCCCGCCGCTCTACGTAATCCGTAGAATCGCCCGAGTTGCCCCGCACAGACCGGGGATTCAAGCCACGAATAGGCCGCTGGCCTGTCGGAAACCACAAGAAAATGCCGCGACTGATCTGGGTGGGCAAAGACAAGGTCGAGAACCTCCACCACGACGTTCCCTATCACGTGCTGCAACGGCAGTACACCTTCGCCGCGCCGGAGGGCACGGCCGCGAACAGCACCGGCAACAAGATCATTCATGGCGACAACCTGGAAGCGTTGAAGGCGTTGCTGCCGGAATACGAGGGGAGGGTGAAGTGCATCTACATCGACCCGCCTTACAACACTGGCAACGAGGGCTGGGTTTACAACGACAACGTCAACGACCCTCGCATCCGCAAGTGGCTGAACAAAGTGGTGGGCAAGGAAGGCGAAGACCTGAGCCGGCACGAGAAGTGGCTGTGCATGATGTATCCGAGGCTGAGACTACTGCACCGACTGCTGGCGGTGGATGGACTGCTTTTTATGAGTATCGACGATACCGAGTTGGGAAATGCGATCGCCATCCTTGATTCAATTTTCGGGGCATCCAACAAATTAGCATGTGCTCCCTGTCTGGCAGAGCCCAGTGGTGGAAAGGAAAAAACTGGCCTACGTGGAGGACATGAGTATGTGTTGATTTACCACAACGGTGACATGTCCTGCATCACGCAAGAGGAAAGGTCAGTAGGCCCCCTAAATCTCAAAGACAAGCTTGGCTCATATAGGAAGGGCCGGGAATTGCGTAAATGGGGGGGTACATCGTTAAGAGGGCATAGGCCAAAACAGTGGTTTCCACTGAGCACCCCCTCGGGTGCAGTCGTTTACCCATATAGAAACGATGGAGAGGAAGGGCATTGGCGTTGGGGCAAAGATCAGAAGATGAAAGCCATCCTGGCTGATCCAGAAATCGCTCACTGGGAACTCTGCCCTTTTGACGATGGCGTGACTGTTGATAGTGCCCATGAACGTTGGGTTCCATTTGAAAAAATCAGAGACAAGAAAAAAGCAGTCGGTTGGGGTACTTGGCTTGATCAAATTGGATTCAACTCTGACGCAACACGTGAGCTGAAGGAGATTTTCGGTGCTAAGCCATTCGACACTCCTAAACCAACTTCGCTGATCGAATGGCTCGTGAGCCTTCATAGCAATGATCAGGCTATCGTTCTCGATTCGTTCGCCGGTTCAGGCACTACTGCTCATGCTGTTCTAAAACTCAACGCCCAGGATGGTGGCAACCGCCGATTCATCCTGGTTGAAATGATGGAGTACGCCGAAACCCTGACCGCAGAGAGAGTGCGGCGAGTAATGGCAGGCTACGGCGAAGGTGCCAAAACTGTGGCCGGCCTGGGCGGCGGGTTCGAGTATTTCACCATCGGCCCGGCCCTGTTCGATGAGGATGGCAACCTGAGCAGCGCGGCCGGGATTGCCGCAATCCGCGATTACGTGGCCTACACCGAGGGCATTCCGTCAGAGTCGCGGGCAGCGCCAGATAACGCTGTATCCCCGTATTACTTGGGCGAGGCACAAGGCCAGCGGGTGTTCTTCGCCTACGAAGCAGATCAGCCGACAACGTTGGACCTGGACATGCTGGCGTTGCTGGTCAAAACGCCTGGCCGGGTGCTGATCTACGCCGACCAGTGCGCCCTGGGCGATGCCTTCATGCGGCGACATGGCATCGCCTTCAAGAAAATTCCACGCGACGTTTCCCGGCTCTGACATGACGCCCAACAGCTACCAGCAACAGGTACTGGACGATCTACGCGCCTTTCTCGTTCGCTGGCAGGCTTGCGATGATGTGGTGTTGGCCTATCGTGCCCACTGGGATGCCAAGGGGGCGAGTGGCATGCCCGGTTACCGGCCGCTGCCACACGGGGTGCCGCAGGTCTGCGCCAAGGTGCCGACGGCGGGCGGCAAGACCTTGATCGGCTTGTGTGCGCTCAAGGAAATCTTTGCGGCAATGGAGCGGCGGCGGGGTGACGCGCGCTTTTGCCTGTGGCTGGTGCCATCGTTATCCATCCAGGAACAGGTGCTGGTGGCGCTACGCACGCCGGGCGACCCTTATCTCCAGACGCTGCAAAGCCACTTCGAGGGGCGCGCCACGGTATTGGACAAGTCGGGCTTGCTGGCCGGGGGCAGTGCGTTTTCGCCCGATGCGGTGCGCGACGGCCTGGTGATGGCGGTGCTGACTTATGACAGCCTGCGCGCCAAGAACAAGGACGACCGCAAGCTCTATCAGGAAAACGCGGCAATGGCGCCTTTCGCCAGCCTACCCAAAGCCACGAAGGGGGACATTGATCCGGACTCGTTGGTCGCGGTCATGGCCGGGTTGAATCCGGTGGTGGTAGTCGATGAAAGCCACAACGCGACGACGCCGCTCTCTCTGGAAATGCTGGCCAATCTGAACCCGTCTTTCGTGCTGGAATTGACTGCCACCCCGCGCGAAGGCGCCAACATCATCAGCTTCATCGACGCGATGGCCTTGCGCGATCAGCACATGGTCAAACTGCCGGTGATCGTGCGTAATCTGCCAGACCGGGAGGCGGTCATCGCCCACGCTATCGACTTGCGCGCCAGACTGGAGGCGGAAGCAGAGGCTGAACAGGCGGAGGGCGGCTTGCCGATCCGGCCCATCGTTCTGTTCCAAGCGGAAAGCAAGGGCAAAGACGAGCGCATGACGTTCACCAAGGTAAAGGCTGAACTCATCGAGCGCGGTATCCCCGAGGAACAAATCCATATCAAGACGGCGGACATCAACGAGTTGAAGGGGGTCAACCTCAGTGCCAGCGATTGCCAGGTGCGTTACATCCTGACGGTGAACGCGCTGAAGGAGGGGTGGAACTGCCCGTTCGCCTACATCCTGGCGACACTGGCGGATCGATCCTCGCCGGTGGAGGTGGAGCAGATACTCGGCCGTATCCTGCGCCAGCCCTATGTTCGGCCGCACGGGCGCGAGCCTTTGAATCAAAGCTATGTGCTGACCGCATCGGCGGTGTTTTCCGAGACGCTGGATAGAATCGTGGCCGGCCTCAACCGGGCTGGCTTCAGCCGGAACGATTACCGCACGCCGGATTTGACGGATGCAGCGTTGGAACAATCGCTGGCTTCCCTGCCGACCACATCCCCCCAAACCGCCCCCTTGTTCAACCGGCCGACAAGTTCTATCGCGGGACAGGCGACCGCCGGGGACATGGACACGAATGCCCCTGCCGATTCGGTGGAAGTGACTTTGGCGTGCGGGCGGCAGGCAGCCACGGAATTGGACGCCGCCCAGCAGCAACTAGCGGGCCATTACCTCTCACCCGAGTTGAACGACAAGATGGACAAAGCCTATCCCCTGCGCCATGAATTCGCGGATGAAATCGCCCAACTCAAGCTCCCCCAATTTTTTCGCAAGGCGCCCGAAGGGCTGCTGTTTGCTGACGATGGCTGGGTGTTGCTGGAAAGGGAAAACCTGTTGGGCCGGGAATTCCGCCTCGCCAACTGCGACATCAACGACTTCACGTTGCTGCCCGTGGCCGGAGACGTGGCCAAGATCGACCTGCTACGAATCGGCACCGAAGGTATCGAAGACTATGAGCCCACGCGCATTCGCCTGAAGGAACAGGAAATCCGCGCCTTGCGTGAGTATCTGGCCAGCCTGTCTCCGGATGCGAAGCGCCAACAGTTGATCGGCCTGGTGAGCAACTGGATCGGCAAGATGCCGCCGCTCAACGAAGCCGACATACGTACCTACATCGAGAAGATTCTGGCCACGCTGACGCCGGCTCAACTTGAGGAAGTGGTCGAGCACCAGCACGCCTATGTGGATGGCATCCGCAAACGGGTTCGCCTGGAAATGCTGACTTGGTCGTTGGGCCAGATGGAGCGCTGGGTACGCAAGGATCTCGTCGTGGCCAAGCCAAACTTTTCTTTGCCACCGGAAAACCGCCCACGCAGGCCATATCCGCCCAGCGGCAACAGCCTTTACCAACGCGAAGACAGCGGCAACAACCTGGAAAATCGTATGGCTGATTTTCTGGCGGAATGCGAAAACGTGCGCTGGTGGCACCGCAATGACCAGAATCATGGCTTCTTCCTGAACGGGGCCACCAACCATTACCCCGATTTCATCGTCCGCATGCAAAGTGGGCGCATCGTCCTGGTGGAAACCAAGGGGGATGACCGGGACAATTCCGATTCGAAAGTGAAAGTGCAACTCGGCCGCTTGTGGCAGGAATCCGCTGGCCGCGACTTCCGCTATCTGATGGTGTTCGAGAGCAATGCTGTTGAAGGAGCGCGCAACTGGGTTGACGCAACGGATGAACTGAAAAGCATCTGAGTAAGGCTCACCTGGTGAGCCTATATCCCCATGACAATTACAACGTCACGTATTGAACGGGAGTGACACCATGAGCGAATCCAAAGAATTCGTCGAATGCGATACCTGCGGCGCAAGCCTGGGAGCACGGTATTGGAGCTTCAATCGCCTGGTCGAGCGGGTTGACTATGACCGGCAGGGGGAAACCCCTGACGATTGCGCCACGATCACGGTATTGCGTGACGACGTCCTGGGCCAGTTCTGCGACGACGGCTGTGCCAAGCTAACTGCATGGTCGGACCTCGCCGGGCGGGGGCTACGGCTCATCGAGTGCGGTGCGGGACCGATCGAGACCTGCGCGAAGTGTGGCGGGCCGGTAGACCTGACCGAACCGCATGTCTTCTATCAGTTGATGGACCAAACCGAAACCCGCCGGCCCTGGCTGAACACGATACAGCCCCATGATACCGAGGCCCTCGCCTATGTCTGTTCGCGCTGCGACGGTGACCTGGCGGCGGATGAAATGAATGTGCCGGAAACCGAGGACGAGTTGTTGCCGGTTGGCGGGGCAGTGAAACCGCCCATGCCAGTATCCGCACCTACTGACAAGAAATGAGGTGGCACCATGACCGATAGCTGTTGCTGGATTGACGTCCGGGAAGATGAAGGGCTGGCTACTCAGTGGCTCGATGGCTCCCCGCCGGGCGCTAACCGTGATCCCACCCATATCGACTTGGGCTACCGCTACCTCTGGATCAGCGATCTGCGCGAATGGGCGGCGCGCAAGAATCTACCCATCGAGTATCCAGATTTGGGCTGGATCGTCGAACAGGTGACGGTGAACAAGTCTCAACTACTGGAATTTCTGGAGGACATGTTTGGCCCGGAACAGAGCGGAATAGACCGGCGGGGAATCGACGCTATCCGCACCCTGATTCGGGAGCGGGCGCATGACGATTGCCGGTACAGCATCCTCGCCGATGAATACTGAAACGTCTGTACCTGGGGCGCCCGGCCGTCGGTATTCCCGCGCCCCGCGATGCAACACAGGATCGAGTGGAACACCATGACCAACCCCGAAACGCCCTACGCCGTGATGGTCGACGACAACTATCACTACATGGATAAAGACGAGCGTTACAAACACGGCGACTTCGCCACGGCGGCGGAAGCCATCGCCGCCGCGCGCAAGATCGTCAGTGGCTATCTGGCATCCGCGTATGAACCGGGCATGAGCGCCACCAGCCTGTATTCGAGTTACACCGCGTTTGGAGATGACCCGTTTATCGTGTCTTCCATCGGGGCGGAGGACGTCAAGTTTTCGGCCTGGGATTACGCCAGGGTACGCAGTGACGAAATATGCCTGAAGGAGAAATGAAAATGCACAACAAGTTGAATCATCAGCGTCTCGCCGACGCCTTCGCATTCGCCGCCACAGCTCACGCCGGGCAACCCCGCAAGAGCACGACGATTCCCTATATTTCGCACCTGATGTCGGTTTCCGCGCTGGTGCTGGAGCATGGCGGCGACGAAGACCAGGCCATCGCCGGCCTGCTGCATGACGTCATCGAGGATTGCGGCGCCGACTATGAACCTACCATCCGGGAACGCTTCGGCGAGCGGGTAGCCCGCATCGTGCGCGCCTGCACCGATGCCGACACGAAGCCGAAGCCAGATTGGCAGGTGCGCAAGGAAACCTACCTCCGACATCTGCAACTGGAAGGCCCGGAAGTGCTACTGGTTTCCGCCTGCGACAAGTTGCACAACGCCCGCGCCATCGTCTCCGACCAGCACGCCATCGGCCTGGCCGTGTTCGATCGGTTCAGCGCATCACAGGTGCAGGTGCTCTGGTACTACCGGTCGCTGACGGAGATATACCGGGCCAGGTTGCCCGGCCGGCTGGCGGATGAGGTGGCGCGCACCGTGGGCGTCATGCATGAACTGGCGGGTGCCAGTAGCAGATAACAGCGATTTCCAGCCTGGCAACGCCTACACGCTTGGCGCCGGGCGATTCTCATTCGGCCCGACATGCCCACCGTCCCGTGCACAGATCGAGGCAACAGCCGAAGGGGTTGTCATCGGATTTTCTCCGTTACTTCTCATTTTCCCGTTCTCACTTCGCAGCGCCGGACAGCCTTCGCACATCTGACAGTAGGTGTGACGCCAAGCGTGACAGTGTCACGGAAAGTGATAGTGATGTCACACTACTTGGAACACACCGGAACCCGCGCCAGTACACGCATGCAAGCCAAATTTCCCGAAATCTACTGTCACAAATGTGGGGGGGTTGAAAGTGCCAGATTCTCACCTTAGTCACACCTCCACGAGACGTGGAAGGCGCACTCCCAAAGAAATCATCCTGGATGAAGACCGCCTGTATGACCTGATGAACGACTGGCCAGAAGACCGGCCCACCAAGCATTACATCGGTGGCGGGTTGCTGGCATTGATGCACTCTGCCGGAACCTTGAGCATCAAGTTGAAGTATCGCTACCTGGGTCGGGAACAACAACTGCACCTGGGTGAATTCGGCTGGGATGACTCCGACGAGATCCTTGAGAAGTACCAGCAGGCAAAGCAGCTACTCTTGACCGGCGTGAACCCACGAGGGGTGATCGAGGCTCCGTAGCATGATGGCTCAGGTCCATGAGCCACCATCGTCAAACACTTCACCACGGAACCGAGGGGCACCGTGCGTGCGTAGACGAACCAATTACCGTGTAACCAGACCCGGCGCGCCCAATTTCCACTGGCGCCGGGCGCTATACTGTCGCCACCTCCCTGACCGGGCGCAACGCCCGGTTTTTCGCCCGGCCTTGCGCCGGGTTTTTTGGACCGTGGCACACTGGCGGCACACTAACAGCTAGGAAATGGCAGTTATCCACAACTAACGGCAAACAACGCAACGCCACAACCCATTGATTACATGGCTGTATATTGTTGTGAGTTGCTGTAAGTCATTGATATTTCAAGATTGAAAATCCGCGTGTCGACGGTTCGATTCCGCCCCTGGCCACCAATATATAAGGCCGACTGTTCTCAGTCGGCTTTCCCACTTCTGCGCCTTCCCGCAAACCGCGCGGGGTTCCTCCCCATTTTGCGTGTGCCACACGCCCTGCGAAACGCTCTGAAATATTGCCGTTTCCGGCGCGGTTCGACTCTTTTCTGCTCTCTGTTCTCAAAAAATAGTGGAGAACTGCGCGCCAATGGCACACGTAAAGGACGTTTCCCGCCAATGACTTATGCCTGCGCCGCAGATAGCGGTTCGACGGGCAACGTACTGTAGCGATGCCTTCATCGCTCGAACCCAAAGAGCACTCGCTGCTCATGCCAGTCCACCGGAACCTCGGCCTGCCGCCCACGCACGGCATGAAGATTGAGGTGACGGGGCTGGCGGCCATCGAGGATGGCTTGAACGATGTCGGGGGCCAGGCGGGTCAGTCGCAGCACTTCGGCTATCCAGCCGGGTTCCAAGCGGAGTTGCCGCGCCAGTTCGGTGGCGTTGGTCACCGTGCCGGTATCGAGCAAACGCTGCCAGTAGTACGCCTTCCCCAGGGTACGGATCAGGGGCAAGTCGAACGACGACTTGATCTTGACGCTCTTGCTCCCCGGTGGCGGCACCAGCACCTTGCTGTAACTGCGGCGCTTGATGCTCAAAGGCACGAAGGTCACCGAACGGCCGCCGGCATCAAACTGACGCGCCTCGCCCGTCATGGTGATTTCCACCTTCCGCTGTGCTTCACGGAAATCCCTGGTGTCCGTGCCCATCATGCCATCTCCATCTCTTCGATCCCGTCTGCCACCGCCTCGTGCTGTTCTTCAACGAACGGGTGGCGTTCCAGTTCCCTGCGGAATTGGTGCCAACTATCGTCGCGCCAGATGATGTCCAGCCCATCGGCGCGCAGCTGGACCCGCTCGATCAGGAGCCGCATGATCCGATGCTGCTCGGCCGGGAACAGGTGGTCCCACACGTTGCTGATCTGCCGCATCGCGACCAGGACCCTCGGTTCATCGAAAGCATCCTTCTCCCGTAACGCCATGCCGGCCTGCCACACGCCGATGATCATCTCGGGCGCCTGTAGGACCTGATGCACCTGAGTCAGGACAGCACTTTCGATTTCGGCTGCCGGCAAGGGCCCCATGCTGCGGCGCCCTGGCTGCGTGGATGCCCCCGCGCCCTGGCGCTTTTCAAGGTACGGCACGTAGTAGCGATAACGGCGGCCATCCTTCTTGGTGGTATGTGTCGGAAGCAGGCGCTGACCGTCCGGCGCGTATAGCAGCCCCGCCAACAGCGCTGGGTTTTCGGTGTTCCGAACTCGCGGCCCCTGCTTCCGCTTCTGGATGATGGTGTGCGCGGCATCCCATAGCTCACGATCGATGATCGCCTTGTGCTGCCCAGGGTAGGACTGGCCGTGGTTGCTGATCTCACCGAGGTAGAGACGATTGCGCAGCATCGAGAACAGATACTGCTGGTCAATGGTGTGTCCCTGCCGATGCCGTCCCCCCTGCGTTATCCAGGACTTGGTGGTATGGCCCTCGATCTGTAACTCACGCACCAACTGTGCCGCAGAGCCGTGCTCGGCGTAGCGGATGAATATGTCGCGCACCAGTGCAGCTTCGGGTTCATTGATGACCAGCTTGCGGTCCTTGACGTCATAGCCCAGCGGCGGAACTCCACCCATCCACATGCCTTTGGCCTTGCTCGCCGCCAACTTGTCGCGGATGCGCTCGCCGGTCACCTCGCGCTCGAATTGGGCGAAGGAGAGCAGGATGTTGAGCGTCAGGCGCCCCATGCTGGTGGTGGTATTGAATTGCTGGGTGACGGATACGAAGGTCACGCCGTGGGCATCGAACAGGTCGACGATCTTGGCGAAGTCCCCAAGCGATCGCGACAGGCGGTCGATCTTGTAGACCACCACGACATCGATGCGGCCATCCTCGACATCAGCGAGCAATCGCTTGAGCGCCGGGCGGTTCATGTTGCCGCCAGAGAACCCGCCATCGTCGTAGCCATAATCGACGGCGATCCACCCCTCATGCCGTTGGCTGGAGATGAACGCCAGCGCGGCATCGCGTTGAGCCTCCAGGCTGTTGTATTCCTGGTCGAGGCCTTCGTCGGAGGATTTGCGTGTGTAGACCGCGCAGCGCCGTTTCGGCGTGAGGGCAGAACGTGCAGTGATCGGTTTCATACGTTCCCCTTCTTCCGTTCGCGGTGGGAAGGTTTCAGACCGAAGAACACCGGCCCGGAATAAGTGTTTCCGGTGATGGCACGTGCCACCGCCGACAGGCTCTTGTAGGGCCGGCCCTGGTATTCGAATCGGCCATCGTCCAGAACCGTGACCCGGTGATTGATGCCGTTGAATTCGCGGACCATCACCGTGCCGGGTGCGACCTGGCTTTCCGATCGACGCTTCTGGTTGGGCACCTCGCCGGTCTCGCCAATCTTTTCCAGGCGGCGGCGCAGCGCTGCCGGCAGGCCGCCATGCGCTCGTTCCTGCAATTTGTAGGCGATGCGGCTTTCGAGGTAGGTGCGATGGTGATGGCCAGGGCGGCGATCAAAAAACTCATCCCACAGGACCCAGAGGTTTTCCATGGGGAGGGTTGGTAACTGCGCAATCTGCGCCGTCACGTTGGCTGCGTGTGTTGTCATTCGCGAACTCCTTCTTGATAAGACGGGTTCGCATTCACGCGCTGGTAGGTAGTAAAGCCAAGGCTAACTGTTCTGACTTCCTGAAGCTCGTCGTTGCCGGGGTCGGCATGCATCCGCACGATGGCGGTTGCCAGCAGATCGGCTATTTCACGTTGCGGGTGTCGGGGGCGTGATTCTGTCGCCGGTGGGCACAAAGTGGAGGGAGATTCGAGTTCTGACATGGTTGGCGGTCCTGATGGCAAATCGCGCCCCATTGGAGCCACCGAATCGCGGCTTAATGGAGCCAGTAAAAGGTGTGGTTTTTCGAGTTCCGGACGGGGTGATTTTCGGTGGTTTTCCTGGGATTTTGCAAACCTCCGAATCGTTGTATTT
>CAILNT010000083.1 GCA_903835655.1 uncultured Pseudomonadota bacterium | reverse complement strand
TGTGCTGGCTGCAGCAGGTGCACGCTCGCGCGAATCGACGATGAAGGTCTCCCCGGTTTTGGCCAGATGAACCAGCATGAAGCCGCCCCCGCCGATGCCGGATGACTGCGGTTCGACCACGTTGAGCGCGAACTGCACCGCCGCCGCTGCATCAATGGCATTACCGCCCAGCGCCAGCATGCGCGCGCCGGCGGCCGCCGCAGCCGGATGCGATACCGCGACCACCCCGTTGGATGAGACGGCCAGCAGCGAGGTCGACCATATCCAGAGGACGAGCAAGCAGGCAAAACGCGCGAATCGGTTAATAGGTAAGTAGTGCGGTGAAACTGATTTTGCTTTTCCTGCGGCACAGAAATCGACTACTGGCAGGGGTGAATTCATTCGCCCAGAGTACACAACTGCAGCTACTGGGCGAATGAATTCGCCCCTACCTGAGGACGCAAAATTTGTTTCGCGGGAACACTTAGTAAATGGAAGTGGGCAGCGCAGACTGCCCTTATATTGCCGCACGCGTCAATGCGGACCGCCAACCGTTGGCTCAGGGTTCCGAGGTGAATATAGGTATGGCCAGTCGCTGGTCGCTGTCCGGCCACCTACAGTCATTCGCAGGTCGCTGAAATTGGCGGTATGAACGTCAGCAGCACACCAGACAACCGACGTTCCTGAGAGCATGACGATTTTCCGCATTGAGTCAGTTGCTGCCAGCCAGGACGCGGGCGTGGATGGCCGCTTCAAGTCACCCTCAGACTGTCATCTCGACTACCAAGGGGTTGCTTCCATGCTGCTCATCCTTGATGGGATTTTGATACTCAGGCCTCAAGCCTTTCGAAAACTTTAACTCCGGCGTTCCTAGCATGACCATGTAGCAGTCTCCACAACGTATTTCCCGCACGGAAACGAAGGAGTACCCATCATGGTTTTCAATGCACAACGCAACTCGAATGTCTTTGGTCGCTTGGCCGCCTCCGTCAAACACTGGGCCATGGGCCATATTGCCTGTGAGTCGAGGGTTTCGTCCCACCGCCCCCAGGAGGAAACCAAGTGCCCTGGAGCGTACGCGCTTCTGGTTGGCATCGACCGCCGCTAGTCCCGCTCGGAGGCATCATGACTTGGTTACAAGCGAGACGGATGGCATGGTCTGGTCAACGTGTGTTCAAAGACACGTGGAAAATCTCCCCGGCGAACACGGTCGCAGATTTGTTGTTCGCCGAGGATGTCTGGCTTGATGTGGAGGTTGTGAACAAGGCCAGCTTGCTCGATGCCATCGGTCGGCACATGGATGTTGTGCATGCACTTCCGCAGGAGGATGTGAGCTTCGGCCTCACCCGCCGCGAAAAGCTTGCATCGACGGGGCTGGGTCTGGGCGTTGCCATCCCCCACACTCGCGTCAGAGACCTGAACCAGGCACGGGTCGCCTACCTTCGACTGAAGTCACCGATTCCCTTTGACGCGCCGGACGACGAGCCGGTAACCGACGTTCTGGTTCTACTCGTGCCTAAGCAGGCCACCGAGGACCATTTGAAACTCCTGGCCGATGCCTCGCGTATGTTCGCCGACAGCCGGTTTCGCGAGGGCCTGCATCGGTGCATCAGTGAACGTGAGGTTGAGCGGCTATTCAAGGACTGGTCGTAGTCACCCTACCGCTTCGGTCCTAGAGGTACTTGGTAATTTCCCTGAATTCGCGAATGGTGTCATCGAACGTAAGGGCACCGTCGCGTACCGTCTGTTCCAGGCAATGGTCGATGTGGTCGTGCACCAGGGTCTTCTTGGCGTTGCTGATGGCTTTTTCGACCGCCTGAAGTTGATGGGCGATTTCAAGGCACCCGCGTTCTTCTTCCAGCATCGTGATGATGCTCTTGAGGTGGCCGTGGGCGCGTTTCAACCGTTTCAGTACGTCGGGATGGGCTCGATGTGTCGTCATAGTGTAGTCATCCTATCCCCCCCAGGGGGATGTTGCCAGGCCGATATTCGACTGGTAGAGTCCGCCGCTCACCCATTTTCGGAGTCTCCCTATGGACTGTCCCAGTAGTCGATTACCTATCGACCAACCACTGGCAGTGTAACTGTAGGGTCATTTCCTGCTGCTACCCTGCCCCCCCGGCGGGTAGTGGCATCTCGGTAGCCGTTTCTCGGCTGCCGCATCTACTTCCCATCTGATTTTTGCAGGCCGACATGGCCATTCGGCTGCATTCGCGCGCCCTCGGGCCATGATTGCAGTTGATTACCGTGTCAGGACCGGCTTTTGTCCAGGCAGTAGAACAATATGAACTTCAACATCCTGAAAGAACTATTCGCGGGATTCATCCGCAGCCGCGGCCTCGGCCGCCATTTCCGCCGCCTGGCCATGCTCGACGGCCTGACCGGCACCGGGGTCAGCCGCGAAGTACCGGCGACCCTGTCACAAACCCTGGTCGCCGCAGCCAGGAGCGAGGTGGACGCGCTGCTCACGCAGTTGGATTCCCATCCTCACGGGCTGAGCCACGCCCAGGCCGATGCCGCCCGGGAGCGCTTCGGTCCGAACGAAATCGAGCAGGAAAAGCCCCTCTCCTGGTGGATGCACCTCTGGCATTGCTACAAGACGCCGTTCGACCTGCTGCTCACCCTGCTGGCCGTCATTTCCTACCTCACCGAGGACATGAAGGCCACCATCGTCATCGGCACCATGGTGGTGCTCTCGGTGATGATTCGCTTCTGGCAGGAACGGTCCTCAAACCAGGCTGCGGACAAGCTGAAAGCCATGGTGAGCAACACCGCCACTGTCATCCGCCACGACCTTGCCGAGGACGCGATGGAGGAGGCGCGCCGCTTTTTCGACGTGCAACTGCACCCGAAGGACCCACGTAAGACCGAGGTGCCCATCAAGGAACTCGTCCCCGGCGACCTGGTTGTGCTGTCCGCCGGCGACATGATTCCCGGCGACTGCCGGGTGCTCTCGGCCAAGGACCTGTTCGTCAGCCAGGCGGCCATGACGGGCGAGTCGCTACCCGTGGAGAAGTTCGTCAGGCAACGGGATAGCGACATGGCCAACCCCCTGGAACTGGAAAACATCCTGTTCATGGGCACCAACGTCGTCTCCGGCTCCGCCACGGCCGTGGTGGTCAGCACCGGCAACCGCACCTATTTCGGCGCCCTGGCACAGCGGGTGACCAGCACCGACCGCACCCCGACCCAGTTCCAGGCCGGGGTCAACAAAGTGGCCTGGCTGCTCATCCGCTTCATGTTCGTGATGACGCCCCTGGTGCTGTTCATCAACGGCTTCACCAAGGGCGACTGGACCGAGGCCTTCCTGTTCGCCATGTCGGTCGCGGTCGGCCTGACCCCGGAAATGCTGCCGATGATAGTCACCTCCACCCTGGCCAAGGGGGCGGTCATCCTTTCCCGGAAGAAGGTCATCGTGAAGCGCCTGGACGCCATCCAGAACTTCGGCGCCATGGACGTCCTGTGCACCGACAAGACCGGCACCCTCACCCAGGACAAGATTTTCCTGGCCCACCATACCGACGTATGGGGAGAGGAGTCCGACGACGTCCTGGAATCCGCCTACCTCAACAGCTACTACCAGACCGGCCTGAAAAATTTGCTGGACGTGGCGGTGCTGGAACACGTCGAGGTACACAAGGAACTCAACCCGGCGGCCAACTACCGCAAGGTGGACGAGATTCCCTTCGACTTCCAGCGCCGCCGTATGTCGGTGGTGGTGGCCGAGCGGGAAGAGCATCACCTGCTCATCTGCAAGGGCGCGGTGGAGGAAATCCTCAGCGTCTGCAGCCGGGTCCGCCACGGCGAAGTGGATGAACCGCTCACTCCGGAACTACTGGACCAGCTTCGCGAGGTCACCGCCGAACTCAACTCGGATGGCCTGCGCGTGGTCGCGGTGGCTTCCAAGGAGACCCCGCCGACCCAGGACACCTATGGGGTGGCCGATGAGGCCGGGCTGACCCTCATCGGTTACGTCGCCTTCCTCGACCCGCCCAAGGAATCCACCGAACCGGCCCTGCAAGCGCTGGCCACCCACGGGGTGCGGGTCAAGGTGCTCACCGGCGACAACGAACTGGTGACCGCGAAAATCTGCCGTGAGGTGGGACTGGATGCAGAGACGGTGGTGCTCGGTTCGCAAGTGGAACGCATGAGCGATGCCGTACTGGCCCAGGTCGTTGAGCGCCACGACATCTTCGCCAAGCTGACGCCCGCCCATAAGGAACGCGTGGTTCGGCTGCTCAAGGCCAATGGCCACGTGGTGGGCTTCATGGGCGACGGCATCAACGACGCAGCGGCGTTGCGCACCGCTGATATCGGCATCTCGGTGGACACCGCGGTGGATATCGCCAAGGAGGCGGCGGACATCATCCTGCTGGAGAAGAGCCTGATGGTTCTGGAGGAGGGCGTGATTGAAGGCCGCAAGACCTTCGCCAACATGCTGAAGTACATCAAGATGACGGCGAGCTCCAACTTCGGCAACGTGTTCTCGGTGCTGGTGGCCGGCGCCTTCATCCCCTTCCTGCCAATGCTGCCCATGCATCTGTTGGTGCAAAACCTGCTCTACGACTTCTCCCAGGTGGCGATTCCCTTCGACAACGTGGACGAGGAGTTGGTGAAAGCGCCGCAACGCTGGAATCCTGGCGACATCGGCCGCTTCATGCTGTTCTTCGGGCCGGTCAGTTCGGTGTTCGACATCATCACCTATGGTGTCATGTGGTTCGTATTCGGCGCCAACACCCCGGCCCACCAGACCCTGTTCCAATCCGGTTGGTTCATCGAGGGCCTGATGACCCAGACCCTGGTGGTGCACATGATACGCACCCAGAAGATACCGTTCATCGAGAGCCGGCCCGGCTTGCCACTGCTGCTGGCGACCTGTCTGATAATGGCCATCGGGATTTCCATTCCCATGGGACCGTTCGCCAGCTACTTCAAGTTGCAGGCCCTGCCGCTGAGCTATTTCCCGATACTGGCCGCCATCCTGGTGGGCTATATGGTGTTGACGCAGCTTATGAAGCGCTACTACACCCGGCGTTTCGGCTGGCAATAAAGGTAGCTTCCTTAGGGCCTATGAACTTAGCATCGTCATGACCTTCCGAATCAATTTCATTCAGCACGACGGCGCGCAATGGTTCTGCGATGTTGAGCGTATCGACGGTGGGCGCACCACCGTCGAGCTCTATACAGACCGGGCGGGGCGAGGGCTCATGGTCGAGGACGTCAAGGGCAACAAGGAACCTTTAATTCCGGAGGATTCGTTATTGATACCCCCAGGGTCTTCAAGTCACGAGGCAAGCGTCACTATTGCCAGTGCGCTCGTAATGCTTGGGTGGGGTCCAGAGATTGATAGGCACGGCGTGGTTGTTCAACATAGATAGCGATGGCGGGTTGGGCTGGAAAGCCGCATTGCAAAACAATGTCCCAGCGCAACTCTCCAGTTTGATACCAACCGGATGTATCAAGACACGTTATGACTTCTTCACCAACAGACGTTATCGAGACTCCAGAACGACAAATGGCCGCCAAGCGCAGCACCTTGGTCAGTGTGGCCGTCAACCTGCTACTAACCTGCTCGCAGGTCATCGCCGGCCTCGTTTCCGGCTCTCAGGGTCTGATTGCCGACGGCATACACTCGCTGTCCGACCTGCTCGCCGACTTCGTCGTGCTGTTGGCGAATCATTTCAGTGCAAAAGCACCGGATGAGTCTCACCACTACGGCCATATGCGTTATGAAACGGCTGCGTCCCTGGTGCTTGGAACCCTGCTCCTGGTCGTTGGTGCAGGCATGCTCTGGTCGTCCATCGACAAGCTGCAACATCCGGAGTCCATCGCCAAGGTGCATGTGCTGGCACTTTGGGTGGCGCTCGGCGCCCTTGTGGTCAAGGAAGGGCTGTTCCGCTACATGCTGGCGGTCGGCAAACGGGTCGGTTCGACCATGCTCATTGCCAATGCCTGGCATGCCCGGTCCGATGCGGCGTCCTCCCTGGTGGTTGGCGTCGGTATCGTCGGCAATCTAATGGGATTGCCGCTGCTCGACCCGGTTGCTGCGCTGGTCGTCGGCCTCATGGTCGGCAGGATGGGTTGGTCATTTGCCTGGCAGGCGCTCGATGACCTGATGGACCGCTCAGCTACCGAGGAACAGCATGAACTCATAAGCACTGCGCTCAATGCCACACCCGGCGTGGTGGGATTTCATGACCTGCGTACGCGCAAGATGGGTGACAGGATTCTGCTGGATGTGCACCTTGAGGTCTGTGCGACCCTCACCGTGCTCGAAGGTCATGACATTACCGTTGAAGCGCGAAGGCGTATCAGGGAGGTGGTCCCAGTCCTCAATGTCATGACTCACATCGACCCGGTAGTCAGCGGCATCACCAAACCAAAGGCTTCGCGCAGTTAATCAGGCCGCTGTACCAGTTGAATAGCTGAAACGAATCCGACGACGGCCGCGGGCGTCCTCGACAGTTCCCTTCTGGCATGGCGAATCACCGATATGCCGGAAGACAGCGCCAGCCCGGCCATGATGACGGCGACGACGATGTCGGGCCAAGCGCTGCCGGTGCCATGCACGCCGGCCGCCGCCAACAGCACCGCGACGTTGCCAATTGCATCGTTGCGGCTGCATAGCCATACCGAGCGCATGTTGGCGTCACCATCACGGAAGGCATACAGCATCAGGGCAACGCCCCCATTCGCGAGCAGCGCCAGCACCGCGATGGCGCCCATCGTCAGAGGTTCCGGGGGCATGCCATTGACCACCGCCCAACCCGTCTTGGCGAGCACGAAGACACCGAACGCCGCCATCGAGTAGCCCTTCACCAGCGCAGCCCGGGACCGCCAGGCCAATCCCATGGACAACACGGCCAGGGAAATTGCATAGTTGCTGGCATCGCCTGCGAAGTCCACCGCATCGGCGAACAGCGACATCGAACCTGACTTCGTGCCGCCGACTATCTCCACCGCGAACATCACTGCATTCATGAGCAGGGCAGCCCACAGCACCTTGCGGTAGCGGGGGCTGAGGTCGGTTTGAGACGTACAACTGGTATCGCAGCAACAGGCAGACATGGTGTTCTCCTTCAAGTCTATGTCTGCATTGCACACCCTGTAGCCGCTCCAGGGTCAAGCAGGTAGAGTGCTGCCGTTGCAGCCTTTGAAGCACGACGATGGAAACCACGCTGCGCATCGGTGAACTGGGGCAGGCCACGGGCGTCGATGTCGAAACCATCCGCTATTACGAGAAATCCGGGTTGCTGCCCACTCCGGTTCGCAGTCAAAACGGCTACCGTGCCTACGGTCCCGCGCATCTTGAACGGCTGGCGTTCATCCGCCATTGCAGGGCATTGGATATATCACTGGCCGACATCAAGCGGCTGCTGGGGTTTGTCGAGCATCCGGATGCCGACTGCGGCGACATCAACCTGATGATTGACGCACAACTGGCGCGCGTACAAGCGCGGCTGAAAAGCATGCAGGCGCTTGAACGGCAACTCACCGTCTTGCGCAAGCGGTGTGATGCCAACCATGCCGCAGGCGAGTGCGGCATCCTCCATGAACTGGTTGCCGCCGCGCATGGCGAATCCTGCGCCTGCCATCACAACATACCGCACGAAAGCTCCACTGCCAGCGCCGTCAGAGGCCCCTTCACCGATGGATATACGACCTTGGCAACCCTTCCTGCGAGTCTCAAGTCATGAATGCCCGTCCCCAATGGCTCAATCCAGGCGTCGTGGCGGCTCTCGGCGCTGCGCTGCTGTTTGGCGCCGGCACACCGCTCGCCAAACTACTGCTGCGAGACATTGGTCCCTGGTTGCTGGCGGGTCTGTTCTATCTCGGTTCCGGTGTTGGTCTGACGCTTTACCGTTTTCTCATCCGAGCCGAACGGGTCAGGTTGTCGCCCGGTGAGGCGGGGTGGCTGGCCGGGGCTATCCTGGCCGGTGGCGTCGCGGGCCCGGTGCTATTGATGTATGGCCTGACCGGAATGCCCGCGTCGGGTGCTGCCTTGCTTCTGAACGCGGAAGGTGTGCTCACGGCGCTGCTGGCATGGGTCGTCTTCCGGGAGAATGTGGACCACCGTATCGCCCTGGGCATGGCGGCCATTGCGGCCGGCGCGGTGGTGCTCAGTTGGCCGGATGACGCCAAGTTCGCTGGTATCTACCCGTCCCTTGCCATCCTGGGGGCCTGCCTGGCCTGGGCCATAGACAACAATCTGACGCGCAAGGTCGCCCACGCGGATGCGACCTGGATTGCCGCGGTCAAGGGCATGATGGCCGGGAGCGTCAACTTGGCGCTTGCCTTCGCCATGAGGGACAAGTTGCCGGCGTGGACCACGACGGTCGCTGCCATGGGCGTCGGGCTGCTGGCATATGGCGTGAGTCTGACCCTCTTCGTGGTTGGGATGCGGCACCTGGGCACCGCTCGCACGGGAGCCTACTTTTCCGTGGCGCCATTCTTCGGGGCCATCCTGGCTTTGGCGAGCGGGGAACCGCTGACACTTAAGCTCGCCGTGGCCGGGACGCTGATGGTACTTGGCGTCTGGTTACATTTCACGGAGCGGCACGAACATGAGCATATTCACGATGCCATGGAACATAGCCACGAACATACCCACGACGAGCATCACCAGCATGACCATGATTTCCCAGTCGCCCAGGGGGAGAAACACGTGCACCTGCACTGGCATCACCCCCTGGTCCATATCCATGCTCATTTCCCTGATGTCCACCACCGGGACCATGGGCATTAGGAATTGATGCTGAATAAGCTCTACTGGTGGCACTGGGATATTAGGTGCGCACATGCAGGAGTTGGTTCTGGGTACGAGTGTCTCGTACCTGGGTGCAGCAGTCATAGCCAGACTACGATGCCAGTGGCAGAAAAGGCCGATGTGCTGACCCACGTCAAACCAATTTCAATGGCGGCAGCACCTCCAGCTTCAGACGTTGGCCGTGCAGAGACCCGAGCGGCTGAAGTGGGTCGCTAGGCGCCAGCCAGTATTCACGGAAGCTGCCGCCCAAGTCT
>CAILNT010000082.1 GCA_903835655.1 uncultured Pseudomonadota bacterium | reverse complement strand
CGTCACGCTGCCGCTGGAACTGCTGTTGCTGACCGTGCCCGTGTTCAGGCCCACCAGGGCGCCGACATAGGATAAGCCAGTCACGCTGGCATTGCTCAGGCTGACGTTCTCGACCGTGCCGCTGCTGCCGCCAAACAGGCCGACATAAGAGCTACCCGGCTGGTAGATCGTGAGGTTGCGGATGCTGTGATTGCCACCATCGAAAGTGCCACTGTAAGGCGTGGTGACGTTTCCAATTGGCACGAAGCCCGCACTGCCCCAGACATCAGCAGAATTGCCCGTGACCGAGGCGTCGATATCGTTGGCGAGCGTGTAGTTGGCCGCTGGCGCCATGGCCATCAGTTGCAACTGATGAGTGTTGCGAATGCTGGTGCCGTACTCCGAGGCCAGCATGGGGAAGGTCGCCCCCGAGGTGGAACTGCCCGTGGTGGCGAGCGAGCCATCGGCGTTGACGATGACCCAGTTGTTCCCGGTAGCGCCCGGTGTGGCGGTGAAAGTGAAGCCGGAGAAACTGCTGGCGACCTGCATCTGACTGGAAGTCAGCGCAGTCACTCCGTTCAGGGTTTCATTTCCAGTACCGTTGATGCAGGTGCCTGTGTCACAGCGGTAATAGCCGTCATATACCGCACCACCGACATTCTTACCGATCAGCCCCCCGAAATTGCCGGTGCCGCTCACGCTGCCCATGGCATAGCTCTGCTGAGCCAGGCCATGGTTATTTAGTCCGACCAAGCCCCCCACGTCGGTCGTGCCGCTCACGCTGCCCATCGCATAAGTCGAGGCGAGACTCGCAAAGTTGACCCCGACCAGTCCACCCACGTCGGTCGTGCCGCTCACGCTGCCACTAGCGTAACTGTTGCTGATGACGCCGAAGGCTTCCCCCGCCAGGCCGCCTATGGCCGAGGAGGTTCCATACGAGGTGGAAATACCGGTCACATCGCCGGTCGCATAGCTATCGGTGATCGTGCCGAGATTGCCCCCCACCAGGCCACCGACCTTGTAGTAGCCGTTCACGCTACCCGTGGCGTAGCTATTGCTGATCGTCCCGGAGTTGTTGTTACTTCCTGCCAGCCCGCCGATCTGATAGCTGCTGGTCCCCGTGCCGCTTACATTGGAGGTGGCGTAGCTATTACTGAGCGTGCCGCTGTTGTTTCCGACCAGCGCGCCGACCCAACCGCTGCCGCTGGCGCTGCCTGTAGCGTAAACATGGTTGATCGTGCCGTCATTGGCTCCGGCCAGGGCGCCGACGGAGTTGAAGCCGCTCACGCTGGCCTCCTGCATGCCGACGTTTTCCACCACACCGGTGCTGTCTATCACACCGAAGAGCCCCACATAGTAGTTGGATGGGCTGCTGCTGGAAAACCCGATGATGCTGTGATTCGCGCCGTTGAAGCTGCCAGTGAAGTGTGTATCAGCATTGCCGACCGGGGCGAAGCCGCTGGCTGTGTTGCCGAGCACGCTGGCCGTGGCCCACATTTGGCTGGGGTTGGCGAGCGTGGCGGTGAGATCGAGGTCGTTCGCCAGGGTGTAACTGGTGGTGAGATCCATGGCCATCAGTTGCAACTGGTGCGCGTTGCTGAGGGTGGTGCTGTATTCCATGCGCAGGAAGGGGCGAGTCGCGCTTTCCACCATGAACCAAGCGTTGCTGAAACCCCAGCCGCTATAGCTGCTTTGGCTCATCAACTGGCTGGTGGTCAGACCCGTACCGCCGGCAGAACTTGATTGCCCGGTCGTGGTCGTGTCCCAATAGCTGTTGTTCACCTGGCCGCCACCGTACCAACCCAGCAAGCCGCCGACATCCCCGCCTGTCGTAGTGACCACGCCGGTGGCGTAGCTGTTGCTGATGCTGCCGACACTGGCGCCGACTAGGCCGCCTGCGGCGTCGTAGACTGCGTTGACTGAGCCGAGTGCGTAGCTGTCGCTCACACTGTTGGTATTGCCGCCAACCAAGCCACCGACATCGCGATAGCCGTTGACCGTGGCGGCGGCATAGCTGGTGGCGATGGTCCCGTTGTTTTCACCCACCAGGCCGCCGGTAGACTGGGAGCCCGTGTCCGAACTGACCGTGCCCGTCACATAGTCGTTGGCGAGGGCACCTGCGTTTTCACCCACCAGACCGCCGACATTGCACTCCAGCATGCCCGTATTGCAGTTCGATGAAGGGCTAGCAGCACTGCCGACCACGCTGCCGGTGGCATAACTGTTGCTGATTGTGCCAGCGTTGTAGCCCGCCAGACCGCCGACGTCATTCCTCCCGACCACGCTCTCGCCGAGCAGTCCTACGTTCCGCACCACACCACCGCTATCCACAGCAGCGAACAGCCCGACATCGTCGCTGGTGGGCCGATTGATCGTCAATCCACTGATGCTGTGACCCAGGCCATCAAATACACCGGTGAAAGGCGCGTTCACACTACCTATCGGGGCAAAACCTGCGCCGCTGTTCCAGGCGGAAGATTGAATGGTGGTTCCGCATAAACCGCCCCCCGTGGCGCAGGCGTCGATATTGCTGCCCAGGGCATAGTGGCCGCTTCGCATGCCTTGCAGCGTCGTGCCACTGGGACCGTTGGGGCCGCTGGAGTCGCCCTCCACACCCAGGGAGTTGATCACCGTATACGGAATGCCACCGATGACCAGGGCCGTGGAGGAAGTGGACAAGACATTGGGCAGGTTGATCGCAGCCCCCGCGCCCAGGTTGAATACCCCGGCCCCACTGGGCTGCTCGCTGCCGTTGCCGGTGTTGGGATTGAGGGCGAGGCCGTCTTGTGCACCCGAAGCGGTGATGTTGGCGTTGACGTTGACGTTGTTCGAGGCGGTGAGAGTGAGGATCGTGCCGCCCGTGCCGCCGTTCCAACTGATGGCGTCATTGACATTGATGTTGCCACTGCCGCTGCTGGTGCCCTGGCTAGACAGAATGGTGACGCTGCTGCTGTTCAGCGCGGCGCTCAGCGTGGCGCCCGAGATGTCGCCGCTGGGCGAGCCATCACTGACCGTACCGCCGTTGCCGGAGGCGATGGTGAAATCGTTCGGGTCGATCAGCCAGGTACCGGTCTTTCCGCCGCTGGCTGACGTATCGACCTTGGCGGTATCGGCGATCTTGACGGTTGCCGCGGAGGTCTCGATTGCGCCTCCATCACCTTGCGTGCCTCGGGCTTCGAGCTGGCCGTCGACCCGAACCTGGCCTTGCCCCATGTCGGCCAGCACCTGAATGCGGCCCCCCTTCGTGCCGTCGGCGCGGAGGACGCTGCTGTTCGTCAGGATGGCGCTCTTGCCTGCGCGCAGGAAAATCTGGCCGCCCACGTTGACCGCGCTGCTGGCGCTCAAGGTTCCGGCGTTCCTGACCAGGGCGCCGGCGATGCCGATGCGCCCGGCCGTGCTCAATATGGCACCCAGGTTGGTCGCCTGGCCATCTCCGGTGAGGGTCACGCTCACTCCGGGCGTGCCGGTATCCAGCAATTGCACGGACTGTCCCGCGGCCAGGATGACTTCACCATTCGGCGCGGTGATCGTGCCTTCGTTGCCGACTTGCGGGCCCACCAGGACCACCTGGCCGCCACTGGGGGTGGTGATGACGCCTTGATTGAGGACGCTGCCGACGTCGGGTGTGGCCTGGAAGTTGAGGCGGCCGGCGAGGAAGTCGGCGTCGCCCACCCTGAGGCTGCTGGCGACGAAGGCGGCAGTATTGACCGTGCCCGTGGGGCCGACGAAGACTCCAGCGGGATTGACCAGCCAGACCTGGCCGTTGGACTGGAGTTGGCCGTAGATCAGGCTGGGGTCGGCGCCCAGCACGCGGTTGAGTACGCTGCTGCCGGCGGACGGCTGCACGAACTGCACGAGTTCATGGGCATTGACGCCGAACTGCTGCCAGTTGAGTATGCTCCGGGCGGCATTGGTCGTGACCGTCATGGCGTTGCCCACGGTCGCGATGCTGGCGATGCCCACGACTGGCTGGGCACCACCGGGAAGCGCCCAGGCGCCGCCGCAGGGGGCGAGCAGGCTCACGGCAAGGGCTGCCAGCACAATCCGCACACAGCCGCCCCGGCCACGCGCCCGGGCCGATTCGGGCGCGGCAACCCAGGCACCATGCGCGCCATTCCAGACCAGGCGGTAGACATGATTCATGACGTTCTCAGACTAGAGATAGGCGGCGATGTCCACGGCGTCGATTTGTTCAGGGCGCAAGTACTTTTCCGCATAGCGCCGATAGACCCCGGAAGTCAGGAAGAGACGGAACAGATCCGGGTCGATATGCTGATCCTTCTTGAAGAACATCAAGATCTTGACGGCCTCCGAGAGCGTCTTGGCCTTCTTGTAGGGCCGGTCGGACGCCGTCAGCGCCTCGAAAATATCGGCGATGGCCATGATGCGCGAGGGCACCGACAAGTCATCCTTGGTCAATCGGCGCGGATAGCCGGTGCCGATCAGCGTTTCGTGGTGAGAGCCGGCATATTCGGGCACGCGCTTCAGGTTGTCCGGGAAGGGCAGGTTTTCCAACATCGCGATGGTCTGGATGATGTGTTCGTTGATCTTGAAGCGCTCCTCGTCGGTCAGTGTGCCCCGGCCTATGCTCAAGTTGTGCACCTCGCCGTAGTTGTAGAGATTTTCCGGCACATTGAGCTTGAATCCGTATTTCGGGTCGAGCGCCTTTTGTTCTTCCCGCGGCAAGATGTGGTGGGGCATGTCGGCCAACAGCGTTTCTCGCGCCGGGAGTTCTGCCACGGCCTGACCCTGGTAGCGGCGCAACTCCTCCTGAGACAGGCCGAGACGGTCGTCGAAATGGCGCAGCCAGTCCATGCCGGCGATGCGCCGCAGGCGTTCGATGCGTTCCGGAGCCATGAACTCCCCGCCCAGGTTGCATTCCGCCACGAAGGCGAAGTCGTCGACCAACGATGCCTTGCGCGCCGCAAACGCCTGATTCGCGTCCTCCGACGCCATCCCGCCTGCGATGGCTTCGAGCCGCTGGATCTGGGCATCCCGGAGGAGAATTTCGAAACGCGCGCGGACTTCATGGATGCGGTTGTAGATGGTTTCCAGCTTGGTGGCCTTGTCGACCACATATTCCGGCGTCGTGACCTTGCCACAGTCGTGCAGCCAGGCGCCGATGCGGAATTCGCGCCATTCGTCGTCCGACTCGAAGCTGAAGTCGGCCAGAACGCCGTCCTTCACCTTGCAGGCTTCCTCGGCCAGCATCATGGCCAGTTCCGGCACGCGTTCGCAATGCCCTCCGGTATAGGCACTTTTCGCGTCGATGGCGCCAGCGACGAGCCGGATCAGGGAGTCCATCAGTTGCCGCTGGGATTCGATCAGCTGGCTGTTCTCCAGCGCCACCGCCGACTGCGCCGCCAGCGCTTCGACGAAGCCGACGATGTCCCGGGCGAACGGCATGACTTCACCGGTATCCGGATCCTGGGCATTGAGCAGCTGGATCACGCCCTGGACCTGGCCCTTCCTGGGTGAAATCGGCACGGTCAGCATGGACACGGTACGAAAACCCGATTCCTCGCTGAAACGCTTGGTGCCGCTCAGGTCGAAACGGGTCTCGCTATAGACGTCGTCGATGATGACGGACTGACCATGCAAGGCGACCCAGATTGCGACGAAGGTATCGTTGGGTTTGCCCGTTATCCGGTCATGCAAGGGCATGTCGAAGGTGGGCAGATCGTCGCTATTGGTACGGATTGCGAAATACAGGCTGTCGTGGTCGGTCTTCAGGTAGAGGGTTCCGGCCGCACAGTGGGTCAACTCCTGAGCACTGACCAGAATGTGGCGCAGCAGCTTGTTGCGGTCGTGCTCGCGCCCCAGGAGAATGCCGATCTCGATCAGCTTCTCCAACTTCGCACGCGCCATCTGGAGCGCCTGGGGAGATTCCGGGAACACTACTTCGTTGCTATCCATGACACCCCATGATCGTGGCTGAACCGCCTGTGGCCGCAAGCCGTCCCGCTCTTGAACGGTTGGCGGGTATGCCCTCACCCGCGTCGACGGAGAGGCTACGCTGTAAACAAATACCTATACAGCATAGTCAAATCATATCAAACAATGTCAGCAGGGGAAATTCCTGCCCGGAAAACCAGCCGGACGTGTGAGCGCGGGCCGTAAATCTTTCGACAAGCACGGAGTGAACGGTCGCCTGTCGATTCCGTTCGTGCTGAGCTTGTCGAACCATGAACGGGGTTGAATATATCAGCGATTCCTGAAAAACCGCGTGCAGGCATATTTATTAAGCATTTTGTCGTAGACAAATCTCGATTTGGATTTACCATGTCGATAAACCTTACTGTTGCCGGTGGCACTCCCTGAGTCAGCCCATGAAGCCACGATCCAGTCCGAACATCGGTATCTCCGAAGTGGAACGAGAGACCGGGTTGTCCATGGATGTCCTGCGCAAGTGGGAAGGCCGTTACGGTTTTCCGGCCCCCTTGCGCGACGGCAGGCGGACGCGTCGTTATCCGCCGCAACAGGTGGAGCGGCTGCGCCTGATCAAACGCCTGATGGACACGGGCATGCGTCCATCGCAACTGGTCGGCCAGGACGAAGACGCGCTGGCCGCATTCGCCCGTAAAGCCCCCGATGCGCGCCACGAAGCGTGTGCGATTTTCCTGGTCAGACTGCGCAACGATGGCCCGGAGGGCCTGCGCCAGCAGTTGCTGCGGGAGCACATGAGCCTGGGTACGGAGCGATTTGTCCTGGACATCATCGTACCGTTGAACACGGCAGTGGGCGATGCGTGGGCGCGCGGTGAACTCGATTTGCACGAAGAACATGCCTACAGCGAGGTCATCCAGTGCGTGTTGCGCAACATGGCCAACCAACTGAACGGGGCCGGGTATGCCCCGCGCGTATTGCTCACGACCCTGCCCGGTGAAGAACATGGCCTGGGCATCCTGATGGCTGCGGCGTTGTTTTCCCTGCACGAAGCCTATTGCATCTCGCTCGGCACACAAACCCCCGTGCAAGCCATCGCCCTGGCCGCACGCGCGCACGACGTCGACGTGGTGGCGCTATCCTTCAGTAGCGCTTACCCGCGGCGCCGCATAGGGCCCGCGCTCGATGCCTTGCGCCGTGAATTGGGCGCTGGGGTCGAGATTTGGGCGGGTGGAGCCGGTGCCGCACGCATGCGTGCTGGCACCAGCGGCACGCTACCTCTGGCCACGCTGGAGCAGGGCCTGGAGGCGCTGCGTCGCAGGCCGGCCACGCGGGCGTCGGGCATGCCGGCAAGCGTTGCGAGCAGCCCTTGAGCGCGCCCGACGGCGAAGTCGACGACCGGGTCCATGTGGTGGGGATCGGCGCCGCGGCGGGCGCGGAGGAAGCGCCGCCGAACCTGCTCGAACGCCTGTTGTCGCTGTTGCGGGAAAACCTGCACTTCGATTTTTCCGGCTACAAGACCCGCGTACTGCTGCGTCGCATACACCGGCGCGAACTCGCCACGGGCAGCGCCGACCTTGCCGCCTACCTCGACCTGGTCGCGCGCGACCCCGAGGAACAGGAACGATTGACGCACGACATCCTGATTCCGGTGACCGCCTTCTTCCGGGATGGCGAAGCGTTCGAGGCACTAAGACAGGTGATCGACGAGATTTGCACGAGCAAGCAGCCAGGGGGCGAGATTCGCGCCTGGGTGGCTGGCTGCGCCAGCGGCGAAGAAGCCTATTCGATCGCCATGTTGTTCGCCGAGTCGCTGGGCGAGCGCCTGCCGCAATCCCGGGTGCAGATCTTCGCCACCGATGTCGATGCCCACTCGCTCGACATCGCCAGGCGCGGCATCTATCCGGTCGCGGCGATGTCCGAGGTGGCGCCAAGCCTGCTCGAACGGTATTGCCGCCTGCTCGACCACGGCTACGCGATGGGGAAGACGCTGCGCGACATGGTCGTGTTCACGCGCCACAACCTGGTGAGCGACCCGCCGTTCCTGCACATGGACCTCGTCGCCTGCCGCAATGTGCTGATCTACTTCGACAAACCGTTGCAGGGCAGGGTCTTGCGGGCCTTTCACTTCGGGCTGGGCGCGCGGGGCACGCTATTTCTCGGCCGCTCCGAAGGCATAGCCCAGGCCGCGTCGCTGTTCATCCAGTCAGAACCCGGCGGGCGACTGTTTCGCAAGGCGAGCGAGCCGGAGCCCGTTGCCGCGCGGCGCCAGGATCCCAAGCTCGAACACCTGCTGTCCGTCCTGGCCGGGCATTTCACCCTGACCGCGGCGCTCTGTGATCTGGAGGGCAACATCCTGCACACGGTCGGCCCGGTGGATCGCTACCTGAAGTTCCCGAAGGGGGCGACCCATGCGTCGATCGGCGAGGTCATCCCACCCCTGCGCGGCGAATTGCCGAGCCTGATACAGCGCTGCAAACGCCAGGGCAGGCCACAACGCGGCGAACTGTGCATGCTGGGACAGGACGGGGTGCGCATCCATGTCGCCCCGATCACCGCGGCGGGCACGGAGGCGCTGCTCGTGCTGTTTCTCCCGGAAGACGGGGTGGAGCCTGGGTGCGACGAGCGGCCGGACGAACTGCTCGCCGCCCGCAAGCATGCGCTGACCCTGGCCCGGGAGATGGCCGCCGCCAGTGAGGAAGCCCAGGTAGCCAACGAGGAATTGCGGGCGACCAACGAGGAACTGGAAGCGGCCAACACGGAACTGATCAGCCTGAACGAAGAGTTGAACATCAGGACCACCGATTATTCCAGCCTCTCCACGGAATACGCGCATCTCTATGACGCACTGGACTTCCCCATCCTGCTGTTCGACCGCGCCATGCAACTCATGCGTTTCAATGCCCCGGCCGGGCGCCGTTTCAATCTGCGTCCCTCCGCCTTGCGCCAGCATGTAGCGCGTTCGCCCATAGCGAACCGTATCGGCGAACTGGAAACCCTGCTGGCCCGAGTGCTGGTGCATGGCGTGCGCGAAGAAATGCTCACCATCCAGGACCAACGCACCCTGCGTCTGGCGGTCTCCCCCGGGTTCGACAAGGCCGGCGAAGTGGTGTCCCTGGTAGTCACCTTGATCGACGTCAGCGACATCACCCGAGTCCAGGCCGAGTTGAAGGAGTCAGAGCAACGCCTCGCCGCGCTGATGCGCAAGACCACGGTGAGTTTCGCGATGAAGGATCCAAGCGGGGCGTACCAGTTCGCCAATCAGCGCTTCCTGAATTTGTTCGGACTGGACGAGCAGACCTATTCCGGCAAGACCGATTTCCATCTGCTCGCCCCGGAACAGGCCTCGGCGCTACGCAGCATGGATATGGAAGCACTGCGCAGGCAAAGCGCGGTCACCGGGGAACACCAGGTGCGACTGAACGGCAGTCAGCATCATCTGCGCAGCGTGCATCAGGCGATCCGGGATGAGGACGGCACGCTCACCGCGTTCATCACCGAGGTGGAAGACATCACCCTTGCCAAGCATGCCGAGGAACAGTTGCGCATCACCGCGCGAGTGTTCGAACAAGCGGGCGAAGCCATCCTGGTGACCGACCCGGCAGGCATCATCCAGAGCGTCAACCCGGCGTTTACCAGGATCACCGGCTACGCCCCCGAGGAGGCGCTGGCGCGGTCGGTGAATCTGCTGAATTCCGGCCGCCATGGCAACGACTTCTACGCTGCGATGTGGCGGGCGCTCGATGCTACCGGTTTCTGGCAGGGAGAGATCTGGAACCGGCGCAAGAATGGCGAGGTCTTTCCGGAATGGCTCACCATCAATCGGGTGGACGACGACGACTGCACCCCTTTGCATTTCGTCGCTGTGTTTTCCGACATCACCAGCATCAAGGAGTCGCAACACAAGGCGGAGTACCTTGCCACCCACGACACGCTCACTGGCCTGCCCAACCGCGCCCTGTTCCAGGATCACCTGCGCCACGCCCAGGCGCAGGCGCGGCGAGACAACACGCGGTTCGCGCTGCTATTCATCGACCTGGACAACTTCAAGACCATCAACGATACGCGGGGACACAACGTCGGCGATGCGCTGTTGCAACAAGCCGCCAATCGCCTGCACGAGGTGGTGCGAGACGTGGACACGGTGGCGCGCCTGGGCGGAGACGAATTCACCGCGATCCTGCGGGAAGCGAGCGATGAAATCGCCAATCAGGTCGGCCAGCGCATACTCGACGTGCTTTCCGCCCCCTACGAAATCGATGCCCACGCGCTCTTCGTCACCGCCAGCATCGGGATCGCCTTCTATCCCGACGACGGCAGCGACAGCACCATGCTGATCAAGGCCGCCGACAGCGCCATGTATCGCGCCAAGGAAGAGGGCCGGCAACGCATCGAATTCTTCAAGCCGGAGCTGCATGTACGCCTGCTCAAGCGGGCGAAGCTGGAAAGCCATCTGCGCGAGGCCTTGCTCCAGGAACGCCTGCGCCTAGTGTATCAGCCCAAGTTCGGCCTCGGCCAAGGCCGCCCCCTGATGGGTGCGGAAGCGCTGCTGCGCTGGCACGACCCTGAACTGGGCGAGGTTTCCCCCGCCGAGTTCATCCCGGTAGCCGAGGCCAGCCCCCTGATCCTGGAGATCGGGATGGCGGTGAGTCACCTGCTGGTCCAGCAGATCGCGGCCTGGCAAGCGCTCGGGCTGAAATTGCCGCCGGTGGCCGTGAACCTCTCCCCACGCTGCATCCGGGAGGCGGGCTACGCGGAATGCTTTCTCGAACTGCTGCGCAGCCACCAGGTGCCGCCGGAACTCTTGATCGCGGAGGTGACCGAAGGCGCGCTGCTGGAAAACAGCCCGCAAGTGAACCACAATCTCGCCAGCCTGCACCGGGCTGGCCTGGGCATATCGATCGACGATTTCGGCACCGGCTATTCCTCGCTCGGTTACCTCAAGCGGCTGCCGCTGACGGAACTGAAAATCGACAAGAGCTTCGTCGACGGGCTGGGCCAGGACAAGGAAGACGAAGCCATAGCCCGTGCCGTGCTGGGGCTGGCCCAGGCGTTGGAACTAAAGACCGTGGCAGAGGGCGTGGAGACCGAACTTCAGCTCGCCTGGCTAGGAAAGCATGGCTGCGAAGGCGTCCAGGGCTTCCTGCTGTCAAGACCGCTCGAGGCGGCCGCCTACCAAGAGCTGATCGCAAGGAACCCGTCTCATGGATAGAAGCTTTCTCGCTGCCTGCGAGCGCGAACCCCTGCAATTTTCCGGCGCCATCCTGGCACATGGCACTCTGCTGGTCATCGCCCCGGACGGGCGGGTCAGCCATGTCGCCGCGAACGTGGCCGAATGGCTGGATACACCGGCCGAAGCCCTGCTCGGCCTGCCCGCACCGGAAAATCTGGCGGCGGCGCTGCTGATGCTGTCGCCAAAGGCTGGCTCGCGCCTGGCGCTGGAAGCCGCGCTGCATGCGCCGCTCGGCTTGCTCGACCTGGTCGCCAGCCGCAATGGACACGGCGCCGTGGCCGTGGAATTGACGCGGCATCACCCGGACGCGCAGCCGTCCTACCCGGCGCCGCTGCCCGAAACGCCGCGCGACGAGGCTGAACTGGCCGCGTCGAGGAGCGAGTTGGTGCGCCTCATCGCCGAAATGACCGGATTTCGGCGCGTGATGTACTACCAATTTCGCGAGGAGGGCGACGGCGAAGTGATCGCCGAGGCCCGCCTGGACGAAATCTACGGCAGCTATCTCGGGCTGCGTTTTCCCGCCAGCGACATTCCCCAGATCGCCCGCGCGCTGTATCTGAAAAATCCCTGGCACCTGATTCCCGACGCGGCGAGCAAGCCGGTGCCCGTGCTCGGTCGGGAGGCCGCGCAGCCGGATCTGGCCTGCTCCGACCTGCGCAGCGTCTCCGCCGTGCATCGGATCTATCTCACCAATATGGGCGTGCGCGCATCGCTGTCATTCCCGTTGATCGTCGGTGGCACGCTCACCGCACTCATCGCCTGCCACCACGATGCACCGCGGCAACCCTCGCTCGCGGCGCTGGAACTGGCCCACCAACTCGTGCGCGGCCATGCCATTGCCGTCAGCGCCTATCAATTGCGGCGGCGCATGCAATGGCTCGATGGCCTGGGACGCCACCTCGACGCGGCAAGGTGTCTGCTGCAACGCCATGGTGACATGCTGTCCGCTTGGCCCGAGCTCGGCGCCTGGCTACTCAGGGAATTCCAGGCCGATGGCGTCACCCTGTGCCTGGGCGAATCCCACAGCAGCGCAGGGAAGCCTTTCGAAGCCGGCGCGCTGACCGCCCTCGATGGCTGGTTCCGGGAGCGCCAGGGAGAATTCGTTTGGGCGAGCGACAACCTGTCGCAGCAGGTGCCCGACTACCCCCTCTCGGAAATCGCCGGCGCACTGGCCGTGCGCGTGAAATACGGCAGAACCGGCGACCTGCGTGTCTATTTCTGCCGCCTGGAACACATCCATGAAGTCGCCTGGGGCGGCAACCCCGACAAACCGGTGGAACACCACGATGGCGCTCTCGGCATCGCCCCGCGCCGCTCCTTCGAGAAATGGGTGGAAAAACGCCTCGGCTACAGCCGCCCCTGGGATAAAGAGGCGCGCCTCCTCGGATTCAAGCTGCGCGAACTACTGGGGGAGATCGATCCCGGCCGGGATTGAGCCTCCCGCGAAACGCCGACTAGGTCCGCTTCTTGCGCGGCTCGTAGTGCACCACGGCGCGCATGATTTCCGAATAGGGAAATCGATCCATGCCACCGAAACGCTGTGTGGCCACGGCGATCAGCGCAGCGACATCGGCATGGTCCTGATTCAGGATGTCCTTCAGGCCCAGCACACCACCGCACTGTGCACGGATTTCCTTGGCGAAGGGCCAGGGCTGGTCTGCGTCCATGTGCAAGGCGAAACGGGCGTTCTGGTGCAAGGCTTCGTGAAACGCCTTGCAAACCAGATGGGCGGTTTCGTGGCCGCAGGAGATGACCTCCCGTTCCGCCAGCAACAGCTTGCGCGCGTGCATGCAACTCACGCAGCGCGACAAGAGTGCCCGCTCGAACGGGCAGGGGCGGTTGATCGCCGCGTCGCGCGCCTGTTTGTAGGCTTCCTCGTTGTAGCCGGACATGGGGAGGTCTCCCACGACGTCAGTAGTCGTCGCCGGCCAGTGAGGTATCGAGTTCGCGTGGCTGCGAGAGCGTGTCCTCGGCGGCCAGCTCGTTCTCGGCAAAGATCATCTTCACCGTGCGGCCGGTACCCGGGTCGAGGCCGCGGCGCAATTCGTTGGCCAGTGCCTTGGCTTCCTTGTAGCTGCCCGCCTGACCCAGCTTTTCCAGGATGTTGAGCGGGCCACCGATCTTGTAGATGTAGTAGGGCATGGATTCAGGATCGAGGTTCAAGGAGCAAGGACTCTTGCCCCTAGTGTTGCCGTTAAGCCAGTTTTCCGTGGCAGTGCTTGTATTTCTTGCCGGAACCGCAAGGGCAAGGGTCATTGCGGCCAACCTTGGCGTAATCGCGCGCGAAGGGTTGTGGGCTGGCCATGATTTCTTCGGCGACGCTGGCCAGAGCTTCCTCGTAGTCGGCGTGGTGGTACTGCACATTGCTCAGGTCTTCATGCACGTCCACGTCTTCCACATCCTCCGCGCCGCGAATCTGCACGGTGAGGGTGACCTGAGTGACTTCCGCCGCGATGCTGCCCAGCATGCGCTCGAACAGTTCGAAGGCTTCGCGCTTGTATTCCTGCTTCGGGTTCTTGGCCGCGTAGCCGCGCAGGTGGATGCCCTGGCGCAGATGATCCATCGCCGCCAGATGCTCGCGCCAGTGGCTGTCCAGGCTTTGCAGCAGCATGGCGCGTTCGAAGTTGCGCATCGCGGGCGCGCCGGCGAGTGCGACCTTCTCTTCGTAGGCCTGGTTGGCGATCTCGACGATGCGGCTGCGCACACCTGGTTCGCCCAGGTGTTCGTCCGCGTCCAGCCATTCCCGGATAGGGCAGGCGAGCAGGTATTGCCCGGCCAGCGTTTGCGTCAGACCGTCCGCGTCCCACTGCTCGGCCAGGCTTCCAGGAGGCACGTGGGCGCTGATGCAGTCATTGAGCACCTGGGCGCGCATGCCGAGTATGCCCTCATGGATGTCGTCGGTTTCCAGCAGTTCGTTGCGTTGCGTGTAGATGACCTTGCGCTGATCGTTGGCGACGTCGTCATATTCCAGCAATTGCTTGCGGATGTCGAAGTTGCGCTGCTCCACCTTGCGCTGCGCCGACTCCAGGGAGCGGTTGACCATGGGATGCTCGATGGCCTCGTCCTCAGGCATCTTCAGCCTGTCCATGATGGATTTCAGGCGCTCGCCGCCGAAGATGCGCAGCAGCGGGTCGTCCAGCGAGAGGTAGAAGCGCGAGGAGCCCGGATCGCCCTGGCGGCCGCTGCGGCCACGCAACTGGTTGTCGACGCGGCGCGACTCATGGCGTTCGGTGCCGATGATATGCAAGCCGCCGGCGGCGATGACCGTGGCGTGGAGCGGCTTCCATGCGTCCTTGAGGGCTGCCGTGCGCGCAGCTTTTTCCGCGTCGGAAAGGCTTACGTCCAGGCGAATCTGGTCGAGCTCCTTGTTGATGCTGCCGCCCAGGACGATGTCGGTACCGCGGCCGGCCATGTTGGTGGCGATGGTAATGCCGCCGGGCAGGCCGGCCTGCGCAACCACCTGCGCTTCCTTTTCGTGTTGCTTGGCGTTGAGCACCTGATGCGGCAGGCCCGCCTTCTTCAGCAGGGTCGAGAGGAATTCGTTCACCTCGATGGAGGTGGTACCCACCAGCACGGGCTGGCCACGCTGGTGACAATCGCGGATGTCCTCGATCACCGCCTTCCATTTCTCGTCGGCGGTGCGATAGACCAGATCGTTCATGTCGCGGCGGATCATCGGCACGTTGGTCGGGATGATCACCGTCTCCAGGCCGTAGATCTGCTGGAATTCGTAGGCTTCGGTGTCGGCCGTGCCGGTCATGCCGGACAGCTTCTTGTACATGCGGAAGAAGTTCTGGAAGGTGATCGAGGCCAGCGTCTGGTTCTCGCGCTGGATCGCCACGCCTTCTTTGGCTTCCACCGCCTGGTGCAGGCCGTCGGACCAGCGTCTGCCCTGCATCAGGCGACCGGTGAACTCGTCGACGATGATGACTTCGTTGTCCTGGACCACGTAATGCTGATCCTTGAAATACAGCACGTGGGCGCGCAGCGCGGCGTAGACGTGATGCATCAGGGTGATGTTTCCAGGCTCGTAGAGGCTACTTCCCGGGGCGAGGATGCCTATTTCCGCGAGGATGGCTTCTACCCGCTCATGACCGCGCTCGGTCAAGGTCACCTGGTGCTGCTTCTCGTCCACCACATAATCGCCCACGGGGCCGCGCTTCTCCAGCGGCTCGTCTTCCTTGTATTCCCGTTCCTGCCGCTCCAGGCGCGGCGGCACGGCGTTCATCGCCTGGTACAGGGTAACGTTGTCGTCGGCCTGGCCGGAGATGATCAGCGGCGTGCGGGCCTCGTCGATCAGGATCGAGTCCACCTCGTCGACGATGGCGTAGTTGAGCGGCCGCTGCACCCGCTGCGACGGCTCGAACACCATGTTGTCGCGCAGATAGTCGAAGCCGAACTCGTTGTTGGTGCCATAGGTGATGTCGGCAGCGTAGGCGGCCTGCTTTTCCTCATGGTCGAGCTGGGACAGGTTGCAGCCCACGCTGAGCCCGAGGAAGCCGTAGATCCGCCCCATCGTCTCGGCATCGCGCGACGCCAGGTAGTCGTTGACGGTGACGATGTGCACGCCGCGGCCGGACAGGGCATTGAGATAGGCGGACAGGGTGGCCATCAGGGTCTTGCCTTCGCCGGTGCGCATCTCCGCGATCTTGCCGTCGTTGAGCGCCATGCCGCCGATCAGCTGCACGTCGAAATGGCGCAGCCCGAGCACCCGCACTGCGGCTTCGCGCACCGCCGAGAAGGCTTCCGGCTGGAGCGACTCCAGGGTCTCGCCTTTTTCCAGGCGCGCCCTGAATTCGGCGGTCTTGTCGCGCAGTTGTTCATCGCTGAGCGCCTTGTAAGCCGTCTCCAGGAGATTGACCTTGGCGACCGCGCCCCGGTATTGCTTCAACAGGCGGTCGTTGCGACTTCCGAAGACTTTTTTGAGTAGAGTAGAAATCATGGAAAATGAAGGAGATAGGTTGGATTTTGGGAATTGTGCGAATGCTAACATATCCCCGTTTCCCCCCTTCTCGATGCTGAGCGGGAAGGAGGAATCCCCCCTGCCTCCCTGCCCCTTGCCTCGATGTCATACCGTCCCTCCTCCATGCAAAGCGTGCGCGGCCTGTTGCGCTGCGACCCGATGCTCTCCGTCGCACTGCCGGAAGCGCAGCGCCTCACCGAGCTCAACCGCCGCTTCGCCGGCGTGGTGCCGACGGCGGTGGCTCGCGCCTGCCGGGTGGCGGCGATCCAGGGTGAAACCGCACTGGTGTATTGCGCCAATGGCGCAGCCGCCAGCCGGGTCCGTAGCCAGGCGAGCGGCGTGGGCCGCGCCCTGACGCGGGCCGACGCGCCAGTACTGGCGGTGAAGGTAAAGGTACGCGCCGACTGGACATTGCCGGAAAAGCACGAGAAGGCGGGGATGGGGCCGGCGGCCCTGGCCGCGTTCCGCGACCTCGACCAGGCACTGCCGGACGGCGACCTGAAAACCGCCGTGGATGCGCTGCTGGCGAAACGAAGAGGGCGATGAGCGCATTCCGGCGCGAACTCAATTTGCGATGGCCCCGTTTACAATCGGACCATGATCCCCAGTTCAAACATCTTTCTGGTCGGCCTGATGGGTTCCGGCAAGACCACGATTGGCAAGCTGCTGGCCAGGCGCCGCGGCCTGGAATTCATCGACTCCGACCATGAGATCGTCGCGCGCTGCGGCGTCTCCATCCCCACGATCTTCGAGATCGAGGGCGAGGAGGGCTTTCGCAAGCGCGAGGCCAGCGTGATCGACGAGCTCAGTCAACGCCGCAACATCGTCCTGGCCACCGGCGGCGGCGCGGTCCTGCGGCCGGAAAATCGCGGCTATCTCAAGTCGCGCGGGGCCGTGGTGTATCTGAAGTGCCAGCCGCGCGAGCTCTATCTGCGCACGCGCCACGACAAGAATCGCCCCCTGCTGCAAATCGACGATCCGCTGAAAAAGCTCCAGGAGCTCTTCGCCGCACGCCATGCCCTTTACATGGCCAGCGCCGACATCGTCCTGGAATCGGGCAGGCAGAGCGCGCATTGCCTGGTGCGCCGCCTGGAAAACAGCCTGGATCTGGCCGGAGTGGCCTTGTGCGAAAAATGCCCACCCTCGCTATGCTGAAGTCGGCCCTGGCCGGAAACCTGGCGCGCACGCCGGCATTGGATCATGGATTCCGCCGTGTCCGGTGAACGCAATTCGCGCCAGGGACAGCGCCGGATGTTCGCGCAACAACGCGGCTTGCTGTTCTGGCTGGGCCTGCCCTATCTGAGTTTCGTCATCTATGGCAGTTTGGTGCCACTGGATTACCACGCCATCCCCTGGGAAGTGGCTCTGCTTAGATTCAGCCAGATTCCTTTTCTCGACTTGGGCATAGACTCGCGCGCCGACTGGGTCGCCAACTGCCTGCTATTCATCCCCCTGACCTTCTTCTGGACGGGTTCCCTGTCACGCGGCCGCGGCACGGCCTGGGCTGCGGCGCTGGGCGTACTCATATTCCTCGTCGCGGCGGTCTTGAGCGTAGGCATCGAATTCACCCAGGAATTCTTTCCACAGCGCACCGTGTCACAAAACGATATCGCCGCGGAAACCCTGGGCGGGCTGATCGGCGTGGTCTGCTGGTGGGGGTTCGGCGCCGGACTGATGACCTGGCACGAGGGCTGGAAACGGGAGCGTGAACCCGCGGGCCTGGCGGAACGAACCGCCTGGGTCTACCTGGCGGTGGTTCTTGCCTACGGCATCCTGCCCCTGGACCTCACGATCAGCGCCGTCGAGATCTACCACAAGTGGCATCAAGGCAAGGTCGTCCTCATCCCCTTCTCAGGCTACCCTGCCGACCCGGCCCATGCCCTGTACCAAATCATCACCGACATCCTGCTCTGGGCGCCGCTGGCCTGGCTCTGGCGTGCCCGGTCGGGGCGCGACTCTTTCCGCGTCTGGAGGATGATCCTGCTGGCCGCCGTGAGCCTGGGTTTCATGCAGTTGTTCGTCTATTCGCGGGTCACCGACGTGACCGTGCTCTTCACCAGCAGCCTGGGCGCGGCCCTGGGCGCGTGGCTGGGCGGTCACCACTTCGGCGGCAGCCACGCCCAGCCGCGACGCCGCGGCGCGGCTCCGGCCTGGTTGCGGCTGCTGGCGGCCCTGGCCTGGGTGCCGGTGCTGCTGCTGGTGTTCTGGTATCCCTTCGACTTTCGCACGGACAGCGGCTTCGTCCAGGAACGCATGTCCTTCCTGCAACGCGTGCCTTTCGAGGCGTATTACTTCGGCACGGAGTTCCGCGCCGCCACTGAAGTCTTCCACAAGCTCCTGTTCTTCGCACCCCAGGGCGCCCTGCTGGCCTGGTGGGTGGGCGGCCTTTCCTGGCGCTGGCGCAGCTATGCCGCGCTGGCCACGATGTTCGCCCTCGCCGTCATCCCCATGGGCATCGAGTACGGCCAGGTCTTCCTGCCCGAGAAGATCGCGGACACCACCGACTGGTTGCTCGAAACCATGGGTGGGATGTTGGGCTATTTCCTGTTCAGAACGATCTACAAGCGCTTGGTGGTACATCGCCAGGCCGTGCACAGGCGCCCCCCGGAGTCGCACGCATGAGGGATCTCGCCCTCCTGTTCATCCTGCTGGGCATGGCTTGGCCGGCCTGGCGGCGGCCCTGGCTGGGGGTGCTGGGATTGGCCGTGCTGAGTTACCTGCATCCGCAAGGCTATGCAAACGGCTTTCTGCGCGAAGCGCCAGTGTTCTTCACCCTGTTCGCCTGGGTGAGCCTGGCCGCCCTCCACCAGACCTGGCGCCAGCACGCCTGGGCCGCCTTGCCCTGGCGCCGCCTCCTGGACTGGCGGGTGTTGGGCCTGCTGGCCTTGTGGGCCTGGTTTGGCGTGACCAGCCATTATTCGCTAGCCCCCTGGGATGCCTGGGACAAGTACCGTGAAGTATTGAAAATACTGCCCCCCCTGCTGCTCACGCTCTTGCTCATCGACACACGGGAAAAACTCCATTACCTGATCCTCGCGATTGCCCTGTCCTTCCTGCTAGTGGCGCTCAAGGGCGGCTACTGGGCGGTGATCTCGGGTTTCCATGACCGCGTCTACGGCCCGCCCGGGAGCCAGTACAGCGACAACAACGAATTCGCGGTAGCTTTGGCCATGGCCATCCCGCTGCTGGTGCTATGGCTGCGGGAAGCGCGCGGCTTGCGCTTCGTCCTGCTGCTGGGTATCGCCCTCACCTACGCTTCCGTGGTGTCCTCCTGGTCGCGCGGCGGCATGCTCGCCCTGGCCGCGATGACGCTGGGGCTGATCTGGCATAGCAAGCGCAAGCTGCTCGCCATTCCCCTGCTGCTGCTGCTGCTTGCCACCCTCTTCGTGCAGTTGCCGGAACAATGGTTCGGCCGCATGCAAAGCACCGCGAACTATCAGGATGACACGTCCGCCGGAGAGCGTTTGCAGGTCTGGCAAGTCGGCATCGATTTCGCCGCAAAGCGCCCCCTGGTCGGCGGCGGCTTCAACGCCTGGCCGGCGCTCACCCTGAAGGAAGCGGGCGGACTGGATTGGCACAGTATTTATGTGAAGATACTGGCCGAACACGGCTACGTCGGCCTGGCCCTCTGGGGTGGCTTGCTAGGCGCAACGCTGGTCAGACTGACCTGGGGCGTGCGCCGCCACCCGGCCTGGGTACGCGAGTACGGTGCCATGTTGCAGGCCTCGCTCCTGGCCTATCTGGTCGGCGGCGCCACCCTGGGTATCGCCTATTGGGAATTGCCCTATCATCTGGTGGTCCTCGCCGCCTTGCTCGGTACGCTCTCGCCGCCCAGGGTGCAGGCGCCCGATCCCGGCTGAGCCCGGTGTCGAAACTTTTTACACTAAGCACGGCCAGACGCCGGAATCGCCGATAAGCGACTGATTAGTAAGCGATGGCACGAGTGTTGCTAGAGCATCCCGCACAAGCCCGGCCACAGCCAGGCAGGATTTAAGGAGAACCCGCATGAACACGACCCGCCTGGTGGCCTCGATAGGTTTGGCCCTCTTCGCCCAGGGCGCGCTGGCGAGCACCATCTGGCTGAAGGATAGGCTGGGCGGGGTCTGCTACAACGCGGGCATCACCAACCCGAACAACCCCAGCCATATCATCGGCTTGGGCGGCATCAACCAGGATGGCAGCGGCTTTACGCTGACCATCGACAATCCCGCCGGCGCCGGCAAACCGACGACCGGGGATTGCGCCAACATCCCGGAGACGACGACGCCGTTGGTGTTCAGCGGCAGCGGCGTGGTCGCCAATATCGTCCCGATTTCCTCGCTGCAACCCGGCACGAAGGGAGCGAACGAGTGCCTGAACCAGGGCAACAACCTGTCCGGCATCACCGGAGCAGCGAGTATCGGCACGGGCTCCGCCACGAAATCGCTCCAGTTCAACTTCTCCGGTACACCCGGTTGCCTGGCGGGCACGGTCCAGACGCCCTTCGTGCGCGGCGTGTTGCTCGTAAAGGGATCGGCCGCAAGCATCGGCGGCGCCAAGACCCTCTATGCGGGTAACTATTACATCTTCAATCCGTCGGCCACGATCCCAGAACCGGGCAGCCTGCTGCTGCTGCTGGCCGGACTCCTGGGCATGGGCTTCCTCTCCCTGCGCCCGGCGGGTGTCGGAAAAAATTACAGCGAGCCGAAAACGCGCTCGGCGAATGACGCAATCCTTTGATTATTAGAAATAATTTATTGTGGCACGAACATTGCTTGACACCAGTCCGTACAGAATACTCATTCAATCTGGTCAAGGAGAGAACGATGTCCTCGAAATCCACTTCACTCGCCGCGCTGCTGTCCCTGGGTCTCGCGCTGGCCACGCAGGCGAATGCCGCGACGTCTACCCTGTATGACAACGGCCCGGACACGACGGTTGATGCCCTGAACATCAGCTCCGGCTTTCAGGTCTCCAACTCCTTCAATCTCGCCGCCGCCTCTACATTGACCAGCATCAGCTTCTCCAGCTGGCTGTCTCAGGGTGACGCACCAGTGAGCGTGGATTGGGCGATCACGAATAGCGCACCTAGCGTTGGCGCATCCACCACACCCATTTCCCTGGGAACGAAGTCTTTATTGAACCTTACCGGAGTAAGCCTTCCGAATTCGATGGGGTACGACGTTTATAACGCATCGTTTACCTTGAACAAGACACTCGGCCCCGGCACCTATTATTTGACCCTGGGAAATGAGATCACGAGTCGCGTATCCGGCACGGGAGACACGATTGGCGGTTACATCGGCGAAAGTGGTGCTCCATTAAATACGACAACGGCCTTCCAATACGACCCCGCTGGCTATTACGACGCCGATACAAACACATCTCTTCCCACCACAACTTCAGCCCACTCGTCTTCCTTCCAGATCACCGGGGTGACACCGGTTCCCGAGCCCGCCAACTTCGGCCTGCTCGCGGCGGGTGTGGGCGTGCTGGTGCTGCGTTTTCGTAGGATCTGAGACGCGAGGTTGACCCGGGCCACCCCCGCGGCGACACTGGTGTGTCCGTAATAGCGGCTGGCCCGCGTCCCGTCCGGCTCGCCTACCCCCATTGAACCCCGCCCTGCTTCCCTACGCCGTCACCTGCACCGCCTTGTACGCCGGCCTGGGCCTGCTGCCCCTGGCACAGGCAGGCATGGGCTGGGGCGACGCCCTGACGCTGCTGCCCGGTCGCGTGCTCTCGGGCGACCTTCCTGCCCTGTTGCTGGCTCTGCCCCTGGGTTTCTTCTGGCTGGGGGCTGCATGGCCGAAAGCGCCCGCCGCGCGAGTCGCGACCGCCGTCGTCCTGTTCCTGACGCTGGGCCTGCTGGCGGCCCTGCTGCTGCTGGGCCAGATCCATTCCCCGCCGCGCCTGGTCGAACCCGGCGGCCTGATCGCACCCTGGGCAGGGTGCGCCGCCGGCATGCTCCTTTGGGGATTGCTGGGCACCCGACTTGGCCGCCGTGAGCCGCCAGCCTGGCTGTGGCCCGCACTGGTCGCGTTCACCGCCTTATCGGCCCTTATTCCACTTGATCCTGGTGCGCCGCTGAACGCGCCGGCCCTGCCCGGCGCCCCCTACTTCACGGATCTGCCGCAGCGCGTCTATGGCCTCATCAAGAGCGCCATGCTCTGGGCACCTGTCGGTTTTCTTTACACCTTGTCGGGTGATGGCAAGTCCCTGCCGCGCTGGGGTCTGGCGCTGGTCGCGGCCTGGCTACTGGAAGGCTTGCCCTGGCTGGGCACGCAACCCTTGCGTGAGTCCATGGAACTGCTCTTCGCCCTGCCCGGCCTCTGGGCCGGCGCCTGGATGGGCGAGCGCAGCCTGCTGCTGGCATCGACCATCTTTCGGGAAAAACTGAACGTACTGGCGCCAGTGTTCCTCCAGGCCGTCCCCTGCGTGGATGCGGGATCGGTTCATGGCCGTGGCGCCGCGCAACGGCCGGAGGTCGCAGCCATTCCCGAGCAGCCCATCGCCACAAAAGAGGCCGCCGCGCCCGAATCGGGCCGGACTTCCCACCATGGACACCACAAGCACAGGCCGCACGAATCTCACCCTCTGCGCTGGTTGGCCGGTTTGCTCCTGCTGCTGGCGGGCGCTGCCGGCCTGGCCGCGTTCCCCCTGTGGCAATGGGGCCTGAGCCTGGGGCTGATCCTGTACGCGGCCGTGCTCTGGGCCTGGCCGCTGGCCTGGCTGGTCGTGGTTCCGGCCGCCTTACCCCTGCTCGACCTGGCGCCGTGGAGCGGGCGCTTCTTTTTCGACGAGTTCGACCTGCTCATGCTGACCACCGCGGGCACGCTGCTCCTGCGTGGGCGCAAGTGGCCGGCTGTCTCGCCGCCACCGGCCTGGCTGGCCTTGTGCGGCCTCAGTGTGCTCGTCAGTCTGGCGCTGGGTCTGGGGTCCGCACCGCCGCTCGACGCCAACGCTTTCTCCAGCTACTGGAGCCCGTACAACGCCTTGCGCGTGGCCAAGGGATTCGCCTGGGGCGGCACGCTCTTCGCGCTGCTGCGTCTGACGCGCCCCGAACCCGGCCAACTGGCCGACCGCCTGGCCCTGGGGATGGGGCTGGGACTGCTCGGCGTCGGGCTGGTGGGCGTGTGGGAGCGCTGGCTGTTCGCCGGCTTCGGTGACGGTAATGGCTACCGCATCGTCAGCACCTTCTCCAGCATGCACATCGGCGGTGGCCATATCGAAGCCTATCTGGCGGCGGCGTTGCCGTTTCTCTGGCTGGGCATGACCCGTTCGCGCTGGCTGTTGCTGACGGTTCCGATCATGGTCCTGACGGCCTATGTCACGATCTTTACCGTCGCGCGCGGCGGCGTGCTGGCGATGGGCCTGGTTCTGCTCATCCTGGGTGCAGCCAGCCTGCGCCTGGCCTGGCTCAACCGTTCACGGACGAAAACGCCCTCGCTACCCCTCGCCCGCGGCGCGGGCGAGGGTTGGCGCATCCAGGCCGCGCTGCCCATGGGCGTGCTCGCGCTATTGGCCGTGGGCCTGTTGACCGGCATAGGCGGGGACCATTTCCAGCAGCGTCTGGGGCAATCCGGTAGCGATTGGCAGATCCGCGTAGATCATTGGAAACGTTCCCTTTCCATGATGGATGCCACACCGATGGCGCAATTGTTCGGCATGGGCCTGGGCAGCTTTCCCCGGGTCTACCTGGAACGCGGGCCGGCGCAAAGACAGGCCGCGACCTTCGGATTCCTGACCGAAAAAGACAAACCCTTCCTGCGCCTGGGCAGCGGCGACACGCTCTACTACGCCCAGCGCGTCGCCGTGAAGGCAGGCGCCGACTACCACCTGAGTTTGTGGGTACGCAGCCGCCAGGCCAACGCCCACATCGGCACCCCGATATGCGAAAAGCAATTGCTCAATTCACGTCGTTGCCTCTGGCTGGACTTCGCCGTGCCTGAGGGTGGCCGGTGGCAGCGCCTCAGCCGTGACTTTTCCAGCGGCGCGGTGGGCGTCCAGGAAGGTCTGCAACGCCCGCCCGTGGAACTCTCCCTCTTCTATCCGGGCAAGACCGGGGAAATCGACGTGAGCGATGTTCAACTGCTCGACCGCAACGGCAGAAATTTGATCGGCAACGGAGACTTCAGTATGGCCGGGGATTACTGGTTCTTCGCGACCCACAGCCACTTGCCCTGGCACATCAAGAACGTCTGGGTGCACGTCCTGTTCGAGCAGGGCTGGGTGGGGCTGCTGCTGTTCCTCGGCCTGAGCGGCTACGCTCTCTTCCGCCTGGCCGGCGAGGCCTGGCGCGGACAGCGCCTGGCCTGGACTCTGCTGGCCTCCTTGTCCGGCCTACTGACGGTCGGGGTGTTCGACAGCCTGTTCGATGCCCCGCGCCTGGCCACCCTGCTGATCGCTTTTATCCTGATCGGACTGGCCCATGACTGGGCGGCCCGACCACTGTCGCACTACCGCGTAAAGCGGAAGCCGGCAGCGGGTTAACGCTGTTTTCTGGCCGACAGCAGCAGTACGCCCAGCGCCAGATAAGGCCAGAGCGAGGCGGCGGCTTTCGCCAGACCGATCAGGTTGAACACGCTGGCGATCGGCCAGACCAGGTAATCCGCCAACGCCAGGCGCACCCCGAGTATGGTCAGCAGCAATACCAGGGCCGCGGCGCGGCGACGGCGCGACACCTGGGGGATGAGCAGGAACCAGAACGCCAGCAGAAAGGCGGACAGGGTTTCCAGGGAAAGCACGCCGCCCAGCACCCGCAACTTCAGCAACAAGGTGGCGGCCAGAAGCTTGGAGGCGAAGCCGACCACCATCAATGACAGCATGGCGGCAACGTAACGCCCGGGGCGTAGCAAGCTGGCGGCGAAGGCACCCAGGGTCGCCATCTCCAGCCAGACCGAGACAAACCAGGGCCAGTTGAACTGATCGAGCCCGCCCGGCGGGATGTCGAAGGGACGCAGGTGCAAGCCCAGCCAACCCGCGCCGGGAAAGGGATGCAGGGTGAACTGTGACAAGGCCCAGAGCAGCAGCAGCCAGAGTCCGTAATCCACCGCCGGCTGCGCCTGGAACCAGCGCCCCCGCCAGCGCAGCAAGGCGCGCCCGGCGCGCAACCAGCGCTGGTGGTGCAGGGTCAGCAAGGTGCCGATAAAACTCCCCAGGGTATTGAGGAATACATCGAGATTGGACGCGTTTCGGGTGGGTAGAAATTGTTGCAGGCTCTCCATGGCCGAGCTGTACAACAGGCCCGCCAGGCTGGCGAAGACGATGGCGCGCAAGCGCGGCCGCGGCCGCCCCAGCCACAATGCCAGGGCGTAGCCCAGGGGCAGATAGGCCAGCAGGTTGGTAGTAATGTCGTTGCGGCTGATGAAGCGAGGAAGGGGAGCCGTGATAAAATTCCCCGTCCAGTATTCGTATCCCTTCCACCCGGAAAAGGGATACAGGCTGCCGAACGCGATCAGGCCTGCGTATAGGATCAGAAACAGATGGGCGGGACGCGAATTCTTGGGCACGACCGGGATCTTGAGGTTGCAAGCTTCGCATCCTGTCACGAGCCACCTCGCGACTCAACGAACATCCAGGGGAAATGATGCTGTTCGACGCTTTCAACGGAGATGCGGACGGCATTTGCGCCTTGCATCAAATGCGACTGGACGAGCCTGTCGATTCGACCCTGGTGACGGGTGTGAAACGCGACATCGGCCTGCTGAAAAAAATCGACGCCCACGCAGGAGACCAGATTCTGGCCCTAGATATCGCGGTGGAGAAAAACACGGCCGCCCTGACGGCCCTCCTGGAAAAGGGTGTCCGGGTACGCTGGTTCGATCACCACAACCCGGGCGAACTGCCTGCCCATGCGAATTTTCAGGCGACCATAGACACTTCCGCGGAGGTCTGCACCAGCCTCCTGGTAGACCGCTTCGTCAACGGCCGGCACCGCATCTGGGCGGTGGTCGCGGCCTTCGGCGACAACCTGCACGAGTCCGCCCGGCACGCCGCTGCCCCCCTGGCGTTGTCCGAGGCACGGCTGGCGCGCTTACGCGAACTGGGAGAGTGCCTCAACTACAACGGCTATGGCGAGAGCCTGGAAGACCTTCACTTCCACCCCGCCGATCTCTACCGCGCGCTGTCTGCCTACACCGACCCTTACGCCTTCATCGAGGAGGCCCCCGAGTTTCAGGCGCTTCGCCTGGGCTACGTCGCCGACATGGCGCAAGCCGCGGCCACCCAGCCCTGCGAGGAGCGCCCCTCCGGCGCCGCGTTCATCCTCCCGGATGCCGCCTGGGCAAGGCGCGTCAGCGGCGTCTATGCCAACGAACTGGCCACTCGCCACCCGGCGCGCGCCCATGCCCTGCTGACGCGCTCGCCCCGTGGACACTACGTGGTCAGCGTGCGCGCACCGCTACGCGACCGACGCGGCGCAGACGAACTGTGCATGCAGTTTGCCAGCGGCGGCGGGCGGCGCGCCGCGGCGGGCATCAATGTGCTGCCCGAAGCGCGCATCCCGGATTTCCTCGCCGCATTTTTTTCCACCTATCCTTCCTGAAGAGCCACTCATGGACACCCTGATCTCCCCTTATGGCGGCACACTGGTCAACCTGATCGCCGAGCCTGCGCGCGCGCAGTCACTCCGGCAGGAGGCACATAACCTGGCTTCCGTGGACCTCAACTGGAACCAGATCTGCCAGCTGGAATTGCTGCTCAACGGCGCCTTGTCACCGCTCACGGGCTACATGAATCGCGCCGAGGTGGAGTCCGTGCTCTCCAGCATGAAGCTGCCCGAAGGCAAACACTCGGGCCTGTTCTGGCCGCGCCCGTTCGTGCTGACCCTGGACGCCAAGGTGGCGGAAAAACTGTCCGCGGGCACGAGCGTGGCGCTACGCGACGGCGAAGGCTTTATGCCCGCCGTGCTGCGCATCACGGAAATCTGGCCGGCGGATTGCGAGCGCGAGGCGCTGCTGACCGTCGAATCCGGTATGCCCCTGGCGCAAGCCCTGGCACTGCCCGGCCAGTATTACGTCGCGGGATCGGTGGAGGGCGTGGCGCTGCCGCCGCGCCACGATTTCCTGGCCATGCGCCTGAGCCCCGCGGAAATGCGCGAGCAGTTCGCGCGCCTCGGCTGGCGCCAGGTGACCGCCTACCAGGCCGGCCAGCCGCTGCATCGCCCACAGCTCGAATTCCTGAAGAAATACGCCACAAAGAGCGAATCCAACCTCCTGATCCATGCCGTCGCCGGCTCCGATCCGGTCATGGAATCCGGCCACTTCGCCCTGGTACGAGCCTGCCAGGCGCTGCTGCCGCGCCTGCCCTCCAGCACCGCCATGCTGGCCTTGGGGCCGATGACGCCGTGGGCCGCGGGTCCCCGCAAGACGCTGCTGAAGGCCATCGTGGCGCGCAATTACGGCTGCTCGCGCCTGGTGATCGGCGGGGAAACCACGATCATGGGCGCGCGTCGCCGCGCCGTGGACATCCCCAGCCTGGACAACGACGCCGCTTACGCACTGGCGAGCGCGATGCTGGGCGTGACCCTGGCGCCGATGCCACACCAACTCTACGCGGAAGACCGCGACGAGTGGTGCGATGCGACGGAATTCGCCGCCGGCGAGCGTGGACAGACCATGAGCGGGACGGAACTCACCCGCCGCCTGATGCAGGACATCAAGGTGCCGGAGTGGTTCTCCTACCCGGAAGTCATCGCGGAATTGCGCCGCGCCTATCCGCCGCGCAGCCAGCAAGGCTACACCGTGTTCTTCACCGGGCTTTCCGGCTCCGGCAAATCCACGGTAGCGCGCGCGCTGGCCGTGCGCCTGATGGAAATGGGCGGGCGCCGCGTCTCCTTGCTGGACGGCGACATGGTGCGCCGTAACCTGTCCTCGGAACTGGGCTTTTCCAAGGCGCACCGCGACATCAATATCCGCCGCATCGGCTACGTCGCCAGCGAAATCAGCAAGCACGGCGGCACCGCCATCTGCGCCCCGATCGCTCCCTATCAGCAGACCCGCCGCGATGTGCGCGCCCTGATCGAGGAATGGGGCGGCTTCATCGAGGTGCACATTTCCACCTCCATCGAAGTGTGCGAGGCGCGCGACCGCAAGGGCCTCTATGCCAAGGCGCGCGCCGGCCTGATTCCCGAATTCACCGGCATCTCGGATCCTTACGAAACCCCGGAGAACCCCGAACTGGTCGTGGACACCGCGAAATACAGCGTCGATGAGGCGGTCCAGATGATCGTGCTGAAGCTGGAACACGAAGGTTATCTGCGCTGATCGCGACTCGCGACTCCCCATGCACCTCCACATCCTCGGCATCTGCGGCACCTTCATGGGCGGCATTGCGGTCATCGCCCGCCAGGCCGGTCACACGGTCACCGGCTGCGACACCAACGTCTATCCGCCCATGAGCTCGCAACTGGAAGCCCAGGGCATCCGCCTGATCGAGGGCTTTGGCGTCGAACAACTGGACCTGAACCCGGACATCTGGGTGGTCGGCAACGTGGTCGCGCGTGGCCGCCAGCCACTCATGGAAGCCATCCTGGAACGCGGCCTACCCTACGTTTCCGGGCCGCAATGGCTGGCGGAAAACGTGTTGCGTGACAAATGGGTGCTAGCCGCGGCCGGCACCCATGGCAAGACCACGACCGCCTCGATGCTGGCCTGGATACTGGAAGACTGCGGCCTCTCGCCCGGCTACCTGATCGGCGGCGTACCGATGAATTTCGGCGTCTCCGCGCGCCTGGCGGGCACCCTGGCCGACAGCCCCTTCTTCGTCATCGAGGCCGACGAATACGACACCGCTTTCTTCGACAAGCGTTCCAAATTCGTCCATTACCGTCCGCGCACGGCCATCCTGAACAATCTGGAATACGACCATGCCGACATCTTTCCCGACCTGGCCGCCATCGAAACCCAGTTTCACCACCTGGTGCGCACCCTTCCGGGCAACGGCCTGATCGTCGCCAACGGCGATGAGGACAGCCTCACGCGGGTGTTACAGCGCGGCTGCTGGACCCCGGTGGAGCGGTTCGGCGCCCGTCCCCCCGCCACCGTGCGAGAGGAAGCCGGGTTTTGGCGCGCCGAAATCCTTTCCGACTCCGTTTTCGACGCCTACCTGGGCGACACCCGCCAGGGCCAGGTCGAGTGGTCGCTACAGGGCGAACACAACCGCATGAACGCCCTGGCCGCCATCGCCGCGGCACGCCATGCCGGCGTTCCAGCCAAAGACGCCTGCACGGCGCTAGGCCGTTTCGAGAACGTGAAACGGCGCATGGAACTGCGCGGCGAAGCCGGTGGGGTCCAGGTCTACGACGACTTCGCCCATCACCCCACCGCGATCCGACTCACGCTGGCGGGATTGCGTGCCAAGGTCGGCACAGCACGGATCCTGGCGGTGCTGGAGCCGCGCTCCAACACCATGAAGCTGGGAGTGATGAAAGCGCGGCTGGGCGACAGCCTGAAAGACGCCGACCGCGTCTTCTGCTACTCGGGCGGGCTGGACTGGGACGCGGCAGGCGCCCTGGCTTCCCTGGGCGGCAAGGCCTCGGTCCACACCGATCTGGATGAACTGGTGACGGCCATTGCCCAGGCGGCGCTTCCCGGCGATCTGGTACTGGTGATGAGCAATGGCGCATTCGGCGGCATCCACGACCGGCTGCTGCAAAGGCTGGCGGGATGATGTTTTCTCACGCATGCGAGCGACACACGGGCCGCATGCGCGCCTGCCGCGGCTGAAACATGGCCGCGTCTGCCCCGCAGGAACCCTGTTGCACACTGGAAACCGGTGCCCAGGGGCAGGTTCTGTGCCTGCACGGCGACTGGATCCTGAAACGGCTGCCGCGACTCGAGGCCGGCCTCAAGACCCTGGACATCGACCCGCTGCGGCCCCTGCGGCTCGACGCCGGCAAACTGGACACGCTGGACAGCGCCGGCGCCAACCATCTGCTGCTCCATCTCGGCCGCCAAGGACACCCCCTGGCGCACCTGACCCTGGTAGGTTTCAGCAAACAGGGGCTCGCCCTCCTCGCTCTCGTGGCCGTGCGACGCGACGTGGTTCCGCCGCGCGCGCGCCGTCGCCGCGGGCTGCGCCAGGTGCTCGGCTGGCATGCCTGGGCCCTCGCCCGCGGCGCCCGCGCCGGCCTGGCCTTCATCGGCCAGACCGGGCAGGCTTGCGCGGCTTTGCTGCGCCACCCCGGCTCGATGCGCTGGCGCGAATTGTTCGTGCAACTGGAAATGGTGGGCTTGCGTGCCATTCCCATCGTCATGCTGATGAATTACCTGATCGGCGTGGTATTCGCCTATCTGCTTGGCATCCAGATGCAGAAATTCGGCGCCAGCCATCTGGTGGTCGACGGCGTTGGCTTGGGCATCGCCCGCGAGTTCGCGCCCCTGATTACCGCCGTGCTGGTGGCGGGCCGATCCGGTGCGGCCTTCACCGCCCACCTGGGCGCCATGAAGGTGAGCCAGGAAATCGACGCCATCGTCACCCTGGGCCTGTCGCCATTTCAAGTTCTGGTTTTGCCCCGCCTGTTCGCCATCCTCCTGATGCTGCCCCTGCTCAGTTTCACGGCTGATGTCGCGGGGATCGCCGGCGCCGCCCAAGTCGCCGCCCTGCATCTGGGCATCCCCGCGACCAATTTCTACAGCCGCCTGCGCGACGTGTTGCCCCTCTCCACCGTGCTCTTCGGACTGGAAAAAACCCCGGCATTCGCCCTGGCCATCGCCATGATCGCCTGCCACAGCGGCTTCTCCGTGCGGCGCGACGCACGCAGTGTCGGCCTGCACACCACCTCCACGGTGGTGCGCAGCATCGTCGCCGTGCTCCTGATCGACTCCGCCTTTGCCGTGGCCTACCCGGACATTCAGACATGAATTCCCGGCATTCTCGACGAGGGCGTGCGGCTTGAACCTCGAACCCGTGGTCGAGGTCGAGTCCTTGCGTACCTGCCTGGGTGGGCATTGGGTGCATGACGACATTTCCTTCACGCTACGGACGGGCGAGATCGTCGCCCTGATCGGCGGCAGCGGCACCGGCAAGACCGTGTTGCTGAACCAGTTGGTCGGGTTGCGTAGACCCGACGGTGGCCGGGTGAAGTTGTTAGGCCAAGATCTGGCGCGCTTGGGCAGCGCCGACTTGCAAGCGTTGCGCCGCCGCTTCGGCTTCCTCTTCCAGGACGGCGCCCTGTTCTCGGCCATGCGCGTGGCGGAGAACGTGGCCACGCCGCTGCGCGAGCACCTGCCCTGGCTGCCCAAGCCGCTGCGCGAGGAAATCGTCGATCTCAAGCTCGCCCTGGTTGGCCTGCCCCCGGATGCCGCCGGCAAGATGCCCAGCGAACTCTCCGGTGGCATGCGCAAGCGCGCGGCTCTGGCACGCGCCCTGGCGCTGGAGCCGGAGTTGCTGTTCCTGGACGAACCCACTTCCGGCCTGGACCCGATCAGCGCGCGCGAATTCGACCGCACTCTGCGCGTCCTGGTCGACAGCCTGAAGCTAACCGTACTGCTCACCACCCATGATCTGGACAGTTTGTGGGGGTTGGCGGATCGTATCATCGTGCTGTTCGAGGGCCGGGTGATCGGCGACGGCCCGGTGCGCAAGGTAGCGGGCATCGAACACGAGTGGATACGAGCCTATTTCGATACCCGGACTTTGGAGTAAAGATGGAATCCGAAGCACGCTATGCCTGGGTGGGCGGCACCCTGATCCTGCTGTTTCTGGCCCTGGCAGCCGGCATCTACTGGCTGTCCGGCGCCGGCGACCACCCTTCGGCCAAGCGCTACACGGTGTATTTCCGGAAACAGTCGCTGGAGGGGCTACAGATCGGCGGCGAAGTGCGCATGCGTGGCATCAAGGTGGGTCGCGTGACGGACTACACCATCCTGCCCGACACCGCGCGCGGGGTGCGGGTGTTGCTGGAAGTGGATGCGCGCACGCCGGTGCTGGACGGTGTCCAGGCCGAGGTCAACCGCAAGCTGGTCACCGGCATAGCCGGCGTCGATCTGGTCAACACCACGATCGGCGGCGCCCCCCTGACGCGCCGGTTTGCTGGTGAACCCTATCCGGTGATCGCCGAGGGCGTTCCGGAAGTCACCCGCATGACCGGCGAGCTGATAGACCTGGGCAGCCTGGGTGGCGTGACCCTGGAAAAGATCAACCTGTTGCTGTCGCAGGGGAATCAGCGCGCTTTTCGCGACGCGCTGGAAAACACCCGCGATCTCACCGGGCGGCTCGGGCAAGTCGCTCCGGTGCTGCGTGAAACATTGGAGCAGTCCAGGCGCACGGCGGAGAGTCTGGCGCGGGCAGGCGTCGCGGCGGAGTCGACCCTGAACACCGCGGCCCGCGATCTCGACAGCCTGACCGCACAGTCCCGCGACACCCTGAGCGAAGCACGCACCGTCCTGGAACTGGGCCGAAAAGAAGTCGGCGCGCTCAGCATGTCCCTGCGCCTGTCCGCCGATCTCGCCGGCCAGGATGTCCAGGCCACCGCCAAGGTGTTGCGCGACAGCGGCAGCGCCATGCAGCAAACCGCCCATGCCCTGGCCCTGCCGGAGGCCCTCCTCTTCGGCGCCCCCCGGGACGACCTGGGCCCAGGGGAGAACGCCCGATGAAAGCCCTGTTCATCTGTCTAAGCCTCGCCCTGGGCGCATGCAGTTTGACGCAGCCGCGCCCCGCCACCACCTGGTATGTCCTGGAAGACCAAGGGGGCGCACAACCCGCGAGCCAGCCGCTCTGGCCGGACGCGCTGCTGCTGCGCGAAACCGACGTGCACGGTTTCTACCAGAGCGATGCCCTGGCTTACAGCCGCACCGCCGGCACCCGTGGCCACTATCAATATGCCCATCTGACCGAGCCGCCCGGGCCGCGCATCGGCCAGTTGCTGCGCAGCCGCCTGGAACAGTCCGGCCTGTTCACGGCGGTGGCACCCTTGGGCTCCGGCGTGACGGGGGGCTACCAGCTCAACACCCGACTGCTCGACTTCTACCACGACGCCACCCAGGCGCCGGGCGAAGTGAAACTGTTGCTGGAAGTCGAACTGCTGCGTCGCAGCGACGCTCACCGGATCGCCGCCACCCGCATCGAAGTCCACGCCCCGGCACCCAGCTTCGACGCGCGCGGCGCAGCACAGGGGGCCAATTCCGCGCTCACCCAGGCGCTGGATCGGATCACCGCGTGGCTGACAAGGGTGGGCGCCGAGCTTTCCGCAAGCCAAAAGCAGGAAGCCCGCTAAAATACACGCCATGCTGATCTATATCCACGGCTTCAACAGTTCCTCTCTTTCCGGCAAGGCGCGCGAACTCCGTGACTGGATGGATGGCCGCGGCCTGGGGGGGACCTACGTTTGCCCCGACCTGCCGGACCGCCCCGCCGCCGCCATGGCACGGCTGGAAGAGTTCATCGCGGCTAGCGATGGCCCAGCCAAACTGATCGGCAGCTCCCTGGGCGGCTTCTATGCCACCTATCTGGCGGAAAAGCATGGCCTCAAGGCCGTGCTGGTGAACCCCTGCGTAAACTGTGATGAGAAACTGGCCGCTTACGTCGGCAGCATGCAAAAGAACTGGCATGACGGCACCGAATACCGGTTTTCCGAGGAACACCTGGCCGAGTTGCGGGCACTTTCCACCCGGCCCGTTCACATGGAGCGTTATCTCCTGCTGCTGGAGACCGGCGACGCAGTCCTCGACTACCGCGAAGCGGTGGCGGCCTTTCCCGGTGCGCGCCAGGTGGTGCTAGCGGGTGGCGACCACGGTTTTTCCCGCTTCGGCGAATATCTTCCCGACATCCTGGCTTTCTAATTTCTGGCGATTTCCATGTACGTGCTTTACGAAGAAGACGGCGACATCAAGGCGGGAAGCATCCTGGCCGACAACGCAAGTTCGCTGCAGATCGAATCCCAGCACGGCAAACGCGGCAAACTCAAGGCCAACAGCGTGCTGCTGCGCTTCGAGTCCCCCACGCCGGCGCAGGCCATGGAAGCCGCGCGCGCGCTGAAGGACGAGCTGGATCTGGATTTTCTCTGGGAAGCCGCTGGTGACGAGGAGTTCGGTTTCGAGACGCTAGCCGCGGATTATTTCGGCCACGCGCCCAGCCCGGCGCAGGCCGCGGCCATCGTCCTGGCGCTGCACAACGCGCCCATTTTTTTCCAGAAGAAGGGCCGTGGCCGCTACAAGGCCGCTGCCGCCGACATCCTCGCCGCCGCCAAGGCCGGCCTGGAGCGCAGAGCACGCGAAACCAGCCTGCGCGGCGAATGGGTGGCGCAGCTGGTGGCGGGGCAACTGCCGGAGGCGATGCGCGCGCATGTGTTCGAACTGGCGCACAAGCCGGACAAGAATGGCCTGGAATTCAAGGCACTGAATGACGCCTGCGCTCAGACCAACCTCTCCCCGGTTCGGCTGCTGGATCATTGCGGCGCCATACCCTCCAGCCACGAATTCCATCGCCAGGCATTTCGCCTTACCCACTTCCCCAAGGGGTTCGGATTTCCCGAGTTGGCCGCCGCCCTGCCACCCCCCGAATTGCCCGCTGCGGATGCGCCCGCGTTCAGCATCGACGACTCGGCCACCACCGAGATCGATGACGCCTTCTCGGTGATCTTCCGGCCTGCCGGCGGCGCCAGGGTGGGCATCCACATCGCCGCCCCGGCACTGGGCATCCCGCCCGGTTCCGACCTGGACCGGCAGGCCGCCAGCCGCCTCTCCACCGTCTATACCCCGGCGGAGAAGTTCACCATGCTGCCGGAGGACCTGATCGCCCAATACACCCTGGCGGAAAACCGCGATTGCCCGGCGCTGTCCCTGTATCTGGAGGTCGGCCCGGATTACAGCATCGAGAGCCTCTCAACCCAGGCCGACCAGGTGCGCATCGCCGCGAACCTGCGCCACGAGACGCTTGAACCGCTATTCAACGAACAGACCATCGGCCATCCCGGTGCCGACTATCCCTTCCGGGTCGAACTGGAGTGGCTCTACGGCTTCGCCCGCGCGCTGGAGGTCGGCCGCGGCAAGGCCGAGCAAGTGCAGCGCGAAGACTACGCCTTCAAGGTGCGGGAAGAGCGGGTGCAAATCAGCCCGCGCGCGCGCGGCAATCCCATCGACAAACTGGTCTCGGAGCTGATGATCCTGGCCAACAACCGCTGGGGTGAACTCCTCGCCGAGCACGATGTGGCCGGCATCTACCGCGGCCAGAGCGGCGGCAAGGTGCGCATGACCCTGCGCCCGGCCCCACACGAAGGCCTGGGCGTGTCCTGCTACGCCTGGAGCACCTCGCCGTTGCGGCGCTATGTCGATCTGGTCAATCAACGCCAGATCCTCGCCGCCGCTGCCGGAACCCCGCCGCTGCACACCGCCTCCGACCCCCTGTTGTTCGCCACCGTGCGCGACTTCGAACTGGCCTATGACGCCTACAACGATTACCAGCGGCGCATGGAACGTTACTGGTGTTTGCGCTGGATCCAGCAGGAGAACCTGGCCGAACTCGGCGCCACTGCCTGGCGGGAGAATCTGATCCGGCTCGACGGCCTGCCCTTCGTCGCCCGCATCACCGGCGCGCCGACCCTGAATCCTGGAGATCGCGTCCGCGTCGCACTCACCGACATCGACCTGCTCGATATCGACCTGACCTGTCGCTATCTGGCACCGCTTGCCCAGTGTGACTAACGCTCCATCCCGGCCATGAACAGGGCCGCCGCCGCTCGCGCCGCCGCCGGCCTCGCCGGGGTGGCGCATGTATGGCGGTCGATCTGGTTTTTTTTGTCGAATGCGGTGGCGACATTCTCCAGCGCACTCATGGTGTCATTGATCCTGCATGTGCTGGTCATCTTCAGTGTGAGCCACCCGGCAGTCAACCCCAAGTTGTTCGAGAACCAGAGCCCGCCGCTGGAAGTGGTGCTGGTCAATGCAAAATCCAAGGAACCTCCGCTGAAGGCGGATGTGTGGGCGCAAGCCGACTTGAATGGCGGCGGCGTGGTCGATCTGGAGCGACACGCCCAAACGCCCCTGCCGGCTTCCGACCGCAAACAAGCCATGGGCGCCCCGGAGCAGCAGGCCAGCGCCCGCGTCCAGGCGCTCGAAGCCCAGACGCAGGCCCTCCTGCACCAGATCAAATCCCAGTACAAGGTGCCGGAGGGGAAACCGGCGCAGCCGCAGGAACCACGCCCTAGCGACGCCAAACCGGCGCCTCTCGACCTCAGCGCGCATAGCCTGGAAATGGCGGAGTTACAGGCGCGCATCGACACCCAGATGGACGAATACCAGAAACGTCCGCGCAAACTGTTTCCCGGCGCCACGGCCAAGAAATATACCTTCGCGCAGTACGTGGACGATTGGCGGCAGAAAGTCGAACGCGTCGGCAACCTGAACTATCCGGAGGCGGCACGCCGCAACCACCTCTATGGCAGCCTGACCCTGGAGGCCTGCATCCGACCGGATGGATCGCTCTACGAGGAAGGAGATAACCCAGCCATCGTCAAGTCTTCCGGCTCCAAGATACTCGATGCAGCGGCGATCAAGATCGTGCGCATCTCCGCGCCGTTCTCGGTTTTCCCGTCGGAAATGCGCGGCCACATGAAACAGATGAACATGGATCTATTCTGTATCGTGCGCACCTGGAGCTTCACCCATTCCGATCAGGTCACCAGCCAATGATGTAGGTGTAGGCGAGGCCGATACCGGCACAGGCGGCGATGACTTTCATGACGTCGGCTTTGTATTTCCATAGGGCGACGAAGCTGGCCAGGGCGACCACCACCGGCAGCCATTCGAACTTGCCGGAGAAGGGGGCGGCGATGCTGGCCTGGGGCCAGACGGTGTGCCAGGCGAAGAACACCGCCAGGTTGACGATCACGCCCACCACAGCAGCGCTGATGCTGGTAAGCGGTGCGGTGAATTTCAACTCGCCGCGGGTGCTTTCGATGATGGGGCCGCCGGCGAGGATGAACCAGAACGACGGCAGAAAGGTGAAGGAGGTAGCCACCGCAGCACCCGCCAGGCCGGCGGCGATCGGGTTGGCGGCCACCTGCTTGGCCACGCCGCCCAGATAGCCCACCCAGGTCACCACCATGATCAGTGGTCCCGGCGTGGTCTCGCCCAGAGCCAAACCGTCGATCATCTGCGGTCCGGTGAGCCAGCCGTAGTGTTCCACCGCGCCCTGGTAGACGTAGGGCAGCACCGCGTAGGCGCCGCCGATGGTGAGGAAGGCCGCCTTGACGAAGAACTCGCCCATATCGGCCAGCGTCTTCTGCCCGCCGCTGACCAGCAGCACCGCGCCGCCTACAGCCGCGAAGGCCAGGGTTTGGCTGATGAGTTTGCCCCAGGAGAACTTGGCGTGCGCCGGCGGCGGCGTGTCGTCGTCGATCAGCGCCGGGCCGTAGGCTTTTTTCGAGGTGCCGTGACCGCCGCCGCCCTTGAACTTGGAAGGCAGAAGCTTGCCACCGAGGCCACCGAGCACGCCCGCCGCCAGGACGATCCAGGGGAAGTCGATCTTGAAGAAGAAGATGCCGATGAAGGCGAGGGTGGCGATACCCAGAAAAACCTCGTTCTTGATGGTCCTGGAGCCGATGCGCCAGGCGGCGAACATGACGACCGCCACCACCGCCGGCTTGATGCCATAGAAAAGGCCGGCCATCAGCGGCAGGTCGCCGTAACTCAAATACACCGCAGCCAGCGACGAAAGCAGCACGAAAGCGGGCAGGAAGAACAGCACGCCTGCCACCAGCGCGCCGGCCGTGCCGTGCATCAGCCAGGCGATGTAGATGGCCAGCTGGATCGCTTCCGGGCCCGGCAGCAGCATGCAGAAGTTGAGGGCGTGCAGGAAACGGTGCTCGGAGATCCAGCGGCGTTTTTCCACCAGTTCGCTGTGCATCATGGCAATCTGCCCGGCCGGGCCGCCGAAGCTGATGAAGCCCAGTTTCAGCCAATAGGGGAAGGCCTGGGCGAGGCTGGGATGGGAGGGGCGTTGCCGATCTTCGGTCATTCGGTGGGCTCTCCGTTCAGATAGTGGGCGTAGAGGAAATCGAAGGCCTGACCGGCCGCAGCCAGCAGGGCGTCATCGTCGGCGAGGGTGGTGCGCATGCCGGCCAGCAAGGGTTCCAGGCCTGCCGCCTCGGGCACCGGCAGGCCGCCCACGTCAAGGTAATGGACGATGGAGGCAAGTCGCGCGATGGCTGGATCGCTTTCCAAACCGAAACTGGTGGCCAGCACCTCGAAGGTGACCAGGCCGTCAACGTGGGTGAAGGCCGCGCCGTCAAAGTCGAAGCCGAGCGCATTTCTCGGACAGTGCCTTGGGTCCTCCAGCCAAAGGAAATTTGCCTGGGGGTCGATGAAGCAGTGTATCAGCCAGGCGGAGGCCATGCGGTCGACCCAGAGGTGCTTGCGCGTCGCCCAGGTACGTCCCTGGAAATCCGCGTTGGTAAGACGGCGAATCTTTCCGGAGACGTTGCTGGGTTCACCCGTGGCGGCGGCCTCCAGCGCCGCCAGCGCCGCTTTGGTTTGGCGGTGGGCCTCACCTGGGAAGAAATCGATTGCAGATAAGGCCGATAACTCCCGGCGCAGGCCGCGTAGAACCTTGGCGTCGTTAGCATCTGCCGCACAGATGCTGGCCATCAGGTGTGCGTAGTCTTTCCCACGATCAAACAGGGCGACGAGTCGTCCCTGCTGGATATCGTCACGCCCTGACAGCATGTAGATATCTGCCGAGCCTTGGACGCTGCTTACATCATCGGCAATCTGCGACAGCGCGGTGGCGTGTCGGGTTGATTCGGGGAGTAGAAACACCCCATCGCGCAGCGTAGCGCAACCCAGCGAGCGCAATGCGCGCCAGACGCGCATGCGGCCGGCGGATTGCTTGGTTGGCAGGGTGACCAGGAGAGCGAGGAAATCCATTGGAGCGTGCCAGTGACAGTTTTCATACTATATAACAAATAATGTTCATATATAACATTATTTGTTATAGGAACGACCGCAAGGAGTAGGCTGGATTCGTGAAGGTTCTCAACTATCCGTACCACTGTCGAAGAAAATTTCTTCTAAGATCGGTGTCCACGCGGTATCACGGCTTCGGTGCCTTGCCGTGGCGTACACCCTTGGAGGACTTGTCGCCATGGTGCTCCATGACGGTACACTCGGTTACCTCTTGTAGTTACGGCCTGCTCTTCGCCTCAGCGACGAGTTTGGCGACTTGTGAGTCCGCACCTATCCAACCAACCTGAGCCGCTGTTGTTGTACGAAGCGTTGATGTGTATTGCCGAAAAACGCTTACATATGGCTTACACGGAATCTAGAAAGCGAAAAGCCCGACCTGAAAGTCGGGCTTAAGCGATTTATTCTGGCTCTGTATGAATCCTAGTGGGTACGGCCATTTATGCCCTCACCAGTCTGGCGAAGGAGAAGTCCAACTTCCCGCAAAGGAAGTAGGCCATGTTGATGAAGTTCTCGACCTTGCAGTAACCACGGGCGCGGCGTTTGGCGAGCTGGATTTTGTGGTTGATGCCTTCGAGGAGACCGTTGTTCAGGTGGGACCCGATGAAGCGTGCGATCCCGGACCAGTGGGACTTGACCGTCTTGGCGAATTGCAGGAATAGCTGGATCCCCGCGCGCTGGACTTCCTCGACCCAAGCCGCGAAATGGGCTTCAGCGCTGGGCAGATTGGGCATCTGCCAGAGGTCGTTGAACAAGGCTTTCAAGCGGTAGGCTTCGCCCAGCGTGGGGTACTCATCCATGAGACTGACCAACTCCAGGCGGCGTTTGTCGGTCAAACGATCCCAGTCCTTGAGGAAGGTGTATTTGTGGCCCTTCAAGGTGATTCCCTCCTTCCGCTCCAGGCGGCGCACGGTATCCATGGCCTCATTGAGCAGTTTCACCACATGAAAGCGGTCAAAGGTGATCTTCGCCTGGGGAAAGGCCTTGCCAGCACCAGCGATGAACGCCGGCGACATGTCCATATTGATCTCGGTAATCTGTTCCGGCTTGACCTCCTGGCTGGCCAGGTAGCGCTGGATATCCATCATGGTTTCCTGCCCTTTTCCAGGCACCGCGTGGATGATCCGCCGGGCGTCCATGTCCACGCCCACTGTGATGTATTCATGGCACTTCCGGCTCGAAGTCTCGTCCACGCCCAAACGGGTAATCGAGGAGGGATCATCCCGCTTGCGTGCTTCGCAGATCCAGTGATTGAACACAGTCCAGACCCGTTGCGGATTCACCCGCAGGATTTCGGCGACTCGCTTGACCGGCATCTCTCGCTCGATCAGGGCCATCGCGAACGCCTCGAAAAGCAGCGTGAAGCCACTGCCTGCCCGCGCCCAGGGCACCGGAACCGTCTCAACTCCACCCGCACGGGTCTTGATCCGAGGCACCTGGCAATGCAGGAAACAGGCGTGCTCGAAGAAGTTCAGGTGCTGCCAAGTTCGCTGCACGGTGTCATGAATCGGGCACGCCTGTCCTTGGCTATCCGGAAAACGACTGCCG
>CAILNT010000081.1 GCA_903835655.1 uncultured Pseudomonadota bacterium | reverse complement strand
AGCCAGATCGCGGCTCTCACCACCAGCCAGGTTGCTAATGGCCTGACCACAGACGAGATCGTCGCACTCACGACCGCCCAGGTCGCGTCTCTCACCACCGCCCAGGTGGTGGCACTCGGCACGGCCCAGGTCGCTGCGCTGGAAACCCGTGACTTGGCCGCGCTCAAGACCAGCCAGATTGCCGTACTGACGACCGCGGAAGTCGCCGCGCTCACCACCGACCAAGTCGCCGGCGGCATTACCACCGCGCAAATTGCGGCCCTGACCACCAGCCAGGTCGCCTATGGTCTGACCACCGACCAGATCGTGGCGCTCACGACCGCGCAGGTCGCCGCGTTCACCACGGCTCAGGTAGTCGCTCTGGGCACAGCCCAGATTGCCGCGATGGGAACAGGGGATCTGGCCGCACTCAAGACTGCCCAGATATCGGCGCTCACCACCAACCCAAACCAGGTTGGCAGTGGCCTGACTACCGACCAGGTCGTCGCACTCACCACTGCTCAGGTTGCTGCGCTCACCACCTCTCAGCTTGCCGCGTTCACGACCGCCCAGGTTGCTGCGCTGGAAACCCGTGACGTGGCCGCGCTCAAGACCAGCCAGGTCGCCGGCGGCTTGACGACCGCGCAAATTGCGGCCCTCACCACCGACCAGGTCTCCGGCGGTTTGACGACCGCGCAGATTGCGGCCCTCACCACCAGCCAGGTCGCCTCTGGCCTGACCACCGACCAGATCGTGGCGCTCGGCAGCGCACAACTGAACGCGCTCACGACCGCCCAGGTCGCGTCTCTCACGACCGCCCAGGTCGCCGCGATGGAAACCGGGGACTTGGCCAGCCTCAAGACCAGCCAGATCGCCGCCCTCACCACCAATCAGGTTGCCTCTGGGTTGACGACGGATGAGATCGTGGCTCTCACGACCGCCCAGGTCGCGGCTCTCACCACCGCCCAGGTCGCGGCTCTCATGACCGCCCAGGTTGCCGTGCTGGAAACCCGTGACTTGGCCGCGCTCAAGACCAGCCAGATCGCCGTGCTGACGACTGCGGAAATCGCCGCCCTCACCACCGACCAGGTTGCCGGCGGCTTGACGACCGCTCAGGTCGCGGCCCTCACCACCAGTCAGGTCGCCTCTGGTCTGACCACCGACCAGATCGTGGCGCTCGGCAGTGCGCAACTGACCGCGCTCACCACCGCCCAGGTCGCGGTTCTCACCACCGCCCAGGTGGCCGCGATGGAAACCGGGGACTTGGCCAGCCTCAAGACCAGCCAGATCGCGGCCCTGACCACCAATCAGGTTGCCAATGGCCTGACGACCGACGAGATCGTGGCTCTCACCACCGCTCAGGTTGCGTCCCTCACCACCGCCCAGGTCGCGGCTCTCACGACTGCACAGGTCGCCGCCATGGAAACGCGGGATCTGGCCGCGCTAGAGACCAGCCAGATCGCCGTCCTCACCACCAACCAGGTTGCCAATGGCCTGACCACCGACGAGATCGTCGCACTCACGACCGCCCAGGTCGCGTCTCTCACCACCGCCCAGGTGGTGGCACTCGGCACGGCCCAGGTCGCTGCGCTGGAAACCCGTGACGTGGCCGCGCTCAAGACCAGCCAGATCGCCGTGCTGACGACCGCGGAAGTCGCCGCCCTCACCACCGATCAGGTCGTCGGCGGCTTGACGACCGCTCAGGTTGCAGCTTTCACCACCAGCCAGGTCGCCTCTGGCCTGACCACCGACCAGATCGTGGCACTCACGACCGCACAGGTTGCCGCGTTCACCACGACCCAGATGGTCGCTCTCGGCACGGCCCAAGTTGCCGCCATGGAAACCGGGGATCTGGCCGCCCTCAAGACCAGCCAGATCGCGGCTCTCACCACCAACCAGGTCGCCAATGGCCTGACCACCGACGAGATCGTCGCGCTCACCACCGCCCAGGTCGCCTCCCTCACGACCGCCCAGGTGGTGGCTCTCGGCACGGCCCAGGTTGCCGCGCTGGAAACCATGGATGTGGCTGCTCTCAAGACCAGCCAGATCGCGGCGCTGACGACTGCGGAAGTCGTTGCCCTGACCACCAGCCAGGTGGCCTACGGACTCACTACGGCGCAACTCTCCACATTGACCACTACACAGGTGCAAGCGCTAACCACGACTCAGGTTGAAGCGTTGTCAAGCACGCAGATTGCGGCTTTTAACACAGAGCAGTTCACTCATCTGACCTTGGGTACACCGCTCGTACTCGACCTGAATGGCAATGGCAAACTATCGCAAAGCATTACCGCAGGCGTGAAGTTCGACTTGTTCGATTCCGGGAGCAAGGTCAATACCGGCTGGGTCGCCAGCGGGGAAGGTTTGCTGGTCATGGACCGTAATCAGGACGGTGTCATCAATAATGGCTCCGAGCTCTTCGGTAGCGCTACTCAGTTGCCAAATGGTCAGCAGGCTGCAAATGGTTTCGCCGCCCTGAGTGCAATGGATAGCAACGGGGATGGGGTGATCAACGCGGCCGACAAGAATTGGTCAGCACTAGGCGTATGGGTGGATAGTAATTCGGATGGTGTCTCCCAACCTGGTGAGGTCCAGTCGCTGGATTCTCTTGGCATAGCGCAATTGAATCTCAACGCCCAGGCGACGCTGACGAAGGATGCCGGAAACATTGTTGGCCTGGTCTCCAGTTACGTGACCAACGATGGTGCGACTCACGAGATGGCCGATGTCTGGTTTGTCGCCGACAAGGCAGCGGCTGTACCTGCCGCGACTGTTCCTGAAACAACCGCCAGCGATGCTATTGGTAGTACATCGGCCAATATGGGCAACTTGCTGCAGACGATTTCTTCGTACTACAGTACTCAGACTCTCGACCCGAGTGCGCCGACTACGCCGTTGCCGCAGATCGCGGCACAGCTTGGTGTTGTCGCCAACCTTGCGGGTGTCGTGAGTGTGATGCAGCAATACGATGCCAATGGAAATGTCATGGGTACCACTTCAGCTAGCCAAGCGGTATCGGCCACGGCAACTCTAATCAATACGGCAAGTCTGATACCGAACATCCAGGGAACTCTTGCCTCTGGAAAGTAGTAGTCTTCTCGGTCGAGGGGCGGATTAATGGATCTACCCCTTGATCCGCAAGATTGTGGCGTTGATCGGGTGTGGCAGGTAGTTGTTCACGGACCGAACGTACCAACCCCGTGTGTACATATGGAGAGCGGGGCCGGTTTCTGCGTGTAAGGCCCTGAATATTGTCGAGAGCTACCGAGTGTGGACCTTACTTGTATCGTTGGACCCGCGTAACCGGTTATTTTTGCCCCAGATTTGAGTCTGGAACTGGCCGAGGGGAGAATTGGGTTCGTTCGTCAAACTCGGAGTTGAACTGCGCCGTCGCCCTGATTTTCTGGGCAGATTGGACGGACGACTCGATAAAGGATTTACGTAATCACTTGCTCAACTTCGCTGCTCGTACGGTGAGGGCGCCTTGATTTAGGAGAATGGGGTGGTAAGCAGGGATTATTTTGTCACCATGCTCATGCAGGCATGGAACGATCAAATGGATCTGACACAGATCATCGATGAGTGTGGGAGGCTCGAGCAGGGAGGGGAGGCCCCCCTTTCGTCGATTCTTTATCAGACCTGGCTCAAGAGAACACACTCTCCCCATGCCCACTTCGCCTGGTTCAACCAGGGCGCGACGCTATCCAACCTTGGCGAACTAGTCGGGGCCGAAGAGGCGTACCGGCACGCAATTGCTTTGGCTCCGGGCTTCATTCAGCCCAGACTTAATCTCGGTTTGATAATGGAACGCCAGGGTTCTCTTGACAAGGCGGTTGAGGAATGGGAGTGGATTGATCTCAATGTCTCTGCCGATTCTGTGGGGAATAAGGAATTTCTGATCATTGCCTTGAATAATCTGGGCCGTATACTCGAGGTCAGGAAGCAGTACAAACGGTCACTGGATTATCTCACTAAAAGCCTGGCCCTGGATCCGAATCAGGGAGATGCACTCCACCACTGGGTTTATCTTCGGCAAAAACAATGTTGCTGGCCGGTCTATCTTCCCGACAGCAATGTCAGTGTCGAATCGATGCAGGCATCTACATCCGCGTTGGCAATGATCGCCATGACGGACGACCCGGCTGTTCAGCTAGCTGCCGCGCGTCGTTTTTCAGAAAAGAAGGTTTTGCAGAATGTTCCGCCTCTGGCAGAGAATCTTCGCTACGATCACCAGAAAATCCGTATAGGCTACTGTTCTTCCGATTTTTGTCTGCACCCGGTTTCCATGTTGATGGTGGAATTATTCGAGCTTCATGATCGGGATAATTTCAAAATATATGGCTATTGCTGGAGCCCGGAGGACGGGTCTGAAACACGCAAGCGGGTGATCGCTGCCATGGATCAGTTTCATCGCATCCACAATCTCAGCGATAAAGAAGCAGCCAAGTTGATCCGTTCACATGAAATCGACATCTTGGTCGATTTGCATGGCCAGACTTCCGGTGCGCGCATGAATATGCTGGCATATCGCCCAGCGCCGATACAGATCACCTATCTGGGTTTACCGGCCACCACCGGGCTGAAATCCATTGATTATGTGATCGCCGATCGCTACCTGATCCCGGAAGAGGAAGCTCAATACTATTCGGAAAAAATGCTCTACATGCCGGATGTCTACCAGGTCAGCGATCGCAAGAGACCTGAAGGTCCAACGCCGACCAGGGAGAGTTGCGGCTTGCCGGAGGATGCCTTTGTCTTCTGTTCATTCAACAACAACTTCAAATACACGCCAGAAATGTTTGGCGTATGGATGAACGTCCTGAGGCGGGTGTCGAATTCCGTGCTCTGGTTGCTGGCGGATAACGAATGGGCTGAAGCCAATCTGCGCCGGGAAGCCGTTGATCGTAACATCGATCCCGCCCGCCTGATCTTCGCATCCCGCGTCTCGCCGGAGAACTACCTGGCACGTTATCGGATCGCGGACCTCTTCCTGGATTCATTTCCTTTCAACGCGGGAACGACTGCAAACGATGCGCTGTGGATGGGCTTGCCGGTGTTGACACTGAGTGGCCGGACTTTCGCTTCGCGAATGGCGGGAGCGCTGTTGACCGCGGCAGGCCTGCCGGACATGATCACAAACGACACTGCGGGCTATGAGGAAAGGGCCGTGCGCCTGGCCCAGGAGCCCACCGAGTTGCAGCGGATCCGGAGCCACCTTGTGGAGGTGAGGGAGTGTGGCGTTCTGTTCGACACGCCCCGGTTTGCCAAGTGCCTAGAGCAACGTCTGCTGGAACTGACGTCACACTGCCCCACGACGGTGCCCCCCCCCCCGCTGGCACTGAGGGTGGAAGGCTGGCGTGGCATCAATCATTCCTTTGCCATGGTGAACCAGTTCCAGCTTCTTGAATTGGCCAAGCGCCCCGACATAGCGATTGACCATGTCGATGCTCCTCTACATTACGCCCACTGGAGCACTAGCAACAACGGCGCCGGCTTCGATGTTTCCGACGAAGCCCTGTTAAGAGGCATCCCGACAGCCGAAACAAGCCAGGTAGCGGACTGGACTTACCGCATTTTCTCTCCGATTGATCTGCGACCGCCGACGGCGGGCGGGCGCCTAGCCGTGTTTATCGTCACGGAACTAGGCCTGGACAGCGGCTCCTTGGTGCCCGGGAGTGTGATCCGCCAGTTCGAAGATCAGGGAGGCGTGGTGGTCACTCCCAGTCGTTGGTCCCGGAATAGTATTATCGATTTCGGATTTTCATCAGACAATGTTCACGTTATACCTCACGCTGCCAGCCCGAAATATTTCCATCCCCTGCCAGCGGAAATACTGCGGTCACAACGTCAGGCCCTGGGTTTCGCCGACGATGAGCTGGTCCTGCTCAATATCGGCGCCGCCGTCTGGAACAAGGGCATCGATGTGCTGCTCAGGGCGTTTGCCATCGCCCGCAGCAAGCGCAAGGATTTACGGCTTGTATTCAAGGACCAGCGCAATACCTATGGCATCGCCGGTGACACTTTCGTGCAATCGACCCTGGCAAACGCCGGACTGCTTTCGGATGACGTGTTGCACGCCATCACCCTGATCCCGGCCAACCTGACCATGAACCAGATGAACAGCATGTACGGCCTTGCAGACTGCTACGTCTCGTCCTATCGAGCGGAAGGCTACAACCTGCCGGTATGTGAGGCCCTGGCCTGTGGCACACCAGTCATCGTGACCGCCGGTGGCGCTACCGATGATTTCGCCAACGGCCCGATGTGCCGCCAGGTGCGCTCGACGCTATACAAAAACGTCACCATCCAGGACAAGAAGATCAGTGCCTATTGCGAACCGGACCAGGATCATCTCGTCGAGTTGATCCTGGATACGGCGCCCAAGGCCCTGGCTTCCGGCCCTGGCCCGAGCGGTCAACAATCTGGTGGCGGCTGGCATGGCCCCGTGGCCAAGCTGGTTGCATTGCTGGTCAGACGCTAGCCACCGGGGCCCGTACCCATTTCTTCCGAGACTGCCTTGTTCAAGCAATTAGCCCTGCTGACCCATGTCTACAATGCGGCACCTGCCGTGGCGAGGCAGGTGGATTCCTGGCGGGTCCTACCCGAAGACGTATTGGCGCAGATCGAGATCCTGATTGCCGACGACTGCTCGGATATCCCCCTATCCATAGAGAAAGGCCATTTGCCGATCCGGCTGTTCCGCATCACCACGGACATTCCCTGGAACATGGCGGGGGCCAAGAATCTGCTGCGGACCCAGGCCAGCGCCCCCTGGTTGTTGTTCTTCGACGTCGACAACCACCTGCCGCCGGAACAAATGGCCCTGCTGACCCATGCCCTGGATCGGCTCGATCCCGCCAATCTCTACATGTTCCAGAGGTCGATGGAAGGAGGATTGGTCGATCCCCACATCAATACCTTCCTCGTGCATCGCAGCATAGTCGACAGCGTAGGCGGGTTCGACGAGGATTTCTGCGGCCATTACGGGTATGAGGACGTGTATTTCCATCACCTGTTGATGCAGCGGAAGATCGACAAGGTGTTGTTGAACGACATCTGCTATATCCAGGCCATCAACGCCGCCACCCTGGACCTCAGTCGCGACATGTCGCGCAACGGGCAACTGATACAGGACAAGTCCGTGCAAGGGCTCGGCACTTCTGCCTCACAAATCCGTTTCGAATGGCATGAAATCGGAGACTACGGCAAGGCATGACGGCACGCAAATCGTCATGCCTCCGCCGCAATGGCCCCCTGAGGTACTTGCAAAACCCCGATTCTGGGTTTGAATTATCGTCCTTTGTGACGATTTTTGAGGTGCGGGCGTACCATTTCTGGCAAAATTAAGTTCTCGTATAATCATTGAACGCCCGCAAAGTGGATACTAAGTCACACGATCTGATCATGTTCGCTGGAATGTGATTCAGCATGAATATATTTCCGAACTGAGGGACGATGTGGGTACGCTGACGCCGAAGCTGGAGAAGTTGATCCATGTCCTGGAGTGGGTTCTTGTTGAAGAATTCACCGGACCTGGATGGTGTGGCGTAGGCCACCATCCGCATGAATGTGCCTGGCTGGCGAATGCCTTCGTGGCCAAGACATTACTGGGACTGGATGCTACGGTTGATTTGATTGATCGCCTGGCCGTAGACCGCGCACTGCGGCGCCTGTCACGCCGCCTCCGGCAAAGCGACGGGGACGGCCCTGGCGTGGCGAGAAACGTGCTACCGCCAAGGAGTCGCCCATCCAGCGGCAACGTCCGCAAACGCTGGCGCAGATAATGGCCGAGATCCCCACGGATTGTGACCGCGGCACGAAGTGTCAGCCCCATGGCTACAATGTCTGTTGGCATGGCTTCAAGTTGCACATCGATACCGCCGATTGTGGCGTGCCGGTCTCGGCCTTGCTGTCTTCTTCTTCGATGCACGATAGCCGTGCCGCGATTCCCCTGTCGCTGATCGGTGCCGCAAGCGTGACCAACCTCTATTACGTCACGGATGCCGCCAATTGCTGCAGCGAGTTGGATGAACACTGCCGTAGCCTGGGCCATATCCCCTTGATCGACCACAACCCGCGCGGCGGCGAGAGGGAAGATTCGAGCCGGCCGACGCTATTCGTTACAACGAGCGCACCGTCGCAGAACGCAGCAATACCCGACTCAAGGACGAATTTGGTGGCAGGACCGTGCGAGTCAAAGGCGGCACCAAGGTGATGGGTCATCTGATGTTTGGCATCCTGGCGTTGTCCGCCGATCAGTTGATACGATTGCGACAATGACGCAATCTTCTGTTCATTTGAAAGCACCATGCATCGATCGATTCAGGGAAACTCTTGCGTTAAATCATGCATTACAGACCGTCAGGGTAAGAAAACAGCCGAAGCTGAACCGGTAGCATAAAAAAATCGACTAATAATAGTTGACCGCATCGGTTGGGTACTTTGTGACCGGGAGTTTTGCAAGGGGCTCCTCCTGATATGGAATGAACCTCGCAATCCACCCGGGAATCCATATCACGGATATCGAGATAGACGCCATGACCACGACACCCGAGACTGCTCTCCTGGGACCCGACCTGCGCCGCATTCGGGTTGGCCTCTGGGGCTATTACGAAGAACTGATGACCGACAACTTCATACTTCAGAACGGCGAAGCGACGATCGGTGCCAACCTGTTGCAACCCTGGGTCGATCTGAATGATTATGCACGGCGACATGGCATCGATTTCGTGACGCTTGACCTAGTAAATGACCTGCGTGAACTGGATGCAATTATCTTATCGGACAGGCCAAGGCCGGGTAATCCGTCATTGGACAGAGCGATGCAAGCGGATATCAGGAAGTACCTGATGCTGTCCGAGTGCGACGTCATCAAGCCTGATAATTGGGATACGGAGTATCATCAACAGTTCGACCGTATCTTTACCTGGAACGACGACTATGTCGATGGTCGTCGCTACATCAAGAACAACATGGTGATGGACGCAAAGTCACGCCTGGATTTCGCAGACCAGAAGTCGAAGTTTTCGCGGCGCAAGCTTGCTACCCTGATTGCCGGGGCAAAGATGGCAGGGCACCCGAAAGAACTCTATTCGGAGCGCATCCGCATTATCCGATGGTTCGAAGAGAATGCCGCGGCCGATTTCGATTTGTATGGTATTGGATGGAATCCAAACTCTTTTCCGAGCTACCGCGGGAAGGTTGCGGACAAATTGGCCACCCTGAGCGAATATCGCTTCCTGATGTGCCTGGAAAACGCCCGCTTTATTTCCGGCTATATCACCGAGAAGATTTGGGATGCCTTCCGCGCCGGCGTAGTGCCGATCTACGGTGGTGCTCCGAACATCGAACGCTGGGTGCCAGCCGATTGTTTTATCGATCTGCGTCAATTCACGACCTATGGTGACTTGCATGCCTTCATCGCGGCAATGGACGAGTCAACCTATACCGCATACCTCGAGCGCATCGAGGCGTTCCTGGACAGCCACAAGTTCTATCCGTTCTCGACCGAATGCTTCATCAAGACCGTGACCGGGATCATCGACCACGACGTCCGGACTGCGCGCGGCGAAAAGCCCGTGTTGCCACCACTGGACAACCGTCCTGATGTCGACCCGGGAACCCTGTATCTGGTGCAGGACACGACGACGCTGGAACTGCGTCTGTTGGAGGCAATCAAGGAAGATCCGGGCGCGGCGGCCATCGCGGCTGCGGAAAAACGGTACGACTCCTTCAAGCAGGGGCGTAATGATCTGGTGGTCATCATCGGATATGGCGATGAATTGCCGGTTTACTTGCGGGCCCGTGCCCTTTGGGATTTTTACGCCTCGCACTTTCCCAATGTGCGAATCATATTCCGCAGGGATACTGAATCCCTCGCTGCCGGGGAGGTTTATCACAACGGCCATGATTTGCTCATAGGTGTCGGCCACGGCAACAAAAACGCCGCACACGCTGCCAATAGCTATGCCGCCACCGGTAATTGGTCCGTTAACGAGAACAAGCGCATGATTTCCGTTCAGATGGCGATCTACGATTATTTATTGCGCAGTTGTGAAAAGCCGTTCTTTCAACTCCAGGTCACTATTACCTCGATACTGGACTTCCGCGGACTGCTCACGGTTCTCGATCGCCTGCCGAGGCAACGCTGCTATGCCGGATTCCCAATCAGATTGACCGGACCTCAGGAATACGCCGGTATGACATTCATTTCCGGTGCCAATACGCTTGTATCCAGTGACGTTGTCGCATTGATGCGCAATCGCTACGATCCTGAGCATTTGTCCACGTCGTTGCCCAACGATGTCTGGCAGGCATTGGCGTTGCCCGATATCCCACGCATACCATTGCCATTCTTCAGTTTCACGACACCTCGCCAAGCCGGCAATACTCATGGTGACGTGCGGAATCTGACCACGCAATTGCTCAAGGATGGTTATTACCATTTCCGCATCAAGACCAGCAATACGGCCCAGGGTGCAAGGGAGGATATCGATCCCTGGCTCATGATCCGTGTCATGGAAGCCATTCTCGCCTCGGATGGCCATGCGGCGGCGAACTTGGCGCTGGCCGATGCCTTGGCCGTAGCAACCAATGCGGTGAACGGAAGCATCCCCCCACGGACGGATGAATCATTTTTCACCGGATCCAGGAGATTCCCGTTTAACGAAGAGGAAGCAAGGTTGGTCTACCCGGACTTGTTCCGGTAAGGCCAGGCAACTGGGCTGGCGTGCAGTACCCGCCGTGCGCTTATGCCAACCCCGTTCCTCAATCAGCTTCCAAGCTCAGGAAGTGCTGATTGTTTCGTCATCGAAGGGAAAACCGGGGGCATGGATTTCACTGGATTCCGGATTTCGCCGGAATGACGGCCGTGGAATTGCTCGGCACTTCCAGAATGGTCACCGTAACCACAACTAATCCAGGATGTACAGGATGTGTTGCCGGATGAGGCTCGGACTTCCCTCGCGCATCATGGCCTTCAGCGTTTGTCCATCTTCCGGGTAATAATATCTGCCGATGTTTTCCTTGCGGCAGTAGATGTTCAGGCCGCATAACTCCGCCTCCACCATCTTGATCGAGAAGGCGTCGAATATCCGGGGATGGTAGACGAAGTCGCTGTATCGGTTCATGAGCGGGGCGATTTCGTCGCGACGGGTGATCTCCGGATAAATGCGTCCTCCCGCCTGGTAAATCATTGCCTGCAGTCGCGGCGACTCGACCTTGCCGTGGAAATGCGCCTCCAGCCCTGGCCGGTGCTCGCTCAGGTGGGCCAGGGTCTCCTCGATGCCGCGGCCCTCGGTGATCTGGCCCAAGTACAACACGCCGCTGCGATCCGGTTGCCGCTGGTCGACGAAGGAATCCAAGTCGATCGGGGGCGGCGTGACGATGAAATGGTCGATATCGCAAATCCTCCGGTAATAATCGAGTTGCGGCGTGGAGATGAAAAAATTGGCTCGGGAATTCCCGAAGAACCGGCCTATCGTCGCGGCCAGGGGGTACTGGCGCGGATTGTCCTGGTAGGCCAGGCTGGCCACGTCATGGCGAAACACCATGTAGGGAATACGGCCGTCGATGATGCCGTTCAGCCGATCCAGGGACAGGAAACTGATGTTCGTCACGAGGATCAGGTCGTATTCCGATTCCTGCAAGCGCGGCCAATCGTCCCGCACCGGATTGACCGATATGAATTCTACCGCCAGGTCGTCATTACGCAATTGCCTGGCGAGGTAATCGTTAACCAGCGAAGCCCCGCCGAGATATTCCTCCAGCGTGTAATCGGTCAGGATGGCGACACGGCTGGGTCGCCTGCCCGGCGGGGTTGCCGCCGAGGTGGCCAGGGCCGGGTGGCCCTGGGCTTGCGCCGGCGACGGGTGGGAAGCGGAGCGGTGTGCCAGTCCCTGCAACAGTTCGGCTGAGTGCTGCCAGGTATGGCTCGCCAGCAACCGGATCCGTGCCGCCTGCCAGGCAGCGGCATCGAAACATGCCCCGGCCACCAACCTGGCCATGGCTTCCAGCAAAGCCTCCGGCCGCGGCTCGATGTATTGCCTGGCGCTGCCCCCCCCCGCATCGGCTTCGCACCGCAGGTCGCCAGGGATGCGCAGGGCAACCTCGTCGTTGCAATAGTCGTCGCTCGCCCCCCCAGCGGTCACGATGGCCGGGGTGCCGCAGGCCAGCGCTTCCAGGGGCGCCAAGTCCAGGCCCATGGCCCGGTAGGGGATGACCAGAGCGTCTGCCATGCCGTAGAGCAGTTGCATCTGGGCTTGGCTCAAGTCTGGTGAGATCGTGGAGATTCTGGTGACGACGTCGGCGCTGAACAACCCTGGGTGGTTTTCGCTCACCTCAGCCAGGACCCGCAAGGCGGTCCGGCTGTTGCCTGACTTGCCAAGCTTGAGCAACAGGCGCATAGCATGGCCGCGGCCACAGAGTTCCGCGAAGGCCAGCAGCAGGAGATCCAGGCCGCTTTGCCAGGCCGACTCGCCCACATGGAGGAAGATGGTTTCATCCGCCCCTATGCCGAGGTTTTCCCGGCTGCGCCGGTTTTCCACCGGGCTTGCCGGGAAGTATTTCGCGGTATCCACCCCCAGGGGCACGGTGTGGACCCGTTCGGCTGGGAAGCCATGATCTACCACCAGGTTGCGCGCCCAGGAGGAGGGCGTCACGATCAGGCTGCCGCGTTCCGTGAACCTGCCCAGATCCACGCCAGCGTCGACGAAACAGTCGTCGCTCAGGCCGCAGGCCGTTTCCATGAAGGTGATCACGCTGCCGTCGCCGTCCATCTCCGGCAGGCGATAGGGGAACGCGATCCGGCAGGTGCAGTCGACCTGAGCGTCGCCCGGTTCCTTAAGCGTGGCGATGCGGCGTACTTCCGCAGCAGTAAGGCCGGCGTCGGCGCCGGTCTCCAGCACCGCCGCATCCCGGGGTGCTTCCCGACGCATCAGGCACTGTTCCCGATCCTGCAGCAATGCCAGGACCAGGGACTGGTGGACCTGGGCATAAGGATGTCTGAGGTTGATCCATCCCTCCATCAGCAGGTTGAGCGGGGCGTTGCTCATGGTTCGACCTTTTGTTCAGGTTTCGGATTGACGGTGGCGGGCAGGGGGCGTCGCCCAGAATCACCCGCGACCGCTTGGACGGCGACCCGGCCCATCCGGCCAGGCTGGTCTCATAGCAGTGTGCCGGGAGGGGCCAGCAAGCTGGCCGGCAGTTGCGCCACTTCCCGGACCTGCCGCCAGTGTTCCGGCAGGACAGCGGCTGCACCGGACTCGGTGGCACCGTATCCCCAGTGCACGAAATAAAACGCCAGGCCATTGGCGTCGGCCGCGTTGCCGTCTTCCGCCTTGTCGCCCACATAGCAGGCCTGGTGGGCCGCTATCCCCTGTTCCGACAGTTGCGCCGCCAGGATGGCTGATTTGTTGCGGTAGGGTGGATCGCACCGGTCGATGGCATAGACCGATGCGAAGTGCTCCTCAAAGCCAAGGTGCCGCAGGATCAGGCGTGTCGGATGCAAGCGTTTGTTGGTGGCGATATGCAGGCATCGGCCCGATGCCACCAATTCCACCAGCGCATTGCCGACTTCCGGATACGCCATCGTGTGGAACAAAGCCTCCTGGTCGTAGCGTCGCTTGAAGTCGCCGGCCAGGCCCTGGAGTTCAACCTTGTCGGGAATGCCGGTCATGAGTTGTAGGGTTTCCAGCAAGGGAGGGCCGATGAGCGTCCGGTCCAGCTTGATCAGCGGCGTGATGCCGCGGTGGGCTAGGACATCCCGGAAACAGGCCAGGATGGCTGGTGCAGAATCGACGATGGTGCCGTCGAAATCGAATATGAGGTGGAGGTGGCGGGGGTTCATGTTTGGTCTTCGCGATGGTTCTGCGCATGGCGTGCGGTGTCCCGGATAGAGTCGTCGAGCGATGTCCACATCTCCAGACCGAGCTCGTCGCGCGCGCGGTTTATGTCGGGTACGTAGATGTTGCGGCCCGCGCCGATGCCGTCGCGGCCGAGCACCCGTAGCGGTTTGTCCGGCGCCAGCAGGTCGCGCACCCGTGTGGCGAGATCGAGGATGGTGATCGGCGCGTCGGAGCCGACGTTGTAGACCGCGCCCGACGGCGCCCGGGTCAGGATGGTCAGCAGCCACACCAGCAGGTCACCAACGTCCAGATAGGAACGCAACGGACTGCCGTCGCCGTTGATGACGACCGCATCGCCCCACAGTGCATCGCGCATGAAATTGCCGACCGCGTAGTGGATGTCGAGCGGCAGTCCCGGGCCGATGAAGCTGAAGCAGCGCGCGGTTACCGTTTCCAGACCGTGACGTTGCCGGTAATAGGCGCACAGGAATTCCGCAGCGCGCTTACCGTGGTTGAGCGCGGCGCCGACGTCCTCGGGCAGTGGCGCGCTGGCGAAGTCTTCGCGGATGCGCACCATGCCGGCCGGGACCGGCCCGTAGATGGAGCCCGAACTCAGCATCAGAAAGCGTTTTGTATCAGATTGCACGGCGAAATCCAGCACCCGCCGCGCACCAGCGCAGGCGGTGTCGAACTGGATCAGCGGATCTTCGCGGTTGAACGTCGCCCGCGCCGTGGTGTGGGCGCCGTGGATGACATGGCTGAAATGTCCGTCCGGAAAGTCGAAACTGCGCACGTCACCTGCGACGAAGCTGATTGCCGGATGGTCTAGCAGATGCTCGACAGCGTGGTGAGCGCGCGCGAACGCGGCGCGGTTGCGGGTCAGCACCGTCGCGCTCAAGTCGAGGGCGTAGCGCTCGTGGGCGTAAGCCAGGTAATCGAGCAGCCAGCGGCCGAGGAAGCCGGTGGCGCCGGTAATGAACAGGCGCGCGCCGCGCAATGCCTCGCGGCCCTCGCCGAAGCGTCGATCGATCGCATCGACGAGCGCGTCAGGCGTTCGCATAGAGCACGGTTTCTGCCGGGAAACCGGTGTAGTTGCGCAGATGGAAATGGTAGTCCGGGTTCAGCGCGTGCAAATACGACGCGATCTCCCACAGATGTTCCGGGCGGTGGTAAACGCAGATGCCGAGGTCGGGGCGATCGCGACGGATCAGGTCGGCGGCGCCTCGCAAGGCGTCGGCTTCGGCGCCTTCGACATCCATGTTGATGTAGGTCGGGTGGAAATCCGGGATGACGTGATCCAACGCGACACACTGGATCACCACGTCGCCGTCCGCGCAAATCGAGCTGTTGATACGCTGCCCGCCGCCGAAGCGCAACTGGCTGCCGTCACGCCAGACTCCGCACGGAAATGCCATCACGGTATCGGCGAGCCGGCCTGCATGGTCTGCCAGATAGTCGGACAGCCGCGCGAAGTTGCCGGCATCCGGCTCGAAGCAGATCAGCGTCTCGATCTTGCCGTGGCGGGCGTGCAACTGCCGCACAGTGTCGCCGTCGTAAGCGCCGCAGTTGATCAGGCGCGCGACGCCGCGCGTCAACGCCACATCGCGCGGGAAATACTGCTCTTCGAGCGGTTCATGGCGTATCGGTAGCGGCATGCGAGCGATGTGGGTATGCAGCACCTGAGTGAACACTTCACGGCTGTGTTCGTCGGCGAGCAGCGCATAGGCGGCGCGGATGTCCGCCGCGCGTTCGCGAAAATATGCCGGGCCGAGCCGCTCGAAACCGCGTGGCGCGTGCGACAAGTGGTATTCGTAGATGTCCATGGCCAGCACGATGCGTCGGAAGCCCAGCGCGCGCAGGCTGGCGAAGATTTCGGGGTGGTAGCGCGTCTTGCCAACGGTAATGACTGCGACCGCCGTCTCGGTCAACTCGGACGCCGGTCTGTAGTCGGTCGGGGCCATCGCCGGAATGCCGTCCAGCGTGGTCGGCTCGGTGTAGCGGGTGTCCAGCAGGACTTCCGGTCGCAGACCGTACTTGTCCATCACGAACACTGAAAAGGTGATCAGTCCGTCGCCGCAGCCGTAGACCACCAACTTGCTCTCGCCGATCAGGTCGGCGAGCCGGCAGGGTTGCGTGGGCGCCGGTGGGTCTTCGGTCAGCAGACGTTCCAGGAGCGCGTCGGGGGAAAGGGGTACGGGCGATGTCATGCGCGGCGGCGGTCGTGGTTTAGTCCGCGGCGGCTTCGTCGAGCGCCGGCTGGGTGTTTTCCGCGACGATGCGGGCGACGAAATCGGAATAGAAGCCTTGATTGTTCCAGCGGTGCAGCGCGTGCGACTGGCAGTTCGCGCACACCGACGAATGAGTGCGCTCGCGGATCAGCTCGGCCAGCGGGACGTCGAGGTAATTTGGCGCGATCTTCGAGTAGGTGTAGTTGCAGCACGGCATCACCGACAGATCCCAATTGATGACCGGCACGATGCGGGTCAGGATGCAGTTCAGGTCGGCGTGGTCGCGGCAATCCTGGAGCAGGCGGTCCATCGCGATCAGGGTCAGCTCGTTGGCGACTTTGGCACTGTCCGGTAACGTACCATCGCGCGAATATTGCAGCGCGAAATCGCTGAACAGCACCGCCAGACTGGGATGGAAACGGAAACCGTAGCGTGCGCACAGATCCTTGATAACGCCGATCTCATGCTGGTTGTGTTGGTAGAGGTGGTAATAGACCTCGACGATGGTGCGATGGCCGCGCTCGGAGACCAGTTCGGCGAGGGTTTGCAAGTGTTTTTCCAATTTGCTCCATTTGCCACCGGTATGCGTGACGTCGTAGGTTGCCTCGCTGGCGCCGGACAGCGATACCCGGATCTGCGCCGGGAATTCGTCCAGCACGGCCTTCAGGTGCTTGATACTGTACAAATTGGTCGACATGCCGCTGGCCAGGCCGAGTCGGTTGTTGAGTCGGATCATGCGCGGCAGATCCTTGTTCAGCATCGGCTCGCCGAATACGTAGAGATCGACCAGATAGACGAACGGGATCTCGCCGACCATCTTGGTGATGACCTTTTCGTAGTCCTCGTAGCTCATGTAGTTGCCGTCCTCGATCAACGACTTGTCCGAGCGGATGCAGCTGGAACAGCGCAGGTTGCACAAGCCGGTCACTTCGATGGTCGGATAAAACGGCGACAGCGTCTGGATGTTCTCGAACGACACGCCGCGCTCGAAACCGTGGCGTTGCAGTTCCTCGAACATCACCTTGTTCTTGATGTCTACGCTGGCGGTGAGGACGAAGGCGTTGTCGCGCACGTCTGGCAGCGCGAAAAAGTTGTCGGGGCTGATGGTGCCGACGCCCATGAACGACTTGGTCAGCATCTCCGGGCTGGAATCGATGAACGATTCGACCGTGAAGCCGCAACGGTTCAGCGCCTGCCAGAAGCCGCGTCCCTTCTGCCCGGCACCCCACAGATAAATTTTCCGCCCGCCGAACAGGCGCCGCGCGTCGTCGATGGAATAGACGTGGTATCGACCGGCGTCGCATTTCGATTCGCCCGCTGCCAGCGGCACTACCGCCGGCCGAGTTTCGACCTTCAGTGGGATGATCTTGTTGGTGCTCATGTCAGTTGTCCTTTTCCGCGAGTTTCAGGATTTCCACGATGTCGTTCTGGTTCAGGCGCTCGAAATTGCCGATCGTGCCGCTCATCGTCGTCGCACCGCAGGCGCGGGCGATGGCCTCGAACTCGGCGCCGGCATCGGTGCCCAGGCATGCGCTCAGCGTGCGCGGCATGCCCATGCGTACCAGAAAAGCGCGGTAGGCGGCGATCGCCGCGCGACCCAGCGCATCGGTATCGTCGCCTCGCAAGCCGAACACGCCGGCGCCGAAGCGCGCGAACGCATCGGGTTGCTTGCGTTGCATGAACGTCATCCAGGCCGGGAAGACCACCGCCAACAGCGCGCCGTGCGCCTTGTCGTAACGCGCACCGAGTTCGTGGGCGATGCTGTGGCTGCCCCAGTCGTGCTTGCGGCCAAAGCCGATGGTGTTGTCATGGGCGAGCTTGGCGGCCCACATCACTTCGGCGCGCAGGTCGTAGTTGTCGAGATCGGCGAGCAGCGCTTCGCCATTCGCCATCAGCGCGCGGATCAGGCCTTCGCTCAACTCGGTCGAGGTCAGCACCGCCGTCGCCTTGGTGAAATAGCGTTCCAATACGTGCGAGATCGCGTCGACGACGCCGCAGGCGGTGAGGAATTTCGGCACGCTTTGCGTATACGTTGGGTCCAGCACCGAAAACAGTGGATACATCGCCGGACTGCCACAGGCGTACTTGAGGCCGTCCTTGGTGATCACCGCGCCGTCGCTCGACTCGCTGCCGGCGCCGGCAATGGTCAGGATCGCGCCGACCGGCAGGGTGCGCGTTGGCACCGCCTTGCGCAGGTAGAAATCGAAGAAGTCGCCGTCGTACAACGCGCCGGCCGCAATCGACTTGGCGGTGTCGATGACGCTGGCGCCGCCGATCGCGAGCACGCAGTCGATGCCATGTTGGCGGCACAGAGCAATGCCGGTGTAGACCGGCTCGGCGATCGGGTTCGGCTGAATGCCGTCTAGGGTCACCATGGCGATGTCGCGCGCGGCGAATTTCTCGCGCACCAGATCGAGCAGGCCATAGCGCTCAACTGCCTGCTTGCCGTGCACCACGAGGACCCGGCTGCCCGCGGCGGGGAGCTCGTCGAGCGCGCGCCGGGCGCTGTCCTTGCCGAAATAGATCGTGGTGGGATTGCTGAATACGCCGTCAAGCATGAGTGGTCTCCGGGGGGGGTATGAGGTGGATGGCGTGGCGCGATTGAAGCACATCGACATCGAGTCGGTGCAGCGCGTAACGCTGACAGACGCGGCAGTGATCGGCGGCGAGGCGGAGGCGTTGCAACGCCTCGAAATCGACCGCCATGTAGCGCGCATGCAGCCGGGGCTGGGCGTACAGATGGCAAATGCCGACCGAGCCGTCGCTGTGGATGACCGGGAAGATGCGCTGGCACAGACAGGGCCGCTCGCGGTCGACCCGTGCCCAGACAAGGGCCTCCCGCAACGACCAGGCCAGCCGCCGCGGCTGCGGCGATGCGGGGTCGTCGACCGCCCCCGTCTCGCACAGTCGCAGAGTGGTGTCGTATGGGTCGATGTAGCCGATGGCCTTGACCATGCGGATGCCGAGTTCGCCGCACAACGCGCGCATCGCGTCGAAATCGGCGCCGTCGTTGTTCCGGAACACGTTGTATCTGAGCCGGATTTCGGTCTTGCCGACCATCTGGCGCTGCATCTCCGACACAAACCGCAGGCGTTCGACGAAGATTTCCCAGTTCCCGTCCGGTGTGTTGGTGTGGTAGCTGGTGTCGAAGCCGTCCACCGTCACCACGAATTGCATCGGCGCGGCGCGCAACGCCTGCTCGATGGCCGGCTTGTCTGCCAGCAATCGGGTAGTGACCGTGCAAGGCGCGATCGCGCCGGTGGCCCGGATGATGTCCGCCAGGCACGGGTTGTCGAGCGGCTCGCCCCAGCCGCTGAGGTCGACATGAAACAGGTCGGGAATATCTGCCTTCAGCTTGGCGAGCACGGCCTGGCATGTGTCGAGCGGCATGGCGTCGACGGTATCGCCGTGACGGGTCGAGACTTGGATCACCGCTTCGGGGCGCGACAGACCGAGATAGGACACGAAATCCTCGTCGGCGCGCAGTCCCGCCGCCACGAGGCGGGCCGCATGCTCTTTCAGGTGTCCGGCGACCGCAGTCACCAGCAACGCATGTCCCGCGTGCGCTTGCCGCATCGCCAGTTCGAGATCGAGTACCGGCTGGTCGTCGATCCGCGTCTCGTACAGCGCCGGATTCGAGTCGGTGAAGAAAAAACGCTGCCCGGGCAATGCGAACGCTCGCAGCTGTCGCATCAGGCAGCGGCCTAGCACGCCGGCGCCCCAGATGACGACATCCCTGTCCGGAAGCGCGCGCAAATATTCACCGGCGAACGTGCCGGTACGCGTTTGCAGCGGCACGAAGGACATCGCGCCGTCCGTTACCGCGCCCACGCCGCCGATCTCACCCGAGCACCACCAGCCCGGCGTTCCAGTATTCCGCCGCCTGGTCGAAATGCATGCGGCGGTTGAAGGTCAGGTTGTAGCCGTAGGCCTCGAAATAGTGGCTTTCGCCGGCCTTGGCGCCGGACAGCGCGGCCAGCCACAGCAGCGGCGGATAGCCGTTGCGACGCATCAGCAGATCGGGCGAGCCGACCAGCGCGGCGCAGGTGTCGTAACCGCCGGCGAGCAGGAAATCGTCCGGCAATGTGGCGACGCGTTCGATCATCGCCGGCACCGAGAACTCGCCGAGGCAGGGGAAATACCAGCCGACCACGGCGTCGGCGGCCATCGCGTCGATCAGGCGGTCGTGGCGCGAGTCGACGGCGACGCCGTAGTGGCCATCGAGGCGTTGCGTGTGGTGATCGACGTAGTCGTACGTCGGCAGCGTGGCCTTGTAGCTGTCGCGCACAGCCGGCAGGTAACGGGTCTCCAGCGCCGTGCCGATGTCGACGTGACTTGCCTTCGGCAGCAGGAACGGCACGTGGACGCCGGCGAGGATGCCGCGCGCCGCCGGGTTGTCGCGCAGCCGCGCCAGGATCGCCTCGGCACGTTGCCGGAACGACTCGACATCAGGCAGATCATCGCCACCGAACGCGGCGGCGGCGCGGGCATGGATGGCGGCGTAGTCGAGCGCAGGCTGGACGAGGTCGTAATAGCCGCGCGTGGCGACATGCGCCGGGGCCTGGAGGCCGTCGGGCGAACAGCGTCCGCCGGTCTCGAACAGGCCCGTCGCTGGCGCGATCGTGTCGGCGACCTGATCGGAGTCGGAGAAGCCCTTGCCCCACGGCAGTGGCAGGTGGGTCGCGCCGTGGGTCTTCTCGGTATGGATGCGGATGAACTTGGGGTCTTCGCCGATGATGCAGTCGGGCCGGTAGGGGCCCAGCCAGGGGTTGCGCATGCCACGCGCAAGGACTTCCTTCAGCGGCGTCTCGCGCAGGTTGCCGAGCGAGAAGTCGATGTACGGGCACGGCGTGACTTCCATCGTCGAGGTCACGGTGATGATGCCTTTGACGGTGATGCACCCCTTGTACGAGCCGTACGAAGGCGTCATGTGGGTGAACACCTTGTACTTCTTCTCCATCTCGCGCAGCAAGTCGGCATCTTCCTTGTCGATGACGAATTCCGGGTGTTCGGTGCAGGAGCCGGTCGGCTTGGCGTAGGACACGTACAGGCCGATGCCACGGTCGTCGCAGAACCGGCACATTTCCTCGAATTCGGCGGCCTTGGCGCGGCCCTTCACCAGCACCGTGGACAGGATCAGGTTGAGGCCGGCGTCGAGGCTGGCATCGACCGCGCGCATCACGCGCTTGTAGGAGCCGGGCTTGTTGCGGAATTTGTCGTGTTCGTCGGCGACGAAGCTGTCCAGCGATAACTGCACCTTCTCGACGCCGATCTCCTTCAGGTGGCGCGCCTGCTTGGCGTCGAGGAACCAGCCGTTGGTGTCGGTGATGATGTAGTGTTTGTCAGGGTCGATGGCGGCGACGACTTCGTCGAGATCCTTCATCACCAGAGGTTCGCCGCCGGTGATCACGAAGCGCGCGAGGCCCAGATCGTCGGCCTCGCGCGACAGCCGGCGGACATCGTCCATGTTCATCTTGCGGCGTTCGTCGACCACCTTCAGCACGTTCTTCAAGTGGCGATCCATGTAGTACTCGGCCGAGCAGTGGGTGCACTGGAAGTTGCACAGATAGCTCTTTTCCAGGCGGATGATCGGGCTGACCTCGCCGTGTTCCTCCATCTCGGCGATCTTCGCCAGCTTCGCCGCGACATGGGGTTTGCGGGCCTTGAGGCCCTCGCGCTTGGCCAGCTCCTCGGGGGTCAGCGCGGTGGCGAGTACGTCGGTCTCAGGCTTCATCGATCACGGCTCCATCAGGGTGCTAGGGTGGGGGAACAATCGCTGGCGTCGAGATACGGGCGATAGATTTCATGGGCGGGAATCAGATTGTCGGGGCAGCGTTCGAACCACTGCCATGTACCATTATTCGGTACACCTCCGGCAAACTTCAACCCCTTATGGGGTGGGGTTATCAATGTGCAGCGGTATAGCAGCGAGATGAAATGGCCGCGCACATCGCGGCGCGTCGACATGATCTCGCTGACCCGGCACGGCGTGGCCTCGGCGCGCACTTCGGCGCCCAGTTCGCTGCGGGCGACGGCGGCGATGCGTGCGGCTGCGGTTTCCTTGAAGCGGATGATGCCGCCCGGCACATGCCAGCCAGGGCCGTAGAATGCGTCCTTGCGCCAGGTCAGCAGGGCGCGACCGGCGGCGTCGTGGATCAGCAGGTCGACGTTGACCATTGGCGTCAGCCGGCTGAGCAGCAGAAAGACGTCGTGGGGCAGACCGCCACGCGCGTTCGGCAAGGCCGCGTCGAGCCGGTCGACGAGGCTGGCGAGGTCGAGGTTTTCCAAGTCGATGCTCACGCCGACTCGATGCCGTCGTCGCGCAGGATCGCCACCGCCAGCGCCGGGTCGTGGTCGCGGCGCAGGATCGCGGCGATCTCGTCGGAATAGCTCGCCGCCATCACGATCACCGCACGCACCGGTTCGCTGGCCAACGTCACGGGCGCGACGATGCGGATATGGCTGGCCGGGCTGTAGCGGCCCTGCTTGAAAGGCGCCGAGTCGACGATGTAGCGGATGTCGGCGGCGATGCCGGCCAGCGCGATCACCGCCAGCGCCTGGTGGCCGGCGCCCCACACCGCGACCTGACCGGCCGGGAAGCGCGCGATGAAACCACGCAACGCATCGGCGATGGCGACGCGGCGACGTTCCAGCAGACCTACGTTGAGCGGCGCGCGTTTGCGGACTTCCGCCGACAGGATGTAGTCGTGCCAAACCGCGCGACAGGACAGCACCTCGAAGCCGGCGCGGCGCAACGTGAAACGCAGCGTGGCCTCGGTGAAATAGAGCAGGTGATCGGCGATGAATTCCGAGAACAGCCCCTGGCGCAGGATCATGTCGAAGTTCGGCACCTCGACGAGGCCGACGCCGCCCTCGGCGAGATTGCGCGCCATCGCCATCAGACCGCCGACCGGATCGGGCCAGTGTTCGAGGAAGTTCAGCGTCACGAAGGCATCGAACGGCGCGCCAGGGAGCGCGCGGCTACGCCGCGACAGATAGCCGCGCGTCGCAGTCAGGCCTTGTGCGCGGCAGGTGCGCACCGCGTCGGCGGCGTATTCGAGGCCCTGCGCGTCGACGCCGGCGCCCTGCAACAGCGTCAGATATTCGCCGCGTCCGCAGCCGATTTCGAGCACGTTGCGGCCGCCGAGCCCGTAATGTCGCGTCCAGTCGGCGAACTGGGTTTCGCGGAACGCGCGCATTGCCGGCGAATAGGCCGCCGCGCGGATCACCTCGCGGTAATACGGCACCGGCGCGCCGGGCAGTTGCACCAGGCCGCAGGCGCCGCACTCGTATAGCACCAGGTCGGCGCCACGGTCGTCAGCGACGCCAGCGGCATCCGGAAAGCCCTGCGCCGTGCCGGGCATGTCGCGGTACAGCAGACGCGGCGCGCCCATCAGCGGTTCGCCGCAGACTCGGCAGCGGGCGCGGCTATTAGCCATCCGTGCGCTCTGCGACCGATGCAGGATTCAGCGCGCCGGCCATGTCCGTGCGCAGCGTTTCGAGCGGCAGCAGAGGACTCATGTCCCCCAGCGGCATCGACACGATGGAAACGTCGGCATGCGGGATCGCGGCGAACTTGGGCGACAGCGTCTCGTTGTTGGACGAATCGATCCAGTGCACTGTGGCGCCATGCCATTGCGCCAGCTGGCGCTTTTCCTCGTCCTTGTCCACCAGGCCCATGACGTAGAGGCACGCCAGTTGCTGCGCCTGCAGGACAGCGTATTCGTGATGCGCCTTGCCCCCCGAGGCGCCGGTGAGCATACGGAATGGGGTGCGGGTGTCGCTGCGGCCGCTGCCGACAATGAACACGGGTTGGGTATGGGTAGCCATGGGCAATCCTCAGCGAAATAACTACTTGCGATCAGGGTTGCATCGCAGTGCGCACGTACCAGTCGTCGCAATCGGTCAAGTCCACATGCTTGCGTTCGTAGCCATGGCTGGCCAGCAGGGCATGGATCTTGTCGCGGTCGGGCGTCCAGTTGTGTTCCACCGTGAGGATGCGGATGTCGTACTTGTCGAAATCGAAACTGGATAGAATCAGCAGTTCGGAGCCCTCGGTGTCGATGGACAAGTAATCGATGACCGCGGGCGCCTGGTGTTGCTCCAGCAGGTCCAAGAGGGAGACGGTCTCGACATCGTAGCTTGCCAGGTGCGCCTTGCGCTCCGCGCTATGCATGTCGCTGTCCACGAATTCGCTGGCGGTGGACAAGGTGGCGGACTCGGATTCACAGAACTTGATCGTCTCGCCGGACTGGTTCCAGACGCAGCGTACGTCGATGTGGCATTGCCGGTTGCTCCTGAGGCGCTCGTGCCAGCACTTGGCCGGCTCCGCCACGATGCCTTGCCAGCCATGCTCCTTTTCCAGGAAGTGGGAGTTGCTGCCCTCCACCCCGTCGGTACCGCCGAATTCCACGAAATAGCCGTTGCGCTTGCGGCCGCTTTCGTTGAACACGAAGAGGTCCTGGTAAAACTGGCTCTTGGAACCGGAGGCCCCTTTCAGCAACTGGTTCTGCAGGGCCAGTTTGTTGAGGCGTTTTTCATGCGCGATCAGGTGCTGCTGCTGAGCGTTCACAAAGTTGATGATGTCGTTGATCTGGTTCTGCACGGTCATTCCCTTCCATCAAGGTCGTCGTCCTGCGTCGGCGCAAAGAGCCTGGCAGCATCGTGTCGTCCGAATCCTGCCGGCGCAGCCGGGCGCGGCTCAGCCACGGGCACGCCTGGAGGCATCCAGCAGCGGTACGATCATGTTTTCTTCCAGTTCCGCCAGCGGCAGCAAAGGCGACATGTCCTCCAAAGGCATGGACAGCATGGAGCCGTCGGGCTGGGGCAGTGCGGCCACCTTGGGCGACAGGGTCTCGTTCGGGTTCAGTCGCACCTCGCACAGCAGTGGCCCGCGCTGGGCCAGCGCCCGGTCTAGGCCGGGCGCCAGTTCATGCGCGGATTCTATGCGCATGGCCGGCAGGCCGACGGCCCGACACAACTCGACGAGGTCGGGGATGAGCATGCCCCCTTCTGGGCCGGTACCCAGGTAGCGACCGTCGAAGTAGTTGCGCTGGGTGTTGCGGATGGAGGCATAGCCGGCGTTGTGCATGACGATCAGGACGATGGGCAGATCCAGGGACTTGAGGGTAGCCAGTTCCTGCAGGTTCAGCATCAGGCTGCCATCGCTCTCGATGCCGACCGTGGGCCGACGACCGGCGCCGATGCAGGCGCCGATTACCGCTGGCAGGCCGTAGCCCATGGCGCCCAGGCCGGAGGTCAGGAACATGCGCTGGCCGGGTTTGTTGCGGAACACGGTGTAGAACACTTCCACTGCCAGGCCGGAACTGCCGGTGACGATGAGGCGGTCCTCCGGGATGGCCTCGGACAGGGCGGCGATGAACGAGTAATGGGTGATCTCGCCGCTGGCATCCAGGGTGTGCCCTTCGTGGGGTGGGTAGCGATGCTTCCAGTTGGCGCAGCGTTGCCGCCATTCGCCCCAGTTGCCGGCTACTGGGCCACTATCCAGCCAATCCGTGAGAAATGCCAGTGCATCGGCCTGAATGGACAAGTCCAGAGGCATCTCGTGGCGCGCCAGTTCGTTGGCGTCCACATCGATGACGATTTTCTTTGCCGCCCGGGCGAAGCCCTTGGGGTTGTAGGCGGTGACGATGTTGTCGAGACGGCAGCCGATACTGATCAGGCAGTCGCAGTTCTGCACCGCGAAATTGGGTGCACGGGCTGCTACCACGCCGGGACGGCCGACGTAGAGAGGATGCTCCCAGGGCAGCAGATCGGCGGCGTTCCAGGTGAACGCACAGGGAATGCCGAGGCGCTCCGCCACCTCCCGGAAGACCCCTGCGGCCCCGGCGATGCGTACACCGTGTCCCGCCAGCAACAGGGGACGTCGGGCTGCGGCCAGCAGCGATGCCAGGACGGCAAGTACGGCAGCGAGGTCGGGGGCATGGCTGGGTGGCGGCGTGAATCCGACCAGGGTCGCCGGGTCGATGGGGGCTGCCTGCACATCCAGGGGCACATCCAGCCATACCGGTCCGGGCCGTCCTTCGCCCATGTGCCAAAGGGCTTCTTCCAGGTTGCGGCGGATGTCGGCGGGGTCCACCACGGTGACGGCGTATTTGGTCACCGGTCGCGCCATGGCGACTACATCCACCTCCTGCACGCCGCCTTGGCGCAATGGCCGGCCGCGCAGACCGTCGGAACGCTTGACTTGTCCAGACACCACCAGGAGGGGCAGGGATTCGATCCAGGCGCCGGCTAACGGGGTGAGGGCATTGGTCGCTCCGGGACCGGTAGTCACCAGGGCGACACCGAACCCGGCAGCGGCGGTGCGCCCGTTGGCCTCGGCGGCGATGCCGCAGGCCTGTTCGTGGTGGCAGTGCACGGCCGCCAGGCGCGGCTCGCAGGCGAGGGCGTCGTCCAGGTACATGGCGCCGCCCCCGGGCAGGTAGAACACTTCGCGGACACCGGCGTCGGCGATTCGCGCCATCAGGTAGTCGGCGACTCGGCAGGTACTCATCAGCCCATCCAGTAGGTTAGAAGGGTCTTGCGATCCTTGTTCAGGTTGATCGACTCATCGCTATAAAACGAGTCATTGAGGAAGTGGGTGGAGGAGATTTCCTCGATCACCGAGCCGCTCGGGCTGGTAAAGGCATGGCGCACGCCGGGTTCGATGGTGACCACATCGCCGGGCCGGCAGATGCGGGTCTCCCCGTCGAGGGTCAGATGCACCTCGCCGAAGAGCACGTGGAAGGTTTCTTCCTTCTGCTTGTGGTACTGCTCGGGATGCGCCTGGCCCGGCAGGCTTACCAGGAGCTTCTTGCAGTAGCCGCGGTTGACCACGGTGATGAGCACCAGCCCGGTCTCGTAGAAGCGGTCGAGCCCGTAGTGGTGCGACACTTCCAGATCGGCGTGGCCGGGTACGACGATGCGGCTCTGGTCGAGCAGCGCCTTGACCCGTTGGGCGATGTCCCAGATGCGGGCGCGGCGGTCCTCGACGGCGGTATTGGCCGGCGACACGGCGGCATCCCGGGCGATGGCCGCGGTGCTGCTGTAGATCGCATACTTGGACCAGTCGTTGGCCGTGTACTGGTCTGGTTCCGGGGGGAAGGCGAAATAGATATCGTCGTCGCGCAGGCTCTCGCCGGCTGCGATGGGTCGCCTGGCGAATACGCCACGGCGCAGGGAGCGCAAACTGGCAGCCTCCTCCGGGTTGGGTGGCAGGCGGCGGTCGCCGATCCCGCAAAGAGTCCACGCCTGCTGCGCTGCCTGCAGCCAGGCGCGCACCTGGCCCGGGCTGGCGGAATAGGCGTTGATGGCGTAGTCCGCTGTGGGCAGGGCCACATGTTTCTCGAACAGGGTCACCCCCTTGGCCACCGCCAACTTGACGATATCGGTGTGGTCCGGTTGCTCGTGGGTGGAGAAACCGATACGCACGTTCGGGTAGCGTTGGCGCAGAACGTCGACCTGGGAGAGTTGGATGCGCTCGTCCGGGGTCGGGTATTCGCCGATGCAGTGCAGGAGTGCGAAGTCCTTGCCGCGGTGGGCAAGGAAGCTCGCGACCCGGTCGATGTCCTCCAGGCTTGCGCCGGCGGTGGAGGCGATCACCGGTTTGTCGCTGCGCACGATACGTTCCAGCAGGGGCCAATCGGCGAAGGAACAACTAGCGATCTTGATGATGTCCAGACCCTGGCCGTCGATCACGTCAACCGAAGGTTCGTCGAAGGGTGTCGCCATGGCCAGGAAACCGTTGCTGCGCATCTCTGCCACCAGGCGGTCGAATTCCGCCCGCCCCAGGCGCGTTTCGGAAAAGCGCTTGACATACTTGATGTCGTCGCGCCCACGCGCGGCCGGGTGGATGAAGGTGTCCAGGTCCCGGTATTGCAACTTGAACGCGAAACGGAAGGGAAACGCCCGGCAGACCTCGCCGAAGGCACGCACCACGGCTATGCCGTGGTCCACGTCGCCCATGTGGTTGTTGGCCATCTCCAGGATGAACAGGGGGGTGGGAATCATGCTCTCGGTCATTGGTATTCCTTAGAAACGTACGCCCAGGAAGCGTTCGATCTGTTCGGCCGCATAGTCCAGTTGTTCATGGCCCAGGGCGGGGTAGACACCAATCCAGAAAGTGTCGTTCATGATGGTGTCAGTTTGCTCCAGGCTGCCACTGACCCGGTAATCCCGCTTCGCCATGTAGGGCTGGCGGGTAAGGTTGCCGGCGAACAGCAATCGGGTGCCGATGTGCCCCTGGTCGAGGTAGCGCAACAGGTCCAGGCGCGATACTGGCGCTTCCGCGCGCAAGGTGATCGGGAAACCGAACCAGGATGGTTCGCTGTCCGGCGTCGCACGGGGCAGGACCAGATACTCGGCGCAGGATTGCAGGCGTTCGTGGAGGTGGGCGAAATTGGCTCGGCGCCGCGCCACGAAGCCGTCCAGGCGGTCCAACTGGGCCAGGGCGCATGCGGCCTGCATGTCGCTGATCTTGAGGTTGTAGCCGAGGTGGCTGTAAGTGTACTTGTGGTCGTAGCCCTGGGGTAGGCCGCCCAACTTGTGGCAGAAACGCTGCCCGCAGGTGTTGTCCTTGCCGGGCGCGCAGTAGCAGTCGCGGCCCCAGTCACGGAAGGACTCGGCGATGCGGGCCAATTCAGTGTCCCGGGTGAACACAGCGCCGCCCTCTCCCATGGTGATGTGGTGCGCCGGGTAGAAGCTGAGGGTGGCGATGTCGCCAAACGTCCCGACATGCTTTCCGGCATAGGTCGCGCCGAGGGCGTCGCAGCAGTCCTCCACTAGCCACAGGCCATGCTGGCGTGCGATACGGGTGACTTCCGCCAGGTTGAAAGGGTTGCCCAGGGTATGGGCGAGCACGATGGCGCGGGTCCTGTCGCTGACCGCGGCCTCTATCTGCGCGACATCCACGTTGTAGGTGCCCAACTCGACGTCGACGAAGACCGGCACCGCGCCGAATTGCAGCACCGGGTTCACAGTGGTGGGGAACCCGGCCGCGACGGTGATGACCTCGTCGCCCGGGCGGATGGCACGGTCGCCCAGGCTGGGGGAGGTCAAGGCCGAGAAGGCGAGAAGGTTGGCGCTGGAACCGGAATTGGTGGTCAGCACGTGGGGCACGCCCAGGTAGCCGGAAAGCCGGGACTCGAAGGCAGTATTGAAGCGACCGGTGGTGAGCCAGCCGTCCAGGGATGCCTCGACCATGTTGCGCATTTCGGCCGCGCCGATCACCTTCCCGGAAGGCGGGATGGGCGTCTGGCCAGGTTGGAATGGCTGCGGCACGCAGGCCAGGGCGGCATATTCGTCCACCAACTGGGCGATCTGCGAACGGATTTCGGTGGCACGGTCCATGAGTGTCATGCTCCAGCGCTGAAATCGGCGACCTGGCCGAGACTGCACTCGCGCATGTCATCGCCCTGCCGCCAGGCCTGCCGCCACTCGACGCAGCGCGCCAAGGCCTGATCCAGGTCCCAGTGAGGACGCCAGCCCAGGAGGGCATGGGCCTTGCTGCAGTCGAGCTTGAGATGGGATGCCTCGTGGGGCTGCGGTGCGGCGTCGCGTTGCCAGGAGGGGGCAGCGTCGCCCCAGAGTTCGATCATGCGCTCGACGATCCAGAGCACCGGCCGCGCATCGCTGTCTGCCGGGCCAAAATTCCAGGCGCCGGCCCATTTGCTCCCCTCGCTGTACAGCTTCTCAGCCAGCATCAGATAGCCGGAGAGGGGTTCAAGCACGTGTTGCCAGGGGCGGATGGCGTGGGGATTGCGTATCTGGAGCGGCGTGCCCTGCTCGAACGCGCAGAACAGATCCGGGATCAAGCGGTCCCGGGCCCAGTCACCGCCGCCGATCACGTTGCCGGCGCGGGCCGTGGCCAGGGCCAGCGGGCGTTCGCCGCTGAAAAAGGAGTCGCGGTAGGCCGCGCTGACCAGTTCGGCGCAGCCCTTGCTGCTGCTGTAGGGGTCGCGCCCGCCCATAGGCTCGCATTCGCGGTAGCCCCACAGCCACTCGCGGTTGTCGTAGCACTTGTCGCTGGTGATGCTGACCAGCACACCCACACTGTCGGTCTGGCGCGCGGCCTCGTAGAGGTGCACCGTGCCCATGACATTGGTGGCATAGGTGCCTACCGGGTCGGCGTAGCCGGGGCGGACCAAGGCCTGGGCGGCCATGTGGATGACCACTTCCGGCCGGGCCGCCCGCATGGCAGCGGCCAGCGCATCAAGATCGCGGATGTCGCCCAGGACGGAAGTCATCCCCTCGGCGACACGGGCCGCCTCGAACAAACTCGGCTGGGTCGGCGGTGACAGGGCGAAGCCGGTGACAGTCGCGCCGAGACGTTGCAGCCAGAGGGACAGCCAGGAACCCTTGAAACCGGTATGGCCGGTCAGGAAAACCGATCTGCCATGCCAGAAATCAGCGTTCATGCCCAGCACTTCCAGGGCGCGCGGCCCTGTTGCCAGAGTTCTTCCAGAATATAGCGGTCGCGCATGGTATCCATGGCCTGCCAGAAGCCCGGGTGGTAGTAGGCGGAAAGCTGGCCGTCGCGGGTCAGGTTTTTCATCGGCTCTTGTTCCCACGTGGTCATTTCGTTGGCGATGTAGTCGATCGCGGCCGGTTCCAGCACGAAGAAACCGCCGTTGATCCAGCCACCGTCACCCAGAGGTTTCTCCTGGAATGCCGTGACGATGCCGTCCGTCACGTCGATGGTGCCGTAACGCCCGGGCGGCTGCACCGCCGTGACCGTGGCCAGTTTGCCGTGCTTGCGGTGGTGCGCCACCAGCGCTTTGATATCGACATCGGCGACACCATCGCCGTAGGTGAAGCAGAATGTTTTTTCGTTGAGATACGATCGTATTCGTTTCAGGCGCCCACCGGTCAGGGTCATTTCTCCTGTATCGATCAGCGTCACCTTCCAGGGTTCGACATGCTCTTCATGCACATGCATGCGGTTGCCCTTCATGTCGAAAGTCACATCGGACATGTGCAGGAAATAGTTGGCGAAGTATTCCTTGATTACATAGCCCTTGTAGCCGCAGCAGATGATGAATTCATCAATGCCCTGGGCCGAGAAGGACTTCATGATGTGCCACAGGATCGGCTTGCCACCGATCTCGACCATGGGTTTTGGCTTCAGGTGGGTTTCTTCGCTGATGCGGGTGCCGAGGCCCCCAGCAAGAATGACTGCGATCATGTAATGGATTCTTTGCGAAATTCGCCAAATAAAATCATTTCGACACACTTGCGCGGCATGTTACTGGTTTTTTTCGACCTCGTCATGCACTGGCTGACTTGGCCCTCCCTCAGGTTCACGCTATCTAATTCGTGAATCCGCAAGTTCATCGTTACGAACCTTCCCTGTAGCGCAACTGCCTGATTATTGAAGCGGCTGGCTCTCGCGGGTGGCGTCCAGCCAGTTGCCCCATTCCAGGAATCCTCGTGCAAACGCGCGGATATTCGTAAGTCAATTCGCGTATATCCCATCAGGAGAACGACAGGTCGGCATTGGGAATCGGGGGCATGCGGATGCTGAAGGCGGAAACCAGCAGAGCCAGGATCACTCCAGGAATGACGCCGACACCGACCCGAGTGGGAGGGATCTTATGCTCGACGATGAACTCGACCACGCGGTGGCTGCGGTTGGCCAGGGTTGTCATATTGCCGAATTTTCCCATGTTTACGTGCCGGGCCGGCGGTCCTACTTCATGCCAAAGCGATTCATCAGGTCATACAGGGTCGGGCGACTGATCCCGAGGAGTTCGGCCGCTTGCGCGACGTTGCCGTTGCTGCGTCCGAACGCCTTGAACACAGCGCGGCGCTCCGCTTCGTCGCGGACCTGGCGCAGGTTGAGCGGTTCGTTCTCCTGCTCCTTGGGTTGGGTGGTCAGGCCCAGGTCTTCCTGAGAGATATGCGGGCCATCGGACATGATGACCGCCCGCTTCAGGGTGTTTTCCATTTCACGTACGTTGCCTGGCCAGGTGTGGGCTTCGATGACCTGCATGGCCTCCGGCGAAAATCCGCGCAAGGCCCGGCCCTGGGCTTGGGCGAAACGATCGAGAAAAGCGTGTGCCAGGAGGGAGAGGTCCGACAGCCGTTCCCGCAGGGGGGGGATGCGCACCGTGATTTCCGAGAGGCGATAGTAGAGATCCTCGCGGAAGAGGCCGGTCTTAATACGTTCCTCGAGATTCTGATGGGTGGCGGCTACGACACGCACGTCCACGGCGATTTCGCCGCGTCCGCCCAGGCGCTCGATCACGCGTTCCTGGAGAAAGCGCAACAATTTGGCCTGGAGTGGCATGGGCAGGTCGCCGATTTCATCGAGAAAGAGCGTGCCGTGGCTGGCGTATTCGATCTTGCCTATGGTTTGCTTGGAGGCGCCGGTAAAAGCGCCCTTCTCGTAGCCGAACAGTTCCGATTCAAGCAGGTTCTCGGGAATGGCGGCACAGTTGATGGCCACGAAGCGCTCCTTCGCGCGTGGCGACAGATCGTGCAGGCCGCGGGCCAGGACTTCCTTGCCGGTGCCGGATTCGCCCAGCAACAATATTGTGGCATCGCTAGGCGCTACCTTTTCGATGGTGCGGCAGATCTTGAGCATGGCGGGATCGCCGGTCAGCAGCCCCTGTAGCGGTTCGGGTCGGCCGCGCGAGGAGAGCAGCCTGTTTTCCTGTTCCAGCCCGAATACGCGGAAGGCGCGGGCGATGACGATCTTGAGGATCTGCTCGTCGAACGGTTTGTTGTAGAAATCGAACGCGCCCAGGCCGATGGCCTTGACGGCGTTGGTGCGGTCCTGATTGCCAGTGACGACGATGATCTTCGTGGTGGGGCATAGCTGCAGAATCTGCTGCAACGCGGCCAGGCCCTCCGTTGCGCCGTCGGGGTCGGGCGGCAAGCCCAGGTCCAGCAGCACCACTGCGGGTTCGAAGCGGCGAATCTGCCCGAGGGCGGCTTCCCGATCGGCCGCGACCAGGACTTCATGGTCGTCCAGGCTCCATTTGATCTGTTTTTGCAGTCCTATGTCGTCTTCGACCAGCAGTATCTTCGCAGGTTTTTCGCTCATGGCCGTCCATCTCCGGCTGCTTGCAAGCCCGATACGATTCCCTGGTCCGCACCATTCGGGGGCAAGCCCATCCCGTGACTGTGCGGCGATAGGCCTGGGTGTAACGGGAACCTCAGGGTGAAGCGGCTGCCACGCCCGGGTCGACTCTCGACGGCGATGTCGCCCCCCAGTTCCTGGACGTACGCCTTGCACTCATAAGCGCCGATTCCCATGCCGGTTCCCTTGGTGGAATCGAAAGGTCGAAACAGTCGCTCACGGATGAAGGTGTCATCCATGCCGGCTCCCGTGTCCGCGACCACGATTTCTGCCCAGTGGTCGCTGCGGTCGAGTGTAACACTCACTTTTCCCGTGTATGGCGTCGCTTCGATCGCGTTCTGCACGAGGTGACCGAGTATGCGTGTGAGCTTTTCCCGGTCGGCGCTCACCCGTATTCCGTGTGCGTGGATGCCGAGCGTGGGTTTGAGGCTGAACGCGCTCTTGGATTCGATCACTTCCTGCAACAATTCATCCAGAACGAGTTCGCCGCTGTGCTTGGCGTCCGGTTTGTCATGCAGTTTGATCAGCATCCGGTTCATGCGGGCCAGGGAGCTTTCGATGGTCGCCAGCATGTCTTCCTGGAATTCGGGTTTGTGCTTGTGGCGTTCCGCATTGGCCAGCAGCAAGGAGAGTTGTGCCACCAGGTTCTTGATGTCGTGAACCACGAAGGCCGCAGCCCGGTTGAAAGACTCGAACTGGCGCGCCACGGTCAGAGCCTCGGCAGCACGCGCCTGGGCGAGGTGTGCGGTCGCCTGACGCGCGGCGGTTTTCAGCAGATCGCTGATTTCCCAGTCGAAGACTACGCCGCCGCGGGAATCTGCCAGCACCATGACGCCTAGCAGGCTGTCATGCCAGAAGAGGGGGATCACCAGCCAGGCGCGCGCTTCCCCCGCCAACCAGGGAGGTGGGGCCGCGTCTCCCAGGTATTCCGGTTGGCCTTCGCATTCATGCAGGTCAAGGATCCAGCGGCTGCTTTCGAGAAAGCGGGCGAAAGGGTGGTCGGTGGCGAAGTGGCCATTCAGGTCCGACCAGTTCCAGTGGGCGGAACGTCGGAAGTAGCCGTCGTCCTGTTTCATCCAGAGGGCGGCGGCGGGGCTGTCGACCAGCCCGGCCATGGCCTCGAGGCTGCGCTCGTAGACCTGGGAACCCGGGTCTCCGGCGGTCAGCAGGTCCGTGAAATGCAGCCATTCTTCCCGGTAATCGTAGCGGTAGTGGAAAAAATTCTTCGACAGAAACACTCTCAGGCGCGCGCGCGCGACCCCGGAAAATACCGTGACCAGGAGTAGGGCGATGGCGCCGAACAGGAAGACGGTCTGCAACAGCGAGCCCCAGTTGCCACCGACGATGCGCAAGTAGTAGCCGGCGGCGGCCATGAGCATGAGATAGATGCCTGAGCCGCCCAGTGCGACCGAGTGGAAAGCCATGCGATGCGATATGCCCATCGACCGGTTTTCCGGGCTGCGCTGCAAGGAGATCCACACCAGCGGGGCCAGGAGCGCGTTGACCGCACCGCGCGCGATCCAGGTGTCGGCCGAAATTCGGCTGAACAGCATGGCCTCGGAATAGAGGTAAAAGTCGTAGGCGAACATGCCGCCCAGGGCCAGGCAGAGAAACTTGATGCTCCAGCGTTCCTGGGGGGGGGCGTTGCGATAGTACTGTTCCACCAGAACCATGCCGAATATGGCGGTGATGTTGGGAAGCAGCACGTAGGCCAGGAGGCTGGTCGTGTGCCCGGGCCAGAGCAGGGCGGCTCCTTGCGCGAGCAGGGCGCTCACGCCGAGGAGTGCCAGACCCCGCCCCAGCCCGGCGAGCCCGGGTGAGTCGAAGCGGTCGCCATCGCGCAGTCCTGTCAGGCTGCGCCAGAACAGCCAGAGCCAGGCCATGTTCCGGCCCAGTTCCAGCAGCGCCAGCAGTTCCTGACCGACATCCAGCCAGGCCTGCAAGGCGGCAAACGCGGCCCAGACGGCGGACACGGCCGCGGGCAGTCGCAGGCGCGGCTTCGAATTGTCGGAACGGCCACAGGCCAGGGCCAGCGCCGCGAAAGCCGCGGCACCCAGGCCGTAGCTCGCGCTGGCGATGAGCATCAGCGCACCCCTTTGCCCAGAACTACAACCTGGGCCGTCTGCAACAGGATCATGAGGTCAAGGAACAAGCTATGGTTCTTGACGTAATAGAGATCGTACTGGAGCTTGGACATGGCGTCCTCCACGCTCGCGCCGTAGGGAAATTTGACCTGTGCCCAGCCCGTGATCCCGGGTTTGACGCTGTGCCTGGCATGGAAATAGGGGATCTGCGCAGCCAGTTCATCGACGAAGTAGGGGCGTTCCGGCCGTGGACCCACAAAGCTCATGTGGCCGAAAAAAACGTTGATGGTCTGCGGCAATTCGTCGATGCGCAGGCGACGGATCAATCGTCCCACGCCGGTGGTGCGGTCGTCCTTGTGCAGGGCCCAAACTGGTCGGCCATCTTTTTCGGCATCGGTGTACATGCTGCGGAACTTGAAGATGGTGAAATTCTTTCCGTACTGACCCACCCGTTCCTGCGTGTAGAAGATCGGTCCTCGGCTTTCCATGCGGATCAGCAGGCCGGTCAGCAGCATCATGGGCAGGGTGACCAGTAGCACGATGCTGCTGACCACCATGTCGAAAACGCGCTTGACCACGTCGCGACTCATGCCTTGCGTGAAGCCGTCGGAAAAAATCATCCAGCTGGCGTTGATCGCTTCCAGCGGAAGGATGCCGGTCTGGCGCTCGAAAAAGGTGGGCAGGTCGAGGACACTGACGCCGCGCAGCTTGCATTTGAGCAATTCGGCCACGGGTAAGCCGCCGCCGCGGCGCTCGCGTATGGCCACGACGATTTCATCCACGCCAAACTGTTCCACCAGGTCGCGGATATTGTCCGTGTCGGTGAGTACCCGCTCGCGTGGCACGTAGCTGTGGATCGATCCCATCGGCAGGTAACCGATGATGTTGAGGCCCTGGGTCTCGCCTTGCGAGGCCAGTTCCTCGATCTTCGCCGCGCGGCTGCCGGTCCCCAGAACCAGCACCCGCTTCTTGAACAGGTCGACCCTGTCCCACTCGATGAACATCAGGCGGATCAGGATGACGGAGAGCATGGAAATGACGACGGCCGAGACGAGTTCGCCGCCGTGGGCGAAAACCTCGGGCAATGCCAGGGATCCCGCGTAGAGCAGTAGTCCGCTGACGGAGAAACTTCCGAAAATGCGAAAAAACAGGCTGCGCAGGCCCGTGGTCCAGGCCCAGCCATAGAGATCGAACATGGAACTATGCAGGGTGAGCACGGCCGCGAACAGCAGCGGTTTGTAGAGCGCGACTTTTATCGGCAATACGGAGCCATGCCTCTGGGCGGAGAAATCGCTGGCGAAATAGAACACCAGAAACTCCAGCACCGTGAGGAAAAGCATGCTCAAGGAGATGTAATGGCGGAAAAAGCGAATCATGGACTGGTCAGGAAGTCATCCTTTAACCTTGAAACTTCAGTTGAACACGCCCGAGTGAGCGTCTGGCGAGTTGTCTGGCAAGGCGCGACGACGCGCATGGTCGCTCCCTGCAAGGAGGAGCAACGCAGCCAGGCGGCTCGCTAGAAGTGCAATCGGGTGCGTAGCGGGTTCACCCAAAGAGTGAGCGTGATCGAAAGCGCAAACCTTAATGTTCATGGGGCCTCACAAGGGAAAATGAGCGGTCAACTGAGGATTCAAGGTTTAACGGAGGGGCGGCAGCCGCGCCATGTCCGCACGGTCATGGGGGTACGGCGGTACTGGGCGCATTGTAGCCGTAGGCAGGATTCACTGATCGGTTTCGGCGATCAGCTTTTCCAGTCGGCCCAGGGAGAGCCGCAGGGCCTGGCGCGTGCCCGGATTGACCAGGCGCACCAGGACGTCCGTCGGTTCCGAGTAGACCAGGTAAGCCATGCGCGCGGCGCGATCCTGGACCTTGTAGGCGATCCCCTGGTTGACCAGGAACTGCTCGAAATCCTTGCTGGCATCCTCGGCGATTTCCAGTTCGATGAGGCTGTTTTCGGAGATTGCGCCGGTGATGACCGCACCCGTCAGCGCGGGATCGAAGCGCGCGAAGGCACGCATCACCTCCCTGGCTTGCACGCGCAAGCCGGCCAGCAGGGCGCTCTGTTCCTCGGGCTGGAACAGGGCCTGGCGTTCGGCCAGGGCCGCGTCGATTTCTTCGTTGCTGGGCATGCCATGCCCCTCTGGCAAGCCTAGCTGTCGCGCCGCCTTGCGCTTGGCCTGCGCATGATCGTTGAGTCCGAGTTCCGCCATGAAACGCGCGGCCAGATCGGCGACGCGCGCGCGCGCGTGCAGCGCGCGAGCTTCGCGCGAGGCGGCCATCAGATGCCCGGACCCGGGGGCGCTACGGGCTGGATGCCGAAGGGCTGGGGCGCCGCGGTCACGGCGCCGGGTACGGGGGGCGATCCGGGAAGAGGCGCCGGCACGGGCGCGTATTCCTGAAAGAAGTATTCCAGCACGCCCTGGCCATCCGGCAAGGGCGCACCGGTTTTTGGGTCGATCGCATGGGAGACGATGCCGGCGGGAGGTAGCGGCGGCATCTCCGCTACGCCCTTCAAGACTTCGTCCATGTATCGGATCCAGATCGGCAAGGCGGTACCGCCCCCGGTTTCCCCGGAACCCAGGGAGCGCGGCTGATCGTAGCCCATCCAGGCAACCGCCACGCGGGTCTTCTGGAAGCCGGCGAACCAGGCGTCGCGGTTGTCGTTGGTGGTGCCGGTTTTTCCGGCGAGGTCGCCGCGTCCCAGGCGCATCGCGGCCGCACCCGTGCCGCGCCGGATCACGTCTTGCAGCAGACTGGACATGATGAAGGCGTTGCGCGGGGCAATTGCAACGGTCGGGGCTACCGGAGCGAAGTTCTCCAGGACATGGCCGTCCTTGTCTGTCACCTTGAGCAGATGCCAGGGGATCACCCGGCCGCCACCGTTGGCGAACACTGCATAGCCCGTCGCCAGCGACAGGGGGGTGACTTCGCCCGCGCCCAGCGCCATGGTCAGGTAAGCGGGGATGCGGTTCATGTCGAAACCGAATTTGGCGGCATATTCGTGGACGAAGGGAACACTGGCTGCCTGCAAGACGCGGATCGAGATCAGATTTTTGGATTTCGCCAGGGCCATGCGCAAGGTCAGCGGCCCTTCCATGGTGCCGTCATAATTTTTGGGGTCCCAGGCCACGCCGCCGGTTTCCGCCGGGTCCACCGCGATCGGCGCGTCATCGAATACGCTTGCCGCGGTGACGCCTCGTTCCAGCGAGGCGGAATAAATGAAGGGCTTGAAGCTGGAACCGGGTTGGCGCCACGCCTGGGTCACATGGTTGAACTGGTTGCGGGTAAAGTCGAAGCCGCCCACCATGGCGCGAATTGCGCCGGTATCGGGCGAGAGGGAGATAAAGGCGGCCTGCACCTGGGGCAAACAGGTTAGTTGCCAGGGCGCTGTGGGGGAGAGTCGCACCACGCGCACCACGCTGCCACGCGCCAGGCGCTTCTCGGCGGCCATCTTGGTTGACAGGAAACGTTGCGCGAACTGGATTTCGCTGGGGCCGAGATCGATGCCCTCCCCGCTGCGTATACGTACCCGGATGCGCGTCTTGTCCACGGAGAGCACCACGCCTGGTAGGAAGCCATTGGACTCCTCGCGTTCCAGCAGATCCGCCTCGATCGCTTTTTCGGCATCCGCCGAGTCCGAGGGGAGTTGCAGATGGGCCTCGGGGCCGAAATAACCCCGGCGTCGCTGGAATTCCACCACACCCTGGCGTACCCCGGCCACGGCTGCGCGCTGGTCGGCTCGCCTGAGCGTGGTGTAGACCTTCATGCCGCTGACATAGATCGAATCGCCGTACTTCAGGTGCATGCGTTGCCGCACCAGTTCCGCCAGATAGGGCGCTTCCGCCTCGAAATTCTGGGGAGAGTATTTGACTGGCAGGCGCTGCTCCCTGGCGCGTGCGTAGTCCGCTTCGCCGATGTAGCCCAGCGCCTTCATGCGCCCCAGGACGTAGATCTGCCTGGATTTTGCGCGTGTGGGGTTGACCACCGGGTTATAGGCCGAAGGCGCCTTGGGCAGGCCGGCGAGCATGGCCGCCTCGGCCAGATTGATTCTGGCCAGCGGCTTGCCGAAATAGATTTGGGCTGCCGCAGCGAAACCATAAGCCCGTTGCCCCAGATAGATGTGGTTGATGTAGATCTCGAGGATTTCATCCTTGCTCAAGGCGTGCTCGATCTTGATCGCCAGCAGAGCTTCGTTGAGCTTGCGCCGAAAGGATTTTTCCGACGTCAGGAAGAAGTTGCGCGCTACCTGCATGGTGATGGTGGAGGCTCCTTCCTTGGCACCCCCGGATACCAGATTGCTGATGGCCGCCCGCAGTATGCCCAGGGTGTCCACGCCGCCGTGCTGATAGAAACGATCGTCTTCCGCAGCCAGGATGGCCTGGCGCATGAATTTCGGCGTATCGACCAGTCGCACCACATCTCGTCTCTCCTCGCCAAATTCGCCGATCAGGACGCCATCCTCGGTGTATATACGCAAGGGTTGCTTGGGTTGATAGTCGGTCAGGCTATCCAGGCTGGGCAGATTGGGGTAGATCAGCGCGGCGGAGAGGCCGGCTATGGCGGTTGCCACGACGATCAGGCCGGCGGCCCCTGCCAAGAGAAGTTGCCACCAGCGGGTCATGTCGAACTCGGTGAGTAGGGTGGAAGCAGACGGTGGAAAAAATTACTTGTGCGGAACCATGCAGTTGTTGCTAGGATTTGCCGCAATCTACTAAATAAGCGCTTGAACCGCGCACAAAGGGGAATGTGTTGAAATTCGCGTTTCCAGGTCAGGGGGCAAGGCCGCTGATAGGCGTCGATATTAGCTCATCGGCCGTGAAAATGCTTGAGCTCGGCCGCAGTGGCAAGGACATGCGCCGGGTGGAGCGCTATGCCATCACCCCCTTGCCGAAGGAGTCCGTGGCGGACGGCGTCATCGCCAAGCCCGACCTGGTCGAGACCGCCATGCGGGAGTGTTGGCGGGCGCTCGACACGAAGACGCGCACGGTGGCGCTGGCCTTGCCCGCTTCCGCCGTCATCACCAAGAAAATCCTCCTGCCGGTGGGTTCCAGCGATGCGGAAATCGATACCCAGGTGGCGGCGGAAGCCAACCAGATGGCGGCGTTCTCGCTCGACGAAGTCAGTCTGGATTATCAGATCCTCGGGCCCAATGCCCGCAATCCCAGCGAAAACGATGCACTGGTCGTGCTTTCCCGGCGTGACCGCGTGGAAGAGCGCGTGGCCTTGGCGGAGTCGGTGGGACTGAACACGGTCATCATGGATGTGGACGCTTTCGCCATCCTTACGGCCTACGAACAGATGCTCTTTCACCTGCCCGAAAACGGCAGCGGCCAGACCGTCGCCATCATCGACATCGGTGCCAACACCACGCATATCAACGTGCTGCACGACAACCAGCTGGTGTATCAGCGCGAGCACTCGCTGGGTGGCAACATGCTCACCAATGAAATCGCCCGCCGTTTCGATCTGCCCACGGAGGAAGCCGAGGACGCCAAACGCAAGGGGCTGCTGCCGGACAGCTACGAGTCGGAAGTGCTGCAACCCTTTCTGGACACGGTTGCGCTGGAAATCGGACGCGCGTTGCAGCTGTTTTTTTCCGCCACCTCGCACCAGACGCTCGACCACATCCTCCTGGCCGGGGGGTGCGCCGCCATTCCCGGGCTGGACGAGGTGGTGCACGGCAAGGTGCAGACTAGCACCCTGATCGCGAATCCCTTCGCCAAGATGGCGGTGTCCGGCCAGGTCAGGGCACGCCAGCTCGCCATCGATGCCCCGGCGCTGTTCGTCGCCTGCGGTCTGGCCTTGCGCAAGTTCGACCGAACATGAACCCGATCCGCATCAACCTCCTGCCTCACCGCCAGCTGCGCCGCGCTCAGCAGCAGCGTCTGTTCGCGATCCTGGCCATCGCCGTGGCCGGGATAGGGCTGGCGGTCGTGGCCATCGGCCAGATGCGGCTGGTCAACGCGAAGCATGTCCAGGACAGCCGCAACACCTTTCTGCGCGAGGAAAATGCAAAACTCGACAAGCAGATCGCCGAGATCAAGCAACTTCGGGACAAGACCCAGGATTTGCTGGCGCGCAAGAAAGTGGTGGAATCCTTGCAAGGCAACCGCGCCGAGGCCGTGAGCCTGTTCGACGCGCTGGCTCGATGCCTGCCCGATGGGCTCTATCTGAAGAGCATCAAGCAGACCGGGGACGTCCTGGCGCTCAACGGTTATGCCCAATCCAGCGCGCGCGTATCCGCGTATATGAGGGCGCTGGACGACACCGCCGTGTTCCAGGAACCCACCCTGGTCGAGGTGAAGGCCGCGGAGCTTGGCAAGGTGCATGTCAACGAGTTCGCCATGACCGTGAAGATCACCCGGCCCGAACAGCCGCTGGACGCGAAGGGCAAGCCATGAGCATGAACTGGTCCGACCTGAACCACGTCGATCTCAAGGACATCGCCAATGCCCCCTTGCCGCTGCGAGCGCTGTTGCTGGCGGCACTCCTCGTTCTGATGGTCGCCGGCGGCTGGATGCTGCTCTGGTCGGACAGCATCAAGGAACTCGACGCCGCGCGCCAGGAAGAACAGCGGTTGCGCGAAACCTATGTCACCAAGAAGATCCAGGCTTTTCACTATGCGGCCTACAAACAGCGGTACACGGACGTGGAGAAGTCGCTCGCTTCGCTCCTGCGGCAGCTGCCCGACCGCTCCGAGATGGATGCCTTGCTGACCGATATCAATCAGGTGGGGATAGGCCATGGGCTCGCGTTCGAGTTGTTTCGCCCCGGCAATGAAACCCTGGCGGGCTTCTATGCCACCTTGCCGGTATCGATCAAGGTCACCGGTGGCTACCATGACCTCGCCAGCTTCGTGGGCGATCTCTCCAGACTGCCGCGCATCGTCACCTTGCACGATATCGCCTTGTTGCCGGCCAAGGCCGGGAGTCTGGGCATGGAGGCGCGTATCCAGACCTATCGTTACCTGGACGAGAAGGAACTCGTCGCCGCGAAGAAGCTGGGGAGCAAGAAAAAATGAGGTGCATCAGCCTATGCTTCGTGCTGCTTCTGGCCGGCTGTGCCCGGGATGAATTCGCGGATTTGCGTGCTTTCATGGCCCAGGCAGGGCAGGGCGTGCAGCAGCCCCTGGAGCCCTTGCCCGCGGTTCGGCCGCATCTGGAGTTCAAGTACGATCCGAGCGGTTTGCCCGACCCTTTCAGCCCTCGCGGCCTCAAGCCCAGCAAGGGCGGCGGTCTCCAGCCCGACCTGACCCGGCCCAAGGAGCCGCTGGAACTGGAGCCACTCGATGGGCTGCACATGGTGGGCACGCTGAAAAAGAGCGGCCAGTTGTATGCCCTGGTCCGCCGCCCCGATAACACCCTGTATCGCTTGGCCAAAGGGGACCGCATCGGCCAGAACTTCGGCGTCATCGTTTCCATCAGCGAATCCCGGATCGAAATCAAGGAAATGATCCAGGATGGCGCCGGCGACTGGACAGAATCGAAGGCCAGCTTGGCTCTTCAGGAGTAAACGGTATGAAATCGATCTCCCCCCCGCGCCTGGCGTTCCGCCAGCTGTATTGTTTCGCCGCGGCACTGTTGCTGGCCGCCGCCGCCCAGGCGGGTGGTGTCCCCAACATCCTGAATGCTGTGGCCTTGACCCAGGGCAACAATGACAGCCAGGTGATTAAACTGGTGTTCAAGGAGTCCGTGGAGGAACTGCCCATCGCCTTCACGACCAGCAATCCGCAGCGGTTGGTGCTCGACTTTCCGGCGACCGGCAGTGCCCTGCCGCGTACTTCGGAGACGGCGGACGGCGGCGCGGTGAAGAACTGGCAGGTGGTGCAGGCGGGTGAGCGCACTCGCGTCGTGCTCAACCTGAACCTGCCCGTGAGCTATGAGTTGCGCCGTGATCGCAATCTGGTGCTGGCCGTCATCCATGGCATCGACGTCCAACCCGGCACGCCTCTACCCGCGCGCTTCGCCGAGACCGATCCGGCCGGTGGGCACAGCATACGCGACATCGATTTTCGCCGCGGCAAGGAAGGCGAGTCGCGCATTCTGGTGAGCCTGTCCGGTCCGGGCGTCGGGGTCGACATCCAGAAGCTGGGCGGCGCCATCCAGGTCGATTTCCTCAATACCTCGCTCCCCAGCCCATTGCGTCGGCGTCTGGATGTGACCGATTTCGCCACGCCGGCACAGACCGTGGAAACCTTCGAACAGGGCAAACAGACTCGCATGCTGGTCAGCCCCAAGGGCAAGTGGGACTACTCCGCCTGGCAGGCAGGCGATCTGTTCACCCTGGAAGTGCGCTCGCTGGAAGGCCCCCAGTCTGCCCAGGACGGCAAGCCGCAATATATTGGCGAGAAACTCTCGCTCAATTTCCAGAACGTGGAAGTCCGCTCGGTGCTCCAGGTCATCGCCGACTTCACCGGCTTCAACATCATCACCAGCGATACCGTTTCCGGCAGCGTCACCCTGCGCCTCAAGGACGTGCCCTGGGATCAGGCATTGGACATCATTCTCAGGGCCAAGGGCCTGGCCAAGCGCGCCACGGGGAACGTCATCTGGATCGCCCCGCGCGACGAACTCGCCGCCAAGGAAAAGCTGGAAATGGAAGCGCGCCAGCAGATCGCCGACCTGGAAGACATCGGCACCGAGTTCATCCGGCTCAACTACCTGCGCGCCAACGATGCCCAGGCCATCCTCAACGGCCAGTCATTGAGCGCCACCCAGGCTGGCGAGAGCGTGTCCTGTAGCGCCCAGGCCGCCGGCGTGGGCGGCAGTAATGCGCAGAGCACGGCCGCGGCGGGGGCCGGCGTTGGCCAGCGCATCTTGTCCAAGCGCGGCACGAGTTCCTACGAACTCAAGACCAACACCCTGTTCGTCCAGGACACACCCAGCAAGATCAAGGAGATCAAGGCCATCCTCGCCAGCGTCGACGTACCCTCGAAACAGGTGATGATCGAGGCGCGGGTCGTCGTCGCCGACGATTCCTTCGAGCGCGCGCTGGGTGCTCGCCTGGGCTACGGCGGCAGCGGCAGGATAGGCAAGACCGGGATCGGCCTGGGTACCTACGCCAGCTCGGCCACCAGTGCGACCACGGGTCTGACTGCCGCTTCGCCAACCGCCAACGTCAATCTCGGTCTGACCGACCTCGGCAAGACCGCGACCGGCAGCTTCGGCGTCAGCGTCTACAACGCCTCCGCCGCCGCCATCTTGAGCCTGGAGATCCAGGCGATGGAGCTCGACAAACGCGGCAAGATCGTTTCCAGTCCGCGCGTGGTCACCCAGAATCAGAAGCCGGCCGTCATCATGCAGGGGCAGCAGATTCCCTTTGTCACGCCCGGAAGCGCCAACAGCGCGGCCACCGTCACGTTCAAGGACGCCTTCCTCTGCCTGTTGGTAAACCCGCAGGTACTCAACAACGATTCCATCATCCTCGACGTGGAAGTGCAGAAGGATGCGCCAGGCGCCCTGACCAATGGTCAGACCGAGATCGATACCAAACGGGTCAAGACCCAGGTTCGGGTCAGGAACGGCGAAACCGCGGTGCTGGGCGGCATCTTCGAGCAGACCGTGCGCAACGACACCAACAAGGTTCCCTTCCTCGGAGATATTCCGTTCCTGGGCAACTTGTTCAAGGAAAATGACAAACAGGATGCCAAGACCGAGTTGTTGATTTTTCTCACTCCGCGCATCCTGCCCGACGAAGATGTGCTGACACATTGAGTGCCAGAGGAGTGCCCTGGCGCCGCATCGAACCCAAACCACCGGCTAACTGGAACACGAGGGGAACAGAATGAAATGCGGCAAGAAAGTGTTCAACGGCCTGCTGACCGCGGCCCTGATCGGTCTGACTGCCTTGCTGACCGGCTGCGGTGCGGGCGGGGCGAGCGGCGGCACTTCGACGACAGGCGGTACGACGGGTAACACAACGGTTGCTGCGAGCCTTGTACTTACGCTTTCCGACCCCGCGACAGGAAATGCCAGCAACGCCCTGACTTCCGGATCACCGCTGACTGTGACGGCACTACTCAAGGACACCGCGGGCGCGGTGGTGTCCAATTCGGTCGTTACATTCACTACCGGTGCAAGTTTTGGTACGTTCTCGCCCGCATCGGGTACCGCGCTGACCAACGCCAGCGGCATTGCAATGATAAGTTTGGTTGCGGGGAGCACTACCGGGGCTGCTACGGTGACCGCCAGTGCCAATGTCGCAGCCACTGCTGTAACCGGTAGCATCGGTTATACCGTCAACGTCGCCCAGCTTGGGTTGAGCACGCTCAGCTTCGGCACCAATCCGCTATCCGCCTATGGCACATCCAATGTCACGGTAACGGTGACCAGTGGTGCCGCGATCTACACCACACCGACCAATGTCAGCTTTACTTCCACGTGCGTCACCCTTGGAAAGGCGGTCCTTTCGCCCAGTGTGAGTACGGTCAACGGACTCGCTACGGCCTCCTATCGCGACAACGGTTGTGGTGTGGTCGACACCATTACCGCCAGCCTATCCAATGGAGCGACACTCGCAGGAAACTTGAGCGTGGCGTTGCCCGACGTCAGTTCGGTCCAGTTTGTTTCAGCCAGCCCGGCCAATCTCAATGTCAAAGGCATGGGTGGCACCGAAGTGTCCACCATAACATTCAAGGTCGTCGATAGCGGCGGAAATCCGATTATCGGCAGGACGGTCAATTTTTCGCTCGATAACACGGTGGGGGGGCTATCCCTATCGAGTGGGTCGGATATTACGAATGGCAATGGCCTGGCCGTTGCCCTGGTTCATTCCGGAACGATCCTGACGCCGGTTCGGGTTACTGCCACGACCGCCGGGACTAGCGGGACTATTTCGACACAGTCGAGCCAACTCTATGTGTCGACGGGAATCCCGGATCAGGCCCATTTCTCGGTCAGCGCCGATAAATTAAACCCGGAGGCCTGGGACTATGACGGAGTTCCCGTCGTCGTCACCGCTCGCCTCGCCGATCGATCAGGGAATCCCGTACCCGATGGCACCGCGGTCGTGTTCACCACTGAAGGCGGTGCGATCACCTCGGGCTGCGTTACCGGTACCTCCGGGAATGTGTCAGGCGCAACGGGAGGCGCCGGTTACTGTTCGGTCACCTGGACCAGCCAGGCGCCACGTCCCGGCGATGGGCGCTCGACGATATTGGCGTATGCCATAGGTGAGGAGAGCTTCGTCGATGCGAATGGCAATGGGAGCTATGACCAGGGGGAAACGTTCACGGATCAGGGTGAAGCCTACCGGGATGACAACGAGAACGGACTTTATGATCTCGGCGAGTTTTTTGTCGATTTCAATTCGAATAGGGTGCGCGATTCGGCCGACACACTGTTCACCGGTGTGCTCTGCAATACCGGCTGCTCGCCCACGCACACTTTGAACGTCAGTGGATCTCTGGTGTTGGTGTTCTCCAAGTCGTCCGCGGTATTGCCGATCATTTCTCCACGCAGTGTGGACTTGGGCGGGTGTACCACTCAGGGAAGCATTCATGCGGTAACCCTCACGCTAGGGGACGTCAATGGAAACCCGTTGCCAGTCGGTACGACGGTCGTTGCGAGCGTATCCGGCGATGGAACCCTGGTCGGCCCCGTTTCGTTCACCATGCCCAGCAGCAACGTGCATAGCCCGAGTGTTTTTACCGTGCGTATCCAGAACGACGCGACGGGCAGCACCTGCACGGATGCCACCAGCGCGGGCACGCTCACTGTAATCGTAACTACGCCCAAAGGCCTCTTGACGACCGACACCATAGCGGTCACCAACTAGGTTCCATGGGCAGTACGAGCACTTGCCGAAACGTTGGCTCGCCGCGAGTGGTCGGTGGCCTCCGCAGGTATTCACCACTCGGGTGAATTCAGGCGCCCGCGTGGGAGCGGGCTTGCCCGCGATACGACGGTGGCGGTTGCGGGCAGGCTCGCGCCTGGTGCGCCCGGCCAAGAGCGAAACACAGGATCATTGTGGCAACGAATCCAGCAACGCATTCATTTCCTTGAAGCGCGGTGCCTGGGAAGTGAGCGCCATGGCACGGGCTTTGAGTCGCGAACCGGCCATCAGGGCCGGGACGATGTCTTCATCGCGGGTCTTCTTGAAGGCCTCCCACACTTCCTTGAACTGGCCCAGAGTCGGCCAGGCGCTGTGCAGTGCAGCGTTTTTCAAGGCGGCGCCCAGGAGTGCATCCAGGTGTTTGCTCGATTTGACCGCATCCTCGTAGCGCATCTCCAGGACGGTGTGGTCGTCTTCGCTCAGCATGGCCATGGTCTGCTGCCGCGAAGAGGTCAGTGTGGATTTGATGTCGCCTATCGGCCCCGCCAGAGCAGGGGCCGCGGCAAACAGCAGGGTGGTTGCGGTCAGCAAGGTGGCAATGACAAATTTCATGGGGATTTCTTTGCAATGGTTGTGAACGGGAAGTGTAGTTGACCCTGGGCCGAACCGGGTAAGCTGTGCCGTGCGAGTCGGTCGAATAACTGAAGGAGCTTGACCATGGAATTTCTCCCATCCGGCATGTTGGTGCTGGTCGCCCTCATCGCCGTGCTGTTCTCCTCGTTTCGCGTCCTGCGCGAGTACGAACGCGGCGTGGTTTTCCTGCTCGGCCGTTTCTGGCGGGTCAAGGGGCCGGGGCTGGTGGTCATCCTCCCGGTGGTGCAACAGATGGTCAAGGTGGATCTGCGCACGGTGGTGATGGACGTGCCGCCGCAGGACGTGATCTCGCGCGACAACGTCTCGGTCAAGGTGAACGCGGTGGTCTACTTCCGGGTGGTCGACCCGGAACGCTCCATCATCCAGGTCGAGGATTACTACAACGCCACCAGCCAGCTCGCCCAGACCACCTTGCGCAGTGTGCTGGGCAAACACGAGTTGGACGAGATGCTGGCCGAGCGGGACAAGCTTAATGTCGACATCCAGAAAATCCTGGATGCCTCGACCGATGCCTGGGGCATCAAGGTGACCAGTGTCGAGATCAAGCACGTCGACATCGATATCACCATGGTGCGGGCGATTGCGCGCCAGGCCGAGGCCGAGCGGGAACGCCGCGCCAAGGTGATCCATGCCGAGGGCGAACTGCAAGCGGCCGAGAAACTCGCCCAAGCCGCCGAGGTGCTGGGTAGGCAACCACAGGCCATCCAGTTGCGCTATCTGGAAACCCTGACCGTGATCGCCGCCGACAAGAACTCGACCATCGTCTTTCCTCTGCCCATGGACCTCATCAGTCCGTTCATCGACATGGTGAAACGCAAGGATTGACCCCCCCTGCTCGAACCGGGCCTAACCGTGGCGAAGTCCAGGCCTGAGCGCGGAACACCCCGAACCCATCTTCGTGGCCGGGTGCTTTACCTGGACGTTTCGTATCGTGGTGCGAAAGAAGGGACTCGAACCCTCAAGCCTTGCGGCGCTGGAACCTAAATCCAGTGCGTCTACCAATTCCGCCACTTTCGCGATGTGCTCAACAGTGGCCACAGGCCACCCCCTCACGCAAGCCCGGCCCGGTCTGAATGGCCCTCTCTTCGCTGTGTGAGTGTCGTGAAACGGTGAGGATTCTAACACGGGGGGATGCCCGATGCCGGACGTGGCAGGCCTGTCAAGTCTTGTCGGGCGCGACGTTATTCTCCATGCTGTCCCCCCCTTGCCCTCCCGGAATCCCATGCTGCCCTCCATCGAAACCCGCATTGCCCAGGAACTCCACGTCCAGGCCAGCCAGGTTGCCGCCGCCGTGGCGCTGCTCGATGACGGCGCCACCGTCCCCTTCGTGGCGCGCTATCGCAAGGAGGCGACCGGTGGACTCGACGACACCCAATTGCGGCATCTGGAAGTACGCCTGGGCTATCTGCGCGAACTGGAGGAGCGGCGCGCGGCGGTACTCGCCAGCATCGAAGGGCAGGGCAAGCTCACGCCGCAGTTGCAGGCCGACATCGCTGCGGCCGAGACCAAGCAGCGCCTGGAAGACCTCTATCTACCCCACAAACAGAAGCGCCGCACCAAGGCGCAGATCGCCCGGGAAGCCGGTCTGGGGCCGTTGGCGGAAATGCTGTTGGCCGATCCCCTGCTGACTCCGGAAGTCGAAGCCGCAGCCTTCGTGAACCTCGATCTCGGTGTGCCCGACGTGAAATCGGCCCTGGACGGCGCCCGCCAGATTCTCATGGAGCAGTTCGCCGAAGATGCCGCACTGCTGGAACGCCTGCGCACCTACCTGCAGGACAACGGCCGCATGGTGTCGCGTCTGGTCGAGGGCAAGGAAGGCGAAGGCCAGAAATTCCGCGATTGGTTCGCGTTCGATGAACCCTGGAAGTCCCTGCCCTCGCACCGTGCCCTGGCGTTGTTCCGGGGACGCAACGAGGGCGTGTTGGGCCTCTCCATCAAACTGCCGGAGGAGCTCTCTCCTCTTCCCGGGGTAGATGCGGTGTTCATCGGCTACATCGCTACCCACTTCGGCCTGTGTGATCGGGGGCGACCCGGCGACAAGTGGCTGCTGGATACGGTGCGCTGGGCCTGGAAGGTGAAGCTCTCCTTGCACCTCGAACTGGATCTGATGAACGCCCTGTTCGAGCGTGCGGAAGCCGAAGCCATCCGCGTCTTCGCCAGCAATCTGAAAGACCTGTTGCTCGCGGCCCCGGCCGGGCCGAAGGCGGTGATCGGCCTCGACCCGGGTATCCGCACCGGCGTCAAGGTGGCGGTGGTGGACCGCACCGGTCGCGTGCTCGACACCGCCGTCGTCTACCCGCACGAGCCGCGCCGCGACTGGGACGGCGCGCTCGCTACCCTGGCCAGGCTCGCGGCCTTGCATGGCGCGGAGCTCATCAGCATCGGCAATGGGACCGCCAGCCGCGAAACCGACAAGCTGGCCGCCGACCTCATCGCGCAACTCGCGCGTACGCCCGCGCAAGCGAAGCTTGTCAAGGTGACGGTGAGCGAGGCCGGCGCCTCGGTGTATTCCGCCTCGGAATTGGCCGCGCGGGAATTCCCGGACATGGACGTCACCCTGCGCGGCGCCGTATCCATCGCCCGCCGCCTGCAGGACCCGCTCGCCGAATTGGTGAAGATCGAGCCGAAGGCGATTGGCGTGGGTCAGTATCAGCATGACCTCGGCCAGGCCAGGCTAGCCCATGCGCTGGAAGCCGTGGTGGAGGACTGTGTCAACGCCGTGGGGGTCGATGTGAACACCGCTTCGGCGGCTTTGCTCGGCCGCGTCTCCGGCCTCAACGCCGCGCTCGCCAACCAGGTCGTAGCCCATCGCGATGCCCACGGACCTTTTCCCAACCGCAAGGCGCTGAAACAGGTGCCGCGCCTGGGGCCGAAGACCTTCGAACTGGCCGCCGGTTTCCTGCGCGTGCCCGGTGGCGACAATCCTCTCGACGCTTCCTCGGTGCATCCGGAGGCCTACCCCGTGGTGATGCGCATCCTGGCCGACCTGAAGTTGGACATGAAGGGTGTGATCGGCAATGTGGAGGTGCTCAAACGCCTCGATGCCGGGAAGTATGTGGATGAGCGCTTTGGCCTGCCCACGGTGAAGGACATTCTCAAGGAACTGGAAAAACCCGGTCGCGACCCGCGCCCGGCATTCAGGGCGGCGGCTTTTCAGGAGGGGGTCCATGAGATGAAAGACCTGATTCCCGGCATGCAGCTGGAAGGCGTGGTCAGCAACGTCACCAACTTCGGTGCTTTCGTCGATATCGGTGTGCATCAGGACGGCCTGGTGCATATCTCCGCCTTGTCGGATAAGTTCGTCAAGGATCCGCGCGACGTGGTCAAGGCTGGAGATATCGTCAAGGTGAAGGTGCTGGAGGTGGATATCGTCCGCAAACGCGTGGCGCTGACCCTGCGTATGCAGGACGAGGTGAAACCGCAGCGGGTGGAGCGATCGCCCGCCGTGGCCTCGGCTCGGTCACCGCGTCCGGTCCAGAGCGCGAACGGCGCGCTGGCGGATGCGATGAACCGGGCGGTCAAGCGTAAATAGGCGGCTTCAAAGCGGCAGTCCTCCTGGCTTGGAGAGTCGCTGACGCTTACCACCAACCCTCGAATTGCAGGCCCACGGTGGCGCCACTGCGTTTGCCCGCGAAGACGCCGGTGTTGGACAGGGAGGCTACCGCGGAGTCGGTGGAACCATTGGCCGCCAGGGCCGCGGCGTCGTTCCAACGGGCGTAGGTGTAGAACAGACGCAACTCCGGGCGCGACCAGAACTCGGGTTTCAGCGCCCAGGTGGGCGCCAGGGTCAGCTTGGTCAGGTCGCGGGTGTCGCCGCCGCTGGGTTTCACCTGGTCGTGGCCCAGTTCCGCCTGGAGCTTGAAATGCTCGCTCACGCCATAGGTGAGACGGCCGCCCAGGGAGATCCAGGTCTGGTTGCCGGCGTTGGACTCATCCTTCTGATAGACCGCGGTCAGCAGGCCGCCCAGCTTCGGGTTCAGTTGCGCGTAGACGCCTTCCACCAGGCGCCAGCGTTTCACATCCGAGGTGTTGCTGAGATCGCCGGTGCCGCCCAGGCCGGTGCCCGGCCCCTGGCCGTATTGCAGGGCCAGTTTGTTCCAGCCGTCACCCAAAATCTTGCTCTGGCGATGCTGCACGGTCATGGCCCAGCCGGAACTTCTGCCGGCGTCGGGAATCAGGCTCAGGCCCAGTTCCAGGTCGCCATCGGGATTGACCGTGATGCCGCGCACCTGGATATCGTGGCGGGTGGCGTTGCGCGTCTGGTCTTGGCTATCCTGGCGGAACAGGGCGTAACTCAGCTTGACCCCGCTGACCGCGACGTCCTCGATGCCCGCGCCCAGGCCTTGCGGATTCCAGTAGAAGAAGTCGTTGATGTGGATGTCTTCCCGCTTGTAGTAGCGCCGGCCCGCCCAGACGCCGCCGCCGTTGAGAGCGGACAGGTTTTCCGCCGCCAGATAGGCCTGGGCGAAGGCGGTGTGGGTGTCGTTGTTGGTCAGCACGGCGTGGTCGGCCGTGGGCGTGAACAGGCTCAACATGACGTTGGCTTTCACCGTGCCGCCTTCAGACAGTTGGGCCACTTGCTGGCCAAGCATCAGCTCGCCGTATACCTCGCACTCGTTGCCCAGGCGGTATTTCGATCCGGCGCCGGCCAGCTTGAAACAGGCGGCATCGCCATTGGCCGAGTTGGCGCCGCCCAGGGCGCGGATGTAGCCGTTGACGTCCAGGGCGGCGGCTTGCTGGGCGCCCAGGAGGGCGAAAGCGGCCAGGGTGAGGGTGTGGAGTGTGGTATTGCGCATGGTCGGATCCTTTGATGGAGAAGAATTCGGGCCACCCCCCGCCGTGCCCGGCGCCGTCATGGGGGTGGAGCGTCTGGTGGGGGCGGAGGGGGTGCCTATCGCCGCCAGGGGTTATTTCGCCGTGGCTTCGGCGAGCGGTTTCTTCAGGGCGATCAACAGCCCAGTGGTGACCAGGGTGCCGGACAGGATGGCACCGATGTAGGGCAGCAACTGACCCACGGCGTTGGGGATCGCCAGGACGAAGACGCCGCCGTGGGGCGCGTGCAGGGTGCAGCCGAACAGCATGGACAGAGCGCCGGTGGTGGCCGCACCGGCGACGCAGGCCGGGATCACCCGCAGCGGGTCTTTCGCCGCGAAGGGGATGGCGCCTTCGGTGATGAAAGAGATGCCCAGCACGGCGGCGGCCTTGCCGGCGATCTGCTCGTCGGCGGTGAAGCGGTTTTTCGCCAGGAAGGTGGCCAGGGCGATCCCCAGGGGCGGCACCATACCGCCGGCCATCACCGCCGCCATGGGCATGAAGCTGTTGCTGGCCAGGAGGCCGACGCCGAAGGTATAGGCCGCCTTGTTGATGGGGCCGCCCATGTCCACCGCCATCATGCCGCCCAGCAGCAGGCCCAAGAGCACCGCATTGGTGCCGCTCAAACCCTTCAGGAATTCGGTGAGGCCGCCCATGACCGCCTTGGCCGGGCTGCCCACCACATAGATCATCAGCAGGCCCACCGCCAGGGTAGCCAGGAGCGGAATGATCAGCACCGGTTTGAGACCCTCGAAATGCACCGGCAGCTTGAGGTTGTTGCGCAGCCAGAGGGCGACGTAGCCGGCCAGGAAGCCGGCGATGATGCCGCCCAGGAAACCGGCTCCCAACTGGCTGGCCAGCATGCCGCCGACCAGGCCCGGTGCCAGACCGGGGCGGTCGGCGATGGAGTAGGCGATGAAGCCGGCCAGGACCGGAATCATCAGGGCGAAGGCTGCGCCGCCGCCGATGTCCATGAGGGCCGCAGCCAGCGTGCCTTTCTCCTTGAACGCCTCGATGCCGAAGATGAAGGACAGGGCAATGACCAGGCCGCCGGCCACGACGATGGGCAACATGTAGGAGACGCCGGTGAGCAGGTGCTTGTACGGTCCCGCCTGTTTTTCCATGCGCGGTTTCGCGGCAGCCGCCAGGACCTGCGTTTCCGGACTGGGTTGGGGCAGCGCGAAGGCCTCCCGCAGGACGATTTCGGTTTCCTTCAGCGCTCGTCCCACCGAGGTTTCATACACCACCTTGCCGGCGAAGCGGGTGAGATCGACATGGGTGTCGGCGCCGATGATGACCACGTCGGCGGCGGCAATCTCCGCGTCGCTCAGGGTGTTTTTGGCGCCCACCGAACCCTGGGTTTCCACCTTGATCTCATAGCCATGAAGAGCGGCCGCTTTCTTCAGCGCCTCGGCGGCCATGAAAGTGTGGGCGATGCCGGTGGGGCAGGCGGTGATGGCGACGATTTTCTTCGCTGCAACGGGTTGCTGTACCCGTGGTGCCGGCACGGCGGCGATGCCGATCAGCACCAGGGCCGCCTCGATCACGCCGCGGGTGTCGCGGATCGCGTTACTGGTGCTGGTCTCAAAGACGGCCATGCCGGTGAAGCGGGCCCTGTCCACATGGGTGTCGGCGGCCAGGATGACCACCTGGGCGGCCGCCAGGTCGGCGTCGCCGAGCGAGTTGGTGGTGCCGCTGGCGCCCTGGGTTTCCACCCGGATGTCGTGGCCCAGGAGGGCGGCGGTCTTCTTTAGGGCTTCCGCCGCCATGTAAGTATGGGCGATGCCGGTGGGGCAGGCGGTGATTGCGATGATGCGTGCCATGTCTCTATCTCCTGTTGACTAGGTGGCTACCGTGGGAGCGAGCTTGCTCGCGATTGGAACGGTGGCACTTCGGGTATGCGTCGATCGCCGGCAAGCCGGCTCCTACGGAATGAATGGGTGACTCCGTTGGGTTTCCCCTCGGGGACGATGTCGCGATGAAGCCGCTAACCCAAGCTACGATCCTTGCCATGGTCGTCACCCGGTCAGGTTATGGACCACGACGTGTTCCATGAAGGACTCGATGATCCCGGCCGCCGGCAGTCGCGGCCCCAACTGGGTCAGGGCGCCCAGGGCGCAGGCGGTGGCCAGACGCGCACAGTCCGCCAGGGGCAGGCCGCGAAGTGTGGCGGCGACGAAGCCCGCTACCAGGGCGTCGCCGGCGCCCACCGTGCTTTTCACCGCCACGTCCGGCGGCATTGCCAGCAAGCATGTCTGTTCAGTGACGAACAGGGCGCCGTCCCGTCCCTGTGACACCACCACGCAGCCTATGCCTTGCGCCAATAGCGTCCGGGCGGCGGCGACCACGGCGTGTTGGTCCGGCAACGGCGTGCCCACCAGTTCCTCCAGTTCAGCCAGGTTGGGCTTGATCGCCCAGGGCGCGGCCTGGACGCCGAAGCGCAGGAGTTCGCCGCTGCTGTCCAGCAGCACCCGCTTGCCCGCAGCCTTGAGACGGCGGATCAGGCCGGCGTAGTAGTCGACGGCCACCCCGGCGGGGGCGCTGCCGGACAGCACGAAGCAGTCGTGGTCCGTCAGCAGTGCGTCGATGCGCCGTTCCAGTTTCACCAGATCCGCAGGCGTGACGGCGGGACCGGGGAAGTTGAGGTCGGTGATGTTGTGGTGGGTTTCGTCCAGGATCTTGACGTTGACCCGGGTCTTGCCGGGGATGCGCACGAATTCGTCACAGATGCCCTTGCTCTTGAACAGGTGCTCGAATTCCCCGGCGTTGTCGCGGCCTAGCAGGCCGGTGGCGGCAACCGATAGCGCGCTGCGAGAACCCAGGTCGACCAGGAAGGAGGCCACGTTCACCCCCTTGCCACCGGGATCGGATTGTTCCCACAGAACCCGGTTGACGCTGCCGGCGGCGAAACCGGGCACCGCCACGCTCTGGTCGATGGCGGGGTTGAGGGTGAGGGTTGCAACCGAGATGGCAACTGAGGCGGCGGCGCTCATCACAGCCCCCGCACTTCGGCGGCGTTCACACAGGCCAGGGCGCGCTGCGCCAGGGCCTGCATGTCAGCCAGGGATTGTGTGCGCAGCCGCGCCTTGATGGCCGCCAAGCTGGGGATGCTCATGCTCAGTTCGGTCACGCCCAGGCCGGCCAGGATGGCCGCCCCTTTGGGGTCGCCAGCCATGCCGCCACACACGCCCACCCAGCGGCCGGCAGCCTTCGCCGCCTTCACCGTCAGGGCGATCATGCGCAGTACCGCCGGGTGCAGGGCGTCGGCCTGGCGCGCCAGGCTGGGATGCAAGCGGTCCATGGCGAGGACGTACTGGGTCAAGTCGTTGGTGCCCACGGAGAAAAAATCGGCATGGACCGCCAGTTCCGGCGCCATCAGCACCGCCGAGGGCACCTCGATCATGATGCCGATCTCCACGGGTGCGGCGTCCAGTTCCAGGCGCACGCCTTCGGCGATGGCGCGGGCCGCCAGCAACTCTTCCACGGTGGCGACCATGGGGAACATGATCTTGACCGGGCCGGTTGCGGCGGCGCGATAGATGGCGCGCAACTGGGTACGGAACAGGTCGGGCCGCGCCAGACACAGGCGGATGCCGCGCACGCCGAGGAAGGGGTTGGCTTCGGTGGGCACGGAGAGATAGGGCACTTCCTTGTCGCCGCCGATGTCCAGGGTGCGGATGATCAGGGGCAGGCCGTTGAGCGCACGGGTCATGGCGCTATAGGCTTCGAACTGCTCGTCCTCGCTGGGTGGCTGTTCGCGTTGCAGGAACAGGAACTCGCTACGCAGCAGGCCGATGCCTTCGGCGCCGGCGTTCACCGCCTGTTCCGCTTCCGCGGCGCCGCCGATGTTGGCCACCACTTCGATGCGCGACCCGTCCGTGGTGATGGCCGGCTGGTAGCAGGCCAGTCGTTCCGCGTCGCGGCGTGCCTGCCAGGCTTGCTGGGTCTGTTTCGCCAGGGCTAGGTCGGCTGCGTCGGGTTCCAGGTAGAGATTGCCCGCGTCACCGTCCAGCACGCACTGGGTGCCCTCGGCCTGATGCAACACGCCGGGGCCGGCGCCGACGATGGCGGGGATGCCCAGGGAGCGGGCGATGATGGCGGTATGTGAGGTGGGGCCGCCGGCGGCGGTGCAGATGCCTAGAACCCGGGCCGGGTCGAGCCGGGCGGTGTCGGAAGGGGACAGGTCTTCGGCCACCAGGATCGCCGGCGCATCGAACGCGGTCGGTTCTTCCTCCAGGGTGTTCGCCAGCAGGCGCAACACCCGGCGGCCCACATCCTGGAGGTCCACTGCGCGCTCCTTCAGCAAGGCGTCACTCAGGACCGCCACTTCCCTGGCACGCGCTTCCACGCACTCGCGCCAGGCCCAGCCGGCGCTGCGGCCGGCTTCGATCAGGCGGAGCGAGGCGTCGATCAGGTCCGGGTCGTCGAGAAATTCTTCATGTGCGCGGAAGATGGCGGCGCGGGCGGCACCGCTGCGCGCTTTGACTTCGTCGTGCAACTCGCGCAATTGCAGACGGGCAGCAGCGATGGCCTGGTCCAGGCGGCCGGCTTCCACGACGGCGTCCTTGGCGGTGGCGGCCACCACGATCTTCTCGCGGCGAAAGTGGCGCAACGGGCCGATGGCCAGGCCGGGGGCGGCGGCGATGCCGGCGATGACGCGGGCTTGCAGGGCCAGGGTCGAGACCGTCGTCGAAGCGGTCTGGCCCGCTTCGGCCTCGTCTTCCAGGCCGTGTTGCACCGCCGCCGCCAGGGCCGCCAGGGCGGCGTCGGCATCGGCGCCGCGGGCCATGATGCGCAGCCTGGCCTGGCGGTCGGCGCCCAGTTTCAGCAGGGACACCAGGCTCTTGCCGTTGGCCACCTTGCTGACGTGGCGCACCCGGATCTCCGCCTGAAACTGCTTGGCGATTTCGACGAAGGCCGTGGCGGGGCGGGCGTGCAGGCCGGCCGCGCCAGTCAGGGCCACATCCACCCACTGGTCGAAATCCGCTTCGCAGGCTTCGCTTGCAACCGAAGCGACGGCTTCGCCGCGGGGCTGGGTGAGGCGGATGATGATGTCCAGGGGCTCCTGAGTCTGGGCCAGGCGCCGCGCCAGTTCCGGGTCGTCCAGCACATCGGTGAGGTTGGCGAGCAGTTCGATGTGCTCGTCGGAGCGGGCGGCGATGGCTACCACCAGGTACACGGTCTCACCCCGGTTCCAGGTCACGCCCTGGGGGAACTGGGCCACCGCGATGCCGGTCTGGACGATCAGGTCCCGGTCCTTGGGCAGTCCATGAGGAATGGCGATGCCGTTGCCCAGGTAGGTATTGGCCACTTTTTCGCGCAGCAACATGCTGTCGATGTATCCAGATTGCATGTTGCCGCTGTCCACCAGCAGGCTGCCAGCGATGCGGATGGCTTCGGTCTTGTCCCGCGCTTGTGCGTCGAGGTGGATGGTTTCCCGGCCCAGCTTGATCATGACGGTGTGTCCTTTGTGAACGATATTCGGGCGTAAGGAGCCCCGAGCACCCCTTGCGGTGTGCTCGGGTCCTGCGATTTCAGTGGGTTAGCCGCGGAGCGGCGTCAGGGTTCGGCCGCGTAGGTCAAGGTCATGCCGGCGGCCCGGGCCGCCTCCACGCCTTCCCGCGCCAGGCTGCGATCGACGATCCAGCGGCTCACGGCGGCGAAGGGTACGATGGGGGCGAAGGATTCCTGGCCCCACTTGGCGCTGTCGCAGATGGCGCAGACGTTCTTGCTGCGGGCGATGACCGCGCGTTTCACCACTGCCTCGACGTGGTTGGAATTGGTCCAGCCGGCGTGGCCGTCGACCCCGCCCGCCCCCATGAAGAACAGATCGATGCCGAGTTGGGCAATCTGCGCCAGCGCCACCGGTCCGACGGTGCTGAGCGCGTTCTGGTACACCTCGCCGCCGATCAGTTGCAAGGTGTAAGGCGTCTTGCCCGCCAGTTCGCCGACGATGCTGATACCGTGGGTGACGATGTTCAGATGGGTGACCTGAGGCAGCCCCTGGGCGATGGCCCGCGCCATCTCGAAGGCCGTGGTGCCGGCATCCAGGTAGACCGTCTGGCCGCTCTTCAACAGCCGGGTGGCGGCGTGCCCCACCCGTTGTTTCTGGGCCTGGCCCAGTTCCATGCGCTTGGCATATTCCACATCGCGATTGAGCAGCACCGCGCCGCCATGCACCCGCTTCAACAGGCCGCGCGACTCCAGTTCAGCCAGGTCGCGGCGCAAGGTCATTTCCGACAACTGGAACTGCACGGCCAGTTGCCGGGTGCGGCACTCGCCCCGTGCCGCCAGCTCGGACATGATCATTTCCATGCGATGTTCAGCCAGATACTCAGCCATGGTGTCTCCTCGATGCGTTGCTGTCTGAACTCGTCGTGTGGCTCCGCTGCATAGGCGGGCTCGGTTCAGGCAGGTGTTTCACAACGGATGACACGTTTGTATGTGTGCGTCCGTGATCGATATACGAACAATATCGCACACAATAGAACATGCGCAAGCATTTTCTTCAAGTGAATTTCCGACACGCTAAAGTCGAGTCGACCGCCCCTCCGGGTCGGCCAAATGGCGGCGCGAGGCTAGTGGCGGCCGGCGTCTTTCGACTTCGCCTGGGGCATCGGGTCGCCGCCAGGGTGCATCTCCTTGCCGTGGGCGGCCGGATCGTGGGGCTGCCGTGGTCTGGCGACCAGGCCGTTCGGCGAGTCGAGGCAGGTCGCGGCGACCCTGCCTTCGGGTGTGGCGTGTTGAACGGCGTCGCCGGCCTTCTTGCCCAGGCAGTCCGTGTAGGCTTGAGGTGGCGGCTCGTGCCGGTTGGCAGGGGCTGCGCGCGGCAGCGCAGGCGGTGAGGGGCGCTCCTGCGCCATGGTCACGGCGGCGGCCAGGCCCAGGGCTGTGATGAACAATGGTCGTTTCGAGTTCATGGCATGGTTTCCAGTCTGGGTGGGCAGTCGAAGCAAGGCTCCGGTCTCAGGGGGCGAAAAACAGGTAGTCGGTGTTGCCGATGTAGGGGACCAGCACGCTCGCGTCCATGATCGCATCCGAGTACAGGTAGGGCGTCGTGGCGGTGGTGTAGTCGAAGGGTGTGCCGTCCACATAACTGCCAGACAGGATGGACTGGCGCAGACCGGCCAGTTGGGCCTTCTGCGCGGCGCTCAGGCTGGCATAGACCTGGGCGAAGGCCGTTGCGTAGTGGTAGTTGCTTTCCCCATCCAGATCTCCATAGGTGGCCGACAGCGCCAGCACCTGCGCCTTGACGGCGTCGCTCGCGGCGGTGGATACGCGCAGGCTGCGCAGCAGGAGAGCGATGTCCGTGCGTACCTGGACGATATTGCTGGCCCCGGCATAGAGGTTGTTCCTCTGCGCATCCACCAGGCTCGACATCACTGCCGCCTGGGCCGAGGTGACGTAACCCTTGCTGCTGTCGCTGAGCGCGGCGCCGGCCGTCGCGGTGAGCTGTTCGCTGATGCTGTAGTCCTCGTGGCCCACCGCCGGCGCGTCCTTGATGTAGAAGCCGCCGTAGTAGGTGCCGTGGCGCTCGGGACAGAAATAGACATCCGCGTCGAGCGAACCCGCATACCAGCTGTACAGGTCGCTGGCATAGGTCATGACCAGGGTCGCCGTGCCTTGCGGCAGGCCGGACATTTTGCTCCGCACCTGGCTGTCGTCGATGTCCGGCCAGGAACTCCAGCCCTTGCCTTTCATGGCGTCCAGGTAGGTTTTCTGGGTGGCATCCATGGAACTGAAGATATTGGCATAGAGCAGGGCACGGTCGAAGCTGATCTGGCCGTCGATGAGGTAGAGGGCGCGCGAGGCGGCCTTGACCGCATCCAGGTTCAAGCCTGCGGCGCCGACCGGGAGGGTGCCGTCGATCGGGCGACGGAACGCCTGCATCAGGGCGAAGCGCCGGTAGCCATAGAGATTGACCTGGTCGAGTTGGGTCGTGGCCAGGGCCTTCAACCGGGCGATCTGGGCATCGCTCAGGATATACAGGACGTTGTTGGCGACCCGGGTGAGAAAGCTGGTGTTGTGGCCCATGTTGTCCGGGTCGTTGTCACGCAGGTACTGGAAACCGGTGTAATCGGCCACCTTGCCCGGCGGGAAGAAGGACTGCGCGTCCAGGTTGCCGGTCATCAAGGCGAGGCCGTCGAAGGCCAGGGTGGTGCGCTGGGCGCCGTCGGACAGGGTTTGTGTCATGGTGAAAACGGGCGCCCCACTGGACGCCGTGCCCACGACCACCTGCTTGCTGGTACTGGCACCGCCGCTGGCGCTGGTGATGGCCAGCTTGACGGTGTAGCTGCCGGTCGCGGCATAGACATGGCCGGTATTCCGCTGTGTACTGATCGTGCCGTCGCCGAAGTCCCATGCCCAGGCCGTCGGGCTGCCGCTGCTGGCGTCGCTGAATTGCACCGCCTGACCGACGACCGGGTTGTTGGTCGACTGGCTGAACAGGGCGGCGGTCGTGGTCGATGTGCCGCCCGATGTGCCCGATCCACCTCCACCGCAGCCGAGCAGAAGGAAACCGAGGGCCGCGGCCATGAACCTGGTTACTGCGTGCGAAGTGACCGACATCTTGTTCTCCCATCGAGGTTAAGGACGGTTCCATCTTCGGGCGTGCGGATTACACGATGGCCCGGTCGCGAATGACAGTTTTGTAATCGAGTCGATCCGCTTCCGCGCTAAGCTAGGCCGAGGAGGGCTGTGATGAACGTGCTGCTGGTCGAGGACGAACGCAAGATCGCCGATTTCGTGTGCGCCGGCTTCCGGGAACAGGGCTTCCTGGTGGAACACCGCGACAATGGCACGGCTGGCTTCGAGGCAGCCAGCCACGGCGGTTACGACGTCATCGTGCTCGATATCATGCTGCCGGGCCGCGACGGCCTTTCCATCCTGAAGGGCTTGCGCCGGGCAGGAGACACCACGCCCATCCTCCTGCTCACCGCCCGCAACGAGCTCGACGACCGCATCGAAGGCTTGAGCCTCGGCGCCGACGATTACCTCGCCAAGCCCTTCTTCGTCGAGGAACTGATCGCCCGCGTCCATGCGCTGCTGCGGCGCGTCTCCGGTGAGCGGCAAAATATCCTGGCGGTCGGCGACCTGCGCCTGGACCGGATAACGCGCACAGTCACCTGGCATGGAGAGGCGGTGGATCTCACCGGCCGCGAATTCAACCTGATCGAGTACCTGATGCGTTCGCCGGGCCGGGTGTTGACGCGTACGCAAATACTCGAGCACGTCTGGGGCTACGACTTCGACCCGAGCACCAATGTGGTCGATGTCTGCATACAGCGCATCCGCAAAAAGATCGCTTCTCTGGGTGCCGTGGCCGAAGGCGAATCGCCCATCGAAAGCGTGCGCGGTGTCGGCTACCGTTTTCGCAAATGATCCATTCTTTCCGCCTGCGCCTGGGCTTGTTTTCCGCCCTGCTTTGTGGCCTGGCTCTGGGCGCGTTCGGCCTGGGCGCCTGGTGGCTGATGCGTGACATGCGCATCGAACGCATCGACCGCGAAATCCGCAGCCAGGCCGAGCGTGAAGTCGCACGCACGCGCAGCCCCGCCGAGTGGCAGCGCATCGAAGCCAGGCTCGCCGCCGACTTCGGCATACGCGACGGCGCCGACCTGCTGCTGTTGGTCCAGGACGGCGCCGGGAGTGTCGTCTACCGCACCGCCCGGTGGCCCGGTGGCCTCGATGCGACTCGGCTGCCCTGGCCGGCCGGCCGACCATTCCCGCCGCCACAGCCAGGGTCGCCGCCGGGAGCGAGGCCGGTGGCCATCGCCAGTTCGGTGCCAGGGCAGCCCTGGCACATCGGCCTGGCAAGTTCGGACCACGCGCGGGTCGCCATCGCCATCGACACGCGCATCATCGACGCCGACATGGCCAATGTTCGCAATGCCTTCGCCTTATCCCTGCCGCCTGTCCTGGCCCTCATCGGCCTGGGGGCCTGGGCGGTTTCCGGGCGCGCCCTGCGCCCTCTGGAAAAGCTCACGGCAGCGTCCCGCAGAGTGACGGCGGAAGGCCTGGATCGGCGCATTCCCGCAACCGGCGAGGATCAGGAATTTGCCGAATTGATCGAAGTCTTCAACGGCATGCTGGAACGTCTGGCGCGCAGCTTTACACAGGCGCACCGATTTTCCGCGGATGCCGCCCACGAATTGAAGACGCCGCTGGCCATCCTGCAGGGGCAACTGGAGCGTGCCATCCAGTTGGCGGAATCGGGTTCGGCCATGCAGGTCGAGCTGACCAGCATCCTCGACGAGGTCAGGCGGTTATCCACCATCTCGCGCAAACTATTGCTGCTTTCCCAGGCCGATGCGGGCCGCCTGAATATCCATCGCGAGGCCATTTCCCTCAGTCTGGCCCTGGAGGAGTTGATCGAGGATGCCCGTATGCTGGCGCCCCACTTGCAGGTCAGCGGCCGGATACTGCCGGGTCTGGTGATGCAGGCGGATGGCGGCTTGCTGCGGCAGATACTGCACAACCTCCTCAGCAACGCCATCAAATACAACGTGGAGCAAGGCTGGATTCACATTTCGACCACTACCTTGCCCCAGGGTGTGGAAGTCATCGTGGCCAATTCATCGGCCGACATCCCGGCCGCCGAACGCGACCGAATTTTCGAGCGCTTCTACCGCGCCGATCCGGCCCGCAGCCGCAACGTGGAAGGGGTAGGGCTAGGCCTGAGTGTGTCGAGGGAGATTGCCCGCGCTCACGGTGGTGACCTTGCGCTCCAGTCTGGCGGCGACGGCCAGGTGCAGTTCGCGCTGCGCCTGCCCGCTCGGATGGACCTTGATCCCTCGGTTGATCGCTCAATTGCCCCTGTGAGGCCCCAGGAATATTGAGGTTCGTGCCTTCGGTCACGCTCCACTTTGGGGTGAACTCGCTAGGCGCCCGATTGCACTCGTCGCGCTCGGCCCTGCGCCAAAATCGCCCCCGGCGCGCCCGCGCGGAAGGGCCTCCAGGCTGTTAGAATCCCGAGGCTTTTCCCCGGCAAAATGTATTCTGTTTTCAAAGTACTACTCGAGACGCCCCCGCAATGGAAAACCAGTTCGCCAAAGAAACCCTGCCCGTCAGTCTGGAAGAGGAAATGCGTCGCTCCTATCTCGATTACGCCATGAGCGTGATCGTGGGCCGCGCGCTTCCAGACGTGCGGGATGGCTTGAAGCCGGTGCACCGCCGCGTGCTGTTCGCGATGCACGAACTCTCCAACGACTGGAACAAGGCGTACAAGAAATCGGCGCGCGTGGTCGGCGACGTGATCGGTAAATACCACCCGCACGGCGACACAGCGGTGTACGACACCATCGTGCGCATGGCGCAGAATTTTTCCCTGCGCTACCCGCTGGTGGACGGCCAGGGCAACTTCGGTTCGGTGGACGGCGACAACGCGGCGGCCATGCGTTACACGGAAATCCGCATGTCCAAGATCGCCCACGAGTTGCTCGCGGACATCGACAAGGAAACCGTGGATTTCGGCCCCAACTACGACGGTTCCGAGCATGAACCGCTGATCTTGCCGGCCAAATTTCCCAATCTGCTGGTGAACGGCTCTTCCGGCATCGCCGTCGGCATGGCGACCAACATCCCGCCGCACAACCTGAACGAGATCGTCGCCGCCTGCCTGGCGGTGTTGCACGACCCGACGATTTCCATCGAAGACCTGATCGACATCGTTCCCGCTCCCGATTTCCCTACCGCCGGCATCATCTACGGCACGGCCGGCGTGAAGGAAGGCTACCGTACCGGGCGTGGTCGCGTGGTGATGCGCGCCAAGGTCCATTTCGAGGAAATCGAGAAGTCGGTGGGACGCCAGGCCATCATCGTCGATGAGTTGCCCTATCAGGTGAACAAGGCCCATCTGTGCATCAAGATTGGCGAACTGGTGCGGGAAAAACGTCTGGAAGGCATCAGCGAGATCCGCGACGAGTCGGACAAGTCCGGCATGCGCATGGTGATCGAGCTGAAGCGCGGCGAAGTGCCGGAAGTGGTCTTGAACAATCTGTACAAGCACACGCAGATGCAGGATACGTTCGGCATGAACATGGTCGCCATCCTCGACGGCCAGCCGCGATTGCTCAACCTGAAGCAGATCCTCGAAGCTTTCCTGCGCCATCGCCGCGAAGTCATCACCCGGCGCACCCAGTTCGAACTGAAGAAGGCGCGCGATCGTGGCCACATCCTCGAAGGCCTGGCCGTCGCCCTGGCCAATGTCGACGAGATCATCGCCCTCATCAAGTCTTCGGCCACGCCTCCGGAAGCCAAGGCGGGCTTGTTGTCCCGCGCCTGGCGCTCCAACGTCGTGGAAGAGATGTTGGCCCGCGTGGCGAATGACGCCATCGGCACCGAAGCCTTCCGCCCCTTGAGTCTGGCGCCGGAATACGGGCTGCACGACGAGGGCTACTTCCTCACCGAGGTGCAGGCCCAGGCTATCCTGGACTTGCGCCTGCAACGCCTGACCGGCCTGGAACAGGACAAGATCGTCGGCGAATACGGCGAAGTGATGCTGCGCATCGCCGACCTCCTGGACATCCTCGATACGCCCGAGCGGGTCACCGCGATCATCGCCAACGAATTGGGCGAGATCAAGGCTGCGTTTGGCGACAAGCGCCGCTCGGAAATCATCGCCCATGGCGCCGACATTTCCCTGGAAGACCTGATCACGCCGCAGGACATGGTGGTTACCCTGTCCAACACCGGCTACATGAAGGCGCAGCCGCTGGATGAATACCGCACCCAGAAGCGTGGCGGCCGCGGCAAGCAGGCTGCCGGCACCAAGGAAGAGGACTTCATCGAGAAGTTGTTCATCGCCAATACCCACGACTACATCCTCTGCTTCACCGATCTGGGCCGCATGTTCTGGCTCAAGGTCTACGAGGTGCCGCAAGGCGGCCGTGGTGCGCGCGGAAAACCCATCGTCAACCTCCTGGCGATGGAGCCGGACGAGAAGGTCAATGCGATCCTGCCGGTGAAGGAATTCGACGAGAACCACTACGTGTTCATGGCCACCTCACTGGGCACGGTGAAGAAGACCCCGCTGACCGAGTTCTCCCGGCCGCGCACCGCCGGCATCATCGCGGTCAACCTGGATCCGAGCGATTATCTCGTCGGCGTGGCCATCACCAACGGATCGAACGACGTCATGCTGTTCTCCGACGAGGGCAAGGCCAACCGCTTCGATGAGACCGAAGTGCGCGCCATGGGCCGCAGCAGCCGCGGCGTCCGCGGCATCCGCCTGGGTGGGGACGCGCGCGTGATCGCGCTGCTGGTTGCCGACAACGACGAACAGAGCGTGATGACCGCCACCGAGAATGGTTTCGGCAAGCGCACTCCTGTGGGCGAATACACCCGCCACGGCCGCGGCGGCCAGGGTCTGATCGCCATCTCCACTTCGGTGCGCAATGGCCGTGTGGTCGCCGCCACCCTGGTCGACGAGAGCGACGAGGTCATGCTGATCACCACCGGCGGTGTGCTGATCCGTACCCGTGTGTCCGAAATCCGCTCACTCGGCCGTTCCACCCAGGGCGTGACGCTCATCAACCTGGACGCGGGCGAAAAGCTCTCTGGATTGCAGCGCGTGCTCGACAGCGATGTCGCGGTCGAGTCGGACGAGGACGCGGCGGCCGATCCCGAGATCGGCGAGGCGTAACCGCGCTCAGCCCAGGCGGAAAGATTTGACCGTTTCGTCCAGGCTGCCCACGCGGGCAGCCAGGGAAGCCGCCAGTTCGACGCCGCGTTCCGAGTCCGCCAGGGTTTCCCGGTTGAGGCTGGTGATCGCCTCGACGCTGCTGCGTACCTGATTGACCGCGCCGCGCTGCTGCGCGGTGGCCCCCGTGATCGCATGTACGCTCTGGGTGAGTTGGTCGATGCTGGTGGCGATGCGCTCCAGTGCCGTGCCGACATCGCGGGCGTTGCCCAGGCCGGTGACCGCCTCCTCCATACCGTGGCCGATGGCTTCAGTGGCCTGGCGCGTCTCGCCCTGAATGGTCTTGATCATGGTCCCGATCTCGCTGGTCGCCTGCGTGGTCTTTTCCGCCAGCTTGCGCACTTCGTCGGCCACCACGGCGAAGCCGCGTCCCTGTTCTCCGGCCCGGGCCGCCTCGATGGCGGCATTGAGTGCCAGGAGATTGGTCTGGTCGGCGATTTCCTTGATGACCTGGACGATGGCGCCGACTTGCTCGGAGCTCTGGCCCAGTTTCTCGACGAAGGCCGTGGCGTCGTTGACCGTGGTATGGATACGGGCCATGCCCGCCAGGCTGGCCTGAGAGACGCCGACGCCCTCACGCGCAGTGTTTCCGGCTTCGCGCGCCTGGTGTTCGGCCTGGTCGGTGCGTTCCGAGATGTCGCCGATGGCGTGGTCGAGCTCGCCGATGGCGTGGTCGATCTGTGTGGCCCGGACATTGAGTCCGTCGACACGGCCATGGATCTGGTCGGCCTGGGCATGGAGCGCTTGCGCGTCGCCGTGGACCTGGTCGGAGAGACGCGAGGCCTGGCCGATGAGCAGGCGCAAGGAGCCGGCCATTTCGTTGAAGCTGATGATGATCTCGCCCAGGGTATCGTCGCTTTGCATGGAGCAGCTGAAGGACAGATCCTTCTGAGCGATGGCGCTGGCCACCTGGGAGATGCGTTTCAACTTGGTGACCAGCACGATACTCATCACCAAGTAGTTGAGGGCGCCCATGATCAAGCCGGCAATCACGCATCCGATCACGAACCAGGTCAGCATGCCCGGTTTCCACTCGACGAAGAAGGACGCGTAGAAGGGAAATACGCTGGCCATGAGGACGCCGGTTCCGAGAAATGCGAACAAGACATTGCGCAGGATGCTGGGTGCCATGGACAGTCTCCTTGAAGGTGTCGCTTTATCGGCCCCTCGCGGAGATTGTTGAGCTGATTTTTGGAAATAGATGGACTTTTCGCGAGATGAATGGGAACTATTGGGAAGGGGCAGGGCTCCACGGCCGTGTTCCGCGTCTACGCGGGAGGTTCCGCTCCCGTCGGGACTTGAATATGTGTGCGGCAACACCATGTAGCGAAAACATCTTCCGGAGGCATCCCATGTTGAGAAATGTTCTGTTGATTTTGTTACTCGCCTTTTCGGGTACCGCCCTGGCAGCGGATGAGCCTTCCCTGCATCAGGTCTATACGGCGGCGAACGCCGGACGGCTGAGCGAGGCTCAGGGCATGATGGATCAGGTGCTGCGCCTGCACCCAGGCAGCGCCAAGGCGCATTTCGTCGAAGCGGAAATCCTGGCCAGGGGAGGGCACCTCGCCAACGCGCGCACCGAGCTGGATACCGCAGAACGCCTGGCTCCGGGGCTCCCCTTCGCCAAGCCCGAGTCGGTCGAGAAGTTGAAACGGCATCTTTCCGCGGGCGTCGCACGGATGCCGGAAAGTCCGGTCCAGGCCGCCAGCCCTTACGCTCCCGATCGGGTTCCAGCCCCCGCCGCTGGCGGTATACCCTGGGCCATGGTATTGCTCGGGCTGGGCTTGATCGCCGCGCTCATTTTCTTCGTTCGCTCCATGAGTCGTCGTCCTGTCGTCTACTCGGGCGGTGGGACGATGGCCGGGCCGGGCTATGCCGGCGGCCCCGGAGGGATGCCATCGCAGCCCTACGGCGCGGGCCCCATGGGTGCTGGCATGGGGTCTGGCGGCGGCATGGGTTCGGGCATACTCGGCGGGCTGGCCACCGGTGCCGCGGTCGGCGCCGGGATGGTTGCCGGCGAGGCGCTGATGCATCACTTCACCGACTCCGGTAATGCGAATGCCGCGCCCATGCCAGCACCCGCGGAGAACTGGACTGCCCCACCCGATGACATGGGCGGCGGCGATTTCGGCATCTCGGACAGCGGCTCCTGGGACGACAGCTCTTCCGGCGGCGGCGACTGGTAAGCCGCGCTTCGCGGCCGGGAGCGCCTAAGGCAGCGCAGTTGTTTCACGTTATCGGGTGAATATGCAGATCGAAAGTTTCATTTCCGGCAAGGATGCCTCGCTCGAGTCCTCCATCGCCTCCATGCGGGCCAGGCTGGCGGCACTGGATTTCCATGTTGAAGAACGCTCCTGGCTGAATCCGATCGAATCCGTCTGGTCGGTGCACATCCGCGATCGCGATTGCCCCTTGCTGTTTACCAACGGCAAGGGCGCCACCGAGAAGGCCGCGAGGGCAAGCGCCCTGGGGGAGTTTTTCGAGCGTCTCGGCTGTAATTATTTCTGGTCGCATTACTACCTGGGTGAGACCCTGGCGGGGCGCGCGTTCGTGCACTACCCGCAGGAGCGGTGGTTTCCCCTGGAAGCGGGTGCTGCCTGGCCACGGGCGCTGCTGGACGAGGACCTGCGCGCCTTCTACAACCCGGACGAGGCCGTGGAGGCCGACGCTCTGGTCGACCGCAATTCCGGCAACGCGGCGCGTGGCATCTGCGCCTTGCCCTACACGCGCCAGAGCGATGGTGCCACGCTCTGGTTCCCGGTCAATCTGATCGGCAACCTGTACGTCAGCAACGGCATGTCGGCCGGGAACAGCGCGGCCGAAGCACGGGTCCAGGCGCTGTCCGAAATCTTCGAGAGGCACGTCAAGTTCCACATCATCGCCGCAGGACTGTGCCTGCCAGACGTGCCCGAGGCCGTGATCGCCCGCTATCCACGGATCGCCGCCGGCATCCGTGACCTGCGCGCCGCCGGCTTCGGGATTCTGGTCAAGGATGCCTCGCTGGGAGGGAAATATCCGGTGATGAACGTGACCCTGCTCAATCCGCACGACCAGGGTTGCTTTTCCAGCTTTGGCGCACACCCGCGCTTCGAAGTGGCGCTGGAGCGCGCGCTCACCGAACTCCTGCAAGGCCGTGCCCTGGACGCCCTGGGCGACTTCCCGGAGCCGGGGTTCGATCTCGAAGAAATCGCCGACTCGCAGAACCTGGAAATCCATTTCGTCGATTCCAGCGGCATCATCAGCTGGGAATTCCTGCGCGCAGCACCTGATTTCGACTTCGTCGACTGGGATTTCGGCGGTAGCACGGAAGACGAATTCACTTGGGCATGTGACGTCCTCCATGCGGACGGGCGCGATGTCTACATCGCCGACTTTCCGCACCTGGGGGTTTACGCCTGTCGCATTCTGGTGCCGGGCATGTCCGAGATCTATCCCGTAGACGATCTGGAATGGAACAACAACAGCATCGCCAATCCGCTGCTCCGGGCCATCCTGAATCTGCCGCGGCTCGATGCTACGGAAATGCGCGCCTTGCTCGATACGCTGAACGAACAAGGGCTCGAGGATCAGCGTCCGGTCGCGGCCCTCATCGGCCTGGCCGCCGACGCGGGTTCGCTCTGGCAAGATCTGCGTGTAGCCGAGCTGAAGCTGCTGCTGGCCTTGGCCCTTCAGGATGTCGAGGCCACCCGCGAAGGGTGTCAGTGGGTGCGCCATTTCGCGCAGCTCGACCCCACGCGGCGGCGGGTCTACCGCTGTGTCGAAACCTTGCTGGAGATGCCGCAGGCCGCTGGCGTGGAATACGACGCCAGCCTGCGGCATCTCTACGGCGCCGAGACACTGGACACGGCGCGGGCCATGCTGCGCGGCGAACGGAGCTTCTTCGGCTTGCAAGCCCCTGGCATGGACCTGGCCGGGTGCGAGATGCACCGGCGCTTGCTGGAGGCTTATCGCAAGCTGGAATTCACGCAGGCGGCAGCGTTCGCCGGCTGAGTGCCCGAGCAAGTTATCATCCGTAGCCGTTGTCACGGACGGCACCAGGATTGCGTCATTGCCTATCCTGAGTGCTGCTGGTAAAAGATTGAATGTTCGGCAACACCGGACGCAAACGTCCGCCCCACCGGCCAGCAGGCCGATATTTCAGGAGAAGATGATGAAAGGCCAGGAAGGCAAGAAGACCGCCAAGAAAGAACCCGCCAAGACCATGAAGGAAAAGAAGGAAGCCAAGAAGGTCAAAAAAGAAGAAAAATCGCGCCTGTGAGGGTGCCGACGCGGCTGTCCTGAGGATGGGTCGAACCTGCGTGTAGCGCCGGCGCCTCGCCGGCATGCCGTAGCCGTCCCGATCCGAAACGAGGTGCCGGCGAGACGCCAGCGCTGTGAGTGCGCGCTTGTGTCACGTTCATTGGAGTACCGTGGAAACCGCAAAATCCCTATTCTCCTACCGCCCTTACTGGGCCAGCCGATTCGGTGTTGCGCCGTTTCTGCCGATGTCGCGGCCCGAGATGGAGTCACTGGGCTGGGATAGCTGTGACGTCATTCTGGTGACGGGTGATGCCTATATCGACCACCCCAGTTTTGGCATGGCACTGGTCGGGCGCTTGCTGGAGGCGCAAGGTTTTCGCGTCGGCCTCATCAGCCAACCGGACTGGCGTTCGGTCGAGCCCTTTCGCGGCCTGGGGCGTCCGAACCTGTATTTCGGGGTGACGGCGGGGAATATGGATTCGATGGTGAATCGCTATACCTCGGATAGGAAGTCCCGGTCCGACGACGCCTACACCCCCAACGCCGCACCCAACCAGCGCCCCGACCGCGCGGTGGTGGCGTATGCGCAGCGCTGTCGTGAGGCTTACTCGGGCGTCAATGTGGTGATCGGCGGCATCGAGGCCTCCTTGCGCCGCATCGCCCATTACGATTACTGGTCGGACAATGTGCGCCGCTCGGTGCTGGCCGATTCCAAGGCCGACATGCTGCTGTTCGGTAACGCGGAACGCGCTCTGGTGGCGCTGTCGCATCGCCTGGCGGCGGGCGAGGCGATTTCCGGGATCCGCGATCTGCGCGGCACGGCGTTCATGGTGCCATTCGCTTGGAAACCGGGGGAAGACTGGGCGGAAATCGATTCCACTCAGCTGGAAATTCTCGGCAGGGTCGATCCGCATCCGGACCCCTACGCCTACACCAGCGTCAGTCAGCCCGTCGCGGTGGATGCTGCCCAGCCCATCCGCCTTGTTTCCCGCGAGGAGCGGCTGGCGCAGCGTGCCGCCGCACGTGCCCACACGGTGCTGCGCATTCCCGCCTTCGAATTGGTGGAGAAGAATCCGGTGTTGTACGCGCATGCCTCGCGCATGTTTCACCTCGAATCCAACCCCGGCAATGCTCGCGCCATCGTTCAGGCGCATGGCGAGCGCGATGTCTGGCTGAACCCGCCGCCGATCCCGCTCAGTACCCCGGAACTCGACCGGGTCTACGATCTGCCCTACGCGCGCGCGCCGCATCCTGCGTATGCGAATGCAAAGATCCCGGCCTGGGAGATGATCCGTTTCTCGGTGAACATCATGCGTGGCTGCTTCGGCGGCTGCACCTTCTGCTCGATCACGGAGCACGAGGGTCGCATCATCCAGAGCCGCTCCGAGGAATCCATCCTGCATGAGATCGAGGCCATACGCGACAAGACGCCTGGTTTCACCGGCGTGATATCCGATCTGGGCGGCCCCACCGCCAATATGTACCGACTGGCCTGCAAGGACCCGAAGATCGAATCCGCCTGCCGCCGCCTGTCCTGCGTGTTCCCGGAAATATGCGAGAACCTGGGCACCGATCATGGGCCCTTGATCCAGCTCTACCGCAAGGCGCGGGTGTTGCCCGGCATCAAGAAGATCCTGATCGGTTCCGGTGTGCGCTACGACCTGGCGCTACGCTCGCCGGAATACGTCAAGGAACTGGTCACCCATCATGTCGGCGGCTATCTCAAGATCGCCCCGGAACACACCGAGGCTGGCCCGCTCAACCACATGATGAAGCCGGGCATTGGTGCTTACGATCGCTTCAAGCAGCTATTCGAGCGTTTCTCCAAGGAGGCCGGCAAGGAGCAGTACCTGATTCCCTATTTCATCGCCGCGCATCCGGGCACGACCGATGAAGACATGCTCAACCTGGCACTCTGGCTCAAGCGCGGCAACTTCCGTCTGGATCAGGTGCAGACCTTTCTGCCCACGCCGATGGCGCTGGCTACGACCATGTACCACACCGAGCGCAATCCCCTGAAAAAGGTGCTGCGCGGTGGAGAGAACGCAAACCCGTGCGTGTCGGTGGTACGCACCGGCCGCACGCGCAAATTGCACAAGGCCTTCCTGCGCTATCACGACCCGGAAAACTGGCCCTTGTTGCGCGAAGCCTTGCAGGCGATGGGGCGCGCCGACCTGATCGGCAATGGCAAGAAGCACCTGATCCCCGCCTTCCAGCCAGCCGGCACCGGTCTGCGCCACGAGGGCGGCGCCCCCGCGGGACGTCGCCCGCCCGGCTCGGCGCCCACTTCGCGCAATTCGGCGAAACCCTCCGCGCCACGCGGCAAGCGCACGCGCTAGCGTCCCGGTTTTGCCGGAGGCCCCGCGTACCCGCAGCGAGCAATACGCCCGGGCGTAGGCAAGAAAAAAGCGGGCCGCAGCCCGCTCGATCGCCGAGGCGTGTGACTATCAGTGGCTCAGGATCCACTTGGCCAGCGCGGGAGCGTCGGCTGCGGCCTTGGGCTGCGGCGGCATCGGGATCGGGCCGTAGACGCCCTTGCTGCCCTTGGCGAGGGTTTCGGTGATGATCTTCTCTGCGTCCTTGTTGCCCTTGAGCTTGGCAGCAATGGCTTTCCAAGTGGGGCCGATTTTCTTGGCAGAGGCGTCGTGGCAGACTACGCAGCCATCTTTTTTGGCCAGTTCTTCACTGGCGAAGGCGGCACTTGAGACGGCCACGGCGGAGGCGATAGCGAGGATGGTCAGCAGTTTCATGGGCAGTTTCCTTTCATGACGGTGGTAAACGGGAGGTTATATGAGGACCAGTTTGTCCAGAATGCATGCTACATCATGTCTCACCACGATACCACATGCACATTGGTCAGAGAGCGGCCGAGAAAGCGTTCGCCTATGGTCTGGAAGCGCAGCGGCACATCGGTGACCCAGAAGTGGTAGGCGGGCGGGACGCGCTCGGGGTTGTGCAAATTGAGGTCGGTGAGCAGTGTGGCGGTCTGCTCGGCCATCGCTTCGGCCGAATCCACCAAGCGGATGCCGGGGCCGGCGACTTCTTGTAACAGGGGCTTGAGCAGGGGGTAATGGGTGCAGCCCAGCACCAAGGTATCCACTTGCTCGGCCAGCACCGGCTTGAGGTATTCCTGGGCGGTCATGCGGGTGACCGGGTGTTCCAGCCAGCCTTCCTCCACCAGAGGCACGAGCAGGGCGCAGGCCTGGGAGGTGAGACGCGCATCCGGCGAGAGATTGTGGATGGCGCGGGCGTAGGCATTGCTGTTGATGGTGGTGGGCGTGCCGATGACGCCGATGCGATGCGTGCGGGTGGCGGCCAGGGCGGCCAGGGCGCCAGCCTCGATGACGTCGAGTACCGGTGTCGGCGAGAGATCGCGTACTCCTTGCGCTGCGACCGCGGCCATGGTGTTGCAGGCGATGATCAGCACCTTGACCCGTTTTTCCAGGAGGAATTCGGCGATCTGGGTGGTGTAGTGGGCGATGGTTTGCACCGACTTGACGCCATAGGGTACTCGCGCGGTGTCGCCGAAGTAATGGATGGATTCGAATGGCAGGCGCTCCATCAGCGCGCGCACCACGGTGAGCCCACCGACACCGGAGTCGAACACGCCGATGGGGCTCTTCGGGTCAACAGGACTCTGCATGGTTTTCTGCCTGGCGGGAAAGCGCCCATTGTAAATGCAGGCGCAGCAGCGCCGAGGGGTGATCCAGGCGTGCTTGCAGGACGGCGACGGTGGCGGCATGACGTGGTGCATTGCCCAGCGCCACGGCGATGTTGCGCAGCCAACGTTCATGGCCGATGCGGCGGATGGCGGAGCCGGCAAATCGCCCCAGAAATTCTTCCTCGCTCCACGCGAACAATGCGCTCAGGCTGGCCGTGTCCAGGCCGTTGCGCGGCAGAAAATCGGGCAGGGCGGCAGGACGGGCGAAGTGGTTCCATGGGCAGGCCAACTGGCAATCGTCGCAGCCATAGATGCGGTTGCCCAGGAGTGGGCGCAATTCCAGGGGAATCACGCCGGCATGTTCGATGGTCAGGTAGGAGATGCAGCGCCGCGCATCCACCCGATAGGGGGCGACGATGGCCCGGGTTGGGCACAGGTCGATGCACGCCTGGCAAGTGCCGCAGTGGCTTCCCTCGGGTTCATCCGGCAAGAACGCCAAGTCGGTGAACAGTTCTCCGAGAAAAAACCAGGAGCCCTGGCGGGAGAGCAGCAGGCTATGTTTGCCGCGCCAGCCGAGTTTCGCGTGGCTGGCAAGTGCCACCTCCATCACCGGGGCGCTATCGGCGAAGGGCCGGGACTGGAACGGGCCGATTTCCAGGGCGATGCGCTCCGCCAGTTGCCGCAGACGGGCGCGCATCAGCTTGTGATAGTCCCGCCCCACGGCATAGCGGGAGACGTAGGCGCGTTCCGGCGCGTCCAGGTTCGCCTGGGGGTCCGCGGCCGCATCGGTCCTCGGCAGATAATCCAGGCGGGCGCAGAGGATGCTGGCGGTGCCGGGCACCAGTTCCACCGGTCGCGCGCGGGTAGCGCCGTGCCGGGCCATATAATCCATGTCTCCGTGAAACCCGCGTGCCAGCCAGTCCATGAGTCCCGCTTCCGCATTTCCCAGTTCGATGGGCGCGAATCCCAGCGCGCTGAAGCCCAGTTGCCGTCCCCACTGCCGGATCAGCGGTTTCAGCGCGGTCAATGCTTCGGGAGTACGATCTTGATTCATGCGGGGAATGATAGCGGGGCTGGCGAGCGGGACATGAAGATTCAGGCTGGATCGAGTCGCCCGTTCCCGGAGAGCGAGGGGAGCGTCGGTCGCGGCGTATCCGATGCGGGTGTGTTCAGCCTCATGCTGCCGGACGATGCCGCTACCCAGGCGCTGGGCGCGCGCCTGGCGCGGGTGGTTCGGCCGGGGTTGAGTGTCTGGCTAAGTGGCGACCTGGGCGCGGGGAAGACCACGCTGGCGCGCGGCCTGTTGCGCGAACTGGGATACACCGGTCGTGTCAAGAGTCCGACCTATACTTTGGTTGAACTTTATTCATTTTCACGATTTAATCTCTACCACTTTGATTTTTATCGGTTTGTCGATCCAGATGAATGGCAGGAAGCGGGCTTGCGCGAATACTTCAACGACACCAGCTTATGCTTGGTGGAATGGCCGGAAAAGGGCGGCGAGTTGCTGCCCAAGCCGGACGTCCGGGTGTGCCTGGAGATATTCGATGCGGGCCGCGGCGCCCGTGTGCAGGGTTTGACTGAGGCGGGAATACGATGCATCGCACATTTACCCAGACTCTGATTCTCCTGATTGCCCTGTGTTCCCCCGCGAGCTGGGCGGGCGTGGTCAAGGCCGTGCGCCTGTGGCCGTCTCCGGAATACAGCCGCATTACGTTCGAGCTCTCGCACAAGGTGGTGTACAGGTATTTCAGCCTGAAGAATCCGGAACGCCTGGCGCTGGACCTGCAAGGGGTGGAGCCGGAGGGTGCCCTGCGGGAAATCGCGGCCAAGGTGAGCGCGGAAGATCCGCAGATCGCTGCCATCCGGGTGGCGAAAAACCGCCCCGGCGTGACCCGTGTGGTTGTGCTTCTGAAGTCCGAAGTCCGTCCCCAGGTGTTCGAGCTGAAGCCGATGGGCGAGTACGGTCAGCGCTTGGTTCTGGATGTCTACCGCGCCACCTCGCCGCCTGTGAACCCGCAGGTAGAGATGGCGACCGCTCAGGCCGGCAAGGCGTCGGGTGGGAATTGGGAGGATGCCAAGGCCGCCGATGCCAGGGTTCCCGACCCAAAAGTGGCGAAAATCGCTAATCCCGTGGCCAAGCCCGACTACGTCCGTTTGATTACCGTGGCCATCGACGCCGGGCATGGCGGCGAAGACCCCGGTGCAAAAGGGGCGAACGGCTCGCACGAGAAGGACATCACCTTGTCCATCGCTCGCCGTGTCAAGGCGCTGATCGACAAGCAGGAGAACATGCGCGCCTTTCTCACGCGCGATGGCGACTACTTCATTCCCCTGTTTGAACGGGTCAACAAGGCGCGTCGCGCCCAGGCCGATCTGTTCGTCTCCATCCATGCCGATGCCTTCGTCCAGGCGCATGCGCGTGGCTCCTCGGTGTTCGCCTTGTCGGAGAAGGGGGCGACTTCGGCGGCTGCAAAGTGGTTGGCCAAACGGGAGAACGAGGCAGATTTGATCGGCGGCGTCAACATCGATGTCAAGGATGTGAACGTCAAGCAGGCACTGATCGACATGGCACAGACCGCGGCCATAGTCGATAGCCTGAAGCTCGGACGTTCCGTGCTACAGGAGATCGGCGACATCAATCAACTCCACAAGGGTCGCGTGGAACAAGCGGGCTTCGCCGTGCTCAAGGCGCCGGACATTCCCTCCATCCTGGTGGAAACCGCCTTCATCTCGAATCCGGACGAGGAAAGACGCCTCACCGACGACGCCTACCAGGACAAGATGGCGGCGGCCATCACCGCCGGCATCAAACGCTATTTCGACAAGAAGCCCCCTCTGGCGCGCAACAAGACGGTACAGAATCTCTGATCCTGGATGCGCAGCTGGGTCAGTCGTGCAAGGCTTGCTCGAACGGGCAGGATACTCCCTCCAACTTCCAAGGAACCCCCATGAAGACCCTCTTTCCTCTGATCGCCGCCTTATTCCTCTCCGGTAGCCTGGCCCTCGCCGCCGACACGCCTAATGCTGCCGCTCCCGCCGTCGAGAAGAAGCTCACGTCTTCGCAGCAACGCATGGCCGACTGTAACAAGGATGCCACGGGCAAGAAGGGCCAGGAACGGCGCGATTTCATGAGCCAGTGCCTGCGCGCCGGCAAGCCGGCAGCAGCTCCGGAGGCCGCGGTGGCGAAGAAGCCGCAGCGCATGAAAGATTGTAACGGGCAAGCCGGCGAGAAAGCCCTCAAGGGTGCGGAGCGCAAGGCCTTCATGAGCGAGTGCCTCAAAGCCAAGTAAGTACGGCCGCGCGGCCCGGAGCATTCTCCCCCCACCCTGCGGGAGAGGCCGGGCACCGCGCCCGAGGTCTCTTTCCCAGGAATGTGCTGATTTGTTCGTCATGCCCGCGCAGGCGGGCATCCGGGCTGTTGATTTTTTCTGGGTTCCCGCCTGCGCGGGAACGACAAATCCGATTTGTTCAGCTCTTCCCTAGGTAACCACTGATTAATTCCTTCGACAAGCTTGGGATAAACGGCAACCTGTTGATTCAGTTCATGGTTCTACATGCTCACCACGAATTGCATATGCATTTCGACATATTTTCAGAAATCACCTCGTGGGTGAGAATGCCCTGGAAAATTGAAATCCATACCAGGGGATTGCTATCCAACGTTTTCTGGAATTATCCGCGTCGGTAAGCGTGATCCGAGCCGAGAGCGCGAACGGACTCAGGCATGGCCTGCTCGCGTGCCAATCCGTTCGGGCGAGTTACCGGGGCGGCGCATATGACTGACAGGACGCCACCCATAGCCCATGCCGCCCGCGACGTAAGCGGCGCCTGGCGCCCACCGCATGATCTTGCCGATCACCTGACCAGCGTCGCTACGCTGGCGGCGGACTTTGCCCATGGGTTCGGCGAAGACTGGGCGCGCCTGGCAGGGCAATGGCATGACTTGGGCAAATACCGGCCCCGATTCCAGAACTACATAAGACAAGTCAGCGGTTTCGAGGCGGATGCCCACATCGAAAACAAGCCGGGACGTTCTCCTCACTCCACTGCCGGCGCGCTGATGGCCTGCGACGCATTCAAGGAGCCCGGCCACATTCTGGCCTATCTCATCGCCGGCCATCATGCCGGTCTCGACGACTGGCACAGCGGCCTGAACGAACGCCTGGCCGACCCCGCCAGCCGGTCGGAACTGGATCAAGCCCTGGCCGAAAATCCACCCGCCACCATCCTAGACCCGGGCCTTTTTCGACCCGATCTGCGCACGATGATGATTCCCGGCGGCAGCGCCGGCTTCGCCCTGTGGGTGCGCATGCTGTTCTCCTGTCTGGTGGATGCCGACTTCCTCGACACCGAGGCCTACATGAATCCCGACCAGGCCGCCGCGCGGGTTGGCTGGACGGAGATCCCCACACTGCTTGCCCAATTCGACGGGCACATGGCTGATCTGGCGGCTAAGGCGCCAGACACCCGGGTCAACCGGCAGCGCACCGAAATCCTGGCGCAATGCCGCGCCAAGGCGGCCGAAGCCCCCGGCTCGTTCTCCCTCACCGTCCCCACCGGCGGCGGCAAGACCCTCTCCAGCCTGGCCTTCGCCCTGGAGCACGCAAAGCGCCACGGCAAGCACCGCGTCATCCACGTCATTCCCTACACCAGCATCATCGAACAGACCGCCGACACCTTCCGCAACATCTTCGGCGACGCCGTCATCGAACATCACAGCAATGCCGAGGCTGCACCAGACAAGGAAAACAGCAAGAGCCGCCTGGCCTGTGAGAACTGGGACGCACCCATCGTCGTCACCACCAACGTCCAGTTCTTCGAATCCCTGTTCGCCGCCCGCACCTCCCGCTGCCGCAAGCTGCACAACATCGTCGATGCCGTCGTGGTGCTGGACGAAGCGCAACTCCTGCCGCCGGAGTTCCTGCAACCCATCCTGAACGTGCTCAACCTGCTCACCCGTTATTACGGCGTCACCATTGTGCTCTCCACCGCCACCCAGCCCGCCCTTTCCACCCGTGAATACTTCGACCCGCGGAAAAACATCGTCGGCCTGGAAAACGTGCGCGAGATCGTGAGCGACCCGGACGCTCTCTATCGTGCTCTGGAGCGGGTCAACGTCTCCCTGCCCGCCGACATGCAGGCGCCGACGGATTGGGACACCTTGGCGGACAAACTTGCCGGCCACGACTCGGTGCTGGCCATCGTCAACCGCCGCAACGACGCTCGTGAACTCTGGCAGCGCATGCCGACCGGCACCCTGCATCTCTCCGCCCTCATGTGCGGAGCCCACCGTTCCCAGGCCATCGCGTACATCAAGGCCCGATTGAAGGCGGACATCACCACCCGGGTCATCAGCACCCAACTGGTGGAAGCCGGCGTCGACGTGGACTTCCCCGTGGTCTACCGGGCGCTTGCCGGCCTGGATTCCATCGCCCAGGCGGCGGGGCGCTGCAATCGGGAAGGGAAACTGGAACGAGGCGAAGTGGTGGTGTTTATCGCACCCAAACCCGCCCCGCCGGGATTGCTCCTGAAAGGCGAGAACGCCTGCCGTAGTGTGCTGCATGGCTGTAACGGTAACCCGCTGGAGCGCGCCCTGTTCGCCCGCTACTTCGAACAACTCTACTACGCCTGCGACCTGGACCAACACCACATCGCCGACCTGCTCAAAGTGGACGGCAAGACTCTGGCGGTCAATTTTCGTACCGCCGCCGAAATGTTCAAGCTCATCCAGGACGAAGACAGCGCCCCGGTCATCGTGCGCTATTGCGATCCTGATTGCTCCGAAGAACCTGTGAACATGCTGTTGAATACCCTGCGCCGCGATGGCCCGCAACGCTGGCTGATGCGCAAGCTCCAGCGCTACACCGTGAACATCCATCACAGGGAGGCCATGAAATTGCTGGAACAGGGCGACATCGAGGAAGCCATGCCGGGGCTGTTCGTGCAGGTGAACGACTTGCTCTACCACCCGACACTGGGCCTGCTGTACGGGGACGCGGTCGGGGCGGTGCCGGCGGCGGCGTGGGTTGTATCGTGAACAGTGGACGCCTAACATGACCACTTCATATAGTCACATAGGACTTACCATGAACATCAACGCCGCTGAATTCAAGGCCAAGTGCCTGAAATTGATCGATCAGGTCGCCGATACCCATGAGCCTCTGATCATTTCCAAGCGCGGCAAGCCGCTGGTCAAGCTGGTGCCCATCGTCGAGGAAACGCCGAAGAGCATGTTCGGCTACATGAAAGGGACGGTGACCTTCCACGGCGACATCATGGAACCGCTCGAAGAAGTCTGGTCTGCCGAATCCGGTGATGAAGATCAGCTTTACGCAGGTCTGAAACCCGAGGAGAACTGAGTCATGCCAGGCTTACTACTCGATACCCACATCTGGCTTTGGTACATGGAGGGGAGTGAAGGCGTCCTTTCACCTGCGGTGATTGCGGAAATCGATGCGGCACGTATCGAACATCGATTATTCGTTTCTGCCATCAGCGTTTGGGAAATTGGCATGCAGGTCGCCAAGGGCCGAATCACGCTGTCCTCGCCAGTGACTCATTGGATAAGCACAAGCGTTGCCCAGGCCAACTTGCGCCTGCAAGCGCTGGATGCAGATATCGCACTGGAAAGCACATTGCTGCCGGGCAACCCACATGGCGACCCCGCTGATCGATTTCTTGTGGCCACGGCCCGAGTCCTGAATCTGGAACTCGTTACCCACGACCAAAAAATCATCGACTACGGCAAAGCCGGTTACGTCCAGGTACTACCCGCATAACCCATCCAGGGGAGGAACGATGAAAACCTACTGCCTAGAACTATCAGGCCCCTACGCCTGCTTCACCCGTCCGGAAATGAAAGTGGAGCGGGTCAGCTACGACGTAATGACCCCCTCCGCCGCCCGTGCCTGCTTCGAGGCCATCCTGTGGAAACCTGCCATCCGCTGGCATGTCCGCAGGATCGAAGTCTTGAAGCCCATCCGCTGGATCAACCTGCGCCGCAATGAAGTCTCTGGCGTCGTTTCCGGCCGCAACGTGGAAACCGCCATGAACAACGGCGTGGGTGACCTGGCGCAATACATCGAGGAAGAACGCCAGCAGCGCGCCGGCCTGTTCCTGCGCGACGTGGCCTATCGCGTCCATGCCGACCTGGAAGTGTTGCCGGGCGCGGCGCCGGACAACACACCGATGAAGTTCCAGGAAATGTTCGCGCGCCGCGCCACCAAGGGCCAATGCGTCAACCAGCCCTACCTGGGTTGCCGCGAATTCGCCGCCGCCTTCCGGCTGGTGGAGGATCTCGCCACCAAGCCTCCCCCCATCGACGACACCCGCGACCTGGGTTTCATGCTGCACGACCTGGATTTCTCCAAACCCACGGACCCACAACCCCGTTTCTTCCGTGCTGCGCTGGAAAACGGCGTGGTCCATGTACCGGCGTGGGACAGCGAGGAGGTACGGTCATGATCCTGCAAGCGCTGAACCGATATTACGAACGTGCAAATCTTGCACCGCCTGGTTGGGAATATAAAGAAATTCCCTTTGTAATTATTCTGGATGAAACAGGATTATTCGTTCAAATAAACAACAGGACTAATGACAAATATCGCCGGGGAAATCCAATACTTGTACCTCAATCTGAAATTCGTTCCGGTACGAATGCATGGAAAAAACCTAACCTGTTGTGGGATCACTATGGCTTCATTCTTGGGCAACAAAAGCGAAAATCAAACGGCGACCCAGATCCATCCGACTCCCAGGAAAAAGCAAAAAGGCAGCTAGATTCATTTGTGTCGAGAATAAGCTCGCTGTCATCCTCCCTACCCCAATCTATTGGGCTGTCAGCAGTTTTACAGTTCTATCGGCGTGGCGAGTACCAAAAAATATTGGCTACACCAACCATCGTAGATATTTATAAAATACCCGGAGCGAATATCACCTTCGCATTGCATGGAGAAGTAGAGCCAGTATTTCATGAAGCAGTAGTTACGGCATATATTAATAACGAGGTCATAAATGACGAACAAAGCGATCAGATCAATGACGAAGAATCAGTATTTGCGACTTGCCTTGTCTCAGGCAAAGTTGAGCGGATTGCGAGGCTTCACTACAAAATAAAAGGTGTTTGCGACAAGCCAGCAGCCCTTTCTGCAGCAAATACCGGTGCGATCTCGTCCGTATCGTCCTATGGCAAAGAACAGGGCTACAACTTCCCTATTGGCGAATCGGCTGTATTTGCCTACACCACCGCTCTCAACCACCTGCTGGCTCGCGACTCCCGCCAGCGCATGCAAGTAGGCGACACCTCCACCGTGTTCTGGGCGGAAGAGGCTCACGAACTGGAAAACCTGTTCGGCGAAGTCATGCGCGACGACCCGGACCGGGGCACGGATGCCCTGACCGCCCTCTACTCGGCGGTGCAATCCGGCAAGTTCGCGCTGGGCGACGCCGATACCCGCTTCCACGTCCTCGGCCTGGCCCCCAACGCCGCGCGCATCGCCATCCGCTTCTGGGAAACCACCACGGCCATGGAACTGGCGACCCGCATCCAGCGCCACTTCGAGGACATCCGCCTGGTGCATGCGGATTACGAGCCGGAGCACCTGTCTCTGTTCCGCCTGCTTACCAGCGTGGCGCTGCTGGGCAAGGCCGACAACATCCCCTCCAACCTGGGCGGCGAAGTCCTGCGCGCCATCCTGGAAGACCTGCCCTACCCCGCCCCGCTGCTCAACCTGGCGGTGCAGCGCTGCCGGGCGGAACAGGAGCCCACCTACGCCCGCGCCGCTGTCATCAAGGCCAGCCTCAACCGCCTCATCCGCCGTAGCCCAACCACAGAAAGGGAGTACCAGCCCATGCTCGATCCAGCCAACATCAACCCGGCCTATCGCCTGGGTCGTCTGTTTGCCGTTCTGGAAAAAATCCAGGAAGAAGCCAGCCCGGGCCTCAACGCCACCATCCGAGACCGCTACTACGGCGCGGCTTCCAGCACCCCGGTCGCGGTGTTCACCACCCTGCTGCGACTGAAGAACCACCACCTGGGCAAGCTCCATCGGGGTCGCGCCGTGCAGATGGAAACCCTGATCGGCGAAATCATGGACGGCCTCGCCGACTTCCCGCGCCAACTCGCACTGCCCGACCAGGGCCGCTTTGCCCTGGGCTACTACCACCAGCGCCAAACCTTCTTCACCAAATCCGAAACCACCAACACCCCCGAGGGAGAAACCAAATGAGCCTGACCAACCGCTATGACTTCGTGCTCCTCTTTGATGTGAAAGATGGCAACCCCAACGGCGACCCCGACGCCGGCAACCTGCCGCGCATGGACGCGGAAACCGGCCACGGGCTGGTAACCGATGTGGCCCTGAAGCGCAAGGTGCGCAATTTTGTCGCCCTCACCCATGACCAGGACCAGCGCGAACCGTCAGCCGGAGAAAAGCGCTTCGAGATTTACGTGCGCGAGAAAGCCATCCTCAACCTGCAACACCAACGCGCCTATTCCGCTCTGAAACTGGATGAGCCTTTAGCGACGGAAGCCGCTCCGGAAGTCTCGCCGGAAAAGAAAACTGGCAAGGACAAGAAGCGCAAAGGCAGCGGTGACGATGTAAACCAGGCCCGCGACTGGATGTGCCAGAACTTCTTTGATGTGCGCACCTTCGGCGCGGTCATGTCCACCGGTATCAACTGCGGCCAGGTGCGAGGCCCGGTGCAACTCACCTTCGCCCGCTCCATCGATCCCGTCGTCGCTCAGGAACACTCCATCACCCGCATGGCCGTGGCCACCGAGGCGGAAGCCGAAAAACAGGGGGGCGACAACCGCACCATGGGTCGCAAGCACACCGTCCCTTACGGCCTCTACATGGCCCACGGCTTCGTTTCCAGCTTCCTCGCCAAGCAGACCCAATTCGGCGAAGACGACCTGGCCCTGCTCTGGCAAGCCCTGAGCCAGATGTTCGAGCACGACCGTTCCGCCGCCCGCGGCGAGATGGCCACCCGCGGGCTGTATGTGTTCAAGCACGACTCGGAACTGGGCAACGCCCCCGCCCATACCCTGTTCGAGCGCATTCAACCCAGGCTCAAGGAGGGCGTGGCCGTGGCCCGCAGCTTCGCGGATTACCAGGTGGCGGTGGACGAAAGCGGCCTGCCGGCTGGCGTTACACTGCTGCGCCTGGTTTGAGATGCCGACCTACCGTCGCCCGTCCCAATAGCCCGGGCGGCGGCTGTGACGGGCAACAGCGATGATTCT
>CAILNT010000080.1 GCA_903835655.1 uncultured Pseudomonadota bacterium | reverse complement strand
GCCAGGCTGTGGCACTTCTCGGCAACCCGGTTGAGCAGCCCCCGGATTTTCTGGGTCACGCCATCTACCTTCGGACTCCAGGTGTCCCTGACATCCTGGGCGACCTCGTGGGCAAGTTGCCCCACGATGCCGCCGACCTCATGGCCGATTGCATCCGGGACCGAGAGGCTGACGGGAATGGCCTGGGGCTGCACCTTGAAGACGCCGATGCCGAAGCGCAACGCCTTTTCCACATAGGACAGGGTCTGCGCCTTGGCGCGGATTTCCGAAGCCTGGGAGGGATGGGCATTGGCCCAGTCCTCGACGGCCGCCTGATACTTCGACAGGAAATCCGTCCGGGCCTGCTCGAACTTCGTGGCGATCAACGACAACACCTGAAGCAACGGTTCAACCTGGGAATCCGGCACGGCGAAGCCGTTCAGGAACCCCACGCCGGTATTGCGGCAGGCCCGCATCGCCGCCTGCTTGTAGGCCGTGAAGGGCCTCAGCAAGGCCGGGTCGATCACTTTCAGCGAGCCGGAGGTAAAGACCTCGGGATCGTCGGCCAGGTCGCGCGAGACCTTCCCCGAGTACACGGCGGCGTCCACCGCGACGACGTTGACCTTCTCGATGAACTCCTGGATGTTGATGCTCATGGCTACTCTCCTTCTGGATGCCACCCCCACGGGTGGCTGGTTGGCTGAAGCCGGCGAGGGGGCAAGCCCCATGCCGGCGCTTCGGTTTCAGAAGGGAGTAGGGAGAACAGCAGGCGATAAAAAACCCCGCCAGGCCAGAGGCCGGGCGGGGTTGGGGGGTATTTCAACAAGAGATGAATGGGCCGAAGCCCGCTACCTGACGTTGTCTGCAACGCAATCCTTCAGGGCATCGACATCATCCCCAAAGAACAGCGGATCGGAACGCGCTTGTTTTGCGACGGCATCGCAAAATTCGGTGATCCCGATACCGCGTGTTTCCACGCTGTACTTGGCATGCTTCGGATGGTCCGTAAACCAGAAGCTGTCCCCAGCAACCACCAGTTCCGGCATGGTGAAGCGCATGTCCTGCTCAACGTCGCCAGGTCCCCAGGCATTGGGGCCGTCGGACACCCGCAGTTCGGTGAGCTGATGTTCGGTGCCGAGCGCGGCAAGCCGTTGCAGACGGGCGCAGAACTCGGGTGTGACATCCAGTTCCGCGAATGTGTGGCCATCGCTGTAGTCATCGCACGCGTAGGCTTCCAGATAGACCCTGGTCATCATGTTTCTCCTTCTTGAAAGTGAGAAGGAGTCCCGGCCCGGAGGGCCAAAGACCCCTCGTGGGTGGTTGATGCTCAGGTTTCAGAGACCAGACTCGACTGCGATGAACTTCGACCACTGCCCGCCGGACGGCAAGTCCCTGGCGATCTCAAGTACCTCTGATTCCCCTGGGTAGTGGTCAATGAAACCACCGCTCAGGATCGCGTTTTGCAGGTACATGAGATCGGCCAAAGTACGCGCACCGTGTTGATCAGCAATGCCGGACAGTGTTTCAACCGAATCCAGCAACTCCCGCATGAACAACTTCGCACGCTCATGGCCTTGGGCTTGATGTTCTTCATCGTCCCGCGAAGCTGTTGATGGTGTCGCCGGGTTGATTTCGACCGGAGCCAAGCGGTAAAGCTGGATGTCGAAGTCCCCATCGGGGTCGTTGATCGTGATGGTGTTGCCGTCCACGGTGGCGTTGGCCAGGTCTTCTTCGGTGATGCGCTCAGAGAATTCCGTGCCTTCCTCGTCGCCGACCCAGGTGAAGTACAGCACTTCGTTTTCCGGGTCGCCGTGCGGTTCATCCACGTTGGTGATGCTGCCCAGCAACGGGCTGCCGGCGATGTACCAGGCGTCGGCGCCGACGATGGCGTCGAAAAGTCGCTTCACTTTTTCCATGATGGTGCTGCTCCTTGAGGTGCGCCCCACGGCGCGTGGTTAAAGGCCTGGCGGATGCCGGGCACAGGTTTCAAGGAGGAGTAGGGCAAGCGTGGGCTGATAATGGAGGGGAGGGCGGCCATC
>CAILNT010000079.1 GCA_903835655.1 uncultured Pseudomonadota bacterium | reverse complement strand
GAATCCTCAGTTGAACACGCCCGAGTGTGCGTCTGGCGAGTTGTCTGGCAAGGGCGCGGAGTCGTAGCGCTTGAGCGCGTACGAATCCGGCCTACCCCTTGCGGGTGCGCGACGACGCGCATGGTCGCTCCCTGCAAGGAGAAGCAGCGGAGTCGCTGGCGGCTCGACCGCCTTACGAATCCGGCGTACCCCTTGCGGGTACAACGCAGCCAGGCGTCGCCTGCCGTGCAATCGGGTGCGTAGCGGGTTCACCCAAAGGGTGAGCGTGGTCGAAGGCGCAAACCTCAATGTCCATGGGGCCTCACGGAGGAAAATGAGCGGTCAACTGAGGAATCAAGGATTATTTCACCCGATTACGGTATTCGCCGCTTACGCAGTCGATTTCGATCTTGTCGCCGATTTCCACGAAGGCGGGAACCTGGATCGTATGGCCGGTGGGCTTGATGCGGCAGGGCTTGAGTACCTTGCCTGAGGTGTCGCCCTTGACCGCGGGCTCGGTGTATTCCACCTCACGCACCACGGAGCTGGGCAGGTTCACGGAGATCGCCTTGCCATCGTAAAACACCACTTCCAGAGGCATGCCGTCTTCCAGATAGGGCAGGGCGTCGGACATATTGTCGGCTTCGATCTCGTACTGGTTGTATTCGGTGTCCATGAACACGTACATGGGATCGGCGAAATAGGAATAGGTGCAGTCCTTACGCTCCAGGTTGACGGTGTCGAATTTCTCGTCGGCCTTGTAAACCGTTTCGCTGGCAGCGCCGGTGAGCAGGTTCTTGAATTTCATCTTGACCACGGAGGAGTTGCGGCCGGACTTGGAAAATTCGGCCTTCTGCACGACCAGCGGGTCGTTGCCGACCATGATCACGTTGCCGGCGCGTAGTTCTTGAGCGGTTTTCATGGGGAGAGCATCCTGGAAGACTAAAAAGCCCGGCATTCTAGCAAATTGTCGATAAATTTCACCAAATTTGCGGCGAGATCGTCCTGTTCGGCGAGTCGCCTGGCCCAGGCGTGCGCATGTTCGGATAGCGCAGGTAGGGCGGCGATCCAGTCGGGCCACAGGGCGCCGAGTGCCTCCTCCCGATTCCATGCCTGCCAGACCGCGCGCAGCAGGTTGGCGGTCTCGGGCGACAGGCGCGCGCAATATAGGTCGAGAAAGGCGGCGAGCTTGTCCAGGTGCGCGTTCTCCTCCTGGCGATAGGCCTGCCAGATCATGGGGCGCGCGGCGAACTGGGCACGCACGAAAGAATCCTCGCCGCGCACGAAATTTAAATCGCAGGCCCAGAGCAACCGGTCATAGTCGTCCTGCGCCAACATGGGTAGAAGAAATACCCTGAGCCTGCCACGCGACAGGAGGTCGCCGGCCTGGGGATGGGCGAACCAGGCGGTGATTTGCGCCGTCGCCCTCCCCCGCGGCAGGACCAGATCGATGGGGCGATCGCCGCGGCTGCACACCTCCAGCAAGTCGGGAAGCGAACGGCATTCATAGCTGAATAGGGAGATGCGCAGTGCATCTTTATCCGGTATTCCCAGTCCCGCCCAGAAATCGGATTGCGCCCGGGCATCATTCTGGAAGGCCTCGCGTTCTCCATAAAGTGCCTTCTCGCGGGTGAGGCCACCGCTTCCCGTGGTGTAACCGGGCATGAAGAAATATTGGGTGAGTGGCAGGCGAGGATGCGGTGAAGGCAGACCATGTACCCCTTCCACCCAATTCTCAGCGCAGAGATACTCCAGGTTGATCCAGACCGGTGTGGGCGATTTCTTTGCCATGGCCTGGATGAATGCATCCGGTAAATTGCAGGCCAGCGCCTCAATTACCACATCCCCGGGTTCAATGGGTGGCAGGGGTATCGTCCAGCGCCGGATCTCGACGCCGCGCAGGCATTGGGTCGCAGCGGTGGGATCTACTTCCGGACGTATGTGGTGAAAGGCCTGAAGGTCGTCCACCCAGAGGCGCACGGCAATGTCATATTGCGCAGCTAATTGGCTGGCCAGACGCCAGGTAACCCCGATGTCGCCATAGTTGTCGATGACGCTGCAAAAAATGTCCCATTGGGACGAAGTGGCGGGCGGGTGGCGTTGCATGTGTAACGAACGCGGACAATAAAAAACCCCGGAAATTACCCGGGGTTTTTTATCCAGCGGCGCGATCAGGAAACGCGGCAATCCTCGATCGTCTTGCCCTGCGCTTCGAGGTTGGCCACCCAGCCGGGGCGGCGGCCACGCCCAGACCAGCCCTGACCGGTGATCGGATCGCGATACTTCACGATGCCGGAACCGGCGCGCTTGATTTTCCCTGCGCGGGCGGGGAACAGATCGCTAGGCTCGATGCCATAGTCCGCCATGATGCGCCTGATTTCGGCCACGGCACCGGCCATTTCCTGTTTGCGGGCACCTTCTGCTTGGCGCTTCAATCCTTCGATCTGGGACATCAATTCCTGATAAGACGACATGCTGGCTCCTTAGATATATAAGCCCCCGACTCGACGGGGTGCCCGCATGGTAATGGAAAATTCCGGATCGGGGAAGTCGAAATGTAAATTTATTGCATAGCTGAATGCCTTGATTTACCTGGGGTGTGGCGAGGGCATGGAAATCGCGGTGGTAATCGCTACTATGTGTCGGCTTGGCCGTGACCAGGTTTTGCCAGGGCAAGTCAGCTGGCGCGGATTTGGTATCGGCGTTCCCGTGGGGACGTCCAGGTTATTTTGCCGGGTTTCGTGAGACCGCGCAGCGCCTACTGGCTGCCCGTCTTGATTTACACGGCGTCATGCCGGGCTGAATGCCGATGCGTTCGTGTTTGCGGTGGCCGAGATTATGGCCGGACGTTTTGATCTGCACCCGGTAATAGGCCTGTCGCCATTGCGGGTTGCGCATCCCGGAAATGGATGTTGCGGAGATCGCCGATCCGTCCCTGGATGTCCACGGCCTGGCTTTGCGTTTTTGGGCACATCGGCGCGGCTGACGTCGCCGTTCCCGGGTCTGAGCAGTTTCCTCGCGAGTTCCTTCTGCGCCCGGTCGGTGTCGATGCTACCGTCGATGGCGATGGCCGGGCCGGTGAAATCATGCATGCCCACAGTCGGGGAGGCCGCCACGACATCATTGCCCCACGCCTCAGGGCTGCGGACTCGGCGATCCCAAGAGCATCGCTGCGCGATGTTCACGTTAAGCCCTATGCGGGAACCGGGCTAAAATGAGGCAGTCGAAGAACTGCCCCACCTCACCACGGAAACCACATGCCGCCGATGCTGAAATTTGCCCCCCTCCTCCTGGCGCTCGCCAGCCTGTCCACGCTCGCCGCCGAGACTGACCTGACCGCGGAGGCGCGGCAGGCCTCGCAACGGCTGATCATGACCCTCGGTGGTGAGTTGAAGGCCTCGATGGCAAGCAGCGGCCCGGCAAAGTCCCTTGCGGTGTGCAAGGAGCAGGCGCCGAAGATTTCCGCCGAGTTGTCGCAGAAGACGGGGTTGAAAATTCACCGGGTTAGTAATCGCAACCGTAACCCCGAAGCCGTCCCCGACGCGTGGGAAGCCGAGGCCATCGCCAGCCTGGAAAAACGCCTGGCAGCCGGCGAGAAACCGGAAACCCTGGAAGTGTCCACGGTCGTGTCCGCTCCTGCAGGCAAGACTTTTCGTTATGCCAAGGCATTGGTTACGCAGCCGATGTGCCTGATCTGCCACGGCACACCCGAATTCATCCCGGAGAGCGTGAAGGCCGGCATTGCCAGCGAGTATCCCCTTGACAAGGCCGTCGGCTACGGCCCCGGCATGATCCGCGGCATCATCTCGGTCAGCAAGGCGCTGTGAGGCGGGTTCTAGCCTTCTGCGGCGGGACACTATAATCCCCTCTCGCCGCACGCCATACGCCGTATCCGTTGACGCCCACAGCCTGGGCGGGTGAACCATTGGAGTCTGTCATGAACGAGAAGTTAGTCATATTCGATACCACCTTGCGCGACGGCGAGCAGAGTCCGGGTGCGGCCATGACCAAGGACGAGAAGATCCGCATCGCGCGCCAGTTGGAACGCCTGGGTGTGGATGTCATCGAGGCCGGCTTTGCCGCAGCCAGCCCCGGCGACGCCGAGTCGATCCGGGCGATTGCCACGATCATCCGAAACTCCAGGGTGTGTTCCCTGGCACGCGCCTTCGAGCGCGACGTGCGCGCGGCAGGCGAGGCGATCCGGCCGGCGACCCAGGACGGCCATGCGGGCGGGCGCATCCATACCTTCATCGCGACCAGCCCCATCCACATGGAAAAGAAGCTGCGCATGCAGCCCGAACAGGTGGTGGAGGCTGCGGTCAATGCGGTGAAACTGGCACTGGAATATACGGACGACGTGGAATTTTCCGCCGAGGACGCGGTGCGTTCCGAGATGGATTTTCTCTGCCACGTGTTCGAGGAGGTGATCGCGGCAGGTGCGACGACGATCAACGTGCCGGATACCGTCGGTTACAGCATCCCGGTGTTGTGGGGTGAACGCATACGCGAGTTGATCCAGCGGGTTCCGAATGCCGGTCGGGTAATCTGGTCCACCCATTGCCACAATGACCTCGGCATGGCAGTGGCCAATTCCCTGGCCGCGGTGATGAACGGCGCGCGCCAGGTGGAATGCACCATCAACGGCCTGGGTGAGCGTGCGGGTAACGCTTCGTTGGAAGAAGTCGTCATGGCGGTAAAGACCCGGCGCGACGTGTTTCACTGCGACAGCCGCATCGACACCACCCAGATCGTGCCGAGTTCGCGTCTGGTTTCGCAGATCACCGGTTATCCGGTGCAGCCCAACAAGGCCATCGTCGGCGCCAATGCCTTCTCGCACGAATCCGGCATTCACCAGGACGGTGTGCTCAAGTTTCGCGAGACCTACGAGATCATGCGCGCGGAGGACGTGGGCTGGAGTCACAACAAACTCACCCTGGGCAAGTTGTCCGGGCGCAATGCCTTCCGCACCCGTCTGTCCGAACTGGGCATCGTCATGGAGAGCGAGGAAGCCTTGAATTCGGCGTTCGCGCGTTTCAAGGATCTGGCCGACAAGAAGCGAGAGATCTTCGACGAGGATTTGCACGCATTGGTGGCCGTGGATGGCGGTATCGATACCTGTGACCGCTTCAAACTGGTTTCGCTCAAGGTCTGTTCCGAGACCGGCGAGACGCCACACGCCTTCCTGGTGCTCTCCGACGGCGGTACGGAGATACGCGCCGACGAGTTTGGTGGCGGTCCGGTGGACGCTTCCTTCCGTGCCATCGAGAAAATGGTGGAAAGCGGCTCCACCCTCTTGCTTTACTCGGTCAACAACATCACCACGGGCACCGATGCCCAGGGTGAAGTGACCGTGCGGCTTTCACGCGATGGCCGCATCGTCAACGGCCAGGGCGCGGATACCGACATCGTCATCGCCTCGGCCAAGGCCTATCTGAACGCGCTGAACAAGGTGTTCGGCGCCGAGGAGCGGGCGCACCCGCAGGTCTGAGCGGCAACTCGGGAGGGCTGAGTACAGCCCTCCCGCCGTTGGCCGTGCCGTAGGAGCGGACTTGCCCGTTCGCACGAGGGATACACGAACCCACCGCTCGGGCTGAGTTCGTGCAGCCTTCGAAGCTCAAGCAGTAGGACGGAAAAGCGGTTTTATCGCGCCTTCCGCCGGAGGTTTGTCATTCTACTTGGCTCCCTCTATGCGGACGACGCGACACTACCTAATGAACGCCATGCTCCATGCGCTCATAATTGGCGTTGTTCATACCCCTTGGCAGCGGTGGCGGCAGTTCGGGTTTGATCTGGTCAAATCTGTTGACCTGGACGGTATGCGGGTTATGGCATTCAGTGCATACCCACCATCTCCTCTTGCCGCCCGTGGCCCAAGTGCCTATCCTCTTGCCATGGATTCCCGCTCGCCAGTCAATATACACCTCGCCATGGCAAGTGCCACATATCCTCTGGGGCTGATTAAAGCTGATCTCATTTCCCTGGCGATCGACCAGTTTGTTACGGTTGGTTGCGCTATGACAATCGAGACACCACATCGCCCCTCGCCCATGTTTCAATTGCAGCGAATTCTCGACTATATCTGTATGCATCGCAATCAACCTGGGTTTTTTGTCCTTTGGGAAAGGCACTGTCTTGCCGTTATGGCAAAATGCGCACCCCTCGGGACTCATGTTGAAGTACATCAAATGCGGCTCTCTGGGCCTTACGACGGCATTGGCAAAATCGCCGTGGCTACGGTCGTTTATCTCCGGCATCTCTCCCATGGCTATGGTTCCATCAAAAGGATCTCCATACCATAAAACGCCGCCCGTGGTCTTGGAGCATTTAATATTTGGATAGCCGTACTTCGGAACCGCATTTTCAGTCCTGGCAACCACGGTGTATGCAGCTCTGCTTTCATAGCAGTCCGTTACTGGCGGCACATTTTGCGGTTTGGCTTGTTCTTTCGCCGCGGAATGACTGGCCTTATGATTGCCCAGGCCACCTACCAGAGCAAAGCCGCCGGCCAGAATGGCGCCCAGGGCAAGAACGACTATCGTTATAGAAGGTACGCTCTGGAGTTTTATTTTAGACATATCCCTCTCAATCTTTCCACAAGTTATGTATCGAGCCCAGGCACTGTATGACAGTCGATGTCATGCAAGTAAGTCTTGTGTTATCAGACACGGCCTACTCGGAAACCAAGGGCTTATGGTACCTGACATCGCCAGTCAATATGCCGACCGCGCCTTTTATCAGTAGTGTCAACGAAATGAATCCAAGGGCCCAGGTAAACAGCACATTGAAATATTCAATAAGCGTGGGGTGGTATTCCATGTATTCTCCGAGTGGCGATGGGCTAAAGGCCGGAAACACAAGCATCATGGGTTTTTCCAGCAGGATCGACATGAAAATCACGACGCACACCACGGGAAGCCAGCGATCATAGCTCTTTCTGATATTCGGAATGAGAATTGCAACAAAGCCGGCGAAGATTGATCCGACCACACCCCAAAACCAGGGAATGTACTGGTTGAGTCCATTGTGGCCGAACATGGTGTAATTCAGTGAAGCGGCATGCTCGGTATTCGAGTACAGCGCAGTGAAGTACTCGGAAGCGAATACCAACAAAATGATGCCCAGGCTCCAGCCGATGATGGTCGTCATTAAATCGATGACAGAATCGCTGATCTGAACCTTGGTATGCTTTCTGATGAGCAGGAATAGCAATACGACCAACGAAGGGCCCGAAGCGCCAGCCATTGCTAGAAATCCAAAGGGTAGTACCGCAGTGGCCCACTCGCCCATCCGTGCATTGCTGCTGAGCACGAATGCCGTGCAAATGTGAATGAGCGGTCCCCAGACGATGGCCAGATAAATCACCGGGGTAAACCATCGCGCCAACGCTTTCGAGTCGAATTCGTCGACATATTTCTTGTAAAGAATATAAGAAATGCCCGCAAGATTAAGGTATAGATAAACGTTCAGGACGATCGTGTCATAGACGAGCATTGAATTGGGAAAGTTGGGATAACCCATGCCCGGCAGCATATGCCACAACCTGTCCGGCCTTCCCATGTGGAACAGAATGAAGGTGATCCCTGTGGCAACGAAGCACATGGCGATGATCTCACCGATCACGGCAAGCTCCTTCATGTCCTTGCGATGATAGAAATAGCCGGGCGCAACGACCAGGATTGCCGCTGCCGCCACGTGTGCCGTGAAGATGAAGTTGGCAAAAAACAATTCCATCGGTATCTGGTCGGTAGCGCCAACCAGGATCAGGCCCTCGGTAAGCTGCCTGTATGCGGTGTAGGAACCGATCATAATGATGGAAAGTAGGAAAAGAAGCCATGCTTTGTACGTTGGCCCACCTTTTATTGCATAGGAACCAAAGTCAATTGCAAATGACAGTATCTTTGTCATGTTTTTAGCTCAGCCAATGAAATAAAAGAATTTCGGATAGGTGCTCATGTGTTCCTTGAACCTGAAAACCTTCTTTGTGGCCAGGATTTTTCGCACATCGCTCTCCGGATCCAGGAGGTTACCAAACTTTCTTGCGCCTACCGGGCAAGCCTCCAAACAGGCTGGATTCCTGCCTTCCCTTGTTCTCTGCAAGCAGAATGTGCATTTTTCCATGACGCCGCGCATGCGCGGCCTGTTGCCGAAATAGTGCGTCTTTGGGTTCATCTCTTCAGGAGGAAGATTCGGCTCGCCCCAGTTAAAGCGCCTGGCTCCATAAGGGCATGCGAGTTGACACATCCGGCAACCGATGCACCAGTTGTAGTCGATAACAACCACGCCGTTGGGGTCCCGGAATGTTGCCCTCACGGGACAGGCCTTAACGCAGGGCGGTTTTTCACACTGCTGGCACTGGACGGGTACATAGAAAAAATTCTTGTCAGGCACCATTTCGTCCTGAGGGTAATAGTTTTGTGCCTCCTCAGTGGAAAGTCCGCCAACCGGGGTGTAGGCATTCCCGCCGACCTGGACGCCGTAATCGCCAAACTTGCTGGATTCCGGATAACCTTTGTTCAGGTTGTCGGCAGAAAATGAGAAATTCCCCTTCGGGATTTTCATCACCTGTATCCATTGGATTTCGGGGTTGCTCCGGGACTGGTTGTTCTCCTGTACACAGGCGTGAACGCAACGTCTACAGCCTATGCACTTCGAGATGTTGAGGGCATAGCCGAAAAGCACCCCCTCCGGAGCCGGCGCGTCGGAAACTGTCGTTTTCTTTCCATACTTCGCCGTATATCTTTTTTCCAGCCGTTCAATGGCCTGCTTTTTGTCCTTATCGGACATGAGGACAAAATGTCCCTGCAGCATTTCGGCAACCGTCGTCTCGGCATCAGGATTGGCAGAACCCACAGAGGCTTCTACTGAGACAGGACTTGCCACAAGTGCCGCTGCGCCCGCAATACCCACATTCCTCAGGAAATCACGGCGGCTTTGTTTTGCGTCATCAGTTTCAATATCCATCTCAGTCATTTTTTCTGACATCAGTGACTCCAGTTACAGAAATAGGTAAAAATATTATGTAAAATCCTTGTGATTATTGTTCAGCAACACTTCCAGCAACTTGTTTTTTTCCTGATCCGTCATGAGTACCAGTTGTTGTTTCGACAGGGCCTTTTCCTGAAGGGCTGCATCACCGGCATAGTTGTCACCTCCGTCGATAGTCGAGCCAGACGGCGATGAGATCAAAGACTTTGTATTGCCCGCCGCCGTGGCAATACCCACCGCTGCGGCCGCTCTTTTAAAAAATGTGCGCCTGGTATTGTTTTCCTTAACCATGATCTCTCCGCATTGTCTGTTTTCGCCAAGGTTGCTCAAGGGGCCGCTGAATAATTTAATTCGCGGCAAACCTACGCCTGCAAGTCATTGTTCTTGTGGGAGCGGATTTACCCGCGTAACCACGTCATCGCATGAATCAGCGGTTCTCTAAGGGGTGCCCACGCTTCGCTGAAGATGCGCACGTAGGCGATTCAGCGTATCAGTCAAGGCGGAGTAGCGCTCAAAGAACTCCACGGTGAGTTTCAATGCTTCTTCATCATTGGTTTGACTGTCTCCGACCGCACTCATCGCCGCGCGCATGACTTCTGTCAATTGATCGTGAAATTTCATGACTTCCTCGTCAGAGGAGAATTCCAGCACTTTACTTGTCGAGTCGTATTTCATGAGCAACCCATAAAATGTGGCCTGGCAATACAGGTGTGCGTCGCGGTGACGCAAGGTTTATTACTGGCGATATGAGGAGCCGTACCAGAGGGTATGACATGATTCAGATTGTCTGCGGTGACAATAATATATCAAGATAATCATGTCCATAAACCGGACTGTAAATTTCCTGTAAACTATCGGTGTATGCATGCGTCGCTTTTCGGGGAAACCCTGGGCGATGTTCCCTCCACGACGTCATGGACGCCGCCTGTTTGCCTGAGCACTACAGGGGCCAGACGCTATCCGGGGTTGATCTCAATCCGCGCTTGTGGAGGGTGGGGTTTGAGATCAACTGACGCGATTCGTTAGAACCTAGAACCGGCGCTGCGTCGTAAAACGCAGCCCCACACAAGGATGATTATTTGATACAGGGAATCTTGCCGTCCTCACCCAGGCCCGTGGGCACTTTGCCCAGCCACATCTGATACATGGAAGTGAGCCACATGATGGTGAAGGCAGTGCCCATGAAGGCGCCGGAGATGATCACCATCCAGGCAAAGCCTTCCCACATCTTGGTCAGGTACCAGGAGGCAACGTCGGTAATCAGCGACAGGAAGGGTACGGAGATGACCACGCACTTGAACCACAGGGGCCGGATGTAAGCGTGTGAGAAGATGAAGCCGACGATGAAGAAGATGAAGGTGATCGAGAACAAGTGGATGTGGGAGACGCGCACCAGGGTCGGCACCGTCATGCCCGTGTCGGCCACGGCCACTTTCTGCACGCCTTCCCAGGATGTGTAGTCCGGCAGGTTGGGGTTGGCGGCTTTGTTATGGCAGGCCACGCAGTGTTCTTGCAGGATAGGGTTGATGGTCTTGTCGAACTCGTCCTTGGGGGCGCCCTTGTGCAGCCAGGTAAAGAGGGTCATTTTGCCCGCGTCGTCCAGCATCGCAGCCATTGGGCCTTTCAGAGCCGTTGCCATCTTGGTGGCATCCTTGTTGCCGTTGTACGAGATCATCAAATCCTGGGCGGTGAGGTAACTCTTGCCATCCAGGCCGACGTGGGTCACCCACACCTGAACCATGGCCATGCAGTAGGCCAGGCCGAACACCAGCAGCACGCTGCTGAAGAGCACACGGGTGGACATGGGCAAAAATTTGAAGTGCACGGCGTTCTGACTGGACATGGGAGTTTCCTTATTGAGGTGGAGGGAGTCTATAAGTGGAGGGTAATGTCGTCAATTATCTACAACGCGAACTATGAGAACGCCCAAGCGGATCAGCCACGTGGAATCTTGCGGGTGTACCAGGCTGCGGTGGCAAAAAACAGCAACGACAGCGCGATTTCCAGAACAGCCAATGTTGCAGAATTGCTACGGTCTGACCAGGCGCGCACCGTACCTTCGGTGAAATAAAGCCAGATCAGCAAGGTGGACCAGCGATACGTGTAGACGCGGCCATGGAGGATGCCGAACAAGGGCAGCAAGAGCGGCAACACCTTCAATACCAGCCAGGAGCCACCCGGACGCAAGGGGGCCAGCCAGAGTTCCCAAGCCACGCACAGCGCGATCAGTGCGATCAGGCTGGCGGAGGCCAGATTGCGCAGCAGTGCGGCGCTCACGGGCAGGTGCCGCGCGCGGTCTGTGCCAGAGCGGCCAGCGCCTGGCGCGCTGCGCCGGCGTCATTCACCGGGGCGGCGAATGCGAAGCGCAAGACGGTGGCATCCGTGCCCAAATCGAAACCGTCCGGATCGATGCCCAGCATGGTCGCGGTCGTCGCTTCCACGCCATGTACATGGCGGCAGTAGGCGATGAGGTTGTCGCAATGATCCTGGTTCATGTGCGCGATGATATCGCTCTCCTGCAGGGCGAGCGGGCCGCTTGCGCAACGGTAAGCCTCAGGATCGACCCAGTGAATTCGGCCGAAGCCGCCGATGTAACGGACGCGCACGGGTTCGATGCGATAGAACTGGAAGCCGTGCATCGCGAAATAGTTCTCCGCTTGCGGATGGAAGCGCAGATAGCGCGGCCCCAGCGTGTCCTTGTCGGCCAGTCGCTGCGCCTGGCCGATGATCGTCACCCTGCCTGCCAACTGCATGTCCGGGCTGTAAGGCTGTACGATAAGGGAGACGCGCGGGTCCGCGGCGATGTTCTTGGTGTGCTCGGCGATGTCGGAGATCAGAATCACCGGGCAACCGGAATGATCCAGGATGAAAGGGGCGACCGAGCCGAAGGGATAACCCTCCAGCCGCTGCGACAGCGTCGATAGCACGCCGCTATGCTGGCCGCGCACGAAGCGGCGAGCCTCCTTGCCCATGTCTTTCGCGGCTACGCTCATGAGGGCAAGCCCCCGGCTTCTTCCCCTGAGGGTGAGGGGTGCGCCGAGCGCCGCTGTGCGACGTTCAGCAGGCTGGCGGTTTCCGCCAGGCGTTTACCCAGAGCGAAGGCCAGCTTGCGCTCCGCTTCGGTGATCGGTTCGCGTCCGTCCGGGCCGGCCCAGTGGCTGGCGCCATAAGGCGTGCCGCCGGAGCGGGTCTGATTCAACTCGGGGTTGGCGTAGGGCAGGCCGACCACGATCATGCCGTGGTGCAGCAAAGGCAGCATCATGGACAGGAGCGTGCTTTCCTGGCCGCCGTGCAGGCTCGCCGTCGAGGTGAACACGCAGGCCGGTTTGTCCACCAGATCGCCGTTCAGCCACAGGCCAGAGGTGCCATCCAGGAAATGTTTCATGGCCGCCGCCATGTTGCCGAATCGGGTGGGAGAGCCCAGGGCCAATGCGACGCACTCCTGCATATCCGCGTGGCTTGCGAAGGGTGCGCCCTCCTCCGGCACCTGTCTGGCCGGCGTGTCGCGCTCGGTCATCAGCTTGGGTACGGTGCGCACCCGTGCCCGCATGCCAGGCACGGACTCGACGCCATGCGCCAGATGCTGCGCCAACTGCTTTACCGAGCCGTGCAGGCTGTAATAGAGGACCAGGATGTCTTTCATGAGGGGGAGCGGTGGGAAGGGAAAGGGGATTTTATCGCCTGATTCAGCCGGCCCAGTTCGTCATGCGCTGAGCTTTTTCCAGGTGGACCAGGTTTCTGAAGTTACCGACATGCCGGGCGCGCATCCGCTCCCGCAGTGCCAGCATCAGTTCCGCCGTGGACAAGGCGTCTGCCAGGGCGCTATGGCGGGCGTAATTGCTGATGCCGAAGCGCCCCATCCAGTCGTCGAGAGAGTGTTTGCTGCTTGCCAGTTCGGGGTAGAGGGCGGGAGCGACGTAGGCCAGATCGCTCCAGGGATGTTTGAAGGCGAGGCCCAGGCCCGCCTTGAGGGCGCGGTCTATCATGGTCTTGTCGAACGTGACGTGGAAGGCGATCAGCGGAGACCGTCCCAGGTATTCCAGGAAGGTCAGCATGGCCTCGGCGGGCGGCACGCCCTCTGCCTGTGCGGTGCCGCCGATGCCGTGGATCAGGATGTTGTCGTGATCGCTGACGCGCTGCTGTTGCACGACGATTTCCATGCTGTCTGCCAGGTGGATCTCCCCGTCCGAGACGGCCACCGCGCCGATGGCGATGAGCCGGTCGCGTGCCAGGTTCAGGCCGCTGGTCTCCACGTCCACCACGACGTAGCGACTCGCCGCGAAATCGGTGTCCAGCTTGGGGGGCGGCATGGCCTTCCAGGCGGCCAGGCGAGCGGCCTGTGCTTGCGTCAGTTCCGGCTTGTGGCCGAACAGGGACAGGAAGCGTTTCATTCCCGAACTACCTGCGCCAGTCTGACTTGCAGTTTGCGTGCCTGGCGGAAGGCTTCCCTGAGGATGCGCTTGTCCAGGCCGTTGAGTTTGTCCGGATCGATGCCATGGCCTTCCTGATGCAGGCGCAGGCGCAGCAGCTGGATGAAGAGATAGGCATCGCACCAGGCCTGCGCATCCTGCGTGCCGATGCTCAGCGCCGCGCAACCCGCGCGCAGGCGTTCCGGGGTGGTCTGCCCGCCGCCCGCGGCCAGACTGAGGACGCGCGCGGCATCGACGAAGAGCGCGCTGCCATTGCGCTCGATGTCCAGCGTGCCCCCCTTGCCGGCGAAGAAATCCAGGACCGATCCCTGTGGCGGGGTGTGGCGCAGGGCGTGGGTCGTCATCTGCCCGAGGAAGCGCGGGGTGGCCGCGGTGGCTAGCCACGTGCGCAGTTCCAGGGCCAGGGGCTCGGCGCCTGCCACGGGCCGAAGGTCGAGGAAGATCGTGGTTTGATCCAGGGCGTCGCCCCGTGCGAACCAGCCGACGCAGATGTGCTTCCATTCCTGGAGCGACAAGCACCACTGCGCATGGGAAGCCATGGCGGCGTTCGGGCTGAGCGGGAAGCCGTACTGCGCCAGGGCCAGATTCACGCGTTTCGCGAAGGGCAACAGCAGGCTGCGGATCGCCTCCGCATCCTCGCCTTCGCGTGCGGCGAAGACGATGCCGTTGTGCTGCTCGCTACCCAGGGTCTGCTCCATGCGTCCCTCGGCGCCCAGGGCCAACCAGCAGAAACTCAGCCCTGCCGCCGGGTCGTCGCGCAATTCCAGTTCGATGGTGCGCTTGGTGAGCAGATCGTTGAGGGTGGAGAGGATCTGGGTGAACTGCTCGGTCGCCACGCCCTGGGCCAGCATGTTGTGCGCCAGCTGGCGGATGTCGTTCGCGGAGTGCTTGAGCTTGTCCAGGTGATCGGCGCCGCGGATGGCACCGCTGATCTGGCGCAGTCCCACACGCTGTAGGGAAAACAGATCCTTCTCCGAGATCAGCCCCTGGAGGCGGCCGTTCTCCGCCACCAGGATATGGCGGAAGCCGCGCTTGGCCATGGTCAGGGCGGCATCGTGCGCCAGCGCATGGGGCGGCAGCGTCTCCGGCTCTGGGCTCATGACCACATGGAAGGGCACGTCCAGGCCGATCCCGGCCAGCACGACTCGGTGCAGGAGATCATGCAGGGTGAAGATGCCCAGGGGCTTGCCATGCGCATCCACCGCAACCATGGAGCCGATGCCCAGTCTGTGCATGGTTCCCAGCACCTGGCGCAGCGGCGTCTCCGGGGCGCAGGTCACGGGCTCGCCACGGATGAGCGAGGCCAGCGTACTGGACATCGACTGCTGTTCGCTGCTGGATTTGGCATACTCGGCCTGGATGACCTGCTTCGACTGCTCCAGCAGATTGGCGAGGCGCCGCGTACAGAAGTCGTGGAAGGCCTCGCTGCGTTTGAGCAGTTCGCGGAAATCGGCGGCGGCCAGCTCGAAGCAGAAGGTGTCCTGCCCGGCCCGGTAGGTGCTGGCGACGGCGCGGCGCGAGAGCAACGCGCCCAGAGGGAAACATTCGCCTTCGTGCAGTTCCAGCCAGTCGTTGGCGTTCTGGGCGCGCGCCACGTCCTGTTCGCCGTGGATCGCGCCTTGTTTGATGATGTAAAAAATCTCGGCCGGCCCCGCCTCCGGCCCGAGCACGACCTCCCCCCTGGCGTAGTAGTCCAGCCTGAGTCGCAGGGCCAGCCAGAGCAAATGTTCCCGCGCCATGCTGTCGAAGGGCGCGAAACGGGCGAGCTGGTCCGCCGTGGCGAGGAGGAGAGAGTTGGGTGTGGCCATGGGGGGAGAACGGCGGGAAAAGCGCGTAGCATATTGGATATGGCGGCTCACGGGTGCCTCGCCGTCGTAATGGGTCTGCCTGGCGCGCCGGGACAGGCGGCAGGGTGTACACTGCCACGCCCCCGGAGACTTCGATGTACCGCCGTATTGCCTTGTTGGCTTGCCTGTTCGCGCAGGCCGCCGCCGCCGCACCCGTCAGTTGTATCGACAGCTATGGACGGGTCAGCTACACCACCCGTGCCTGTCCTGTCCTGCGTCCGCTGGATATGGTGCATCACGCCAGCCCGGCGGCGATTCGCAACATCGTCGCGCATCTCACGCCGGTCCAGGTGCACGCCATCGTCAGCCCGATGAGCGCCGACGAGATCGCCGCCGTATTGCGGCAGGCGAGCCAGGCGCAAATCGGCGAGGTGATGAATCAGGCGAGTCATGGCCAGATTCGAGCGGTCGCATCCGCCTTGAAATCGGGCACGATCCTGTCGGTCCTGAACGCATTGGGTGTGGAGGGCATGGCGGGCCTGAGCGCCAAGGTGTGGCCGGTCATTCCCGTCGGCCTGCTGAGCGACGAAAAGAAGGCGCGCCTCGGCGACAGGCTGAAGCAGTTGTCGCCGTCCGATATCGCCCAGCTGGCCGGCAAGGTCAATTCCAACCTGATCGATCGCGTGCTCAGCAAGGTCGCCAACTACTGAGTGCCCCTGGTCGCGGCATCGCCCAGGTGGCGATGTGACCCACCCCAGGAGGGCAGGCGTGTTGGAGAAGCACTGGCGAGGCCTTCCCTGTAGAGCGGGCATCCTTGCCGGCGTCTTTGAAAACAGCCGGCTGCAAGCAGGCGCTACAGAGCCGCGATTATTTCTCTCTGAATCAACGAGTTGAAGTGTGCTTCTTGCCATTTCCGCCAGCATTCCAGACCATGACAGCGACCTGGGTTGCGTGATACCTTGATTCCTCAGTGCGAGTCGGCTACCCGTCCGCGCCGGACCGCGCGGGAAATCGTTTCCTCCCTAGTGAGCAACACATGAAAATCGCCATCGCCGGAACCGGCTACGTCGGTCTCTCCAACGCCATCCTGCTGGCGCAGCACAACGAGGTGGTGGCTCTCGACATCGTCCCCGAGAAGATCGAGATGTTGAACCGCAAGGTTTCTCCCATCGTCGACGTCGAACTCGAAGACTACCTGCAAAACCGGTCGCTCAACTTTCGTGCCACGCTGGACAAGCAGGATGCCTACGCGGGTGCGGATTTCGTCATCATCGCCACGCCCACCGACTACGACCCCGAGACCAACTACTTCAACACGCGTTCGGTCGAGTCGGTCATCCAGGACGTCATGGCCATCAACCCGAAGGCGGTCATGATCCTCAAGTCCACCGTGCCGGTGGGCTATACGGCGAAGCTGATGGCGCAGTTTTCCTGTAAGAACCTGATATTTTCGCCGGAGTTCCTGCGCGAAGGCCGCGCTTTATACGACAATCTTCATCCCTCGCGCATCCTTATCGGCGAGCGCTCCCCCCGCGCCGCGGTCTTCGCCGGCCTGTTGCAGCAGGGCGCGATCAAGCAGGAGATCCCGGTACTGTTCACCGACGCCACCGAGGCGGAGGCGGTCAAGCTGTTTTCGAACACCTACCTGGCCATGCGCGTGGCCTATTTCAACGAACTGGATACCTACGCCGCCACGCACGGTCTGGACACCAAGCAGATCATCCAGGGCGTCAGCCTCGACCCGCGCATCGGCGACCACTACAACAACCCGTCCTTCGGCTATGGCGGCTACTGCCTGCCCAAGGACACCAAGCAGTTGCTCGCCAATTACCAGGACGTGCCGCAGAACCTGATGCGCGCCATCGTCGACTCCAACACCACGCGCAAGGACTTCGTCGCCGACAGCATCCTGAAGCGCAAACCCAACATCGTCGGCGTACACCGATTGATCATGAAGAGCGGCTCGGACAATTTCCGGGCGTCCTCCATCCAGGGCATCATGAAGCGCATCAAGGCCAAGGGCATCGAGGTCATCGTCTACGAACCGGTATTCAAGCAAGCGGAGTTCTTCCACTCCCGGGTGATCAACGACCTGGCCGAATTCAAGCGGCTATCCGACGTCATCGTCGCCAACCGCATCAGCGAGGATCTGCGCGACGTCGCGGACAAGGTCTACAGTCGGGATCTGTTCGGGAAAGACTAGGGATCAATCCCGCCAGATCACGCAGGCCATGCGGCCGGTTCGGGGTTCACGGCGGTAGGAGAAGAAACGTGGGTCGCCGTGGGTGCATAGCCCCCCGCCATGGACACGGGTGACGCCAGCCGCGGCCAGGCGGATGCGCGCCAGGGCATAGAGATCGGCAAGATAACGGCCCGGTACGGTATGCGGCAGGAAAGCGGCGGCCGCGGCCGGGTGGCGAGCCAGAAAGGCCGCGCGCACTTCGTCGCCGACCGCGAAGGCCGCCGGGCCGATGGCCGCCCCCAGCCAGGCCAGGATCTGCGTGGGCGGCACCCGCATGGCATGCACGGTTTCCTCCAATACACCCGCCGCCAGGCCGCGCCAACCGGCATGGGCCGCGGCCACGCGGCTACCCGCGGCGTCGCAAAAGAGCACCGGCAGGCAATCGGCGGTGAGCACGGCGCGCACCTCGCCGGCCTGGAAAGCGACGCTGGCATCGGCGGTGGGGGCGTCGTCCCCGTTTCCACCCCTCGTCTCGCAGGCCACGGCGCAGCCATGCACCTGATTCAGCCAGAGCGGTTCCGCCGGCAGAACCCGCCGCAAGAGGCGGCGATTCTCGGCCACGGCGTCCACCACATCGCCGACATGGCCGGCGGGATTGAAACTGGCGAACGGACCCAGGCTGACACCGCCGGAGCGGGTGGTCATGAAGGCGTGCACGTTGGCGGGTGCGGGCCACTCGGGGCTGATCCAGTCTGGGTGCATGAGATGTTTCATCGTGTCGGGAAGGTCGTCGGCGCTAAAGGCTTTCCAGTTGCAGCAGCAGTTCGGCGAAGTCGGGCGGCGGTAGTGCTTCCCATTCCAGCGCCTCGCCGCTGTAGGGGTGCACCAGCCCGAGACGCACGGCGTGCAGCGCCTGGCGGGGAAAGGCGAGGGCGGAACGCCTGCGTCCCGAGTACAGGCTGTCCCCCAGCAGCGGGTGGCCCAGGTGAGCCATGTGCACGCGGATCTGGTGGGTGCGGCCGGTGGCCAGGCGGCACTCCACCCAGGCGACTTCGGCGAACTGGCGCCGCACCTTGTAATGCGTCAGGGCGGGCTTGCCGCGTTCCACCACGGCCATGCGCACTCGCTGCGTCGGGTGGCGGCCGATGGGGGCTTCGATGGAACCCTCCGATGGCAGGAGTCGGCCCAGCGCCACCGCCCAATAGACGCGTTTCACCGTGCGCGCCTGCAAGTCGCGCACCAGTTGCGTCTGGGCTTCCAAGGTCTTGGCGACCACCATGAGTCCCGAGGTGTCCTTGTCCAGGCGATGCACGATGCCCGCGCGCGGCAGGGTGGCCGCACCCGGGACGTGGTGGAGGAGGGCGTTGAGCAAGGTGCCCTCCCAGTTGCCGGCGCCGGGATGGGTGACCAGGCCGGCGGGCTTGTCGAGCACCAGGATGGATTCGTCCTCGAAGACGATGGAGAGGGCGATGTTCTCGGCCTGATAGGGCAACTCGGCGGGGTGTACGTCCGGCTCCACGCTCACGGCTTCACCGCCCCAGACCTTGAGCTTGCGGCTGGCGTCGGCGTTGGCGATGCGCACCAGGCCCGCGTCGATCCAGGTCTGGATGCGGCTGCGAGAATATTCCGGCAACAGTTCGGCCAGGCTCTGGTCGAGGCGGCGGCCGGCGTGTTCGGTGGGGATGGTGAGGTGGCGGGTTTCTGGCATGGGTATAATCCGCGCGCCTTTATTGGGGATTGAGATGCTGCGCATTCTAACTTTGCTTCTGCTATTGGGTTTCTTCTCTGGCTGCGGTTTGCTGCCGGAACAGATCGATGAGACCAAGGACTGGTCGGCCGCCAAGTTGTACTACAGCGCCAAGGAAAAACTGGCCGATGGTAACTTCACCGAGGCCGTGAAGACGTTCGAGAAGCTGGAAGCACGCTATCCCTACGGCGCCTACGCCCAGCAGTCGCAACTGGAGGTGGCCTACGCCTACTACAAGGACAACGAGCCGGCCTCCGCCATCGCCGCCTGCGACCGCTTCATGAAGATGCACCCCAACCACCCCAACGTGGACTACGCCTTGTACCTCAAGGGCCTGTCCAATTTCGTGGAGGACAGCAGCTTCTTCGCCAGGATGGCCGACCAGGATATGAGCGAGCGTGACCCCAAGTCCGCGCGCGAGGCCTTCGAGTCTTTCAAGGAACTCTCCACCCGCTTCCCGCAGAGCAAGTACGCGACCGATGCCGTCGGGCGCATGAAATATCTGCTGGATAACCTGGGCGCCCACGAGGTGGATGTGGCGCGCTACTACTACAAGCGGGGCGCATACGTGGCCGCGGTCAACCGCGTCAAGTTCGCCCTGGAGAACTACCGCCAGGCGCCGGCTCTGGAAGCCGGTCTGGCGACCATGGCCAGGAGCTACGACAAGTTGAACCTGCCGGACCTGCGCGACGACACGCTGCGCGTACTCAAGCTGAATTTTCCCAAGAGCGCCTTCATCTCGGGTGACGGCCCGGTGCAGGCCAAGTCCTGGTGGAAGCTCTGGTAGGGTGGGGTCGGCGGAAATACGGGGTTGACCCCGTACCCATCTCCTCCCTATCCTGCGCCCACTATTTCAGGAGTTGCTTATGAACGCCGCCCTCGCCAAGACCATGCATTCCATCATCCAGCGCATCGCCACCGGGCCCGAGCTGTCCAAGGACATCTCTCTGGAGGAAGCCCGACTGGGCATGCAGGCGATCCTGGAAAACGCGGTGGACCCGGTCCAGGCCGGCATTTTCTTTATCGCCCTGCGCATGAAACGCGAGAGCCGCGACGAGTTCAAGGGCGTCCTGGATGCGATTCTGAACGCCACGCTGCGGGTGACCGCGGCGGTGGACGAAGTCGTGGATATCGCCGATCCCTACGACGGTTACAACCGCTGCCTGCCGGCGGCTCCCTTCCTGGGGCCGCTCCTGGCCGAACTCGGGGTGCCCGCCGTCTGCCACGGGCTCGAAGCCGTGGGGCCGAAATACGGCGTCACCGCGCGCCACGTGCTGCGCGCTGCCGGCGTCGATGTCGATCTCTCCCCGGAGGCAGCCGCCGCGCGCCTCTCCGACCCGGCCCTGGGTTGGACCTATATCGACCAGTCGCGCTTTTGCCCGAAACTGCATGAGCTGATTCCGCTACGCACCAAGATGATCAAGCGTCAGGCCATCACCACCGTGGAAACCCAGGCCAGGCCGATTCAGGGCCGCAACAAGACGCATCTGGTCACCGGCTATGTGCACAAGCCTTATCCGCCGATCTACGCCATGCTGGCACGGCACGCCGGGTTCGACTCGGCCCTGATTCTGCGCGGCGTGGAAGGCGGCGTGATTCCTTCCCTGCGCCAGCCGGGCAAGGCCAGCCGCTACGAGAATCACGGCGAGGAATACGAAATCGATCTCGATCCGGTCAGCATCGGCATCGAGCAAACCGCGCGCGCAGTGCCCCTGCCCGACGATCTGCCGAAGACCGAGCGCGCCGATGAAGTCGCCATCGCCGTGGACATCGCCGCCACCGCCCGTGCCGCCGCCGCGGCCGGCATGAGCGCCTTGCGCGGCGAGCAGGGGGCGACCTACGATTCCCTGCTGCTGACGGCCAGCCTGATCCTGCATCATCTCGGCCGCGCGCCCTCCCTGCATGCCGCCGCCGACCAGGTGCGCGCGGCGCTCGACTCCGGTCGCGCTGCGGGACGGGTGAAGTAATGGTCTGGTTCAAGGTTGCGGAAGTGGGCGAACTGGCCGTTGGCCAGATGAAGCGCATCGCGCCCGTGGCCCAGCCGCTGTTGCTGGTCAATGCCGAGGGCCGTCATTACTGCGTCGATGAACTGTGCAGCCACGAGGACTATTCGCTCTGGTTCGGTTGCATCCAGGGTCGCCGCATCAAGTGTTCCCTGCACGGCAGTTATTTCGACCTGGAATCCGGCCAGCCGCAGAACGAACCCGCCGACTGTCCGCTGGCGACCTACCCGGTGAAGGTCGAGGACGGCGCGGTCTGGGTCGAGGTGGGCTGACAGGGCTTTTCACCGCGCCCGCAGCCGACGCCCATTGAACTTCCATTTCGACAACCGTTTCGTGGGTGAGCTTCCGGGCGACCCCGAGGCAGGCCCGAGGCGGCGGCAGGTGCAGGGTGCCTGCTGGTCGCGAGTCGAGCCCACACCGGTGGCGGCTCCGCGTCTGCTGGCCTGGTCGGCGGAAGTCGCCAGCCTGCTCGATCTCACGGTCGAGGACGTGGCCAGTTCCGAGTTTGCCGAAGTATTTACGGGCAACCGTTTGCTCGCGGGCATGCAGCCGTATGCGGCCTGCTATGGCGGTCATCAGTTCGGGCATTGGGCCGGGCAGCTGGGGGATGGCCGCGCCATCAACCTGGGTGAAGTGTTGAATCGTGCCGGGCAACGCTGGGACTTGCAGCTCAAGGGGGCGGGGCCCACGCCCTATGCGCGCCGCGCCGACGGCCGCGCGGTGCTGCGCTCATCGATCCGCGAGTTTCTCTGTAGCGAGGCCATGCATCACCTCGGCGTACCCACCACGCGCGCCCTGAGCCTCACGGCCACCGGCGAGGCGGTGCTGCGCGACAAGATGTACGACGGCAATCCGCGCCATGAGCCGGGTGCCGTGGTGTGCCGGGTCGCACCCTCCTTCATCCGCTTCGGCAATTTCGAGATTGCGTCCTCGCGCGGCGACCATGAGCTGCTCGCGCGCCTGGTGGATTTTACGATCGCGCGCGATTTCCCCGAGATCGTCGAGGCCGATGCGGATGCGCGTCGCGCCCGCTGGTTCACCTCGGTATGCGAGCGCAGCGCGCTGCTGGTCGCGCACTGGATGCGAGTGGGCTTCGTCCACGGCGTGATGAACACCGACAACATGTCCATACTGGGCCTGACCATAGACTATGGCCCCTACGGCTGGATCGACGACTACGACCCCGACTGGACACCCAACACCACCGACGAAGAGCATCGCCGCTACCGCTTCGGCCAGCAGGCACAGATCGCCCACTGGAACCTGACTCGTCTGGCCGAAGCGCTCGCCCCCCTGTTCGCGACGCAAGCCCCCCTGCGCGACGGCCTGGATCGCTTCGTGGCGACCTACACCCGTGAATATGGCGGCATGATGGCCGCGAAATTCGGCTTTCTCGAACCCCATGCGGGCGATGCCGAGTCGATCGCGGAAGGCCTGGGCCTGCTGCAACGGGGCGAGGTCGACATGACCGCGTTCTTCCGTGCCCTGGCCACGGTCGACCCGAAGGCTCCCAGCCTGGAGCCCTTGCGCGGCGCGTTCTACGACGAAGACGCCCTGCGCCGCCATGGAGCCGACTTTCAACATTGGCTGGGGCGCTACGCCGCACGGGTGTCGGCCGATGCGCCGCAAGATCGGGTCGAGCGCATGAATGCCGTCAATCCGCGCTATGTGCTGCGTAACTACCTGGCTCAGGAAGCCATCCACTTGGCGGAGCAGGGCGATCTCTCCCGCGTCCATGAGTTGCTGGAAGTGATGCGCCGGCCCTACGACGAACAGCCGGAATATGCCCGCTACGCTGCCAAGCGTCCCGACTGGGCACGCAATCAGCCGGGCTGCTCCATGCTCTCGTGCAGTTCGTAAACGGCAGGTGCAAGGGTGGCTCCGGCCGCGCACGAGCATGCTTACCGGACCCGGCGAAAGAGGAAAGGCGCCATGAAAAATGGTAGATTGCTGTTTTTGCCTGTTTTGACTCATGCCCACTCTACCTACCTTATCCGGCCTCACACCTTTGGTTCGCGATTCCGACCTGATCTCCACCGACATGGATGGTGACACGGTGATGATGAGCATCGAGCGCGGCGAATACTTCGGCATCGGGGGAGTCGGTCCACGAGTCTGGGCCTTGCTTGAAAGTCCGACTTGTGTAGACGCGATCGTGCAGGTGATCTGTCGTGAGTTTGACGTGGATGAAGCCACCTGTCAGGCCGATATGCTGCAATTTGCCTCCAAGCTCCTCGAACATGGCCTGATCAAGCCGATTTGAACTTGCTTGGTCGCAAGCTGCGCAGCTTTTTGCGCCAGCCCATCTTCCTGCAAGCCTGGCTCCTGCCCATCTGGATCTTGCTGGGTTTCTGCAAGGCCGCCATCTTGCTGTTTTCCTTTCGCCGCCTCGCCCCCTTGCTGGGCGAGGCGGTCGGCACGAGTGCCTGGGTGCCACTGCTGACTCGCGGCGAGGAGGCTCGCGCCTTGCAGATCGGGCGGGTGGTCCGCCTGGCGGCGCGCTATACGCCCTGGGACTCGAACTGTTTCCCCCAGGCGGTGGCTGCTCGCGTTTTACTGGGCCTCTACCGCATTCCTCATGCGCTCTACTTCGGCCTGATGCGCGACTTGGACTCGACTTCGATGCAGGCCCATGCCTGGGTTGCGGCCGGCCGGACCCGGGTGACGGGCGGATTCGGATTCGACCGATACACGGTAGTCGGCTGTTTCGTGTCTCCGGGGTGGGTGTGAGGGCCCTGCAATCCTTCCTGCGCCTGCTGCGCGAGGCACCGGGCAGCCAGACGGCCATCCTATTTGCTTCGATGGTGTTGGCCGGCCTGAGCCAGGGCGTGGGCATCCTCCTGCTGGTCCCCCTCCTACAGATCCTGCAAGGCCATGACGCCGGCCAGAATGGTCTGACCCAGTCCCTGGTGCAGGCCTTGGATGTCCTGAGATTGCCACTCAGCACGGGTGGTTTGCTGCTGGCCTTTCTCCTGCTGGTGGCGCTGAGCAGCGGCGTGCAATATGGCCGGGAAAATCTGGGGGCGAAGCTGCAATATCGGCTGGTCGATCGCTTGCGCGAACGCTGTTTTGCCGCCTTGTTGGGCGCGGAGTGGCGCTGGATCGCGGCGGGGCGCCAGTCGGATCATGCCAATCTGTTGCTCACCGACGTCAGTCGTGTGGGCGTGGGCTTGAACTACGGGCTGAACCTGCTGGCAACGCTTACGACCATGCTGGCCTATCTGCTCGCGGCCTTCGCGCTTTCCTGGGCGATGGCCAGTCTGGCTGCGATCAGTGGCACGCTGGTATTGCTCGCCTTGTCCGGGCAGCGTGCCGAAGCGGTGCGCCTGGGGCAGAAGCTGGGGGTGAGCAGTCGCGCCTTGCAGGGCAATGTTCAGGAAAGCCTGGCCGGGATCAAGCTGACCAAGATTCTCGGCAACGAGCGCCGGCATCTGGCTCATTTCCTTGAGACCACGGGCCGGTTGCGCCAGGAGCAATTGCAGTTCATGACCAGCACCAGCCAGGCACGCGCCCTGTTCCAATTCGGCGGAGCGGCCTTGTTGGCGACCTATCTCTATGTGGGGCTGGGCGTATGGCACACCCCGGTGCCGGAATTGCTGACCCTGGTGCTGGTGTTCGCCCGCCTGATTCCGATGTTTTCCCAGGCGCAGCAGCAGTACCATCAATGGCTGCATGCCTTGCCCGCCCTGCAGGAGACCGATCGTCTGCTGGCGGAATGCGCGCTTGCCGCGGAACCGCAGTCACGGGATCACGCGCCCTGGCCCATCCGGACGGGGATCCAACTGGAAGGCGTCACGATCCGCTACCCGGATCGGGATTCCTGCGCATTGGCTGGCGTTTCGGTCCACTTCCCGGCGCGCACCACCACCGCGATCATCGGCGCTTCGGGCGCAGGCAAGAGCACCCTGGCCGACGTCCTGATGGGACTGCTGAAACCCGACGAGGGCGAACTGCGTATCGATGGCGTGGCGGTTTCCGGAACCGCGCGCATGCGCTGGCGCCATTCGGTCGCCTATGTGCCGCAGGAAGTCTTTCTGTTCAACGACAGCGTGCGCAACAACCTGCTCTGGGGGCAGGCCGATGCCCTCGAGGCCGATCTGATCCTGGCCTTGCAAAGAGCCGCGGCTGAATTCGTGTTATTCCTGCCTCAGGGGCTGGAAACCCAGGTCGGCGATGGCGGGGTTCGTCTCTCCGGCGGCGAGCGGCAGCGCCTGGCGCTGGCGCGCGCGCTCCTGAAAAACCCCGCCCTGCTGATCCTGGACGAAGCCACCAGCGCCCTAGACACGGAGAATGAGGCGAAGGTACGGAGCGCCATCGAACACCTCCACGGCGACTTGACCGTGGTTCTCATCGGCCATCGCCTGCCCACGCTGGAGCATGCCGATCAGGTCCTGGTCCTCGAAGCGGGTCGAATCAGCGCCCAGGGAAGCTGGGCCGAAGTCAGAAGGAAGACATGACGTTGTCACACACTCAATCGCAGGCTCATTTGCAAGCTCATTTGCAGGAACTCCTGTTGGATCTGCTCTCGACCAACAGAATCGTCGCACCCGAAGCCATCGCCCGGCTCGGTACTCAGGACTGGGGTTTCGTGCTGGAGCGGGTGAAACAGCATCGTCTGGGCCCGCTGCTGCACTGGCGCCTCACCCGTGAGCGTGGCGCTCTGCCGATACCGGCGGACATCAGCGCCCAACTCGCCGAGAGTTTCAAGATGGCCACCTTGCGCGCGCTCTTGATGCAGCGCGAACTGCTGTTGACGCATCGCATCCTGGCCCGGGCGGGCATTCCGCACGCGGCGCTCAAGGGGGCGTACCTGGCCTACCATGCCTATCCGCATCCCGCGCTTCGGCCCTTGCGCGATCTGGACCTTCTGGTGCCGAGTGATCAGGCCTTGCCTGCTTACCAGGCCTTGATCGAAGGCGGACTCGCCCGTTGGGAGAAATACCCAGGCAATCCCGAGGCCTGTTCGGAACTCAACCACCACCTTCCCCCGCTGCGCGCGCCCTCGGGGCAGTTCAGCGTTGAGTTGCATAACCGCATTTCCCACCTGGAACCCGGGCACGAGTGCGAGCAACAAGCCGACCCCGCCGAAGACCCCTTGTTCTGGCAGCGCTTCATCCAACGTGATCTCGGAGGCGACTCGATCTCTTTCCTTTCCGCCACCGATCTCGCCCTGCACCTGATCGTGCATGCCTTCTTCGACCATCAACTGAACAACGGCCCGCTCATATTCAGTGACTTGGCTTATCTGCTCGCCAGCCACGAAATCGACTGGCCGCTGTTCTGGATCCTCGCGGAAGAGCGCGGCCAGAGTCGTGCCTGTGTGCTGATGCTGAGGCTGGTGGAACGCTATTTTGGCTCGCAAGCCGTGGACTGGCCGGAAATGCCGGGCGTTCCGGATTGGGTGCTGGAACAGGCAGCGCTGGCCACCCTGGCAGATTCGGACGCACGCCGTGACGTCGCGGTCCACGGTGGGACGTTGGGCCGCGCATCCCTGCCGGAAAAAATCGCCTATCTCCTCTACAGGGCCCTTCCCCCCAGGAAGCGGATCGAGACGATGTACCCGGTCAGTGGAAACCGGGTCTACTTCGGCTATGTCATGAACTGGTGGCGGTTGGCGACAAGACGCATACCCGAGTATCTGCGCAGTCGGCAGGACGGTGAACTCGTCGACGAGTCCAGGCGGATGTCCCGCTTGCAGCAGTGGGTGCGGGAGCCGGGTTGAGCGCCCCTCAGCGGTTGTTTTCCTCGACATAGCGGATGAACGTGCCCACCGACAGGCCGCGCAGTAGTTTCAGGCGGTAGGTCTGGACGGTCTGCTGATCTTCCCAACCCGATTGTGGCCAGGCCTCCAGGTCTTTTTTCAGCGTTTCCAGATCCAGATACTCGCCCACGCCACCGTGCTCAACCATGCGCGCCAGCTCCTCGCGGATGCGCGGCAGGGCTTCCTCCACGCCCTCGTACCAGTCCGCAGCCTGCAAGCCCTTGCTACGGGTCTCCAATATCTCCGGGGGCAAGACCTCCCCCATCAAACGTCGCAACAGCCAGCGTTCCTGGCCATCGCGCAGATACTGAGAGTCGGGCACGGCCAGGCAGAATTCCAGCAGGCGCAGATCGCTGGTGGGGTCGCGAACCTCCAGCCCGGATCGGGCATTGGCCGCGGCGAAATGGTCGCCATTGTCGAGTCGGTTGATCACGGCGATGCGCATCTTGCGGCCATTGGACCAGGGACGATAGCTCAAATCCCAGCCGGCCGCGGCAGCCCGAGACTTACTGTTCATGCGCGCCATGAAGTCGGGATGGATGGCAGTGTAATCGGTCAGCTTTCTCCCCCGCCCCTTATAGCGCTCGATCAGCACCCAGAGCGCCGCGGGCACGTAGGGACCGACGGACTGGGCCAGCATCCCTAACCAGCGCCGATCCGGATGAGTGCGCTTGAAGGCGCTCGCCTCGCGCCACCAGGTGTTGAACTTTCCCTGGCCCAGGAGGGCGGGCAGATATTGCTCCCCCGTGTAGGAGATGCTCATGTTGCCCATCTGCCCGGTGAGCATTACCTTGGCTCCACGCCTGGCCGCGTCGGCCTCGATGGCATGGCCCCAGACGCCGTTGCAGGGGTTGAGCGGGGCGCGGTCCATGGCCTCGACATTCGCTTGCAAATGGTCGAGGGGGGTCGCCCCGCCCGGCGGCAGCAGGATATGGTCGATGTTGGCGAAGCGCGCCGCCAGCGCGCGCGCGCCCGGGCCCTCGTCGCCATGGCGGCCGCGCTGCACCCGGCCGGCAAAGCCCTCTCGCGGCACCGCGGTATAGGCGAACAAGTGCTGCCCACGCGCCGCCAGTTGCTTGGCCGCGATGGCCGTGATCGTGGAACTGTCGAAGCCGGAGCTCAGGTGCGAGGCGATCGGGCCGGTAGAGCGCAGACGGCAGGCTATGGCGCGCTCCAGGTGTTCCGAGAAGGCCTCCAGATATTCGCCGTCACTCCCCAGCCTGAGTTCGCGCACCGCATCGAACCGGTGATGGCGCCGCGTCGTCACTCGCTCGCCCTCCAGTGTCAAGAGATGGCCGGGCTCGACGCGATAGATGTCCTTGAAGAAGGACTGCGGCCCCACCATGGGCAACAAGGCCAGGTAATCCGCCAGCCTTTCCTCGCACAGGGCGCGCGGCACACCCGGGATGGCGAACAAGGCCTTGGGCATGGAGGCAAAGGCGAACAGACCGGGGCGCTGGTGCCAGAACAGCGGGCGATGCCCCAGCGGGTCGCGCGCCAGCCACAGGCGGCGTTCGCCCGTGTGCCAGCAGGCCAGGGCGTAGTCCCCGAGCAAGTGCTCGGGAGCCGCTTCATCCCAGCGCGAACAGGCGCGCAGCGCCAGTTCAGAATCGGCCAGCAAGCGCAGTTCCGCGGCCTCGATCCCCAGCTTGCCCGCCAGTTCCTCGCGATTGTCGAGGCGGCCATCGAACACCACCACAAGTCCCGATGCCAGCATGGGTTGATGGTCCAGACTGTCTTCCGGGGTGATGCGTAACAGGGCACGCATGAGGGCCACCGAACCGGCCTGCCAGTGGTTTTGCGCATCGCGCCCATAGGGCGTGAGCAAGGATTGCATCCTCTCCAGGCTGGCTCGGTCGACGGGTTTTCCGTCAGGATGCAGGATGCCGGCAATCGCGCTCATGGTTCATTCTCGGTTACGTAAAAAGGCGCGGAACCCACCCTCGAAAATCCCCCTCGATCCCCCTTTTCCAAAGGG
>CAILNT010000078.1 GCA_903835655.1 uncultured Pseudomonadota bacterium | reverse complement strand
GAAGCCGCGATCGAACAGCACGATAGTGACCGGCCGCTCTTGCTGGCAGCGTAACCCGACCCCGCCCGGTCTCTGACTGGCGGGGTTTTTTACTGTTGTTTACGTCCGAAGTTGGTTATCTACATCGGAAGTCAGTATCCGAACCTGATTACTGCAAACGCATACCGGTGCGCGTGAAAGTATTCCGATGCAGAAAACGGTAACGGCTGATCGAGTTGCTGCTTCCGCTTCGGATAGTTCGGAGTGATGCGATGCTTGCCTTTCGATGGGAGTCCGGTACTCGGCGTCATGAACTGACGCTGGAGCAGGTATTGCTGGGCGATCTCTTGCTACGACGGGCGTGGTTTGGCATGGCCAACAAACGTGGCGCCGGCACAGGTGTTCCTGGATGAGCAGGCCACCATGCGCGAGGTCGAGAAGGTATACGTCGGCGCCGGGCGAATGGCTACAACCTGTGCGCGCTGATTATTTGTGATGCAACGGGATAAGTCTGTGATGCCGTAAGGTGCGGGTCGGGTTGTGCACAGGGTTATCCCCACTTTCTGTGGACAATCGGTAGCCCGAGAGGTCGTGGGGCTCTTGTACGCTTGCCGCTCCGCGGCTCCACCCGGCGAACGTCGGTCTGCACCGGCGCAGCCGGTTCCCTATTGCGGCGGCGCCGCTTTGCATCGGGCACAGGCCCGTCCGCTTCGGGCGAATGCCCGTGGTCACGACCGGAGCTTGCGGAGGGAGTCGTTATGGCTCCTGGTGCTGTGATGACGCTGGGCCAGCCGGCTCTGTGCCAAGCAGGAGCCCAGCAAGCTTGACCGGCGTTGCAGGGGTGAAGCTCACGATGCCTTGAGCGTGCGCTTGCGCTCCTTGGTGTAGCGCCACCAGGGCAGCGGCGGCTCTCCACCCATGAAACGGGTGGCGGCAATGAAGGTGTCGAGCAGGCACGGGTCATGCATAACGCCGGTCTGCGCGCACAGTTGCTGGTAGAGCGCGTAGGGATCCTGGCTTATGAGGCCTGCCGGGGCGTGGATGCCGAGTTGATGCAGATCTGCCGCCACGGCCGGGCCGATGTTGGGGATGGACTCCAGCTCCAAAGCTTGAGCCGCCGTCTTCGCTTTCTTCATGTCTCTGGTCCCTCCCGCAAAACACCATGATACGGCCCAGTAAGGGAATCCACGGACAGCCTGATTTCAGCGAAACAGGTCGTAGACATCCACCCTTGCAGGAGGTGGCCGCCGTTTCTTGAGCAAGGCCTTGAACTGCTTGATGTCCTCAACCGCGAGTAGATACATTTCCAAACCGCGTATGGCGAGCTGGACGCTGGTGATGTCACAGTTGAGCATGTTGATGAGCGCGCTGGGGGGCAGGTCGAAGTAGGGGGGAATGCGAAACTGCGCCTTGAAACCGCCTTCGATATTCAGGATTTCCTGTTCCAGTTCGCCGAGTTGATCCTTCAGGATTTTGTTGAAGTGCTTCAGCCGGCCCTCGCTGAGGCTGTTGAGGGCGGCCTGGTCGATGTGTTCCAGCTCCAGTTGCAGTTCCAGCAATTGCAGCAGATCGTTATTGCCATAGGCCAGATTGGCGCGCTGCATCAGCGCGGTTTTCCGGTCGCGTTCCACCGGGTCGGGTTCGCGGTCGGGATGAAGGGCACTGGCCAGTTTGCGGTAGACCTCGCGGATGGACTGGCTGATCTGGGCTTCTTCGGCCTGTTTCTGTGCCTCGCGGGCGAGTTGTTTGGCGGTCTTTTTTCGCTTGGCCTTCCGTTCTTCCTGGGCCTGCCGCTCGGCTTCGAATTGCGCCTGCCTTTCCTGCATGTGGGCCTCAACCCGTTTCAGGAGGGCTTCGGGGGAATTCATGTCCACGTCGCCGCCCAGTTCGACGCCCAGCATCTCCTCCCATGCCGATTGTGAGTCCTTGAGGGCGGCCGCCTCCTCGCTGTCGTAGTCGGTTGGGCTGTGCTTGTTGAACAGGGCTTTCAATTCCGTGTCGTCATTCCCATCCAACAGTTCCCTGGTCAAACTGGTAATCAAGTGTGCAATCTTGCCGCGTTCGCTGTTGGTGATCCCTTTCAGTCCGATGGCTCGATCGAGGCGATACGCTATTTTGGTTTGCAACGCCTCCAAGGCTTCGACCAGGGGAACCAGTTCACCGGCGTATTTTTGCCGGTAGGGTGGGATGGCTGCTTCCCAGGCGGCCAAACGGGTTCGCCGTTGTTCAATCTGTTTGATCAGGGTGTTGAATGTCTTCTGGCCTTTGGACAGTGGGGACTGGTTCTGTCCGTTGGCGATGCTGATAGTCTTGACGTGGGTTCGGGTCATGAGTCTGCGTTCAGACTGCGGTCATTCGGCAGAAGATGGGGCGCAGGGCACTCGTCCGCGTAATCGACGCGTTCCCGCAATTCCTTGCCGACTTTGAAGTGCGGCAGGCATTTGGCCGGAACTTGGACAGGGTCTCCGGATTTTGGATTCCTGCTTTGTCGGGGTGGTCGATGGTTCAAGGTAAAACTCCCGAATCCCCGGATTTCGACGCGATCACCGCGCGCCAGGGCGCTGGCGATCGAATCCAGGATCAGGGACACCGAGATTTCCGCATCCTTAGGGGTGAGCTTCGCGGCGCGAGCGGCTAGACAGGCGATGAGGTCGGCACGATTCATCGGCAAAATATAGCGCACTCGGCGTTCGAGTTGCATCGGGTATATCGCACTACAGGCTCTTCCAACCGGGATACATGAAGACCCAACCTGAAACCACCCAGGCAAAACGTAATGGGCAAATCCAAGCCTCCCTGTTATGGGGTCTCAACCGGCGCCGACAGGCTCGATAGTCGTGAGCTTCGGTGGCGAAGCGGGAGCGCACCAATCCGCAGCGCAGCGCCACCGAAGCAAGTGGTGAACTGATCCGGGACGATGCGCGCCCATCGAATTGATCTATGGATGAATCTCTTGTCACGTCATGAAGGAGTTCATCATGGATGCCAGTACCAATACCCGACATGGTCATGTGCCTTGGAACAAGGGCAAACTTACAGGCCAGAAGCCACCCCTGAAGCTGAAGGAGATCTGGGCGATCCGCATTCACCTGCAACTGGCAAAGGAGGAACGCGAACTGGCGATGTTCAACCTGGCCATCGACAGCAAATTGCGTGGCTGCGATCTTGTGGCACTCAGGGTGCGGGATGTCACGCACGGCAACCAGGTCGCCCCGCGAGCCATGGTCATGCAGCACAAGACGCAACGACCTGTGCAGTTCGAGATGACCGAGCCCACACGGGATGCGGTGGCCGCCTGGATTGCCAAGGCCCAGTTGAAACCTGACCAGTATCTGTTCCCAAGCCGAATTCACGAGTCCCCCCATCTCTCCACCCGGCAATATGCCCGTATCGTGGATCGGTGGGTGGCGTCCATCGGGTTGGACCCTACGGCCTATGGAACACATACGATGCGGCGGACCAAGGCCACCTTGATCTATCGGCGCACGAAAAACCTCCGGGCGGTGCAACTGCTGCTTGGTCACACAAAACTGGAAAGTACAGTTCGATACCTGGGAATTGAAGTGGACGACGCCCTGGAAATCGCGGAACAGACTGAGGTGTGAGGTATGGCTCGTGGATGGCCGCTTTCGGGTAACTCGGGGGCGGT
>CAILNT010000077.1 GCA_903835655.1 uncultured Pseudomonadota bacterium | reverse complement strand
CTTGCTCCTTCCCCAAGGGGACAAACGACTCAATCAGTTGATGCATCAGTTCGCGGGCACGAAACAACGGCCAGCTACGAACGGGTACATAATCACACGGGATGCAACACCTAGCGCGCCTGCGCTCAATCGCACCGGGAAGCCGAACTCATTGAGCCATTCCGTCAGGCGGCTGTCGATCGGAATCTCATAGCGAGTGAGCCCGAGCGATTGCAGGACATTGCGCGACTGTTTTGGGCCGAAGCCGAGGAAATGCTTCTGGATGTGCTCAGCAACGGCAATCTCGACCTCGCGTGGCACGAGGCGTGTAAGCCGATTGCACTGCTCCAACGTAGGTGCCCATTCGCTGGTTTCCAGGTGGCTGAAATTTTTGGACAGCTCGCTGGCGATCTTGTCTGCAAAACGGATTCCCCCGGCCACCCTCAACGCTTTCGCAATGAAAGTCTCGGGGTGGCGCGCACCATGAACCGTCTTATAGGCAAGCGGAAATGGGGTTTCGCGAATGAATCTCGCGACGAAGCTTTCCGGGCCGGACTTCTGCCGCGTCGTAAGGCGCATGCTGACCATTGCCTGCCAGAAGCGCTCCCGCGTCACAGGTGGCTTGCTCTTGGCCAGGTTGATTTCGCGCCTAGCCCGAACAAGCGCATTCTTTGACTGGCGCTCGATGAGCGTGGTTACCCGCGCCACGTCCTCTGGACTAATGATCCATTGGATTTCCATGCTCCCCTTTCTGCGACTGCCGAACAACACGCTCCAAATCGATAAACTCGGTCTCGGAAAAAGGCTCTCCGTAAAGCTCGTTCACGAGCCAAAGCCCGCTATTCCGGATCTTGGTCTTTGGTGAATGTAGCCCAAGCCACTGTTGAGAAGGGCCACAGTCTTCGCACCGTGAAATTGTGGCGATCATCCTGGCCTCGAGTTCGAGTCGCTTGTCTTTCTCGTCCACGCGAAATACCGCGAAGTGAAAGCGCTTCTGTATGACCTCCGTAACCATGTGCTCGACCGCAGACTGCTTGGCTCGGTCGATCGCCGGCCCATGCGTTCTCTTGGCCTCGCTCGTGGTTAAGTCAATCTCCCATTGGATGAGGAACGGGTCTTTGTCGCGGTTTAGCAAGGCGCGTCCGATGTTTTTCCGAAAAATGCTGCGGTCCTTCTGTTCATTGACGAAGTGCTGCTTCAGCCTGGATCGGAGTTGATTTTTCCCCGTGTGGGTGCCAACGCGGACGATTCGATTCCCGCCATGAGCGGTCTCACCCGCCTCATAAAGGACGTAGATTCCGTTTAGCGGGATTGCGGAATCCTCGAACGGGAAACTGAATACGGGGGACTGCTGGAATTCGCGGTGCAATCTGGCGCACAAGTCACTCATGGACTCGATCGCTCAGGAATTGCAGTTGCCTGCCGATGGTTAGGCCCTGCATGGGTACCTCGTAGGAGCCAAGCCGCGGCTCAAGAAATTTCCGATATTTCTGGCCCGCCAAGAACACAAAGTGGTCCCTGCTCAGGTCGGCGCGCTGTTTGATTTGTTCCAGTACCTGTTCCGCCCAGGCTTGCACCTGACGGGTGGCCATATCGTTCAGGGTGAGGTCGTACGGCTCGACCTCGGTGTCTAGGTCGAGCAAGCCATGCTTTGCGGACAGGATGTAGATCGCGTCAGGTTGAAGCTTTCGGGCGTATTGAAGGTTCAACCGGAAGAGGGGGCTGACGTAGAGATACTGGGCGCTCGCCGAGTGTGTGAGTTTCTTGCTCACACACGAGATCAGGACGATCTTTTTCAATAGTCTTCTCCATGAACTACCCCGGCCCCACACCCTCCCGATCGGTGGCCGCGCAGGCCGGAGCGGCGGTTAGCCTTCCCAGGGTCGGCAGGGCGACGTGGCCCCTCACTTAATCTGTGTGAGTTAACATTTACGTCAAGGTACGCATCCTACGGCTATCTTTGCAACCCGCAACGGGATCCGTGCGGTCGCTCAGAGCCGCGGCGCAGTTAGTCATATCGGCGCCGCCGTCGTCACCATCTTCATGCTCGGTGGCAGCAACGTCGGCGTGTGCGACTCCCCCGCCACCCACGCATCGATCATGTCCGCCCACTCCTGCAGCATGTGACGGCGTTGCTCGCCATACTCGGCCTTGTTGTAGACGCCACGCGATGACCGCCCGTCCTCGTGGGCGAGGCACTTCTCGATCCAGTCGCTATTGAAACCAAGCTCGTTGAGGATGGTGGAGCCCGTGCGCCGCAGGTCATGTACGGTGAAGGAGTCCAACGGCAG
>CAILNT010000076.1 GCA_903835655.1 uncultured Pseudomonadota bacterium | reverse complement strand
TTAAATACAACGATTCGGAGGTTTGCAAAATCCCAGGAAAACCACCGAAAATCACCCCGTCCGGAACTCGAAAAACCACACCTTTTACTGGCTCCATTAAGCCGCGATTCGGTGGCTCCAATGGGGCGCGATTTGCCACTCCCTGGTGGATTGGCAAACCAACACCCGCAATGGTGATGGCCAGGACACCGATCAGTACGCTGCGATGAGAAAATTATCCAGCCGCCTAACGGACAACAAGGTCCCTTTCGATATTGCCGGCTACTCGAAGGGTGGAGGCCTGGCGCAGGAGGCTGCCTTGGTCGATCAGGATGCCAAGGCTTATGTGTTCAACGGCGCCGGGCTGCACCCGAATTCGCTGCTGCGCACCGGCAACACGGACTTCAGTTCACTGGAGTCGCGTACCCAGGCATTCAGTTCCGAAAACGACTTTCTGACTTACATGAATCAGACCACGAGTCCGGACCAGCAGATCGCCAATGTGAAATTCCTGCGGCGTGAACTGGCGGGGGAGAATCGAAACACCTACGGCATCAGCAAATTCGCTCCGATGAAGATCGACCATCGCAACCCGGCGATGCCGGACGGCGCGGAAGATGCCGGCTTCATCGAAGACAAGTCCACTTATCTGGATGAGCTCGACCAGAAGATCGCGAACATGGAGGCCGATCGGGTGGCGGGCCTGCCGCTGAGCGCCTTCCCCCCAGTGCGGGCGGGTCAGCAGGAGACGATCCCGGATAGCTTGAGCAAAGCGGGCAAGTGGTTTGGCGCAGACAAAGACGGCCCCAACCTCGGAAAGTTGGCGCAACATCAGATGGACAACGTGCTGGGTCCCATGCAAGGCAACGTCGAAAAAGACAGGACCGCCTTGAGCGACTTCATCGCGCGTTGTGGCCTGGGGAGCGGCCAGTGAGCCCGGGCCCGGGTTTCATGCGTACTCTTTTCGGCCTGACACTGCTCGGGTTGACCTTATTCCTCTATCAGGCTCACGGAGCGGACATGAGCAGCAATTATTTTAATGGCAAGGATGCGGAGCTGGAAAATGCGATCCGGGCGGATGACCTGGCAGCGATCGCACGTGCATTGGCTGCGGGCGCCCACGTCAACGCGCGGGGGGTGCAGGGCCTCACGCCACTGATGGTCGCGGTGGATCGGTTGAAGCCGCGGGCGGTGGCTGAGCTGCTTGCCCGTGGCGCCGACCCCAACCTCAAGGCGGCCGATGGCAATGGTGCGGTAAGCTTGGCGGTGGCGAACTACCGCAAGGCACCCGACATCCTGTTCGCCGTCATCCGTGGCGGGGGTGACCCAAACACACGCCGCCCAAACGAAGACCCTGTGATCATGCGATTCGTGAATGATCGCAACTGTGAATTCATCCGGCACATGAAGTCCCTAGGTGCAAATCTAGATATCACAACCAGAGAGGGTGACCCGGTCATTACAGATGCTGCGACAGCACGTGACTGGGATGTGGTCTGGTGTCTGCTCGAACTCGGAGCCAAGTACGATTATGAAGCGTCGTCCCGCGCACCCTTGAGCTTGCCTATGGCTGCATCGTTTCCCTCCCCAGACTCTCCTATCTATCCCTACAAGGTGAAGGTCTGGCACTTCCTCAAAGACCATGGGATCGCTGTGCCGCCCCTCAAGGAATAAATATTTCCAAAACCAATAGGAGGTCGTAGGCATGTCGCAAACCAACGAAGTGTTGACCAAGCTGGCCCCCCGCCTGTGGAATGCCTCGGCGGGCCTGCATGGTTTCGCAGTGCTCGACGGCGCGTCGAACGAGGGCCTGCTCGATGTCCTCTATGGGGATAACCGACCGAAATTCGAATGCCTGTTCACCGGCGAGTTGGCCGCCGACATGGCCTATGTGGCGCCCTACCTGGCCGAGTTGAACGAGGGCAGCGAGTTCGCCCGCTGGGCCGTGGAGGGCGGCTGGGGCAAGCATTGGGGCATCTTTGTCTTGAGCCAGGCGGAACTGCCCGAGTTGTGGCGGCACCTGCGCTCGCTGACCAAAATCTTCGACCCGGAAGGCCGGCCGATGTATTTCAGGTTCTACGACCCGCGCGTCCTGCGCCAGTTTTTGCCGACCTGCGATGCCGCTCAACTGAAGGCGATCTTCGGCCCGGTAGAGCGATTCATCCTCGAAGGTGCCACGCCCGGAGAAGGGCTTGGCTTGTCGCTACAGGACGGGGCGTTGATGGCCGAGTCGTTCGCGCTCTAGGTGGCCGCTGATTTATTCGACTTCGTTCATCCTTGATTCCTCAGTTGACCGCTCATTTTCCTCCGTGAGGCCCCATGGACATTTAGGTTTGCGCCTTCGACCACGCTCACCCTTTGGGTGAACCCGCTACGCGCCCGATTGCACGGCAGGCGACGCCTGGCTGCGTTGCACCCACATGGGGCACGCCGGATTCGTACGCGCTCAAGCGCTACGACTCCGCGCCCTTGCCAGACATCTCGCCAGACGCACACTCGGGCGTGTTCAACTGAGGATTCAAGGTTCATGGTTCGACAGGCTCACAACGAACGGAATCAATGGGTTGTGCTGATTGGGGACTTGCGGGCCGATGCTGCGGCTAGTGCATCAGCTTGACCATGGTTGCGACCAGGCTGACCGCTGCGACAGTCAAGCTGCCAAGGCGCAAGGTGAGGCGATAGGTGAGCCGCTCCTCCATCTCCCGTAAATCCTGTTTGGTAGCAAGTTGATCATTGATTAAAGTCGTGAGTGCTTCCGCCTGTACTTCGGCCTGCTCTTCGCTAAAACCTGCGAAGCGCATCATTTTCACCATGGGGTTCAAAGGGGATGGCGGTCACGATCCTTCCTGCATGCGACTTGACGATGGTGCGCACGAGCGCATCGGCCAGGTCTTGGGCCATGCCAGCCGTTTTCAGTTCTCGAACGAGTTCCTGGGTGTCAAAGGCGACGGAAGCCATGGTTCCTCCCGGCAATGCGGGGAATGGTAACCATAGGAGCCTGCATGTGGGCCTTCTGTTGCGGCTTGGGTGGGGAAAAAACAAAACGGGCGCGACTCGCGTCGCGCCCGTTTCTTGAAACACAGGTCAACTCAGGCGGCAAGCCGCCGGGAGATTAGAAGCTGTGGTTCATGCCCATGGTGAAGGCGTTCAGGGCCAGGCCAGCGCCAGCGCCAGCATTGGCACCGCTGTCGACGCCGTAGTGAGCGTAGGCAAGGTAGGTGCTGGTGCGCTTGGACAGGCCGTAGACCACGCCGACGGTGGTGTCGGTCATGTTGTTGGCGGCGCTGCCATTGGGATCCTTCTTGCCGTATTGCAGGGCCAGGGTGATGGGGCCCATGCCGTAGGCGGCGGACAACAGGTAGTCGGTCTGGCTGGCGGTGGAAACGCCACCGGCATTGCTGATCTTCTCGTAGGTGGCGCCCAGGTGCAGATCGCCGATGGTGTAAGCACCATTCAGCTTCCAGGCGTTCTGGGAAGAAGAACCGGCGGCATTGCCCACGTAGTTGCCCAGGTTTTCGTAGCCGGCGGTCACTTTCAGGGGACCGTTGTTGTACATACCAGCCAGGGAGTAGGCGTTCGACAGGCCGTTGAGGGACTTGGTGCCAGCCGTGGAGTTGGCGAAGTTGCCAGGAACGATGGCGCCAACCAAGCTCAGGCCGGACATGTCGGGGGACACATAGGCGATGGCGTTGTTCACGCGCAGGTCTTCACAGACGATGCAACGAGCGCCACCGTTCTGAGCATCGCCCAGGGTGTCGGCGAACAGGTCGGCGGAGCCGGCCATCTTGTACGGGGTGTCGTGACGACCGGCGATGACGGTGCCGAAGTCGCCGGACAGGCCGACGAAGGTGTCACGCTGGGCGCCCAGGCCGCCAGCGCCCATGCCGCCGGTCAAGGTGCCGGTTTGGCTGGTGCCGGTGGACAGGCCAGAGCCGGAAACGCCGGCGTTGAAGCCGCTTTCCCACTGGTAGATGGCCTTGAGACCGCCGCCCAGATCTTCCGCGCCCTTCAGGCCGATGCGCGAGGTCTCGTCGTTCATGCCCCAGCCGAGGCTGTTGTTGAGGTGGTCAACGGAAACACGGAACTGGCCGTAGAAGTCGACGTTGGAGGAAGCGGCGAAGGCGGGGGCGGCAAAGGCGCCAGCAACAGCCAGAGCGATCAGAGACTTTTTCATGGTTGTGAAACTCCTATCAGGTTGGTGAAACGCTTCTGCCCTGCGCGGCGGCCTGTTGGACCATCCGCCCTCCTCACTGGAGAAGGGGGCCTAATAAACCTCTCGCGCGAGAAGTTGGATCGCATTCTGCTCAACTCCCTATGCCCAGCGCAAACTCCGCGTCACTATTCAAGTGATTTCTCAAGAGTGCTGTGGCGCGTTTGCAACGAGGGGCTTGTGGCGTCAGCACCTCTCCGCTGGGCAATCGCGGGCAAGCCCGCTCGCATCGGCACGGCCAACGTGACCACACGCACCGCCGCGTAGCTTCGCCCTTCGCCGCCGGCAGCGGCCTCAAGACCCTGGGGGCCTCACGCTGCGGCCATACTCAGCTTCTTCTCAACTTTGCCGATAAATAAGGTTGAACTGGCCTATCTTGGCTCATGCCGCATCGGGATGCCAGGATGGATGACTACTCAAGGACGGGACGAGCTTGATTTTTTATCAGATGCAACAGGGGCGTGATATTTCTGCGTGGATTCGTTTTTCCATCGCGGCCTGCGTGTATGGCGTTGCCCTTGGCCTCCGGTTTCTGGTTCTCCCGGTCGATGCCGGCCTTGCTTATCTATTCTTCTATCCTGGCACGGCCGTCGTGGCGCTGCTATGTGGTGTGGTGCCCAGCCTGGTATACATCCTCCTGGCGGCGCTCGTCGGCGGCTATATTTTCCTGCCTCCCTATTGGGGTCTGGCCGGCGGCAAGTGGGTTGCGACAGGCGCTTTTGTCCTTTCCGCATCGACCATCCTCCTGGTCATCAACTTCTACCAGCGCCGTGTCACCGTGCAGACGCGCGAGTTGCTCGATGAAGTCGCCACCCGCCAACGGCTTGGGGGTCAGCTACAGCAGTCGCTCGACCGCGCCACCCGGTTCGAATCCGAGTTCCGCCAGACCTTCGAACTCGCCGCCGTCGGCATCGCCCATGTGGCGCCCGATGGCCGCTGGCTGCGGGTGAACCAGAAACTCTGCGATATCATCGGTTACGCCCATGGTGATGTGCTGACCAGGACTTTCCAGGACATCACCCATCCGGATGACCTCGATTCCGACCTCACCCATGTGCAGCAGGTGCTGGCCGGCGATATCGAGACCTATTCGATGGAAAAACGCTACCTGCGCCAAAGCGGCGCCATCGTCTGGGTCAATCTCACCGTCTCTCTGGTTCGCCATGACGATGGCAGCCCCAACTACTTCATCAAGGTCATCGAGGACATCCAGCGCCGCAAGGAAGCCGAGGCAGCCCTGAGTGAGAGTGAAGAGCGGCTGAGGCTGTTCATCGAGCACGCCCCGGCTTCACTCGCCATGTTCGATGCCGGAATGCGTTATATCGCGGTCAGTCGTCGCTGGAAGGATGATTACGCCCTCGGCGCCCGGGAAATCATCGGCCATTCCCACTATGAGATGTTCCCGGAAATGCCGGAACGCTGGAAAGAAATCCATCGTCGTGGCCTGGCGGGCGAAGTCGTCAGGGCCGACGCGGACTGTTTCGTCAGGGAAGACGGTGGCAGACTATGGCTGCGCTGGGAAGTCCGGCCGTGGCATGGCAGCGATGGCCAGGTAGGCGGTATCGTCATCTTTTCCGAGGACATCAGCTACTACAAGGAATCCGAGGAGGCCATTCGCCGACTCAACGCCGATCTGGAACTGCGCGTGGCCGAGCGCACCGCCGAACTGGAGCACAGCAACCAGGAACTCAATGATTTCGCCTATATCGCCTCGCACGACCTCAAGGAACCGCTGCGGGGCCTGCACAACTACGCCAGCTTCCTGAAGGAAGACCACGCGGCCAGCCTCGATGACGAGGGCAAACATTTCCTCGACCGAATGCAGCGCCTGGTGGAGCGTATGACGGACCTGATCGATCGCCTGCTCGCCTACTCGCGCCTGGGTTCATCTGAACTCCCGATGGAGCCGGTCGCACTCGCTGAAATATTGGATGAAGTGGCCGAAGACTTGCGTCCATTCCTGAAAGAGAAGAGCGTGGAGCTGGTGCGCGCAGCATCCCTGCCCACAGTCGTGTGCAACGCCACGCGGATCCGGGAAGTGTTGCAAAATCTCATCTGCAACGCAGCCAAGTACAACGACAAGCCCGAGAAACGGGTGGAAGTCGGCAGTTCTTCGGGTGCGCAGCCCATCATGTATGTTCGCGACAACGGCATCGGCATCGCCCCGCAGCATCAGGACAGCGTCTTCCGCATCTTCAAGCGCTTGCATGAACAGGACAAGTATGGCGGCGGCACCGGCGCGGGCCTCACCATTGTCAAGAAAATTGTCGAACGACACGGCGGCCGCATCTGGTTGGAATCGACCCCCGGCGTAGGGACGACTTTCTATTTCACCTTGAGCGGCGAGCCATGAAACCCACTGCCAGAGCACAAATCCTTCTCGTCGTCGAAGATAGCGACGACGACTTTTTCGCCACCGCGCGGGCATTCAAGAAGGCAGGATTGGCCAACCCCGTACAGCGCTGCACCAACGGCGAGCAGGCGCTGGATTACCTGTATTGCCGCGGCGAATACGCCGATATGGAAAAGTCTCCCAAACCCGGCCTGGTCCTGCTCGACCTCAATCTGCCCGGCACCGATGGCCGCGAGGTGCTGCGTATACTCAAACTCGACCCGGTTCTGCGCAAGATTCCCGTCATCGTCCTGACCACCTCCAGCGCGGACCAGGATATCCAGCGCTGCTACGACGATGGTGCCAACAGCTATGTCCAGAAACCGGTGGACCTGCAAGGCTTCGTTCTGGCGATGACGCGCCTGAAGGAATACTGGTTCGAAGTGGCCATCCTGCCCAAAGGTGAAGGAACTCAGCCATGACCCGAACCATACTGCTTGTCGATGACAGCGAACACGACCAACTCGCACACCGTCGCGCACTGCGCGAGTCCGGCCACAACATCGCGACGGCGCAAACCCTCGCCACAGGCTTGGCGTTCGTGGCCGAGCACGGTCCGGACGTGGTTTTGCTTGACTACAACCTGCCGGACGGCAACGGACTGGAATTTCTCCGCGGGTTGAATGAGCAGGCTCACGACCTGGCGCCTACGGTGGTGATGCTCACGGGTTCCGGCGACGAAAGGGTGGCAGTGGACGCGATGAAGGCCGGAGCCAACGACTACCTCATCAAGGATGTGACGGGTGGACACCTGAGACTATTGCCGGCCGTGGTCGAACGGGCACTGCGCGAACGTGCCGAGAGGGTGGCGAGACGGGAGGCCAGGCGGCAGTTGCAGCTTGCCGCCAGCGTATATGAAACCATCACCGAGGGCATCCTGGTCACCGAACCGGACGGCACGATCGTCTCGGTCAATCCGGGCCTATGCCGGATGACTGGCTATGCACCCGCTGAGCTAGTCGGTGGCACCCCTCGCATCCTCAAGTCGACGCGGCATGCTCCAGCTTTCTATCAGACGATGTGGGCATGTATTCATCGGGATGGCTCCTGGAGGGGGGATGTCTGGAACAGTCATAAAAACGGTAGCCTGTTTCTGGTTTGCGAAACTGTGACCGCGCTACGCGACAGCCATGGCCGGGTGACGAACTATGTCGCCGTGCTGTTCGACATCACCGAGGCGAAACAGGCTGAGGAAAAGATACAGCATCAGGCACACCATGACCCCCTGACCGGCCTGCCCAACCGCTCACTCTTCATGGACCGGCTCCGACATCAAATAGCCTACGCCCACCGCCAGGACAAGGCATTCGCCGTGCTGTTCATCGACCTGGACGGGTTCAAGACCGTCAACGACGAACTCGGACACGAGGCCGGCGATGACCTGTTGAAGCAGGTGGCGGCCAGGCTCGCGGATCGCGTGCGGGAATCGGACACCCTGGCGAGGCTGGGCGGCGACGAGTTCACCGCCATTCTCAACGACCTCGCGGAGCCGGGTGATGTCGTGCCCGTAGTGAGGAAGATGCTCGAACATCTCTGTGAGCCTTTTTATCTGGGCCCCCATGAGCGGCGTATTTCCGCCAGTATCGGCATTGCCCTCTACCCCAGCGACGGAGTCAATGCCGACGCGCTGCTCAAGGCCGCGGACCAGGTCATGTATCAGGTGAAACGAGGCGGCAAGTCAGCCTTTGCATTTGTTGATGGTTTGACACCGTCCTGAATGCGTAGGTCATCACGCGCAACCGGTACCTCGGCCACGCAACGGCGCGCGGGACGTTTGAGGACCGTGCGCAGGATTTCGCGATGCTGCGCGAGCCTGTCGAACCATGAACGAAGTCGAAAATATCAGTGCTCACTTGAACGTGAGCATGCCCACGCCGAATATTATGGCAGCGATACCGATAGCCTGAATGCCGGCCAGCTGCTCACCCAGGAAAAGAAAGGCCAGAAGCGCGGCCACCAGGGGGTAGGCCCCGGACACGGCCAGTGCGACCCCCGAGCCGAGTCCCTGTGTCGACATGGCCTTGATCAGGAAAATGTTACCCACGGCGCCGCTCAGAGCTACGAGTATGAGCCAGGGTAGGTTTCCTGCCATCTTGCCGAGGGGGAGCGGGTCCGATCGGGCCAGGGCTATGGCCGCCGAGATGGCTGCACCCAGCAGCATGACCAGCGCCACCGCCCACTCCCCATGGATTCCCTTGAGGGAAAGCAGCTTGTAAGCGAACCCCCATACACCGTAGAGCAACAGGGAAAGCAGGGCGAACAACATTCCTTGCGTCATGGACAATCCGTGTGGATGAAAGGTTTGTTACTAAGCCTATAGAAAGTAATGTTATATAACCGCATGTCCTGGGGTCTAGCCCCGGATTTCGTCCGCTAAGCGGCGTAGCGAGGAGGCTTTACCCTCTAGTCGGGTGAAGGCGAAGGGGTTGAGGAATGGCCCGCCCCGGAGTAGGTTGCGGTCGACTTGGGACAGGCCCGCCTCAATACATACGGAGTCCCAGTGTGCGTGGATGACCCGCATTTGGGTCTCGATTATGGTGACGGCCTCACCTGTATTCAGGTGGAACGCCGCGACCACCGCCAGGCAGGTGCTCAAGCGACTCATGTTGTCGTTGTCGTGAATGAGCATGGCTTGGCTGGCCTCCTGCCCTGTTCTGGATTGGGGGCAGACATCGTAGGCTGGCGTGAGCGTGAGCTGGCTGCCGTTCCAGAAAGCAGCGTGGTTGCGAGCGTGGTCATCCGTGTTGCCGCAGAGAATGTTGAACACCATCCGGCTGAACAGTTCTCGCAGCGTGGTCTTTGAATCCGTGAACCGGTCCCGAATGATTGTTGCCAAGTCTGTGTAGCTGGCGTATCGCGCCAGCATCTCGCCCAGGCCGAAGATGGTCAAGGCCGAGACCATCGGTTCACGCGTCCAGCCGGCTTTGGTCGGCTTCCGGTCGAACCGCTCGACCAGCAGCACGTCCTTGCCCGCGGCGCGGACTAGGGAAACGGGGGCGACGTTCATGCCTGCGAGCGAGGCCAGCCGCATTGCGACGAACTCCGCCTTCACGATGCTGTAAAGGTCGTTCGAGGAGGAAAACTTGGCGATAAATTTGCGGTTGCTGTCCTCAATCAGAGATTTGGGGCGGGCGCCGCCGATGGCACTGCCATGACGCAAGGCCAGTTCAAGCTCGGGGGTTAGCGGAATCCCCCTTTCAACGCGCTCGGCCGCCTGAAGTAGTTCATCGATACTTGCATTCTGGGCGCTGCGGGGAACGTATTGAGTCGGCGAGGCTTGAAAGTCCAGCGCACCAATGCGGTCGGACCCCGATTCGAGCAGAAAACCCAGCTCGGACAACTCCAGCCTGTCCAACTTGACGCCTATCTTGCTGAATTTTTTGTTCAGAATCACGCGCCGCCCCCAGGCGTCGGGTGCGGCATCGCGGATGCATCCGGGCATGGACAGTCCATCGAGCAGGGGCAGCGCCCCAGGACGGAGCGGCAACTCCGGAAGGTAGATGGGGATGGCGTCAGGGCGGGCCAAGTAGGATTGGCCATAGTTGAACAGCAGTTCGTCACCGTCTACGTTGAGACGGCCCGCCACCACGGGCTCCGTCGCGTCGGGTAGCCAGACCCAGACGAAGGCCTCGGTGTAGGCGTCAGAACGCATCGTTCACCTTGGTGACGGGCTTGTGAATCGCCTTGGGCAGCAGGGCGAGCTTGTCGTCGATGCGTGCAATTTTATCCGACAGCCGGCCCGGGCCGGCATCGAAAAGGGGCACCCCGACAAGTGCAGCGGCCTCAAACATGGTGCCAACTTCGACCTTAGGGTCCCCTTTCTCGATGCGCTGCAGCGTGCTACGCGATATGCCTGTGCGCTCTGCCAGTTCTGCAGCGGTCATCCTGCGCTGCTTGCGAGCGAGCCGGATAAGCTTGCCTAGCAAGGCGAGCGCCTCAAGCGTGGGGCGGGAATAAGCTCTGTGTTCGATACGGGGCATCGCTGTAATGTCTCATATATGCGCCATACAGTGGCTGTATGGCTACTTGATGACGCATCATGCCTGGGGTGTGACGGCGTGTCAATGTGAATGACTCATATATGAGTCGTATTAAGATAGTATGGGCCATAGATGGGTATTCAGACTACTGTAGGCATACCCGATCAGGCCAACCGCATCGTCGCGGTGAACCCGACGTTTTGTCTCCTCACGGGTTACAGCGCTGAAGAAGCCATCGGCCGAACACCGAGCCTGCTGAAATCCGACCACCATGACGCCGACTTCTACCTGGCCATGTGGAACGCGCTGCGCGAAAAAGGGGGAATGGAGCGGCGAACTCTGGGACCGGCGCAAGAACGGCTCGATCTACCCCAAGTGCGCACCCCATCGAGTTGGAGTTGCAACAGGTGCATTCGGTCGCCAGCATCGGCATCGCAATATCCCCCGAGGACGGGGGCGACGCCGAAACCCTATTGCAGAACGCCGATACCGCCATGTATCGGCCCAAGGCCATCCGCATCACCCTGCCGGAAACCGGGGTGGCTGCGGCGCGCCTGGAGATCGAGGTGACGGAAGGTGCCCTCATGGAACCCCGGGCCACGGCCATCCTGCAAGAATTGAAGGCCTTGGGTATCGGCGTGGCCATCGATGATTTCGGCACCGGTTATTCGTCCCTGAGCTATCTCAAGACCTTCCCCATTGACCGACTGAAGATCGACCGCTCCTTCATCCGCGACCTGACGGTGGACCTCGACTGGCTAGATTGCTTGTGCGGACTTGGCGTGAAGCCATGGCCCGTACGGGTGAGCGAAAAAGAATATCGGCGCTGTGCCGCTTGCCGATGCAAGCGAAATCGGCAAGAATGGCATCGCTGCTGGTGTTACAGGGTGGTGTTGCATCGTTTTTATGGATTCTAAATAACCATTAATAATCAACGGGTTACGGTTAGTTATGGCGAATCCTGCGTCTCCGCCAGTAAAAACCAGCGAAGCCGCTGCCATAGCGGCCTCTCAAAATCCAGAAAGCCGCGCCCTACCTTCCTCCCTAACTTCCAACGAAGTGGTTGAATCCTTGCAGTTCAACCATGCGCTAGGTAGGTACCGCTATAGTGGTTATCCGATACTTTCCCTTCTTATGGCTTCTGCTCGGCAGTCTTGGCGCTGCCCACGCTGCGGCGCCCAATTGCTCACGGGTATTCACTGTGGCACTGCACGATCACGGCTTGCTCTATTCCGCCGACACGGACTCAGGTATCGACAAGGATGTCGTGGACGAGCTTATCCGGCGTAGCGGTTGCAAAATTACGGTCAACGTGATGCCACGTGCCCGCATCTGGCAGTTGATCGAATCGGGCGCGCTCGATTTCAGTCTTTCCGGCATCAGCAATGGCGAGCGCAGCAAATTCGCCTCCTTCGCCTGGTACTTCAGCAACAAGTACTATCTTCTGGTGCGCAAGGATTCCGAAGTGCACAGTCTGGCCGATTTTTCCGGAAATAACAGGCTGCGGCTGGGTGTCATCCGCAGTTTTCGCTACAGCGATAGTGCCAACCAGTTGGTCGACAGACTCCAGGAGGCTGGTCGTATCAGCCAATCCAGTGGCCTCGCTCCCTTGTACCAAGCGCTGATGCTGAATCAAATTCAGGGCATGATCATTGAGCCTTTCGATTACCCAACAGTAGAAGAAAATAAGATTCGCGAGCGCACCGCAATCATCGAGTTCAACGATCCTGCAGTGCCCCACGGCCTGATCATGTCGAAAAAAGCGCTGCCCCTGGATGAGCAGGAAAAATGGCGCGCACTGGTGCAAGAAATGCGCTCCGACGGCACTTTGCGCCGTATCTTCGAGAAATATTTCCAACCTGCCTTGGCTGCAGCCATGGTCGGCTATTAGGCTCGCGGTGCTTACTGCCCTTGTCCCCAGAATGGGGGTGCGCACGATATTTCTGCCCTTGTTGATATTGGTGGTGGCGCTGGGTATCACATGGCTGGCCTGGAACCACGAACATCAGGTCTCCAGGGTGGGATTGCGCTCTCAATTCGATTCGTCCCTGAGGGAAGCCGCAAGTCGAATAGAGCAGCGCATGGCTGCCTACGAGCAGATACTCCGCGGTGTGCAAGGACTGCTGGCCACTACTGGCATGTTCGATCGTTCGGCGCTGCGCGACTACGTCAATACCATCCAGCTTGACACCAATTATGCGGGCATCCAGGCCATCGGCGTCGTGGAACTCGTTCCGTCACAGCGCAAGGATGGCCATATTTCCGCCATGCGACGGCTCGGCTTCGTGGACTACGAAATCCACCCGGAAGGTCCGCGCGATGTCTATGCACCTATCATTCAGCGCGAGCCATATTTCGGACGCAACCGCGCACGTCTGGGGTTCGATCCCTGGTCAGACCCGGTGCGACGGCTTGCCATGGAGAAGGCGCGTGATTCCAGCATGGCAGCGCTCTCCGGCAAGGTCCGGTTGACGATCGATGCCGAGGTTGACGCACCACCTAGCTTCGTCATGTACCTGCCCCTGTTCGCACAAGGCCAACCGCACGGTAGCGTCACCCAACGTCGTGCTCACCTGGCCGGCTGGGTCTACATTGCCTTTCGCATGAGCGACTTCATGGCCAGCCTGTATGGCACGCTGCCCCAGGGACTTACCCTCGCCATCTTCGATGACGTAGACCTTTCCGAAGCCGCGCTTCTCTACCGATCCGCCGAGGACTCCGCCCGGCGCCAACGACCAGCAGAAGACTTGCTAACTGCCAATGAGTATCTGGTCGCAGCCGGCCATACCTGGACGCTTTCCATGAGCACCCTGCCGGAATTCGAAACCCGCTTCGGCCACGACGCGGCGTCCGTGATCGCCATGGCAGGCACGGGTCTTAGCCTGTTGGTGGCATTACTTGCCTGGATGATGGTGACCGGCCGGGTTCGGGTCCAGAGACTGGCTGCCGCAATGACCGAGGAATTGCGCCACCTGGCGCAACACGACTCGTTGACCGGCCTGCCCAACCGGGCCCTCTTCAGCGACCGACTGAACCATGAATTGGTCCGTGCCAAGCGGCATGGCGAACATTTCGCCCTCATCTTTCTCGACCTGGACAACTTCAAACTCATCAACGACAACTTCGGCCACGCCGTCGGTGACCTCGTATTGCAGCAGATCGCACTGCGGCTGCGGGATTCGATTCGCGCGTCCGATACCGTGGGACGCATAGGCGGCGACGAATTCGTCGTGCTGATGCCTGAGTTGCCGGAGTCGAACGACGCACTCGGACTGGCGGAAAAAATACGCCAGGCGGTGCGTCAACCTATCGCTATCGACGACCGCGAACTGGTCATGTCGTGCAGCCTGGGGGTCGCTATCTATCCCGACGACGGCACGGACGAAATCGCCCTGACCAAGAACGCCGACACTGCCATGTATCAGGCAAAGGAGAATGGGCGTGACAGCGTGCGAAGGAACACTTCAGACAAACCGACGAGCGCACGCGTACTGACAGGGTCGTAGCGCCTTGTAACCGCCATGGCCGACCGGTCGCCCCGTAACATGAAAGGCCGGCCATGTCGGTTCCCTCACTGATGGAACTACCAGCCAACCGACTAGGCCGCCAGAATACGTCGGCCAAGTCTCTGGCTGCCCCAGCCCCTCTCCCGCATGCGGGAGAGGGGAGCGTCGTGAGCCGCTGTGCGACTTTCATCGTAAAATAGTGGCTGACTTCGGGGCCAGGATACTCGCCGACAATCTCCATGCCCTGGCGGTGCTGGACGCCACCGGACTAGGCGATATTCCGGAAAGCTACAAGCTCAATCGGACCTACGCCTTCGCCCCCCTGAAACGATGTCTGCCACGATGGTTGCTCATCGAATTGCCATCCTCGCTCCAAGGGGGAACCCGGTGCCAATTGCCACCCCAGCCATTCGGGGAGCCCACTGACCAGGAAAGCGTGACGGGGTCTGCGCGAGAAGGTGAGCTACTACTTACAAGAGGAAGGCAACCCGATGGGTGTGCCGAATTTGAAGTGGGTACCGCGTAGCCTCCAGCAAGGCACGCCTCCACGCAGATGGTCATAACGCGCGCAATCGGCGGTCGGTTCGATGTTCAGCGTCACCCAGATTGCCGCCAACCTGACGCTGGATGGCATCACCACCAAGGCGTGGACGACACAGGACGGCCAAACCCGGGCGGGCACGCGCATCGACAAGAAGTACCTGCACAAACTGCTGCGCGACCGCATCTACCTCGGGGAGTTGTCGCACAGCGACTAGTTCAGCAGAGACAACTAAGCGTTCCGCTGCGAAGGCTGACCAAAACACAGTCCGTCTCAACCACGTCATATCGCACGCCATTTCCAAGCCCTTCACGACACCGCTTCCCTCGCCAGCCCATTTCCCCAAGCGGCGGCCATACACCTGGCATAAGATATGTTCCATGAGCACTAAATTATTTGCGCCTTCATGAACCTGCTGGTGTGTTGGCTCGGCAACACCGACCTACGTGCGTCTCAGTCTGGCACGCCGGGTGAGCTTGGCCCCATCGCATCCGCACTGAAAGCGATGCCGTTCGATGCGCTGCACCTCATCTCCGACCATTCCCAGGAAATTAGTAAAGCCTATGTGTCCTGGCTTAGCGCTATGGTGGACGTGCGCGTTCACCTGCATGAAACCATTCTGAGCAGCCCGACTGACTATGAAGAAATCTACCGGGCGGCGGACGGTGTGCTCACCGGCTTGGGCAACGGGGAGGCAGACCAGCTCGCTTTTCACCTCAGCCCCGGCACGCCGGCCATGGCGGCGGTCTGGATCATCCTGGCCAAGACGAAATATCCCGCCCAGCTTATTGAGTCCTCGCGCGAGCAGGGGGTGAGGGTGGTTTCCTTCCCCTTTGACCTGGCGGCTGAATACCTGCCCGGTCGAACCGCGCTTGCCGATGCCGACTGGCAGCGGCTGACCCAGGGGTTGCCGGAAGCCGCACCGGAGTTCGATAGGATTGTTCATCGTTGTCAGCCCATGCGGCAGCTGGTCGCCAAGGCGCGGTTGTTGGCCCAGCGTAGTGTCCCGGTACTGTTTCAGGGCGAATCCGGTACTGGCAAGGAATTGTTCGCGCGGGCCATGCACAAGGCCAGCCCGCGTTCCGCCGGTCCGTTCGTCGCCGTGAATTGCGGTGCCATCCCGCAGGAATTGATCGACGCCGAGTTGTTCGGCCATGAGAAGGGAGCGTTCACCGGCGCGGTCGTAGCCCGAGTCGGCTACTTCGAGGCGGCCGATGGTGGCACGCTGTTCCTTGATGAAATCGGCGAATTGCCCCTGGCGTCCCAGGTCAGGCTATTGCGTGTCTTGCAGGAGGGTGAGGTAACTCGGCTCGGTGCCACCAAGCCGCGCACCATCGACATTCGCGTCATCGCCGCGACCAACCGGGTATTGGCGCAGGAAGTCGCCCAAGGACGCTTCCGCGAAGACCTCTATTACCGGCTGGCGGTCGGTGTGCTCACACTGCCGCCACTGCGGGAGCGGGAAGGCGACGTTTCGCTCCTGATTGAGACCTTCCTGAACAAACTGCACCTGGAAGCTGGTTCGGATAACAAGGATATTTCTGTAGGCGCAAAGAATCTGTTGTTTCAGCACGATTGGCCCGGCAATGTGCGAGAACTGGCCAACACCCTGCTGCGCGCCTCGATCTGGGCTACAGGCAGAGAAATCTCGGCGGAAGACGTGCGTGATGCACTTGCTGTTAACCTGGTGCGAGAGACGGATGGCATTCTTGGTCGCCCACTGGCAAACGGCTTCCAGCTTCAGGATGTGATGGCGGAAACGGCGCGTCACTACCTCAATCGTGCCTTGGGTGATGCCCACGGCAACAAAACCGAGGCCGCGCGTTTGCTTGGCCTCTCCAGCTATCAGACGCTCACCAACTGGATGGAAAAATATGGGGTAGGTTGATGTTGGCACGGCTGTTGCTCTTAGTCCGGTACGGCAACTTTTTACACAAGAAGATTTATGCAAACCGGTTTGGCGCAGCACCGCCTCGTTCAATCGCCCTCGGCCTGGGAGGCATGCATGCAATCCGTCAACTTTGAATTCCTGCGCGGGGCTCGCCCCGAGTTGGCTATGTTCGCTGGGTTCGCGGAGCACTACGCCCATACCGATCCCACCGGGTCGCTGTCCAAACTGCGTTCGTTTGCCGAGCAGGTGGTGGATGGCATCTATGCCACCTACTGCCTGCCCAAACCCTGGCAGCCCAACCTGAACGACCTGCTGAACGAGTCTGCCTTCCGCAGCCAGGTGCCCGGCGCCATCCAGGCCAAGCTGCACGCCTTGCGCCTGCACGGCAACAAGGCCGTCCATGCCAACCAGGGCAATACCCTCACTGCGCTGGCCATGTTGCGGGAAGCCTGGGATATCGCCCGTTGGCTGTTCGCTGCTTTCCATGCCGGCAAACCCGGCTTGCTCCCCAACTACAGCGAGCCGCAAGCACCGCAAGACGCCAGGAAACTGGAGGCAGACCGCCAACGCTTGGCAGCCAAGCTGGCTGAGCAGGAACAGCAGATGCAGGCCCTGTTGGCCGATTTGGCCGAAGCCAAGTCGAAGCAACCTGAGTCGGTTCCCAGTGCCGAAGCACTGCAACTCACCATCCAGGCCGGACAAAACGCCGCCGATGCCCTGGCCTTCGACGAAGCCACCACGCGCAGCCGTCTGGTGGATGCCATGCTGGTCGCGGCCGGCTGGAAGGTCGGCGGCAATGGCCAGAACACCGAGGAAGTGGGGCAGGAAATTGAAATCCCGCAGCCGCAAAACCCCTCCGGCATCGGCTACATCGACTATGTGTTGTGGAACGACGATGGAAAACCCCTCGGCCTGATCGAAACCAAGCGCACAGCCAAGTCCGCCCAGGCTGGCCGAACCCAGGCCGAGCTGTATGCCGACGCCGCCGAAGCCAAATACGGCCAGCGCCCGGTCATCTTCTACAGTAACGGTTTCGACCTGTTCATTTGGGATGACGCCCAGGGCCAGACCCCGCGCCGCCTGTTCGGCTTCTACTCCAAGGACAGCCTGCAATATCTGCATTTCCAGCGCCACCACAAGCTGCCGCTAGACCAGGTCGCCGCCAAGCCGGAAATCGCCGGGCGCATGTACCAACTGGAAACCCTGCGCCGTGTCACCGAGCGCTTCACCGGCGGCTACCGCAAAGCCCTCATCGTCCTGGCCACCGGCACCGGCAAGACCCGTGTCGCCGTGTCGCTGAGCGAATTGCTGATCCGTGCCCGTTGGGCCAAGCACATCCTCTTTCTCTCCGACCGCCGCGAGCTGCGCAAGCAGGCCGACAACGTGTTCAAGGAACACCTGCCCGGCGAGCCGCGCATCCTCATCAGCAGCCACACGGCGGGCGATGTCACGCCGCGCATCTACCTCGCCACTTATCCGGCCATGATGCAGTGCTTCGAACAGTTCGATCCCGGCTTCTTCGACCTCATCATTGCCGACGAATCCCACCGCAGCATCTACAACCGCTACCGCGACCTGTTCGTCTGGTTTGACGCCCTGCAAGTCGGCCTCACCGCCACGCCGGTGCAATTCATCGCCCGCAACACCTACGGCCTGTTCGACTGCGAAAACGGCGACCCCACCGCCTATTTCAGCTACCAGGACGCTATCAGCCACGTCCCACCCTACCTGGTGCCATTCGAGGTCTACACCCACACCACCGAATTCCTGCGCCAGGGCATCAAGTACAAGGAACTCAGCGCCGAACAGCGCAAGCAACTGGAAGAAGACCAGGAAGACGCCGAAGCCTTCGATTTCGAAGTCGAAGAGGTTGACCGCGTCATCCTCAACAAGGACACCAACCGCGCCATCCTGCGCAACCTCATGGAAAACGGCATCCGCGAGGCCACCGGCGCCCACATCGGCAAGACCATCCTGTTCGCCCGCAATCACACCCACGCCATGCTACTGGCCGAAGTGTTCGACGAGCTGTACCCGCAATACGGCGGCCAGTTCTGCCGGGTCATCGACACCTACGACGTGCGCGCCGAGCAACTCATCGACGACTTCAAGGAACCCAGCCACCCGCTCACTCTGGCCATTTCCGTGGACATGCTGGATACGGGCATCGACGTGCCGGAAGTGGTCAACCTGGTGTTCGCCAAGCCGGTGAAGTCCTACGTCAAGTTCTGGCAGATGATCGGGCGTGGCACCCGGCTCTGCGCCAACCTGTTCGGACCCGGCCAGGACAAGTCCGCCTTCCGCATCTTCGATCACTGGGGCAACTTTGCCTGGTTCGAGGAGAGCTATCAGGAGGCAGAACCCAAGGCAGCCAAGTCACTCTTGCAACGTCTGTTCGAATCCCGCCTGCAACTGGCTGCCACCGCTCTGGAACAACAGGACGCCGCCGCCTTCGACATGGCCGTTGAACTACTGCGCCAGGACATCGCCACCCTGCCCGAGAACACCATCGCCGTGCGCGAAAAGTGGCGCGAAGTCCGTGGAGTACAGCGTGACGGCGTCCTCAAAGCTTTCGCCGCCACCACGCAAAGCCGCCTCGGCAACGACATCGCCCCCCTCATGCAGTGGCGCGACACCCGCAACCTGGAAGACGCCTACGACCTCGACCTGCTCATTGCCCGCCTGCAAGGTGAAGGCTTGCGCGCCTCAGCCACCTTCCATGACCTCAAGGACGACCTCATCGACCGGGTCGCCCAGCTCCCCATCAACCTGCAAGCCGTGCGCGACAAACTGGTCATCATCCAGAAGGTAAAGAGCGGAGCCTTCTGGGAAAAGCCCAGCACTCACGATCTGGAAACCGTGCGCCAGGAACTGCGCGGCATCATGAAATTCAGTGTGCGGCCGACCCGGCCCGGTGCCGGTTCCCGCGTCATCGACCTGGAAGAAGATGCCAGCAAGATCGAGTTCAACCGCCACACCCCCAGGCTGGAAGGCATGGAACTCGCCGCCTACCGGCAGCGGGTGCAACAGGTGCTGGAAGAACTTTTCGCCGGCAACCCCACCCTGGCGCGCATCCGCCGCAACGAACCCGTCAGCCCGGCAGACCTGGATGCCCTGGTCAGCCTGGTGCTCACCCAGCACCCGGACGTGCATCTCGAATGGCTCACCGAGTTCTACCCGGATACCGCCGGCGATCTGGCCGCCGCCATCCGCACCGTCGTCGGACTGGAAGCCGAAGTCGTCGCCCGCCACTTCGCCGATTTCCTCGCCGGCCATCCGCAACTGACCACCAAGCAGCAACGTTTCCTTGCCCTGTTGCAGTCCCATATCGCCAAGTACGGCGCTATCGCTGTTGACCGGCTTTACGAAGCGCCTTTCACCCAGGTAGACAGCAATGGCCTGGATGGCGTTTTCGAACCCGCAGCCATCGACGAGCTCGTTGCCGTCATCCGACACTTCCAACCCAGCCGCGCGGAATCCCACGCTGACCAGTAACCCGACACCACACCCATGCTCACCAGCCAACTGAAAACCGCCATCGACCGTCTCTGGAACGAGTTCTGGACCGGCGGCATTGCCAACCCGCTCACCGTCATCGAGCAGATCACCTTCCTCATGTTCGCCCGCCTGCTGGACATCGACGAGACGCGCCACGAGAAGATGGTAGCGCGCGTGGGCACCGGCTTTGGCCGCCAGCCCAACAAGAACTTTGGTCCCGACCAGCAAGATCTGCGCTGGGGCCATTGGCGCAATTTGGGGGGCGAGGCCATGTTGACCCACGTCCGTGATCGGGTCTTCCCGCATCTGCGCGACCTCGGCGGGCGCGGCTCCACCTTCGGCGAATACATGAAGGACGCCGCCCTGTTCATCCAGAAGCCCAGCCTGCTGGTTTCCGCCGTCACCCAGATCGAGCAACTGCCCCTGGCCAACAGCGACATCAAGGGCGACCTCTACGAATACATGCTGGGCAAACTCACCACTGCCGGCATCAACGGCCAGTTTCGCACCCCACGCCACATCATCCGGCTCATGGTGGACATGCTGGAACCGCGCCCGGACGAGACCATCGGCGACCCCGCCTGCGGCACCGCCGGCTTCCTGGTGGGCGTCATGGCCTGGCTGCTGGAGCACTACTCCAGCCCGGAACTGATCGAAACCCATGAGGACGGCGGCAGGAGCTACCCCGGCGACCGCCTGGAGCCCTGGCGCGAGCACATCCAGAACCACCTGTTCTACGGCTACGACTTCGACGCCACCATGTTGCGCATCGCCGCCATGAACTTGATGTTGCATGGCGTGGAGAACCCCGACATCCACTACCAGGACACCCTGTCCAAGCAGTTCCCGGAAAAGTACCCGCGCCAGGCCGAAGCCGGCTTCGACCTCATCCTCGCCAATCCGCCGTTCAAGGGCAGCCTGGCCGAAGGCGACGTGCATCCCAGCCTGTTGAAGCTGGTCAAGACCAAGAAGACCGAACTCCTGTTCATCGCCCTCATCCTGCGCATGCTCAAGACCGGTGGCCGTTCCGCCACCATCGTTCCGGACGGCGTCTTGTTCGGCTCCAGCAAGGCCCATCTGGCGCTGCGCCAGCACCTGATCGACCACAACCAGCTCGAAGCCGTCATCAGCCTGCCCGCCGGCGTATTCAAACCCTATGCGGGTGTGTCCACGGCCATCCTGGTCTTCGCCAAGGGTGGCCACACCGGCCAGGTGTTCTTCTACGACGTCCGCGCCGACGGCCTCTCCCTCGACGACAAACGCCAGCCGGTCAAGGAAAACGACCTGCCCGACGTACTGGAACAATGGCGCAATCTCTCCTCCCCCCCCGGGGCCGGGGCCGGGGGAGAGGAAAAAGTGGCTATGGAACGCTTGACCGACCGCACCGCCCAGGCCTTCCTTGTCCCCGCCGAGGAAATCCGCGCCAACAAATACGACCTGTCGCTGAACCGCTACCAGGAAGCCGTCCACGAAGTAGTCCGCCACGACCCGCCCCAGGAAATCCTCGCCCGGATGAAGGCGCTGCAGGCGGAGATCGTCGGGGATTTGGCGGAGTTGGAGGGGATGCTTTGATGCAAACGGCCAAGCTTGGCACTCTTGTCCGCATCATTGGCGGAGGTACCCCTGACCGTAGTAATCCAGAGTATTGGGATGGAGACATTCCGTGGGTCACGGTAAAAG
>CAILNT010000075.1 GCA_903835655.1 uncultured Pseudomonadota bacterium | reverse complement strand
TCTTCAGATGCCCCGATGCGACCAACTCATGCAAGTGGCGGTCCACCGCATTGGACAGTCGGGCAAGCTCTTCGCGCCGATACACGCGCCCGGCCCGCAGCTCACCGGCGAGATGCGAAGCCGCACCCAGAACTGGGCCAACAGAGCGTGAAAGCGTGCCAGTCATGCTTGATTACTCATTGAAGTTTCATGCAATCTTAGCCAATGTCACTGACCTTCACCAGCGGCATGCAGGACGTCAGGAGCCAACCCGGCCCGTCACGGGCCGACAGCCATCTCCGGGCACTGTGACCTGAGGTGTGCGCCTTCAACGCCTTTCAAACGCCACTGAATGCCCTGGGCTAAATAGTTACCAGCGACACAAGCCAGTCCAGCATTGCTTCATGAGCGCTGTATTGGCCTGGATAAACTGTTACCCCACCCTCTTGGCCCTAGTCGTCCAGCTCGGACTCCAGAGCAGTCTCGTAGTCCTGACCGCCGTAGAACACGCCAATGATGGATACCTGTTCTGCGTCCACGGCAAAGGCGATCACGGAACGTTTTTTGTAGTTCGTGATGCGTAGGCCAGAGCGAAGGTCATCGCGGCGGGTGCCTCGATGTGGGATGAACTGCATCCCCTCGCAATACGAGACGATGGCACTGGTGTAGCGCTCCGCCGTCTCGGGCGATGCCTTGGCCGCGATATAGCGATAGATCGCGGCGAGCTGTTCCTCTGCTTCTGGCGTGAAAACGACGGTGTAGGGCATCACGCCTTGGCTTTGGCGGTCTTGTGTTCAGCCGCGAGCCTGGCCCGCACCTGATCAACGGTGATGGCCCGCGAAGGATCGGCTTTCAGCGCGTCATAGGCCGGACCCACTTGCTCATGAAGCCAGTGTTCCACGGCGCGGTCACGGGCCATCAGGACGCGCAGTCCGTCCCGGATCACTTCGCTTTCAGTGGCGTACTCGCCGGCCGCGACCTTGGATTTCACCGCATCCGCCATCTCGTTCGGCAGGGTGATGCTTAATTGCTGGGTTGTGCGCATGATCAACCTCCAATGAACTGAATAGGATTTAATCCTACCCCGATTTCCGCGACAGATCCTCGTCCCTCAAAAGGGTGTAGCGCTTGGCATGGTCAAGGTCTTGTGTCCCGTGATGCTGGCGACATCAAGGATGCTGAAATCGCCCCGACCGAATAGCCGGCTGGTCGCCATCAGTACCGTCACCCACTGCGCTCGATCCGCAATCACGCAAGCCCACGGCTCCCCTTTCTTCCGCACTTTCCACGTCCACATGCTCGGACTCCGGTCGGCTTCACCTATCACCTGGGCGAATAACCTGCCTCGGCCAGCGCCTTCCGGACCTTCTCAGCCGCGAACATCATGCGGTAGGCCTCATCCTCGTCCTGCGCGTTGACAAAGAACTGGTCGAAGCCCACCCGCTTGAGGAACTGGGCCAAGTCCCAGGCTTCCGTTTCGGAAAGCAGAACCTGCACTTCCACATCCGCCATCGACACTCACCCCCCGCGATTCTTCAACGATGACGAATGGCTACACATCCATCTCGTGAAAGCACTCGTGGCCAGCCCTCCCAGCCGGACCACCACGGAGACACGACCGCCAGCACAAGCACCGAAGCGATGGCGATCCACCCGCAGCAGGACGACGGCATCGTGACCGTTGGACACCCATGAGCCATCAAGCGGTTTCATGTTCATCCTGCTGCTCATAGAGGCTGTTCAGGTTCTTCTTGCTTTCGGCCTGTAGCTCAGCCAGCCGCCTCTTCTGGTAGTTCAGCACCGGCCTGTGGTGGGTCTTGAGGCTGTGCACCGATTGCCGGGTGCGGTACAGCAGCAGGGTCAGGCTCTTTCGCATCGCCAGTAGCTTATCGACGACGACTACCGTCTCCGCCGTGACTTCGGCGTTAATCATGAACGTCCCACGACGGCATACGCGCTGCGTCAGATAGCCGGTAACTTGCTCCGGCCAGAAACGCCCCTTCCGGTTCTTGTGCCAGACGACCACCACCGGTTCCACTTTGTCATGGCGTTGGCGCCGCCAGAAACGCACGCCCAACTTGCCGTCCATCGGGGGCTGCGCGTAGTACAGCACTTCATCTGACTTCAACAACAACTCATCGACATCGGCTAGCAGATTTCCGAGATCGGCAAACAGCGCGCGCCCTTCCTCGGCGATTCCGGCCAACCAGAGTCGGTGCTCTGCAATGCGGTCCTGGTTACTCGGGCGGTCCATTCCGGGGGGGGCTCATGGAGAAGAACAGGTTATGTACTTTGGGATTGGGCTCGCGTGCTTTTCGAGCAATGTGTATGCTATCGATTGTTGTGCGTACTTGCAACGGTATATGTTGATGCGTTATTGTCTCTCGACATCTGACGACGCTTTCGGTCGTCTGCTTCGGAATTCGATTTCCGAAGCCGTTTCAAGTCCACTATGAGGAGCATCGAATGCCAACTGCAAACAGCGTGATCGGCCTGGACATCGGGCACTCCGCCGTCAAGATCGCGTGCTACAGCCAGGACGAGAAGGAGCGCCATCTCCTGTTCCCGTCCATCGCGGTGCCGGCCTTCACCATTTCGGATGACGGCGAGGCCCGGCGTGCCGCACGGGAAACCGTGATGGTGGGCAGCCGGAGCTACTTCTTCGGCGAGACGGCGCGCACCCAGGGTGGAACGTCCACGGGCCTGTCGGAAGACTGGGTGGACACCCCGGAACACATGGCGCTCCTGAAGGGGGCGTTGAAGCGCATCCAGGATGAAGTCGGGCTGACGGAAAACGCCATGCTGGTCATGGGGCTGCCGACGCATCTGTTCTCGCGCCAGCGTGAGCGCCTGAAGCAACTGGCCGGCGAGGCCCACAAGGGCGAAATCAAGGTGGTTCCCCAGCCCTTCGCGCCATTCCAGATGATGATGCTCGACCGGCTGGGCAACCCCTCACCGGTGCGTTCCATGATGGAGGAATCCTGGGGCGTCATCGAGGTGGGCTATTACTCCACCGATTTCATGCTCATGCAGCGCGGGCGCTGGGTAGAAAAAGCCTCCGGTTCCTGCGCGGGGGTGCGCGTTGCCGCCGATCACCTGGCGCGCATGCTGGCCGAGAAGGGGCTGACCGTCGATCTACCCGAGTGCGAGGAAGCACTGCAAACCCGGCGCATCCTGGACTTCGGGCGCAAGACCGAGGTGGGCCATGAAGTGGATCAATCCGTCGCGCTGGTCGTCACCGAGGTCATCGACACCGCTACCCGGCTCATGGAGCCCTATGTCCGGAAGTTGGATGGCGTTCTGTTGGCGGGCGGCGGCGCGCCTATCGTTCACCCACACCTCCAGGCGAAGTGGCCACATGCCTACCTGGCCGACAAGCCGCGCCTGGCCGTGGCGGAAGGCATGCGCCGCTTCGGCATGGCGCTGATGCGGGCACGCGAGCTTCAAGGCGTGAGTGT
>CAILNT010000074.1 GCA_903835655.1 uncultured Pseudomonadota bacterium | reverse complement strand
TATCGCTTGCAGTCCGTATCACGCCCTGAATTCAAAGGGATTAAGACGTGTTCGGTGCAGGGGGTGCGGGGACGTTCGGGTCCGTATCACGCCCTGAATTCAAAGGGATTAAGACGCCAAGCGCGGCCCGGAGTTCGTCAATCGCCGCCGTCCGTATCACGCCCTGAATTCAAAGGGATTAAGACAACGACAAACCGGCATAAGTAAAGGTTCGATTCAGTCCGTATCACGCCCTGAATTCAAAGGGATTAAGACGCCTGTATATTTGCCGTTGCCGCTAAAGATATTGCGTCCGTATCACGCCCTGAATTCAAAGGGATTAAGACTTCCCAGGTGTCGCGGTGGTCCAGCCGGGGCTGGTCCGTATCACGCCATGAATTCAAAGGGATTAAGACTGACCCTTATGATGCGGCCCAGATAGGCCACGGGTCCGTATCACGCCCTGAATTCAAAGGGATTAAGACTTTATGGGAATTACATACATAACTCCCTGTACGGTCCGTATCACGCCCTGAATTCAAAGGGATTAAGACCAAAAAACTCGACGTACTGCGCCGCGAGTACGCGTCCGTATCACGCCCTGAATTCAAAGGGATTAAGACACAATCTTTGCCTAGTCTTTGCCTGCCGCTTCGTCCGTATCACGCCCTGAATTCAAATGGATTAAGACGCCGCGGACTTAACGGGCTTGCTTGCAGTGGCTGTCCGTATCACGCCCTGAATTCAAAGGGATTAAGACCCAGGTCTTCCAGGTATTCAAACAGCGCCCGTGTCCGTATCACGCCCTGAATTCAAAGGGCTTAAAACCGACTAGCGACTCACTCCTCGAGACCCGCGACCCGTGGCTGTCCTGACCACACCCCACTTACGGCAAGCTTGCGGGAGCGGATTTTGTTTTCGATTGGCCTATAAATCGGGTTCCTCTACTGCTTCTGCACATCCATGCCAGCCGCTCCAGCCCGAACCCTTTACCTGGTTGCCTACGACGTTGCGAATCCACGCCGTCTGACACAGGTACATCGCTTCATGATGGGTTGGAAAGTAGGTGGGCAGAAATCGTTTTACGAATGCTGGTTGACGTCGGCAGAGCGTGAGACGGTCATACGAGGTCTGCAAGAACTGATCGTGCCGGATGAGGATCGCGTTCACCTATTTCAACTCGATCCTCGCATGGCGCCAAAGTGCTTTGGTGTGGCCGCGTCCTTCAATCAGTCCCATTTCGCCATTATCTAGGGGTCAAACCTTGTCAACTTTGTACATCGACCGCAAAAACGTGCGACTGGACTACGATGCGGAAGCGCTTGTTTTTTACGAGAACGGGGAGAGGGTAGGCACGGTTCCGCTTGCACCACTGCAGCGGATCATTATTCGCGGCAATGTGACAGTAGATACCACCTTGCTTGGAAAAATTGGCAGCCATGGTATCGGCGTCATTATTCTTTCCGGCAGAAAGGCGGAACCCAGCCTGTTCCTGCCACGCGCGCACAATGACGCCGCACGCCGTATTGCTCAGTACCAGGTGGCCACCGACGCTGCAAAATGCCTGACACTGTCGCGATTCATTGTCCGCGGCAAACTGACGTCGCAGATGGCGTTTCTCACGAGCAAGCTGGAACTTCGTCCCGACGCGCGCTATGAACTCAGCCGAGCACTTCAGGGTCTGGGTGGCATGCTCGAGCAGGTGGCAGAAAAGCCGGTCGTTGCGGAGTTGCGCGGGCTAGAGGGCGCTTCTGCGAATCTTTACTTTTCTGCCCTGGCCGCCCTGGCACCAGCAAGCCTGAATTTTCATAACCGTAATCGGCGACCACCTCGCGATCCGCTGAACGCGGTGCTGTCTCTGGGCTACACCCTACTTCATGCGGAGGCAATTTTGGCTGCGCACGCGGTAGGGCTGGATCCCTACATTGGTTTCTATCATGTGCCGGCATTTGGGCGGGAGTCGCTGGCTTCGGATCTGGTGGAATGCTTGCGTGCCCAAGTGGATGCATGGTCGCTGGCGCTTTTCAATGGCCAGACTTTGCGCGCGGAGGATTTTTCCTCCACGCAAGAGGGCTGCTTCCTGGGCAAAGCGGGTCGTGAGCGTTTTTATCGCGCCTGGGAGCCCCTGGCGGAAAACCTGCGAAAATTGATGGATGCGCAGGCGCGCGCGATGATCGCCATGATCGGCGCGGGCGAGGACGATGCCTCCGAGGCCAAGTTGCGCGATGCCTGGGCGGCTTGGCCAGATACGGATGCGGAACAGCCGGTACAGGATGGCGTCGAGTCGCCGGACCAGCGTCATGAAGGGTGATTTTCTCATTGCCTACGACATCACCAGTCCTCGCCGATTGGCGAAAGTGCATCGCTACTTAACCAAGGTGGCCGTGCCCATTGAGTACAGCGTTTTCTTCGCAACCGGCGATCTACGCTGGATCATGGGCATTCTGACTGAGATTGCTGGCTTGATAGATAAACGCAGCGATGATCTTCGATGCTACCCACTACCCAGCCGCGGGCTTAAGACACGGCTGGGCCGTGCGACCCTGCCGCAGGGTGTCATCTACTCCGATCTGCCTGCTGCCTGGATGGGAGGAACCTTATGAATGGCTCGCCGCAAGCTTGCCAGTGCGACTAGTGCTACCAGTCCTGCTTATCCTGACTGGCATGGAACGAGTCAGTCTGATTCGTCGCCGCGTAAGCTGATTAGTAACAGTCCACAGTTCATCATTCAAAAATTGGAGATCCCCGTCTCATGGAAACAAATCTGTTGGAACGTTACGCCCCGGTCATCCGCGCCCTAACCGCCATGGAGCTTGACGGCTCTGCGTCCCTGAACACCAAGCTGTCCCTGGCGCGCGATGTCAATATCGAAGTTTGTTATGCCCCATTCGAGTTCATAAACCCGCAGGCCAGGCTGGTCATCGTCGGCATCACGCCTGGTCGCACCCAGATGCTCAATGCACTCCGGGAGGCAAGGCATCAGCTCGATCGTGGTGCGGATGCCGCCAGCACATTGGTCGCGGCCAAAAAAACCGGGGCTTTCTCGGGGGCGATGCGACCCAATCTGGTTGGCTTGCTGGACCACGTGGGCGTGAATCGCTGGTTGGGAATCCGCAGCTGTGATGAACTGTTCGCGGAGGCGGCCCACATGGTGCAGACCACATCCGTACTGCGCAACCCGGTCTTTGTTGACGGAAAAAATTACAACGGCACCCCGAACATGACTCGCCACGCGGTCCTGCGCACCCAGTTGTTGCAGTACTTCGGCGAGGATGCGAAGGCGCTGCCAAAAGCCGCGTTCCTGCCGCTTGGGGACAAGGTCGCCGAAGCATTGCATTTCGTTGCCGACCAGGGACTCCTGGACCGCAGCCGGATACTCGATGGCCTGCCCCACCCGTCGGGCGCCAATGCGGAACGCATCGCTTACTTCCTGGGCAAAAAAAGCCGCAGCGCCCTGTCTGTGAAAACCAATGCCGACAAGCTCGACCAGGCCCGTGAGGCCATGATCGGCAAGGTAAGTGCGCTTGCCTGAGTTCGCTTGAGATTCGATGCCATCAGGCAAAGCAGCCTTGCATCCTCATAAGGTTCCCCATGCAAATTGAATTTGGTCTCCACCTCGACGGTCAGCGCGGCTGGCATCCCTGCAATCGATTGGGCCATAACTCCCTCGGCCCACTGGGTTTGCTAACCACACTGGAAACGCAACTTGGCCTGCTGCGCCAGCAACCCAGCCAGTCCGAACGCATCGTGCAATATCGGGAGTGCCTCCAGCTTTGTGACCAGGAGGAGCGTTTCTATCACCGTAGCTTCGCCACTGATGAATTGGGTTCGGCTGCGACCTTGCTGGGCTGGCGTGACCTTTGGCAATTGCATGGCTGGCGGGGAGGGGTTGGGCAGGCGGCTTCCGCGCGTTTGCAGGACATGAGCGAGGTGGAGCGGCTGGCGGTGAAGACTGTATCGCCTTCCCTGGGTGAGCGGCTGGCGTTGGTGCTGAAGGCGATGCAGACCCGCCGCGTGGCCATCGAACAGGTCGTGCTGGCCGACCCGCTGGACGCCTTTCCCACTCGCTGGCGCGAGGTTCTGGCGTTGTTGCCGGTAACGGATGCGCCGCCACTACAGGCCCAGGGCGAGGGTTATCTTGGGGAACTCCAGGCCAGTCTGTTGCACGCCCAGGCGGGGGAGGCGACCGAGCCCCTGGCCTGGCGCGACGATGGCAGTGTGACCGTGGTGCAGGCGGAGACGCGGTTTCTCTCCGGTCGTTGGTTGGCGCACCAGATGGCAGCTTCCGACCACGACACCTTGATCGTGGCGGGATCGGATGCGGCCCTGCTCGATGGGCTGCTCACCGCTAACGATCAGCCGCGCCAAGGGTTCCGCGAAGTAAGTGCATTCCGTCCGGCTTTGCAAATATTGCCGCTGGCGCTGGAACTGGTTTGGGAACCGCTGAATTTCTATGCCTTGCTGCAATTCCTTTCCCACTCGGTCAGCCCGGTGCCAGGATTCGCCCGGTTCACCCTGGCCGGTGTCGTGGCGGAGCGGCCGGGGATCGGGGGGGCAGCCTGGCGTGATGCGCTGGAGCGGATTACCGAACACTATGGGGACAAGGCAGACCAGGTTGTTAAATCGATCCGGCGTTGGGTCGAGAATCCACGTTATTCGCAGGAATCCGGCGCTCCAATGGAGTTTTTGTTGGAGCGGGTGGGCTGGCTGGCGGCGTATTTTCGCGATCGGCTGGGTGAGTCTGACCCGGCGTGCTGCAGTGCATTTCATGCCGGATACGCTCAAGCCCACGCCTGTGCGGAGGTGTTGGGCAGATTGCGCCGGCAAGGGGTGACCACGCTGCGACCGCGCCAGTTGCAACAACTCGTGGCCCAGGCGACTGCCAGGGGCAGCGAGAATCCTATGTGGGTGGCCGAAGTCGGTATGTACCCGGCGGTGGGTGAGCCAGGTGCGGTGCTGGACGCTTTCGACCGGGTGATCTGGTGGCAGATGGACATGCCCGCCCTGCCTGCCGGCTATACCTGGTCCCGCACGGAAATCGTGCAACTGCTTGAGGCCGGGGTGTATCTGCCTGAACCGGCCGAGGAACTGGAGTGTGCCGCACAAGCCTGGTTGAAACCCATCCTGGCGGCGCGCAAACAGTTGATCCTGGTGCTGCCGCCCAAGAACACCGAAGTGCATCCGCTGTGGTTGATGATCGAAGCCCTGGTAGAGGGGCTGCCGGTTCGCTCCCTAGAGGCCCTGTTGAGCGAGGCGGGTACGGGCACTTCCGTCGTGGTGCACTCGCCCCTGCCTGGTCGGCGTCGCTGGTGGAGCTTGCCCGCCGGCTCGTTGCCGGCGCGGTACGGCCGGGATTCCTACTCCAGCCTGGAACTGCTGTTGTTCAACCCATACCACTGGGTGCTCAAGTACCCGGCGGCCCTTCGGACATCCCGCATCCTGGCCCTGGGGGATGACTTCCGCCTGTGTGGCAATCTGGCCCATGCCCTGGTGGAGCGCTACTTCGCGCAGCCCAAGGCCTTGAAGTTGACTGACAAGGCCTTCGCGGTCTGGTTCGATCCGGCCTTTGAAGGAATCGTCGCCGAGGAAGGCGCGACTCTGTTGATGCCGGGGCGCCGCTCCGATCTTGAAAAGTTTCGCATCCAGATGCGCGAGGCCCTGGTCCAGCTTCGTGCCCAGTTGGCTCAGGCGAAGGTGGTCGAGGTGGTGGCGGAAATGGAGCTGGAGGGCCAGTTCCCGGGGGGCGAGCTGGGCGGCTATGCCGATCTGGTGCTGAGCCGCACCGATGGCAGCCGGGCGGTGGTGGACATGAAGTGGGCCGGAACCAAGTTCGCCGATCTGATGAAGCACAACCGCCATCTGCAATTGGCCATCTACGCGGAACTGCTACGCCAGGAAACCGGCGCCTGGCCACAAGTAGGCTATTTCGTGCTGATACGCGGCCAGATGCTGGCCATCGACACCCACTTTTTCCCCGCTGCGAGCACTGTCGCCAAGGCCACGGACGAGAACACTGCAGAACTCTGGCTGCGCTTCGTCGAGACCTGGAAATGGCGGCGCGCCCAGTTGGACGACGGCCAGGTCGAAGTGGCGCTGCAGAGCATCGAGGAAGCCGAGGAATCGGCCTATCCGGAGGCCGGCCTCAGCGCTCAGGTGCTCAACGAAAACTACAACGACTATCTGGCCCTGGCCGGCTGGGAGGGCTGAATCATGACCGGTAACATTCATTTCATCAGCGCCGGGGCAGGCAGCGGCAAGACGTATCGCCTGACCCAGATCCTCCATGAGAAGCTGACGGCGGGCGAACTGCGCCCAGCCGGGGTGATCGCCACCACTTTCACCAAGAAGGCGGCCACCGAACTGCGTGAGCGGGTGCGTTCCCACCTCCTCACGCAGAGGGTGCAACGCCTGGCCAATTCCATGGGCCAGGCCCGCATTGGCACCGTGAACAGCGTATGTGGCGGCTTGCTGGAGCGCTTCGCCTTCGAAGCCGGCCTGGCGACCCAGCAGCAGGTACTGGAGGAAGCCCAGGCCGCGCTGCTGGTGAAGCAGGCCATCGACTCGGTGCTGGATGGCCCGCAAGCCGGCGCGCTCTGGACCCTCGCCCATCGTCTGAGTATCGATGACTGGCGCTCGGAATTGCACGAGCTGATCAACCAGGCACGCGCCAACGACGTCGCCCCGGCGGAGATGGCCAGCTTCGGCGCCGGGAACGCGGCCGATTTGCTGGGCCACTTTCCCAAACCGGTGAAGAAATATTTGACCCAGGCACTGCTCGCGGCCATCGCCAATGGCCTGCCCGCGCTCTCAGTAGTGGCCGAAGGAGGGAAGAAAAACACCAATGAATATCTGCGCCTGGTCGAAGAGGTGCAACGTGGCCTGAGCAGCGGCACCTTGCCCTGGAGCGACTGGTACAAGCTGGCGAAATCCTTGCCGGAGGTGGCGGCACACCCACTGGCCGATCCCATCAACGGTCTTGCTGCTCGGGTGGCGGAGCATCCCGACCTGCATGCGGACATTACCGCTTATTTGAGTCAGATGTTTGCCCTCTGCGCCCAGGCCCTGGCGTTCTACGCCGAGCGCAAACGAGAAATGGGCGCGGTGGACTTTACCGACCAGGAGCACCTGTTGCTCAAGGTGCTGGAGGAACCTGGCGTAGCCGCTACCCTCACGGAAGAACTGGAATTGCTGCTGGTGGATGAATTCCAGGACACCAGCCCGATCCAGCTGGCGCTGTTTCTCAAGCTCGCGCAGTTTGCTCGCGAGACCATCTGGGTGGGCGACATCAAGCAGGCTATCTACGGTTTCCGCGGCAGCGATACCGCTCTGATGGAAGCTGTGTTGCAAGCGGTGCGCGGTTGGGGTCATGAACCGGAAATACTCGACGACTCCTGGCGTTCACGGCCCGGCCTGGTTCAACTGGTCAATGAAGTCTTCACCGTCGCCTTTGCCAGTACGATGGAAGCCAAGTCGATCCAACTCACAGCCAAACGCGAGGAAAAACTGGATGGCCCGGTGTTCGGCAACTGGCTGTTGGGCGGCAAGAACAAGAGCCAGGAAGCGGCTGCACTGGCGTGCGGTATTCGTAAACTGCTGGATTCCGACACTCAGGTTCTCGACCCGGAAACCAAGACCTCCCGACCGCTACGGCTGGGTGACATCACCATCCTGTGCCGCCTTAACGACAACGTGCTGGAAATCGCCAGCAGTTTGCGTGCGGCAGCGATTCCCACAGCTACCACTCAGCCCGGTTTGCTTGCTACTCCGGAAGCCGTGCTGGCGATGGCCTGCCTGCGGCGGCTCAACGACCCGTCTGACACCATCGCTTCGGCAGAAATCATGGCACTGGCCGATGGCGCGGAACCGGAAACCTGGCTGCTGGATCGTCTGCACCATCTGCAGGCCGGTGGCGCGCGTGACACCTGGCGGGAAGAGGGCGCAGACGCCCACCCGCTGCTGGCCACCCTGGCGCAGATGCGCGCCGCACTGCCATTGCTGGCGCCGCGCGAGGCGCTGCAACAGGTGATGACAGGATGTGATCTGCCCAGCCGGGTGCTGCGCTGGAAACAGAATACGGCTGTGGCACGCACCCGCCTGGCCAACCTCGAGGCCCTGCTGGCCCTGGCCGCGCAATACGAAGACATCTGCCGCTGCGCTCAGCATGCCGCGTCCATTTCCGGCTTGATTCTGTGGCTCGGGGGCACCGCCACCGCCGGCCGGGATGCCCTGGCGCAACCAGCCATCGACGCGGTGAAAGTCATGACCCACCACGCCGCCAAGGGCCTGGAATGGCCGGTGGTGATCCTCACCGACCTCAACGCCAAACTGAAGGACCGGCTCTGGGGGATTTCCGCCGCCTCGCGCGGGTCCATCGATGTCCAGGCCCCGCTCCATGACCGCTTCATTCGCTACTGGCCATGGCCTTTCGGCAAGCAAAGCAAGGTCGCCATCGCCGACGAGATCTCACTGAGTGCCGCGGCACAAGGCTTCCATTCGGCGGCCATTGAGGAGGGCAGAAGGCTGCTGTATGTGAGCATGACTCGTGCCCGCGACCTGTTGATTCTCGCTCGTTCCAGTCGTAGTCCGAGTGGAGAATGGCTGGAGACTTTGGAGGCACCATGGCTGCTGCCGGCTAAACCGGACGGCGCGATCAAGCCACCCGCAGGCATGAAGATCGACAGCCTCCACTGGGAACTGAACCCGACCGAAGCCTTCGCACCAGCCATCCCCGCCAATCCAGCGATGTACTGGTTCGCGACGCCAGGAACGCACAGGAACGGGCTGCCCTTGTCCTTCAACCCCTCCACCGCCATGCCGGCCCCCTGCAAGGTGGCGGAACAGCATCGCATCGGCGAACGGATTGCTCTGTCTGCCGGGGTCGACATGGACCGACTCGGCACCGCCCTACACGCCTGCATCGCGGCGGCGATGACTGACTCCGGTGCACCCATTACCCAGGGGGAAGTGAGCGAAATTCTTGCAGGCTATGGGGTGGGTGATGTCGTTGCCGCTGGCGCAGTTCTGGCACAGATCGCAGCCCTGGATCACTGGTTGGCAGGTCGCTGGCCGGATGCAAAACGCCATGCAGAGATTCCAGTCGAGGCCATTCTGGACAATGGCCAGATCATGCAGGGACGGATCGATCTCCTGCTGGAAACCCACGGCGGCTGGATTCTTCTGGACCATAAATCCGCTCCTCAGGGACCAGAAAAGTGGGGGAGGGTAGCCCAAATTCATTCGGGCCAACTGGCGGCATATAGCGATGCGCTGGAGAAGGCGACAGATTTACCCGTATTGGAGTGCTGGTTGTACTTCCCTGTATCAGGAGGTGCGGCGAGGATCGAGTTGGGGTAATCGCCACTACTTTTGCAAGTGTGCTTGGTCCACCCAACCGCCCACGTGTAGACATGGAGTCATGCCTTTCATTCAGCGCTTTGGATCGCACCGATTTGAACCGAAATCGCCCGGTCGAAACTTTGCGACTTGTCCACACGTGAGGCAAGCTCAACGTGGTCATCCCTTCGACGGCTCGCGTTTGCACAGCTTCGCCCGGGTACAGAAGTTGTTCAATGCGTGGATCGAGGGTCTCGATTGGCGTCAGTAGACGACGCCAGTGCCCATCTTAGACACGTCTAAGATGGCGTCTAACAACACAAGAAAAAAGCCCGCGTAAGCGAGCCTAAGTCTTTGATTTTCTGGCTCCCCGACCTGGACTCGAACCAGGGACACACGGATTAACAGTCCGTTGCTCTACCAACTGAGCTATCGGGGAATTGAGAGGCGACTATGCTACATGCGGCGCGCCTGTTGGTCAATCTTCCGGAGTGCTTGCAGACGTTTATTGCGCGTTCGATCGCGCTCCTCAGGGCGTACTTGAGGCTGTTCGCAAGTGGCGTGAGCGTCGAGCCTCCCCAGTAGGACGCATCATTCTCGCCGCCATGTCGTCCCCTGCGCCCCATCTTCCAGGACGATGCCGGCGGCCTTGAGCTCGTCACGGATGGCATCGGAGCGCTTGAAGTCGCGGGCCTTGCGGGCGGCGAGGCGTTCTTCGATGCAAGCCTGGATGCGTTCCGGGGTGTGGTTGCTGGCTGCCCCAGAGCCGGCTTGCAGGTAGATTTCCGGGTCGCGTTGCAGCAGTCCCAGCGTGCCGCCGAGTGCCCTGAGCAGGTTGGCCTGGTCGGGGTCACGGCTCTTGTTCAAGTCGGCGGCGAGTTCGAAGAGGACGGCGAGCGCCTCGGGGGTATTGAAATCATCGTCCATCGCCTCCTTGAAGCGGGCGGGCTGCACCGCGATCCAGTCGATTTCTTGCGCTCCTGCTGGGATTCCGCGTAAGGCGGTATAGAGCCGGTTCAGCGCTGCTTTCGCGTCGTCCAGATGCTGGTCGGAGTAGTTGAGCGGGCTGCGGTAGTGTGCGCGCAGAATGAAAAATCGCACGACTTCGGCATCGTATTTCTCCAGCACCTCGCGGATGCTGAAGAAGTTGCCCAGGCTCTTCGACATCTTCTCGTCGTCTACCCGGACGAAGCCGTTGTGCAACCAGTAATTGACGTACTTGCAGGCGTGCGCACCTTCGCTCTGGGCGATCTCGTTTTCGTGGTGGGGAAACTGGAGATCCTGACCACCGCCGTGGATGTCGAAATGGTTGCCCAGCAGGTCGCTACCCATGGCCGAGCATTCGATGTGCCAGCCAGGCCGTCCAGGCCCCCAGGGCGAAGGCCAGGAGGGCTCATTCGGCTTGGCCGCCTTCCATAGCACGAAATCCATAGGGTCGCGCTTGTATGGGTCGATCTCGACCCGCTCGCCGGCGCGCAGATCTTCCAGGGTCTTGCCGGACAGGCGGCCGTATGTCGGGAAACTTTCGACCGAGTAATAGACGTCGCCGTTGCCTGCCGCATAGGCGTGTTCGCGCTCGATCAGGGTCTGGATCATGGCTAGCATCCTGCCGACGTATTCCGTGGCGCGCGGTTCGTGGTTGGGCGGCAGGACGCCCAGGGCGGCGCTGTCCTCGTGCATGGCATCGATGAAGCGCTGGGTCAACGCGGTGAACGCCTCGCCGTTATCGAAGGCTCGCTTGATGATTTTGTCGTCGATGTCGGTGATGTTGCGGACATAGGTGACTTCATAACCACAGGCGCGCAGCCAGCGGGTGATCATGTCGAACACCACCAGTACCCGAGCGTGGCCCAGATGGCAGTAGTCGTACACCGTCATGCCGCAGACATACATGCGCACCTGGCCGGGCACGATGGGGACGAACTCTTCTTTCTTGCGGGTGAGGGTGTTGTGCAGGGTCAGCATGATCAGGGTAGGGGGCAAGGTCCAAGAGGCGATAGCCAAGATTCAAGCTTGCTTATGCCTTGAAGCTTGAGCATCTCGAGCGACGCAGGAGCGATTATTTGCTCCAGTTATCCTTCAGCGTCACCGTGCGGTTGAATGCCAGGCGTTCGCCGCGGTAGTCATGGCGGTCGGCGCAGAAATAGCCGAGACGCTCGAACTGGTATCGGGTTTCCGGGGCGGCCTCACGCACGCAGGCTTCGGCCCAGCCACTCACCACCGTCAGTGATTCCGGGTTGAGGAACTCCAGGAAGTCGCGATCCTTGTGTCCATCGGGAATAGGGTCCAGGAACAGGCGATCGTAGAGACGCACCTCGATGGGCAGGCAATGGCTGGCCGAGACCCAGTGGATGACGCCCTTGACCTTGCGCCCGACGGGGTTCTTGCCCAGGGTTTCATGGTCGATGGAACAGCGCAATTCGGTCACATTGCCCTCGTCGTCCTTGATCGCTTCATCGCAGCGGATGACGTAGGAGTAGCGCAGGCGCACTTCGCCACCCGGCGTGAGTCGTTGCCAGCCGGCCGGCGGGTTCTCGGAGTAGTCGTCCTGCTCGACCCAGATTTCACGAGAAATCGCAACGATACGTTCGCCAAACTCCGGGTGGTTGGGGTGAAAGCCGGCTGCACGGGAGGCGGTCAAGCCGTCCTGGTAGTTGCTCAGGACCAGCTTGAGCGGATGGACCACCGCCATCACCCGCGGCACCTTGGTTTCCAGATCCTCGCGGATGGCGCCCTCCAGGACGGCCATGTCGACCACGTTCTCGCTCTTGGAGATGCCGATGCGACGGGTGAACTCGCGAATGCCCTCCGGGGTGTAGCCGCGCCGGCGCATGCCGTGGATGGTGGGCATGCGCGGGTCGTCCCAGCCAGAGACGTGGCCCTGGGTCACCAGTTGGTTGAGCTTGCGTTTGCTGGTGACGGTGTAATGCAGTTCCAGCCGGGAGAATTCGATCTGGCGGGGGTGCGAGGGCACGGGTAACTGTTCCAGCACCCAGTCGTAGAGTGGGCGGTGATCCTCGAATTCGAGCGTGCACAGGGAGTGGGTGATGCATTCCAGGGCATCAGAGATGCAGTGGGTGTAGTCGTACATCGGGTAGATGCACCAGGCATCGCCCGTGCGGATGTGGTGCGCGCGCTTGATACGGTAGATCACCGGGTCACGCAGATTCATGTTGGGGCTGGCCATGTCGATCTTCGCACGCAGCGTGCGCGAGCCGTCCGGGAACTCGCCCGCCTTCATGCGCCGGAACAGGTCCAGGTTTTCTTCCCATGCGCGAGCGCGGAACGGGCTTGCGCGGCCTGCTTGCGTGAGGGTGCCACGATATTCGCGCATCTCCTCGGGTGTGAGGTCATCGACATAGGCCAGGCCCTTTGTGATCAAGGCTTCGGCGTAGTCGTAAAGCGCCGGGAAATAGTCCGATGCCCAGCGTACCGCTCCGTTCCACTGGAATCCCAACCAGCGCACATCGTCCTGGATGGCGCTGGCGTACTCCTCGGTCTCTTTTTCCGGGTTGGTGTCGTCGAAACGCAGGTTACAACTGCCCTGATAATCCAGGGCCAGGCCGAAGTTCAGGCAGATCGACTTGGCATGGCCGATATGCAGATAACCATTGGGTTCGGGCGGGAAGCGGGTGGTGACGGCTGCGTGTTTGCCACTGGCCAGGTCGGCTTCGACGATGGAACGGATGAAATGCTGAACGGGTGCGGGATCGCTCATGGTCTGGTCGTGAGGGGAGGGGAAAAGCCGCAGGGTGGGGGGGCGTGATTTTGCAATGCGCCCTGCGGGGGCTAGAATCCACGCGGCTTGGGGCATACTCCACCAACCGCAAAAACCGCGAAAAGCTTAGCACACATGGTCCTATCCCGTTTCTCCCGCACCCTACCCATCGTCCTCCTGCTCGCCTGGTTCCCCGTCGCGGCGCTTGCTGCGGTCCCCAGCATTCAGGATGTCAGTCAGGTTTTCCGCCAGGGCAATAATGCCGCGGCCCTGGAAAAAGTGAATGCCTTGCTGGCGGCCAACCCCAAGGACGCCCAGGGGCGATTCCTCAAGGGATTGATCCTCACCGAGTTGAATCGCCAGATCGATGCGATCAAGGTGTTCACCGATCTGACCGAGGATTATCCCGAGCTGCCCGAGCCTTACAACAATCTGGCCGTGCTCTACGCGGCCCAGGGTCAGTACGACCGCGCCAAGAACAGCTTGGAAATGGCGATCCGCACTCATCCAAGCTATGCCACCGCGCACGAGAACCTGGGCGACATCTATGCCAAGATGGCTTCGCAATCCTATGACAAGGCGCTACAACTGGACAAATCGAATACCTCAGCGCTGACCAAGCTGGCGATGATCCGCGAAATTTTCACTCCTGTGCCGGTGTCGGATGCCACCAAGGGGAAGGCCGCGTCCAAAGCGGGGCCGCGCAAGACCGGGCAGCTCGCAAAAGTGACTGGCCCGGCCGCGGAACCGGTGCGCCCGCAGCCGTTGCCGACCCGGTCCGAAACCGCGGTCGACAAGACGGAGCCGGTCAAGGTGCCGGAGCCGGTCGCGCCGGTGGAGAAAGGGGTGGCCAAAGCTGGTGATGCGGCCGCTACCGCGGAGATCGAGCGCACCGTGCGCGCCTGGGCCGAAGCGTGGGGAAAGCGCGATTCCACGGCCTATCTTGCCTTCTATGGCAAGGATTTCAAGGTGCCGGGCGGCCGGGACCGTGCGCAGTGGGAGACAGAACGCAAGGCGCGGGTCACCCGTCCCAGGTTCGTCAAGGTGCAGTTGGACAGGGTCAAGGTCGAAATACCGGGCGAGAATGCGCCGGCCAAGGTCAGTTTCGAACAGCATTATGTTTCCAATCTCGTCCGCTCCAGGGACAGGAAAATGCTGTTCCTGGAAAAAGAGGGTGACGACTGGAAAATCGTCGAGGAGCGTTGACACGCATGGGTAAGTGGATATTCCGACTCGCGCTGTGCCTGGTCGCGTTCCTGCCCGGGTTGGTGGGGGCCGAGGGCGACAAGCCCCTGCTGCTGGCCGGTGCCGACATGGCGCGCTATCTGCCCACGCCCGACGCCATGATCGCCAAGTCGATCCAGGATATCCGCAGTAACCGCCTCGATGATGCGCTGCGGGAGGTCAACCGGGTCATTTCACTGCGTCCCGACTTCAAGCTCGCGCACCTGATCAAGGGGGATCTCTTGATGGCGCGGTCGCGACCGCTTTCGGGCATCGGCACTGTGGCCTTCCCGACCGCAACCTCGGCGCAATCCCTGTCCGGGCTGCGCGACGAGGCTCGGGTACGCCTGCTGCGCTACATCGACCAGCCGGATACGGCGCAGTTGCCGCGACAGATTCTGCAATTGGCTCCGGAGCAGAAATATGCCCTGCTCGCCGACGCCTCGCGCGCCCGGCTCTACCTGTTCGAAAATGTGGAAGGTGAGCCGCACCTGAAGGCCGACTTCTACATGACCATAGGCAAGAACGGCACCGACAAACGAAGCGAGGGCGACATGCGCACGCCTATGGGGATATACCAGATTGCCCGCGAGCTGCCGCGCAAGGGCTTGGCCGACCTCTATGGTGCCGGGGCCTTTCCGATCGATTATCCGAACGAATGGGACCGTATCCAGGGTCGCAGCGGCCACGGAATCTGGCTGCACGGCGTGCCCTCGGACACTTATAGCCGTCCCCCGCGTTCCAGCGAAGGCTGTGTCGTGGTGACCAATCCGGACCTGAAGGAAATCAGCCGCTGGGTGCAGCCGGGCGCCACCCCGATCGTGATCGCCGAGCGCACGGACTGGATCGACCACGTCGCTTGGGAGAAGGAACGCGGCGAACTGCTCGCGCGTCTGCGTTCCTGGCAGACCTCCTGGCAGGCGCGAGAAGCGGATCGCTTCCTCGGTCACTACACCGCGGCCTTCCTGCGCGGAGAAGGTCGCGGCTGGGTGGACGGAAAACGCCGCAACATCGTCGAAAAATCGTGGATCAAGGTGGAACTGGAAGACATCAGCCTGTTTCTCTACCCGGGCAGCAACATGGCATATGCCGAATTTACCCAGCGCTACAGCAGCGACCGCCTCGCGAGCCTGAGCCGAAAGCGCCTCTATTGGCGCATGGAAGAGGGTCAATGGCGCATCGCCGTGGAAAAGAATTCGGAATTGTCCACTCAACTTGCGCAGCACTGATCCGTGCCATTTCAGAATTTGACCCGCCTCATCCTGGCTGTTTGCCTGCTCAGCCTTACCGCCGCCAACCTCGCGGCATCCACCCCCGCCGAGAAACCCAATCGAGTCCATCCCATGATCAAATTGCAAACCAACTTCGGACCCATCACCCTGGAACTGGACGCCAAGGCCGCCCCGGTTACCGTTGCCAATTTTGAGCAGTACGTTCGCGATGGCTTTTATAACGGCACTATTTTTCACCGCGTCATCGACGGCTTCATGATCCAGGGTGGCGGTTTCACCACCGAGATGGAACAGAAAACCACACGGGAAGTGATCCGCAACGAAGCCGACAACGGCCTCAAGAACGCGGCTTACAGCGTCGCTATGGCGCGTACCCCCAACCCTGATTCCGCCTCCAGCCAGTTCTTCATCAATCTTGCCGATAACGACTTCCTCAACTTCCGCGAGGCCTCCGCGCAAGGTTACGGCTATTGCGTGTTTGGTCGCGTGGTGGAAGGCAAGGAGAACGTCGACCGCATCCGCAAGGTACGCACCGGCATGCGCGCCGGGCATCAGGACGTGCCGGTCGAGAATGTCGTCATCGAATCCGCGGAGATCGTGGAAGACTGACCGGCTTTGCCCACGCTGTTCATCTCCGATCTGCACCTCAGCCCGGAGCGCCCCGACACCGCCGACGCATTCCGGGGTTTCCTGGAATGCCAGGCGTCCCGTTCCAGTGGCCTCTACATCCTGGGCGACCTGTTCGAAGCCTGGGTGGGCGACGACGATCTTGGCCTGCCCTTCCACGCCGGGATTGCGGCCGCGCTGAAGCGGATCGGGCAGGCGGGCGTTCCCCTCCACTTCTTGCCGGGTAACCGTGATTTTCTCGTCGGCCCCGATCTGGCGCGAGCCGCTGGACTGGCCCTGCTGGCCGACCCCACCCGCATCGACCTCCATGGTACGCCCACCCTTTTGGCGCATGGCGATGCCTGGTGTACCGACGACGCGCAGTATCAGGTCTTTCGCGCCCAGATCAGGGAGCCGCGCTGGCTTGCCGATTTTCTCGGCAAGCCATTGGAAGTGCGTCACGCACTCGCCGTATCCCTGCGCGATCGCAGTGAACAGGCCAAGGCCGGGAAGCGTATGGAAATCATGGACGTGAATCCGGACGCCATCACTGCGGCATTCAGGGAACATGCGGTCAGCCGCATCATCCACGGCCACACCCACCGTCCCGCGCGCCACCGCCATGCGGTCGATGGCCGCTCCTGCGAGCGCTGGGTGTTGCCGGACTGGTTTGATGCGACGGGTGGCTATCTCTCCTGTGACGCCTCGGGTTGCCATGCCGAAGTGTGGCAATAACGCCATGGAATGCAATATCCCTTGAGCCAGATCAACAACATCGGGAACCCGTGCAACCCACGTCGGTCATGCTACTGCAATATGGCTGGCTAACCCGCGCAGCCGAAAGCGAACCTATTTCAAGGACGGCAATATGAAAGCGTTACCCCAACTCCTGAGCTGCCTGCTCCTCGCCTGCGTGGCAGGTGTAAACAGCGGCGCAGCCTGGAGCGAGACACAAGCGAACCAGACCCAGATTGAGCCGCCGAAGAAGGCCGTGCACAAACCGCATCGCAAGCACAAACACACCGAGAAAAAGGTGGATTCGGTGCTGCCCGCCGCGAGTGGGCCGGAGTTGAAGGCCGTGGTGAAGACGAACCCCTATCTATCCCCCTATCTGCCGGGTACCAGCACCCAGATCACCAGCGCGCCCAACCCCTATCTGGCAACGCCCCCCGCTCCCGCAGTCCCCGCCCCCACAGTCCCCGCTCCCGCGGCTCCTGCGCCCGCCGCGCCGCTGGCTTTGGCCAAGTCGCTGACGCTGGCCACCACCGCCGTACCCGCCATACCCGCTGTAGCCAAGCCCAGCCTGCCCGCTGCCGCGGAACCCGCGCCCAAGGCAAACGCCGTCGCCTACGTGCCGACCCTCGTCCAGCCCAGCGTAGCCGCTGTGCCTGTTGCCGTGCTGTCCGTGGTCGCCAAGCCCAACACGGTCGCGGCGCCCGTCGCCGCACCAGTGGTCGCCGCCCCGGCTCGCGTCGATGTCCGCCCTGTGCCCGCCGTCGCGGCGTCACGCGCGGAGATTCTCGTGCCGGTTGCCGTCGTGACCGCGATGCCCGCCACGCCGCACGCAAGCGCCGTCAACCCCTACCTGTCCAGCCCCGCAGCCCCGAATCAAGTGAGCGTTCCCGTCTACGCTCCGGCTTTGCCCGCGTACAACCTGTCCTTACCTTCGTTCAACGTGTCCTTGCCCGCGTTCAATCTGAGCCTGCCCACGTTCAGTGACCTGAAGCGGGCGTTGCCTTCCATGCCGCCTCTGGCCGATGAATCCATCCTCCCGACGCTCAAGAAGGTTTACCCCACGGGCGAAAAACCCTTGTACGTCCTGACCTTCAAGTGCCCCACCGAGTTGGTTGGCATCATCCCCCCGCCCACCAAGGCGCTGCACTGGCTGGTGACGACCGGCATGGATGCCATCAACAGCAGCAACCTGCTGCCGTTCAACATGCAGCAGGTCTGCCAGTAATATATTGGGGACTTCGCGGGAACGTCCTCCAGGCCGCGACGCGGCTGGAGGCCCGCAGGGTGTGCCTCGGTTGAACGACGGCCGGGAGGCCGCTCCATCGCCGTGTGTGCCCCGGCACTGCCCTTTATCGGCTGGCGCAGCCCGTTTCGCCGCGCCGCAGCACGGTGGGGCGCACTTCCGTGCCGCGGCCACGCCTCAAATTCCAGGCGGCCAGCCCCAGGCCGAGGAGACAGCCAGCCACGGCGCCAGCTTCCCCTGCGATCCATTGGCCCAGTGCCGCACCCGCGAGCAGAAGCAGCAGCGGCACGATATAGCCCGATAGCGCGGCACCCAGCAGGGCGCCGTCGGGTAGGCCGATGACCACGGCTTCGCCCACGCTGGCGCCGATGGGGTTCTCGACGCGGTATTCCGGTTCCTTGGCATGCAGGGCACGGGCGAACAGGGAGCTGCCGCAGCCTTTGCCGCCGCAGGCGCCGCAGGAAGAGGGCGCGGCGCTGACGACCCAGGCGTCGAGGCCATCCAGGCGCGTAATCCGGGCGGGAGTTTCGATCATTTTCTCGGCTCCAGGCCCTGGGCGATGGCTTCCACCGCGACCCAGGGGGCGTCGCCCAGCACGGTGGCCTGGAATTCTCCGACCTGGCGGCGCATGAGGTTGACCATGCCACTTGGGCTGACACCCCTGAGGGGCTCCGCGGGTTTGTCGCTGGGGGCCAGGAACAAGGAGATGTGGGTGAGGCCGTCACTGAACACCCAGTGCACCACCTCGCCCGGCATGTTGGGCAGATGTCGCCGGACCGCGGCGATGCGCGCATACCCCGGTGGCAGCGCCCTGGCGAAGACGGCGTCGGCCGGCCGCGCGGGATCGGGGAGTTCCGCGTGGGGCGCAGCTTGGGTTTGCGGCTTCTGCGCGCCGGCCCCCAACTTGATCTCGGCAAAGACGTATTGCATCAGCGGCTGTTTGCTGCCGTTGATCATGACCGCCTTCAGGGGAAGCCCGCTGTCTTTTTCCGCACACAGCACATAGCCCCAGCGGAAGGCATCCTTGGGCTGGATTTCCACGTTGCGGCAATCCAGTCCGGCGACGCGCGCCATCTCTCCCAGCCTGACTTCATACCAGTTGAGCAGGGCCTGCGGATAGGCGGGCAACAGGTCGGGGAAATGGCGGTTGCTCAGGCGTTTTTCAGCGTGAACCTGACTGCCCTCGGATACCAGGGTCACCGCGCCGGTCTGACTGCAACGCACTTCGCGCGGATTTCCATCCAGGGACAAGAGGCGGCTTTCATTACCCTGTGCGGACGGGCGGTTGCTGATGGACAGCGTCTGCATGCCATCGCCCTGGCGCACCACGAAGACACCTTCGTAGGCCAGTTGTCGCGAGGCATCGGCCATCTTCTGCAACCAAGCGATGGCTTCGGCTGGCGGCAGCGCTTGCGTGGCCTGCGCGCTCGCCATGCAGAGGAGCAACAGCCAGGGCGCTGCCCTCATCGGGCTTCTCCGCTCAGAGAGACCCGGGTGAACTGCATTTCCGGCACGTCGAGCACGGCCTGCGCATAGTCCTGGTGCGCGGCCAGATAGGGCGCGACATCCGCCGGTGCCCGCAAGGAGGCCAGCACCGCCGAACTCTCCTGACGCGGCACGCCTCCCCACAGACCCCACGTGAGAACGCCACAGGCCGCGGCGGCGAGCCAGAGCAGTGGCCGTCGCCCACCGTCCCGGCGCACGGGAGCGAGCACCGTGGGCTCATCTTCGAGCGCGGCCATGACCCTCCCGGTGAGTTCGGGGAGGTCGGCACGATGCCCGCGCAGTAGGTCGCCCACGGCGCAGTACTCGGCGAACCGCGCCCGTCCGGCGGGGTCGTCAGCCAGTTGGCGGATCACCCGCTGTGCGTCCCGGTCGGACAGTTCGCCATCCAGCAGGGCGGAAAGGTGCTCATCGTTATTTTGTGTCGTGTTCATCTGGCTACCACCTCTTGTCATCCGGCGTGCCCAGGATCGGCCGCAATTTGCTGGAAATCGCCTCGCGCGCCCGGAAGATGCGCGAGCGCACGGTGCCAATCGGGCAATCCATGGTTTCCGCGATTTCTTCGTAACTCAAGCCTTCCATTTCTCGCAGGGTGATGGCTTGGCGCAACTCCTCGGGCAGGGCGTCCACCGCTTCGTTAACGGCTATGGCAACCTGTTTCGACAGGAGTTCCGATTCCGGCGTGCTGTTGTCCTGGGCCACCAGGCGTTCATCGGGCTCGTCGTCGTCGTTGGCCGCGTGGTCGCTCACCGTGCGCATCGCCTTGCCGCGCGCGATCAGGAAATTTTTCGCGGTATTCACGGCGATGCGATACAGCCAGGTATAGAAGGCCGCGTCGCCACGAAACTGCGGTAGCGCCCGGTAAGCCTTGATAAAGGTTTCCTGGGCGATGTCCTCCAGGTCTTCAGGATTGCGCACCATGCGCGACAGGAGGCGGATGACCCGGCGGCGATATTTTTCCACCAGCAGTCCAAATGCCCGCTTGTCGCCCTCGCGCACCCGCTCGACCAGTTGTAGATCGATTTCCCGATCACTCATCCTCTTCCTCTGCGTGGCACAGTGCTGCCACGGCTTGCAATCCATGTCGGGTCGAGTATAACCGGCCGAACGGCGGGCACACCGGTGAGTAGGCTCCGGTGGGTGCCGCGTCGCCCTCCCATTCTGCGAGCGAGGTCATGCAGCGCTTCGACGTACTCATCATCGGTTCCGGCCTGTCCGCCGCCACCCTGGCATTGTCCCTGCCCGAGGGGTTGCACATCGCGGTCGTGACCAAGAAAGCCGGCACGGACAGTTCCAGTTATTGGGCACAGGGCGGCATTGCCGCAGTCACCAGCCCGGAGGACAGCTTCGACGAGCATGTGCGCGATACCCTGGTGGCGGGGGCCGGTCTGTGCAACGAGGCCGTGGTGCGCCATGTGGTGGAAGCGGCACCCGGCGCGGTGCAATGGTTGATCGAGCAGGGCGCGCCGTTCGACCACGAGGGGAAGGATTATCACCTGACGCGCGAAGGCGGCCACTCGAAGCGCCGGGTGTTGCACGCGGCGGATGCCACTGGGCGCGCCGTGCAAGACATCCTGTTGGCGCGGATGGCGGCGCGGCCCAATCTGACCCTGTACCCGGAGCACATCGCGATCGACCTGATCACCGACCGCCTTCTCGGGGGCGAGGGGCGCGGGGTGTATGGGGCTTACGTACTCGATACCGCCAGCGGCCATGTGGCCACCTTCGCCGCCGGTTTCACTGTGCTGGCCAGCGGTGGCGCCGGCAAGGCCTTTCTCTACACCACCAACCCGGATACGGCGACCGGCGACGGGATCGCCATGGCCTGGCGCGCGGGCTGCCGCGTGGCCAACCTGGAATTCATCCAGTTTCACCCGACCTGTCTCTACCACCCGCATGCCAAGTCCTTTCTCATCACCGAGGCGATGCGCGGCGAAGGGGCGCTGCTGCGCCTGCCCGATGGCAACCGCTTCATGCCGGAACACGACGAGCGCGCCGAACTGGCGCCGCGTGACGTGGTGGCGCGCGCCATCGATTTCGAGATGAAGAAACGTGGCCTCGATTGCGTGTATCTGGACATCACCCACAAGCCTGCCAAGTTCATCGTCAGCCATTTTCCCAACATCCACGCACGCTGCCTGGAACTGGGCATCGACATCACGCGTACCTGGATTCCGGTGGCCCCGGCCGCGCACTACACCTGTGGCGGCGTGCTGGTGGACAGGAACGGGCATAGCGATGCCGATCACCTCTATGCCATCGGTGAAACCAGTTGCACCGGCCTGCATGGCGCCAATCGACTCGCATCCAATTCCCTGCTGGAATGCCTGGTGTATGGACGTGCGGCGGCGGCTCACATCGCCACGTCGACGCCCGCGCGGGAGCAGGCATTGCCGGTCTGGGACGAAAGCCGCGTGACCGACGCCGACGAGGAGATCGTCCTCGCCCACAACTGGCACGAACTGCGCCGCTTCATGTGGGATTATGTCGGCATCGTGCGCACCACCAAGCGCCTGGAGCGCGCCGCCCACCGCCTCAAGCTCCTGGCCGACGAGATCGACGAGTATTACAGCAATTTTAGGGTGAGCAACGATCTGGTCGAGTTGCGCAACCTGGTGCTCACCGCCGACCTCATCGTGCGTAGTGCCAAATCGCGCCACGAAAGCCGGGGTCTGCACGCGTCGCGCGACTACCCCGGTCAATTGGCACAGGCGAAGGCCACGCTGTTGGAGCCGTAATGGGCGGGTTTGAAGCCCGCCCCTACGCATTACCCTTTCGCCCGTTTAACCAGGAAATGCACCAACAGCGGCACCGGACGGCCGGTGCTGCCCTTCTCCTTGCCAGATTTCCAGGCGGTCCCGGCGATGTCCAGGTGAGCCCAGTCGTATTTCCTGGTGAATTTGCTCAGGAAAGCCGCCGCGGTGATGGTGCCGGCCGGGCGCCCACCGATGTTGGCCATATCGGCGAAATTGCTGTTGAGCTGCTCCTCGTATTCCTCGAACAGCGGCAGTTGCCAGCAGCGGTCGTGCGCCACCTCGCCGGCATGCAGCAATTCCCGCGCCAGGGCGTCGTCGTTGGCGAGCAGGCCCGAGGTGATGTGTCCCAACGCGATCACACAAGCGCCGGTGAGGGTGGCGATGTCCACCACGCAGGCGGGCTCGAAGCGTTCCGCATAAGTCAGCGCGTCGCACAGGATCAATCGGCCTTCGGCGTCGGTGTTGAGCACTTCGATGGTCTGCCCCGACAAGCTGGTGACCACATCGCCCGGTTTGCTGGCGCGTCCGTTGGGTAGGTTCTCGCAGGTGGGGATGAGACCGATCACATTGAGTGGCAGCTTCAATTCGGCCAGGGCGCGGAAAGCACCCAGGACCGACGCCGCGCCGCACATGTCGTATTTCATCTCGTCCATGTCCGCGCCCGGCTTGAGGGAAATGCCGCCGGAGTCGAAGGTGATGCCCTTGCCCACCAGGACTACGGGTTTCTGGTCTTCCCTGCCGCCGTGGTGGCGCAGGATGATGAAGTGCGGCGCCTCGTCGCTGCCCTTGGCCACGGAAAGGAAGGAACCCATGCCCAGTTTTTCGATGGCGACCTGGTCGAGCACCTCGATGGCGAAACCGTGTGCCTTCGCCAGTTCCTCGGCCTGTAAGGCGAGGTAGCCGGGCGTGCAGACGTTGCCCGGCAGATTGCCCAGATCCTTGGCCAGTTTCATGCCGGCGGCGATCGCCTGGCCGCGCAGGGCGGCCGCTTCTCCAGTGGGCAGTTCGCCGCGGCGCGACACGGCAAGGGTGAGCCGGCGCAGGGCGCGCCGATTCTCGTCGGGTTTGCTCTTCATCTGCTCGAAGCGATACAGCGTTTCTTCCACGACCAGCACGGCCTGTTCCACATTCCATCCCAGGTCGCGTTTCTTGACCGGAATCTCGCAAAGGTACAGTGCGGCTTCGCCGACTCCGGTATCGGACAGGGCTTTGATCGCGGCACGCACCGCGTCGCGGTATTGTTTGTCGCGGAACTCTCGCTCCTTGCCCAGGCCGACCAGCAGGACCCTGTCGCATAACAGGCCGGGCACGTTGTGCAGCAGCAGGGTCGTGCCCGCCTTGCCGTCCATGTCGCCACGCCGGAGAATGTCGGCCAGGTAGCCTGAAGCCGCGTGATCGATGACTTCGCCGGCGAAGCTGAGCTTACGATGCTCGAAGACGCCGGCGACCACGCAGGCGCTGCGCTGTTTTTCCGGACTGCCGCTCTTGATGCTGAATTCCATCCTTACCTCCAGAAACCGATGTGTCTGAAAAATTCGTACCCGAAACACAAGCTTCCCGGATTATCGGCAGTTGAACTTCAAATAGTCAAAACACCATGAGTTCCTTTCTGCGTCTGTTCGACCGTGCGCTGCTCCGCGAGATGGCAGCCAGTAGCGGCATGGTCTTCACCGCGCTGGCATCGATCTTCGCCGCGGTGCTCCTGGTGCGGGTCTTGGGCCAGGCTGCCCTGGGCGACCTGGCCAACGATGCGGTCTTTCCCATGCTGGGCTTCGGCTTCGCGCGTTTTTTGCCGGTCATCCTCTCCATGGCCTTGTTCGTCGGTGTGTTCATGAGTCTGAATCGCCTCTGGCGTGACAGCGAGGCGGTGATCTGGCTGAGCGCGGGTCTGGGGCCGCTCGACTGGATTCGACCAGTGGCGGTTTTTTCCCTGCCGGCGGCCGCGATCATCGCCTTCGTCAGCATGGTTCTGATTCCCTGGTCGGCGGGCAAACAGATGCAGTTCGAGGCGAAGTTGGCGACACGGGACCAGGTCTCTACCCTGGCACCCGGCGTGTTTTCCGAGGATGGTCAGGGCCGGCGGGTGTTTTTCGTGGAAGCCGTGTCGCCCAATGGCCAGCATGTCAGCAAGGTCTTCGTCGAGTCGCTACAGCAGGGGCGCATGGGCGTGATCGTCGCCAGGCAGGGGCATGTGCGGCTCATGGGGAACGGCGAGCGCTTCCTGGTGCTGGAACAGGGGAATCGCTACGAGGGCACGCCTGGCATCGCGGATTTTCGTGTCGCCGATTTTTCCAGCTACGCCGTGCGCATCGAGCCGCAGAAGGTCGCGGAGAAGGAGGGTGGGCCGCATGTCCGCGGCACCCACGCCCTGCTGGCGGCCCCGACGCCGGAGAATATGGCGGAATGGGTTTGGCGCGTGAGTTATCCGCTCAGTACCCTGATACTCTGCCTGCTGGCGGTGCCCTTGAGCTACGTGAACCCCCGCGCCGGCCGCTCGCTCAACGTGGTGTTCGCGATCCTGATTTATTTTTCCTATAGCAATCTGGTTGGACTGTCCCAGGGCTGGGTGGCCCGCTCCCACCTTTCCGCCGCGGCCAGCCTCACCCTGGTGCATGGCACCATGATCCTCGCCCTGGGGTTCGCCTACTGGCAGCGCTTCCACGCGCCCGCGCGCTCATGAGCATCCTGTTCCGCTACGTTGCCTTTGAAATTCTCGTCGCCAGCGCCCTCGCGATACTGGCGCTGACCGGCATGTTTTCCTTTTTCGATTTCATTCATGAAATTTCCGGGGGAAGTCCGCCAAGCTACACGCCCATGCTGGCCACCTTGTTCGTGGCACTCAACATTCCGGGGCGCCTGAACGAACTGATCCCGGTCGCCGTGCTGGTGGGGGGGCTGGTCGCCTGGAACCGGCTGGCGCTGAGTTCGGAGTTCAGCGTGATGCGCACCGGCGGCCTGTCCGCGCAGCGTCTGGCGGTCTGGATGCTGGGCGTGGGCCTGCTGATCGGCGTGCTGGCGCTGCTGCTGAGCGAGTACGTCACGCCGCCCGCAGAACGCGCGGCACAGCAGCTGAAACTGCGCGCCACCAGCGGGGTCGTGGCCAGGGAGTTCAAGACCGGCGTCTGGGCGAAGGATGCGGGGACGTTCATCAACATCCGCGAGATGCTGCCCGACGCCAGCCTGCTGGATGTGCGCCTGTACGCCTTCGATGACCAGTTCCGCCTGCGCTCGGTCTTGCGCGCCGAGTCCGCGGTTTGGCGCGGTGGCCACTGGGATTTGCGACGGGTGACACAAACCCGTCTGGGCGAAGGTCATACCCAGACCCTGCGACTGGCGGACCAGGCCTGGGTCTCGTCCGTCACGCCGGAATTGTTGTCGGTGCTGATGGTGTCGCCGCAACGCATGTCGATGGCCACGCTGTATTCCTACGTACACCATTTGAAGCAGAACCATCAGGATGCGCAGCGTTATGTCGTCGCTTTCTGGAGCAAGGTGACCTACCCGCTGGCCGCACCCGTGATGCTATTGCTGGCGCTGGCTTTCGCCTATCGGCCGCCGCGCGTCGGCGGAGCCGGCGGACGCCTGCTCCTGGGGATCCTGCTGGGGCTGGGTTTTCACCTCAGTAACCGTCTGTTCTCCCAGTTCGCGCAGTTGCTGGACTGGCCGGCGCCGCTGTCCGCGTCGGCGCCCACCCTGGTATTCGCCCTCGCCGCGGGCCTGGCTATCTGGAAGATGGAGAGACGATGACCAGGCGGCTTCCCGCGAGCCGGTCATGGAGTGACTGGCGCTCTGGCGTGAACACCACCCAGCCCCAACTGATGGGGAAAAGCAGGCAGGCCAGCAGATAACGCTTGGCCGCCTGCCTGGCCGTGAGTCGTTCCCCTGTCGTCGATTCCAGGCGGATGTGCCAGGTCTTCATCGCCAGGGTCTGGCCGCGCCGCCAGAACAGGGTGAAATAGCCGCCTGCCAGAAGCAGCCAGTAGGCCTGCACGAGGAGACGGAACCCTTCCTGGGGCAGGAGCAGAGACTGGGTCAGGGATACGAAGGGGAAGCTGGCGAGGAACAGCACAGCGACCAGCAACATCGCCTCGTAGGCGAGGCAGGCAAGGCGGCGCGGCAAGGAGGGTGTGTTCATGGCGCGGGCAGGACGAGAGTCGGGCTGGAACTATAGCCCTCGATCCACGGGTCAAGGGCAGATTGCATTCGCCCGATCCTTCCAATATAATGCCGCGTTTTACGGATCAGCCAAGATTTTTGGAGACAGGCATGTACGCGGTGATAAAAACCGGTGGTAAACAATATAAGGTATCTGCCGGCTTCAGGCTGAAGGTGGAGACCCTGCCCGTTGAAGTGGGCGGAGAAGTCGAAATCACGGACGTGCTCATGGTGGCCGACGGTGACGACATCAAGGTCGGTACCCCGATGCTCGCTGGAGCCACCGTCAAGGCGACGGTGCTGGCCCACGGTCGTGGCGTCAAGGTGCTGATTTTCAAGATGCGTCGCCGCAAGCACTACCGCAAGACTCAGGGGCATCGCCAGAATTTCACGGAAATCCGCATCGATGGTATCGATGCAGGGTCTTCCATCTAGCAGGAGCAGACAACAATGGCACACAAGAAAGCAGGCGGCAGTTCCCGTAACGGTCGCGACTCAAACCCGAAGATGTTGGGCGTCAAGCGCTACGGTGGCGAATTCGTTCCCGCCGGCAATATCCTGGTTCGCCAGCGTGGCACCCAGTTCCATCCCGGCCTGAACGTCGGCCTGGGCAAGGACTACACTCTGTTCGCCAAGGTCGACGGCGTGGTCGAATTCACCGTGAAGGGCGCACGTCAGCGCCGCACGGTCAACGTAGTACCGGTCGCGGTCGCGGCGTAAGCGAGCCCCGGATCGGTCCGCCGGATCGGTCCGCCCCGAAGGAGCCCTATCCTCTGGATAGGGCTTTTTTGTTACAGAGGCCAATAGCATGAAATTCATCGACGAAGCCCGTATCGACGTCATCGCTGGCCGTGGTGGCAATGGTTCCGCCTCGTTCCGGCGCGAGAAATTCATCCCCATGGGTGGACCGGATGGCGGTGATGGCGGCAAGGGTGGCAGCATCTGGGCCGAGGCCGACCGCAACATCAATACCCTGGTGGAATACCGCTTCACCCGCATGTTCCGCGCGCAACACGGCGAGAACGGCCGCGGCGCCGACTGTTATGGCAAGGGGGGCGACGATCTCACCTTGCGTGTGCCGGTGGGCACGGTGATCACCGAGAACGAGAGTGGCGCCCCGATCGCCGACCTGGCCCGTGATGGTCAGCGCGCCCTGATCGCTCGTGGCGGCAAGGGCGGGCTGGGCAACCTGCACTTCAAGTCCAGCACCAACCGCGCGCCGCGCCAGACCACAGCCGGTGAGGAAGGGGAAGAGCTGCGTTTGCACATGGAGTTGAAGGTGCTGGCCGATGTGGGTTTGCTGGGCATGCCCAATGCGGGCAAGTCCACCCTGATCCGCGCCATTTCCGCGGCCAAGCCGAAAGTGGCCGATTACCCCTTCACCACCTTGCACCCCAATCTGGGCGTGGTGCGCGTCGACAGCGAACGCAGTTTCGTGGTCGCGGACGTGCCCGGCCTGATCGAGGGCGCGGCCGAGGGTGCTGGTCTGGGCCACCAGTTTCTGCGCCACCTGGCGCGTACCAGCCTGCTTCTGCATCTGGTCGATCTGGCGCCCTTCGACCCGGAGGTCGACCCGGTGCGGGACGCGCGCGCCATCGTCGAGGAGTTGCGCAAGTATGACGAAGAACTCCACGCCAAGTCGCGCTGGCTAGTGCTGAACAAGACCGATCTGGTACCCGAGGAGGAGCGTGCCTCGCGCATCGCCGAGTTCATCCGCGAATTCGGCTGGGAGGGGCCCGTGTTCGCGATTTCCGCGATCAGCGGTGGCGGCTGCCAGCCCCTGGTGTTTGCCATCATGGAGCACTTGCAGCAGAGTCGTGCCGTCCTGGATGGCGCGTGAGTCCGATTAGCCGAGTCGAGGGATAGAAGATGAGCCGCTCCGCGAGCCGTTCCGTGATCGCCGATGCCCGCCGCCTGGTGGTGAAGGTCGGCAGCAGCTTGGTGACCAACGAAGGGCGCGGCCTTGACCACGAACGCCTGGCGCAGTGGTCGGCGCAGATCGCCCGCCTGCGCGAGATGGGCAAGGAAGTCGTCCTGGTTTCCAGCGGCGCCATCGCCGAGGGCATCAAGCGTCTGGGCTGGAACAAGCGGCCGGCCGCGTTGAACGAACTCCAGGCCGCGGCCGCCGTCGGCCAGATGGGGCTGATCGAGGCCTATGAACGCAGCTTCCGCGCGCATGGCTTGTACACCGCGCAGATCTTGCTGACCCACGCCGATCTGGCCGACCGCGAGCGCTACCTGAATGCCCGTTCCACCCTGCGCACGCTGCTGGAACTCAAGGCCATCCCCATCATCAACGAGAATGACACGGTCACCACCGAGGAAATCAAGGTCGGCGACAACGACACGTTGGGCGCTCTGGTGGCGAATCTGATCGAAGCCGATGCCCTGATCATCCTGACCGACCAGCGTGGCCTCTATAGCGCCGACCCACGCCGGCACAGTGAAGCCGAGTTCATCTCCGAGGCCGTGGCGGGTACGCCGGAACTGGAAGCGATGGCCGGCGGTGCCGGCTCCAGCGTGGGCACGGGCGGTATGTTGACCAAGATACTCGCCGCCAAACGTGCCGCCCGCAGCGGTGCACATACGGTCATCGTCAGCGGGCGCGAGGAGGAGGTTCTGGTTCGGCTGGCCGCGGGCGAGTTGCTGGGTACACAACTCCTGGCGGTAAGCGCTCCGCTGGCGGCGCGTCGACAGTGGCTGGCCGACCATTTGCAGGTGCGTGGTGGCCTTCGTCTCGACGAGGGTGCGGTACGCGCCCTACGTTTGCAGGGCAAGAGTCTGTTGCCGATCGGTGTGGCGGAAGTCATCGGCGAATTCCATCGCGGCGAAGTGGTGGCCTGCATCGACGCGCAGGGCCGTGACATCGCCCGCGGCCTAGTCAACTACGGTGCCGATGAGGCCCGCCGTATCGCCGGGCAACCGAGTTCACAGATCGCAATCCTGCTGGGCTACATGGATGAGGCGGAACTCATCCATCGCGACAACCTGGCGCTGCTCTAGCCGCGGCCGTCCGGCGGCAACACGTCCGGAACGAGGTGTGCGGTCCGCGAAGCGGATCAACTTCGACGGGGCGGTACGCGCAGTATGCCTTCCCACCCGCAGATCATCGAACGGCAGCGGAAACGCTGCACCGACAGGACGTAGCTCAAGAGCCGGTCTACCGCCCGGCGTGGGATGCGCCGCACGGTACTCTGGCACCATGGGCACACTACTGCGCTGGACTTCCTCGCCGGGGACGGGGCCATGCCGGGAGCTACGCTGCGATCCTGTCTCAATTTGGCACCGCGCCACGAGATGAGATTGCCCCGAGCCACCGCGCGGCAACACCGCCACGTATCGGCCCATGGCCAGAGGGGGTCAGCAGCAGGATCAAATCCAGGTTGTTTTGTCGCATGGCTCGTTGCCCGCCGCACGGGTAGCTACGGGTTAAGCAAGCCGGTCTTTACGTTCGGAACTTTCCGTTCCCGACCCTGGTTAGCCAGTTGCAAGGAACAAGAACCAACCGGACTCGCACCCGTGCAGACTAGCGTAAAGATTTATGACAAGCAACAGAGTAATTACTACTACTAGGCGCGGTGCGGCTGCGTATCGGGTCCAGCCAGGAACGACCGCGTTTAGTGTGAACATCGCTTCGCGACGTTCGCACTAACCCACCCAGAGCTTCCAGGCGTCACCCATTCCCAGTCGCACGCTGCCGCCTTCCGGCCCGCAAAGCGTGAGGACGGCTCGCCGGATGCGGCCATGACGCAGGTGCTTCAGCAGTGGGGTGAACCACGCCGCATCGAGGTGGGCGGCCTCCGCTGCCGTCGCATGGGGTGGGAATTCCGGCGTCAGCAGCAACGCGCTCGCGGCGTGCGGCAGGTCGTGCAGGTCGGTTGGGCAATAGGCGTGCGGACTGCCGGACAGTCGTGCCAGGGCCTGCGCCTCCACCTGCCCCGCCTGCACCAGATCGAAGCGCCGCCCCGGCTTCGCTTTCTCACCACCGCCCCAGAGCCAGAGGCTGTTGATGGCGGCCAGGCCCTGGCGTTCGCGCGCCTGATTCACCGGGTGGTCGTGGAGCAGGATCTGCGCATCGTTCACCAGGCGCATGGCCAGGGCGGCGTCCGGGCCGGCTGGCAGGGCGGAATGCACATGGCGGGTGGCGACCTGATCCAGGGGCGTGGTGCGCAGTTCCAGAGCCTGGGCTGGGTGTCCATACCAGCGCGCTGGTGTGGGCGCGAACAGCCGCCAGCCGGCCTCCTCGAACAGGGGCATGAGGCTCGCCGCCAACGCCTCGGATTCCGCCTGGCTCAAGCCCACTCGTTCGGCGTCGAGCAGAGTCAAGCCGCGCATGCCGACTTGCAGGTGCACCGGGTCGGCGCGCAGCCAGTATCCCGAGTCGGCGTTCAGGCCATCGTGGACGGCGGTCGCGAACGCGAGCGGGCCGTGGGGGGGGAAGTCGAAGGCGGAACACAGCGCATCCGCCAGGTTGGTCTCTCCACCCATCTCGACCCCGCGCGCCAGCAAGCGCCCCAGTCCTGGCAGTGAGACCCGTTCGCCATGCGGGGATACGCGCCAGGGCGCGAGACCCGGGACGATGAGATGAAGTTCACGCATCCTGAATACCGTGATTGGAACTTCGTAGGAGCGGCTTTATTCCGCTTCGCCTTCGAAGCCCGCCTGGGCCAGTTCGGCGGCGCGCACCACTGCGCGGGCCTTGTTGCAGGTTTCCAGCCATTCGCTTTCCGGGACGGAGTCGGCGACGATGCCGGCACCCGCCTGCACATAGAGGACGTTGTCCTTGATGACCGCGGTGCGGATGGCGATGGCCAGATCCATGTCGCCGTTGAAGCCGAGGTAGCCGACCGCGCCCGCATAGATGCCGCGCTTGGTGGGTTCGAGTTCGTCGATGATTTCCATCGCCCGGATCTTGGGCGCGCCGGAGACCGTTCCGGCCGGGAAAGTTGCGCGCAGCACGTCCATGGCGGAGAGTTCCGGGCGCAGACTGGCTTCGACGTTGGAGACGATGTGCATGACATGCGAATAGCGCTCGATGCCCATATTCTCCGTGACTTTCACCGTGCCCACTTGCGCCACGCGACCGGCATCGTTGCGACCGAGATCCATGAGTTGCACATGTTCCGCACGCTCCTTGGGGTCGGCCAGGAGTTCGGCTTCCAGGCGTTGGTCTTCCTCGCGCGTGGCGCCGCGCGGGCGGGTACCGGCGATGGGACGCACCGTCACCCGCTTGCCTTCGCCTTCGTCTTCCAGGCGTACCAGGATTTCGGGCGAAGAGCCGACTACATGGAAGCCACCCATGTCGTAATAAAACATGTAAGGCGATGGATTGAGGCCGCGCAAGGCTCGATAGAGCGACAGTGGATGCGCATTGAACGGCCGGCTCAAGCGCTGTGACAGCACCACCTGCATGATGTCGCCGTCGCCGATGTAGCGCTTGGCGCGCACCACGGCGTCCTTGTATGCCTGCTCACCGAATTCGGAATCCGCCTCGAAGCCGTTGCCATTCGATGTGACTGGCGGTATGGCGGGTCGGGCCAGGCGCCGCGAAAGCTCCCTCAGGCGCTGATGTGCGCTCAGGTATGCCTGGGGCTCCAGCGGGTCGGCGTAGATGATCAGGGTCAAGCGGCCGGAGAGGTTGTCCACCACGGCCAGTTCGTCGCTGAGCAGCAGCAGGATGTCCGGTGTGTTGACCGGGTCGTGCTTGCGCGTATCGGCCAGTTTCGTCTCGATGTAACGCACCGTGTCGTAACCGAAATAGCCGCACAGACCGCCGGGAAAACGCGGCAGGCCGGGCACGGGCGCCGCCTTGTAACGGGCCAGATAGGCCTCGATGAAGGCCAGAGGGTCGTCGCAGGTGGATTGCTCGACCGGTTGGCCGTTGTTCTCGACGCTGACGAAATGGCCATGTACCCGCAGCACCGTGCGCGCGGGCAGACCGATGAAGGAATAACGGCCGAATCGCTCGCCACCGACCACCGATTCCAGGAGATAGGAATAGGGCTCGTTGGCGAGCTTCAGGTAGAGCGACAGCGGTGTGTCCAGGTCGGCAGGCAATTGCTTGATGACCGGAATTCGGTTGTAGCCCTGGCGGGCTAGGCTGTTGAACTTTTCTTCGTTGAACATGAGGGCTCTCTGGAAAGTCGGATACGGTAGTAGCGGGGCGCGAACGGTGGACGTTTCAGCCACGCCATCGTGTTGCGGCACGCATCGCGATTCCGGTTTCCAGGGAGTTCATTTGCGGGTGATCCGTTGCGCGGCCTCGACGAGGGTCTCGACGACGGCGTCCAGATCCAGTTCTGCCACGGGGCGGCCGCGGTTGTAACCGTAAGGCACGCAAAACACCGGGCTGCCGGCGGCGCGCGCGGCCTGGGTGTCGTTGAGCGAGTCGCCGATCAACAGCAATTCCGCCGGTTCACAGGAAAATACCGCGCAGGCATGGAGCAACGGTAGCGGCGAGGGCTTCCTCTCCGGCAGGGTGTCGCCGGAAAGGATTAATTCGAAATAGTCGAACAGTCCGGTGTCGCGCAGCAAGGGGAGGGTGAAGCGCTCCGCCTTGTTGGTGATGCATGCCATGTGCACGCCCAGCGCCTGGATCGCCCGCAGGCCCTCTATCACGCCAGGGTAGGGGCGGCTCTTGCGCGAAACCCATTCGGCGTAGTGCCGCTCGTAGAGGGGCAAGGCGCGTGCGAACAGTTCCGGGGCCGGGTCGCGGTGCATGTCACGGGTGAGTACCCGTTTCACCAGGCGGGAGACGCCATTGCCGATATAGGTCTTGACTTCGGCTAGGTCGATCGGCGGCATATCGAGATCGGCGGCCATCGCCATCGCCGCGTCGGCGAGATCGGGCGCGGTGTCCAGCAGCGTGCCGTCAAGATCGATGACGACGGCTTTCAGGGGGAGGGGGAAATTCATGGTTGGTGGCAAGTCGCTGCTGGCGAGTCGCCCGGTGGGGTTGGCCACGGGAGACTCGCCATTCGCCTGTCTTCAGGCCTTCGCCAGTTCCGCACGCATGGCGGCGACCACGGTGTCGTAGCGATGCGGGTCGCTGTCACGCGCGGCGCTGAAGATGGCCGAACCAGCGACGAAGGTGTCCACGCCCGCGCGAGCCACTTCGCAGATGTTGGCGGGGCCGACGCCGCCGTCGATCTCGAGACGGCAGTTGTAGCCGCCGGCATTGATCATTTCGCGCACAGCGCGGGCCTTGTCGAGTACGTAGGGTATGAATTTCTGGCCGCCGAAGCCCGGGTTCACCGACATCAATAGCACCATGTCGAGTTTGGGCAGCATGTATTCGAGGATGTCCAGCGGGGTGGCCGGGTTGAATACCAGGCCCGCCTTGCAGCCGTTTTCCTTGATCAGGCCGATGGTGCGATCGACGTGCTCGGAGGCTTCAGGGTGAAAGGTGATGTACGTGGCGCCAGCCTTGGCAAAGTCGGGAATGATGCGGTCTACCGGCTTCACCATCAGGTGCACGTCGATGGCTGCGGTAACGCCGTGTTTCCTCAGTGCCTCACATACGAGCGGACCGATAGTCAGGTTTGGTACATAGTGGTTGTCCATCACGTCGAAGTGCACGATATCGGCGCCAGAAGCCAGAACGTTGTCGACGTCCTCGCCCAGGCGAGCGAAGTTGGCGGAGAGGATGGAAGGAGCAATCTGATAATCGGCCATGAGGGCTGTCCTGTAACGATGAATAAACCCCGCTATTCTAACCGCGAGCCCCGCGCACGGGACAATCGTCAGGTCGAGCGATCCCGGCAATTCTATGCACTGGACAGGGCTGTTCGATTCGTGTGCAATCACCGGTCGCAAGCCATCCAGCCGCAGAAACCTCATGGCAGACAACTACCACGTCACCGTCACCGCGCGCACCCTCTTCATTCCGGACCAGTCCGATGAGGGGGCGGAGCGTTTCGTGTTCGCCTACACGATCAACATCGCCAACCACGGCCAGATTCCGGTGCAACTCATCTCCCGGCGTTGGGTGATTACCGATGCCCACCAGAAAGTGCAGGAAGTGCGCGGCTTGGGCGTGGTCGGCGAACAGCCGCTGTTGAAGCCGGGTGAGCAATTCGAATACACCAGCGGCACAGCCATCGCCACCCCGGTCGGCTCCATGCGCGGAAGCTATCAGATGGTCGCAGAAGACGGCAGCCCGTTCGAGGCGGAAGTTCCCGAGTTCATCCTTGCCGTGCCGCGCGTCCTGCACTAATGCGCGCACTATTCCTGATCGCGGCACTGCTGGCCGGTTGTGAGCAGATGCCTATTCGGCCCCCAGTGCTCGGATCTGTAGAGCCGGTACTGGTCGCGAAGCCACAGCCTATCCTGCCCGCCATCCCCACACCCGCGCCAGTGGAGGAGCCAGCCGTGCCCGTTCGCGCCGAGCCGCCCGCCCCCCCTGCGACACCGGTGGCCGAGGTGCCCAAGCTCATCGCCGTTGCCATGCCTTGGCTCAAGCCGGCGGTATTCGCACAACTGCCCGGTTGGCGTGAGGATGACCTGACGCTGGCGTGGCCGGCCTGGTTGCAGTCCTGCCGCGGTCTGCACGGAAATCCAGCCTGGTCCGGGGTGTGCGAGGCCGCGCAGCAACTCTCCGCCCTGCCCGAAAGCGGAGAAATCCGCACCTTCCTGGAGCAGCAGTTCCAGCCCTGGCAGATCAACCAAAGCGAGGGGGGGGTGGATGGCCTGGCCACCGGTTACTACGAACCCTTGTTGCACGGCAGTCGCACGCCCGGCGCGCGTTACCGCTATCCGCTCTATGGACCCCCGGACGACATGTTGGTGGTCGATTTGGGCGCGATCTACCCGGAACTGAAGAACCTGCGCCTGCGTGGCCGCGTCCAGGGGAACAAGGTGGTGCCTTACTGGAACCGCGCTGAAATCGAAGCGGGCGCGGCGCCGGTCCGGGGCAAGGAAGTGCTCTGGGTGGACGATCCGGTGGAGTTGTTTTTTCTCCAGGTGCAAGGTTCCGGTCGCGTCCGCCTGGAGGACGACAAGGGTGGTGGCAAGGGAGGGGGCAAAGGCGCCGAGGTCGTACGCGTAGGCTATGCGGATCAAAACGGCTACCCCTACCGGTCCATCGGCAAGTGGCTGATCGACAAGGGGGAGATTGCCCCGGACAAGGCTTCCATGGCGGGGATCAAGGACTGGGCACGGAAGAATCCGGCGCGTCTGGCCGAGTTGCTCAATGCCAATCCCAGCTACGTATTCTTCCGCGAGATCACGAACACCATGTCCGGTGCGGGCCCTCTGGGCGCGCTGGGTGTGCCCCTCACCAATGAACGCAGCATCGCCGTCGATCCGCGCGGCATCCCGCTGGGCGCACCGGTCTGGTTGACCACTTCGCGCCCCAACACGAAGGAATCCATGAACCGACTGGTCCTGGCGCAGGATACGGGGAGCGCCATCCATGGCAATGTCCGCGCCGACTTCTTCTGGGGTTACGGCGACGAGGCTGGCAAGCTTGCAGGCGCCATGAAGCAGAAGGCGCGAATGTGGCTGCTGCTGCCACGTGATTATCCCATGCTCACAAACACCAGACCTCCGATCCAGTGAGGGTGGCGGTCAAACATCAAAATCAATAAATATTATTTTTCTTGTTGATTATGATGTATTTGCTATAAATTGCTGAGCGTGGTCAGCATCACACTGCACGCCCTGGATGGCTTCCAGACTTTTCCTGGAGTCGGGCTAGGGTCGGTGGCGTGAGCCCGCCACCGTGGCCAAGTGCGGGCACGATTTCCCTGGTGCCGCGCGTGGGCTGCGATCTAGCCAGGAGGACAGGCAATGAACCAGCACAGAGGCAGGAGGTCGATCGAATCGCAAAATTTCCGCGGCGCGGTGTGCATCCTTCGCCCTGCCGTGCGGCACGCCCAAACAGGGGGGGGGCGTCGCGGGGACTTGCCCGGGTTCACGCTGATTGAAATGCTGGTGACGCTCAGCATCGTCTCGATCATGGCGGTCATCGTCGGCGCATCCTTTCAGGGCGTCCTGGACGATGTCCGTATGACGAGCGAAATCAACGCGTTGCAACAAGGAATGAACCTTGCGCGCAGCGAGGCGATCAAACGCGGGCAGAGTGTGTCCGTTTGTCCTGGGACGGCCACAAGCACGGCTTGTGGCGCGGGAAATGACTGGAGCGGCGGCTGGATCGTTTTCCTGAGTAGTACCGCTTCCCCCCTCCTGGTCTCGCCCGGTGTGTCGCATGGCGACACGTTGACGAGCAGCAGTGTGCAAACGACGCCTTATCCAACGTTCACGGCGGTGGGCTATACCTTCTTCGGCGACAAACTCACCTTGCACGACCGTTCCAGTACAGCCGGTTTGTACCGGTGCGTCGTTTTCAGTGCCGGGTCCTGGGGAGTACACACGGGGGCGACCTGTCCATGAACGCCGGTTTCGCCTTGCTGGAGGTGCTGATTTCCATGGTGATCGCCATGGTGGGGGTGCTGGGGGTGGCGGGTATCCAGCTGCTTGCCATCAATAATACGGGAACTGCCCGTTGCCAGAATCTGGCGGCCATTCTGGCCTCCAGCATGGCAGCGCAGATGCAGGCGAATGTCGAGTATTGGGGCACACCGCCCACGAGTGTGGGCGTGACGAACAACACCCTCGCCGTGGGTTCGGGTTCATCCATGACCCCCACTTCCGACTGCTTCCTTAATGTCTGTTCCGCACAGCAGTTGGCGTATTACGACCTACAGAACTGGGGCGTGGCGATGGCGAGTGCCTTGCCGCTAGCCGTCGGCCAGTCGTTGCCATCGGGAGGGGGAAACGTGGCCTATAGCGGGATGATTACCTGCCCCACCGTGTCTCCGATGGTTTGTCAGATAACGATCTACTGGTCCGAGAATAACATCGCACTGAGTAGCAATAATCAGTCTGGCGCCACGGGTTTGCTGGCACCGGGAAAGTCGGCGGCGCATCAGTACACCACACTGGTTTCCATACAGTGATGAAAACGCAACGCGGCTTCAGTCTGATCGAATTGATGGTGGCTATTGCCATTGGATTGCTGCTGCTGTTCGGTCTAGACATGGTATTCGTGACGATGAATCAAACGTACACACTACGTCAGAAATTGTCCTCGTTTCAGGACAACGAGCGCATGACGATGTGGATTCTTGCATCGAGTATACGCAATGCCGGATATTTTCCGAATCCGGTTTCAACGACCCCAATGGTATTCACAAACGCGGTCGCTTCGTTTCCAGAAAGTGGGGCGTTTTCCGCCGGGCAATCGCTAAGTGGGACGACGGGGACGGGAAATAACGACAGCCTCAGTGTGCGCTTCATCGCGAGCACGAGTGCCTTTCAGGGGTGCTCTGCACAGTTGAATCAAGGGGATCGCTACACGGATACCTTCAGTGTGTCCGGGGGCTACCTGACCTGCAATGAGACGGATAACACCAGCGGTGTTGTAAATGCGGTGAATCTCATTGCCGGGGTGTCGGGGATGGTGGTGCGCTATGGCGTGGATACCACGGGGGCTGGCTCCGTGACCCAGTATCAGTCTGCCTCGAGCGTTTCACTATGGTCCGCGGTCAAGACGGTCAAGGCGACGCTGCAATTTGTCAACCCACTGCAAGGGCAACCGGGGCAGGCCGCCACCATCAGTGTCTCGCAAACGATACCCTACATGGTGGGGTTGTGACATGAAAGAGAAAGGCTACATCCTGATCGTGAGTCTGGCTTTCCTGTTTCTCATGACCACGCTGGCGATCTCCATGTTCGGTGGCCTCGCCATGGATGAGTCCATGTCTGGAAATAACCGTGAGAAAAGCCGGTCCATCGATGCTGCGCAGACTGCGCTCAACTATGCCGAGTCATGGATGGCCATGCCGGCCAATACGTATACGGGCAACTGGGTAACCGGAGTCAATTGTGGCGTACCTGAAACCCCGCTTACCGTGCCGGTCGTATGCAGTAACGCTTTGGTGAATCCATCCTCACAATCCTCGGTGCGGTCATCCGGGGTGTCATTCACACCGGCCAATATGAGCGTGAGTTCGGCGGGCGGGTTGAGTACCTATGCCCTCGCGCCCGCATTCTACATCCAATATCTCGGAAATATAGACACCTACAATGCCTTGTATCAGGTAACCGCGACGTCCACGGGGGGGAGTGCCGCTGCAGCCGCCGTGGTGCAATCCGTTTATCAGATTCATGCGAATTCCAGCAATCTGGGTGGAGGGTAATGTCATGAAGATCAATCCCCTTGAATTCGTCCACGCGGGTCATGTTTCTGCATGGGAGGCCCGTCATTGCGGATTATTGTTGTTTTTCACTTTGCTGTTTTCCGCACAGTCCATTGCGGTGACGGTAACCGATGACTTTACCCAACCTACAGACAATAACAACTGGATGGTGATGTCTTTCAATGGCTACCCCTGTCTGACGGCAGGCGTTCACGCAACCTCTTCCAGCGTCATACCCGCTTGCACAGCGATATCCGATGCCGCCGGCAGCGGCGCGCTGCGCTTGACGCCTGCGCAGGGGAATCAGCATGGCGCCATCGTTTCCAGCTTTACCTTCCCCAGTAATCAGGGCTTGCAAGCCACCTTTACGACCTATTCCTATGGTGGCAGTCATGATGGATTGGCCAGTGAAGGCGCGGACGGCATGTCATTCTTTCTCATGGATGGCGGCGTGCCAACCAGTGTCGGCGGGGGGAATAATCTTGGTTCCTGGGGGGGGAGCCTTGCCTATAGTTGCTCCAATAGCAATGCGCCCTACACGGGTCTGACGGGGGCTTATCTTGGTCTGGGCATGGATGAATACGGCAATTATCTCAACTCCGGCGACAATACCGCCACGGGCATTGCCGTAAGGACATCGAGTTCCAGTTCCAATGGCTACAACAGTTATGTCAGTGGTAGTTATATGCAGGCCAATCGTATCGGCTTACGTGGGGCCGGTAATGTGAGTTGGTATTGGTTGAACCAGAACTACCCCTGGTATTATCCGTCCACGCTATCCTCTTCCGCGCAGCAAACGGCGGTGAGGCAGACTTGTGTCACAGGTACGCTCTGGAATAATTCCAGCTCGAATCCACAATCGATAACCGCCATAGCCAGTAGCGGCAGAACGGTGACCGTGACCGTTCCCAATAACGGATTTCTAACGGGTGACAGCGTGGTTCTGGCAGGTGCCATCAACGATGTCGCACCCGTACATGCGATCAGTAACGCATCGAATAGCGGCACCACCTTGACCGTAACGACCACGGAAGCCCACGGCTTCGCAAATGGGGATTCAGTGACACTGGCTGGGGTCACTGCGGGTGCTGTTGCGAAAAACATCACGGGGGCCGCGCATAGCGGAACCAGCAAAACCGTGACGTTAACCGTTGCTAATAACGGCTACACGAACGGCGATAGCGTGACGATCGGAGGAGCCATTACGGATGCCAACTCGGTGGCCATCACGGGTAGAGCGTTCGTCATTTCAAATAAGACAACCAATACGTTTGATATCACGCTGAGCAGCAATCCTGGTAGCGTCACCAATACCTCAGGTACGGCAACGGATACCAGTAACCAGCCCACGATTCCCGGTGCATACGCCGTTTCCAATGTCACCAGCAACTCTTTCCAGGTTACCCTGAGTTCCACACCATCGACGCTGATCAATAGTTCCGGAACGGCGAAATTGACCACGCCCGCGGCAGTTTCTGGTTCGTATGCCATCGCGAATGCAACCCAGAATACTTTTCAAATTACACTGGCTTCCACTCCGGGAGCCATCACCAACGTCTCGGGCACCGCTGCGGATAGCTCGCAGACCGGACCACGTAATACAAACAGCGCCCCCTCGTATCTTGATTATGCCGTGATCCCGGGGGGTAATTGGGTTCTGCCTGGCACGCAATTGCTTGCGGATGAAGCCCATAGTTTGCGTTCCCAGGCATGGCCGATAACCTACAGATTACAAATCACACCCGCCGGTTACCTGACTTTCATGTACAGCTACAACGGCGCGGCGTATCAGACCGTGTTGTCCAACTGGAACATGACCACGGCCAACGGGCCGCTGCCGTCCGTTCTGCGTTTCGGTTTTGCGGGTTCAACCGGCGGTTCCAATAATGTCCATGAAATCACTTGTTTCGCGGCTGAACCGACTCAGTCCAGCAGCAGCGCATCGGCCAATACGGTTCAAGCCGGTCAGATCAGAATTGGCACGCAGGAGTACCTGGCATCGTACAACCCCAATAACTGGACGGCATCTCTGGTTTCCAAGGCATTGGTCAACACCAACGGCACGATTGGCGTGTCGGGCACAGCGGACTGGGATGCATCCTGTGTGTTGACAGGTGGCGGGTGTGCCAGCATGGGGACGGATGCGAGTGGCAGTGCCACCAATAGCGTCAGCGTGGAGTCGCCGGCATCGCGGAAACTCCTGACCTGGAACGGAACGACGGGGGTTCCCCTGGAATGGGCCAATCTCACGTCCGCGCAGCAGACCATGCTGAACTCTACAGACGGCTATGGTTCGTACCGCTTGAATTGGCTGCGCGGCGACCGCAGTGAGGAGCAGAGCACTTCGCCTCCAGGGCCGTTGCGCATCAGAGCGGGAGTCCTCGGAGACATCATCAATTCCAGTCCAACCTGGGTGGGCCCTCCCTCCATGAACTATGGCGCGACCTTCACGGATGCGCACTATGGCGCGGGTACGGAGTCGTCCTACGTCGCCTTCAAAACCGCTAATGCGACGCGATTGAATGTGGTGTACTCGGGCAGCAATGACGGTTTGGTGCACGGGTTCCGGACCGGTGCAAATAGTTCGGATGGGAGCTACGACAGCACTAACAATGACGGCTATGAAGTCATGGGCTACATGCCCGCCACAGTATTGGCCAACAGTGCGGTCGTCGACCTGACCAACCCAACCTATGGACATGATTATCTGGTCGATGCCACACCGGGAACGGGTGACCTGTATTACGCCGGCGCGTGGCATACCTGGTTGGTCGGGGCGTTGGGCTCGGGGGGAAGTGGAATCTATGCGCTCGATGTCACGGATCCTTCCCAATTCTCGGAAGCCCATGCCGCAAGCCTGGTCATAGGTGATTGGAAAGTGGCGACACTGGCCAATCTTGGAACTTCTACCGGCATCCCCCTGGTTCGTCGTTTGCACAATGGCCAATGGGCGATTCTCTTCGGAAATGGCTTGGGTAGCAGCAATGGGCTGGCCGGTATCTATATCGGCCTGGTCGACGCCACTAGCGGGGCAATTACATTTAAATGGCTGAGCACGGGTGCCGGCTCCACAACGACACCGGACGGCATCAATAGCGTGGCCTCCGCCGACCTCGACGCCGATCATGTCGCGGATTATCTTTATGCGGGTGATTTATTGGGCAACGTCTGGCGATTCGACCTCACCAGCAGCAATCCAAGTGACTGGGGCGTTTCGAAATATGGTCAGCCCACGGCGACGCCGCTCTTTGTCGCCAAGGACAGTCTGGGCAACCGGCAGCCGATCACGACCCAGATTGCAGTCACGGGAACGATCACCGGAGGGGCGAACCGGGTATTGTTGGGTTTCGGCACGGGTCAGGCAACGCCGGTTTCGATGTCGGCGGCCAACACCTACGCGTCGGGAACGCAGACGGTCTATGGAATCTGGGACTGGGATATGAGTGCCTGGAACAATGGTACGACGACGGCGAACGGGGTGCATATTCCCGCATCGACCACGCAATATGCCTGGCTCAGCGAACCCACCTCGTCCCCCTATCGGACCTTTGCGCGATCCAACCTGTATGTCGACACGCAGGTTACTCAATCAGGAGGGTATGCCACCATGGCGACCGCCACGGTCTGCTGGACTGGAAGTACATCCTGTGCTTCTGGAAACACCCAATACGGGTGGCTATTCGATTTGCCCGGCTTGGTGCAAGGAGCCGGCGAGCAGACTATTTACAGTCCGGTTTTTAGCGGTGGCGAACTGGTCGTGAATACGACGACGCCCCCGACGACGACGCTGGGACAATGCAGTCCGGTGTTGCCCACCGGATGGACCCGTGCGTTCAACATGGCTTCCGGTGCGGGAAATGCACAGAATGTTTTCGCCAACGCGGCGGGATCTTTCGCGGCCAGCACCAACAGCAGCGCAGGGATCAGCGGCGCCACGGCTTCCGTCGTCGGCGTCCAGCAAAACGGCGTCGGCACGCCCTGGGTCATCTCGATTGGCAGCCAGCAGTTTCTGATCACTCAGACGACGACGGGAAATGCCGTAGTCATCAAGTTTCAGCCACAGGGCGCAGTGACGGTGAATCGGATCACCTGGGAGGAGTTGCTTTGAAAATCAGCAGGGGATTTACTCTGGTCGAACTCATGATCGTCGTGGCGATCATCGGGATACTGGCTGCGATCGCCATGCCGGCTTATAACAGCTATGTTCTGACGGCGCATCGGGCGGCAGCCATCAACGGGATACTGGACCTTGCGAGTCGGGAAGCGCGTTATTTCACTACGAATAACGCCTACTCGGCTAGCATGACTACGCTCGGTTATTCGGCCGATCCGATGCCATTGACCAGTGGGGCCAGCACCACTTATTACAATCTGAGTGTGGTCACCCCGACCGTGAGCACGCCCATCGCTTCGACCTTCACGTTGAAGGCGGTGCCTACCGGAAACCAGGCTAACGACAGCTGCGGCACGTTCACCCTGGATCATCTCGGTGTGAAAGGGGTGAGTTCGGGTAGCGTGGGCGATTGTTGGAGGCAATGACTGCCCGGTGTCGGTGCCAGGTATTTGGCGCCTCAGCCTTGAACCTTGAATCCTCAGTTGAACACGCCCGAGTGTGCGTCTGGCGAGTTGTCTGGCAAGGGCGCGGAGTCGTAGCGCTCAAGCGCGTACGAAGATCGGCCTGCTCCTTGCGGGTACACGACGACGCGCGTGCGGTCGCTGCGAATGTGTCCACCATCATGGTCATTCTGGCGACCCTGTTGATCCAAGCCACCACGACCCGGTTGCTGGCAGGAAACCTGAACTAGACATTCTGCCGCGTGACAAATCGTTCCGCGAGCGCCTTGTAGAGGGATTCATGGCAGATAAGCCGGGAGATGCCATGAGCGATCAGCGCTGTCGCCATGAGCGGCACGACGATGCTATGGTTGTCAGTCATTTCCATAACGATGATGAAGGCCGTCAATGGCGCCTGGGTGACCCCGGAGAAATAGGCGACCATGCCCAGTACGATCACGGTACTGGTAGGTGCGAAGGAGACCAGATGAGACAGTAAGGCGCCCATACCCGCACCAGTCGCCAGGGAAGGTGCAAAAATACCGCCAGGAATCCCGCTGAAATAGGACACCAGCGTCGCCAGAGATTTATATAAGCCGTAACCTGGATAATTGGCATCTCCATGAGCTATGATGTCGCGCGCTTCGTCATAGCCCGTACCATAAGTGTGCTGGCCAGACAGGAGACCCAGGCATGCCAGGACGAGACCACATGATGCCGCGAACATTACGGGATTTTCGCTGATCCATTGCCCGATGACGCCGCGCCAGCCTTCGCTGGCAATGATTAGCAGGCGCGCAAACAATCCGCCGGCAAGCCCACCGGTGATGCCGCAGACGATGACGGCTAGCCAACCGGTGCCGATATCGAGCGAGGTCGATACAGTGCCGAAATAGGTGTAGTTGCCCAAGATCGAATTGGCGGCCAGGCCGGCGAAAATGATCGCGGTGATCACGAGTCCGTTAGTACGTTGAGCAAATGACCGGGACAATTCTTCGATAGCGAAGGTGATCCCTGCCAGTGGTGTATTAAACGCTGCCGCAATACCTGCGGCGGCACCAGCGACTATCAATCCTTGCATTTGATCACGATAGGAGAAATGGGGGAAGCGACGCAGTGAATACATGATGGAAGCGCCGACCTGTACCGTGGGGCCTTCCCGGCCCACCGATGCGCCACAGCAGAGCGCCAGAATGGTGAGGAATACCTTCCCCACCGCAATGCGCAGCGACAGCAAGCCACTTGGCTGTTCCAGATTGTCGATCTGCATGGCGGCGATGGTTTGCGGTATGCCACTTCCTTGGGCACCCGCGAAGTACCTCCGCGACAACCACGTGGACAGTGCAAGCCCCGTCGGCATGACCAGGAAAGGAAGCCAGGGCGATATGAAAAGAATCCCATGGAAGCAGCGGTCAGCGAACTGTGCACCTATGGAAAACAGGACAGCCACTACCCCCACCACGATGGCGCCACCCCAGAACACCAAGCGCATCAGCCATTCTGTTGGCGAAAGCAGACTTTTTAGGTGGTTGTGATCAATCATGCAGAATCTTGGATCTGTCCCAGGCAAATCGGCAAATCAGGCCGGTTGGGAGGTGGCCGCAGGGCATCATGCGGCTTTCGCCGCACGGACGGCTGCTTTCAATACCTCCTGCGTGGTGCAGATGGCCATGAAATCCTCCCACCCGATCCATACCCCGTGCTCCTTCTTCGCCTTGCCTTTGCACCACACCAGACCAGACCAGCCTGTGTGGCGTAGCAGTTGCCCACGCGTTCCCTGCCATCCTTGCTGCGGACTTCCAACTCGACTCCTTGTTGCTTGACCTGCATGTCAACTTCGAGGGATTTTATCCAGACTTCCATTTGCATGACTCCATGTCCGTAGTATCAAAGATCTGCCAAAGGCTGGTCAGCAAACCTATCATCACTTACGCGCAACTGCGAGATCACCATCGACAGCGCATGATCAAGGGCACTAAGTTCAGCCTCACTCAGCGCCCTTAGAGCACTCGGGAACACGCCTTCCGTAGGGCCTGGAGCGGTGGCAAGCAACGTGTTCGCCGTATCCGTGAGAGACAAACCAACACGTCGCTGGTCCTGGGCGCTGCGAGCTTTCACGACGTAGCCATGCACTGTGAGTTTTTCCACCAGCTGGCTACACGTTGACTGATGTATCGAAAGCCGTTCGGCCAACTCAGAAACCCCGATGCCCGGCGTGCTGGCTATTTCCTGGAGGATCCAGAGCTGGGAGCCAGAAACGCCGCACTGCTGCTCTACCTCACGAAAATGCTGGCGCACGCAACCATAGATGACGCGGAATTTCCTTAGCGCGTCGGTAACGGACGGGCGGTCGACTCGTTTGGGCACATCGGCTCCTGTTGCTATGGACGTTGGAACAAGTGTACCATCGCAAATATATTACGTATAAATCATATTTATGCAAATGCAACGTGCCGTTCTGGGGACTTTCATGTCACGCTATCTCTTCATCCTCGTAGCTTGCGGAGTGCTTTCCGCCTGCTCTGCAACACCTAAAAAACCAACAAGTGCTTCAATCGAGGGCAGGGCTGACAAAGTGGCCACAAACCCTGTCACATCTGGCGCTGAGGGATCCACTGGAAACAAGGATGCACAAGTCAGTGAAGGTGGCATCGAGTCGATCCATGCAAAATCTCCTGTACTAGCGTCAGCGGCTCCCCACGACATACCTATATCGACTGAGCAAGGTAGTACCCTTCGCACTAACGAGGAGAGTCTCGCCAACGAGAACGAAAAACAACAACAAAGTAGCATTGCAACAAGTCTAGCTTCAAGGAGCATCTTCTTTGACTACGATGGCTACTCGATCAAGCCGGAATATCAAGCCATCGTAATTAAGAGTGCACGGCTTTTGATCTCCACACCTAAATTACAGGTCCGCCTGGAGGGTAATGCCGATGAACGTGGAAGCCGGGAGTACAACCTCGCCCTTGGCCAAAAGCGCGCCGAGGCTGTAAGGAAAGCTCTATTGCTTAATGGAGTGCCAGATTCATCAATTGAGGCAATCAGTTATGGCAGGGAGAAGCCCCGCGCAGAGTGTCACGAGGAACGATGCTGGACAATAAATCGTAGGGTTGATTTTTCAGAAAACAATACCAGTGCGAACCAATAGTCTAATGGGTTATCTAATTAAGCCGGTTACCGTTCCCATGTCTTCAGTGACTGCGGATCTGAGCCTTCCGGAGTAATGTTATGAAACAAGTAGGTTTTGCCTTGGCCGTACTGCTATCATTAGCGGGCTGCGCGACGCAACGTGCTGTGGATGAGAAGGCTGTTGAAGCGGCCTCCTGCAGGACTGATCTTGCGTCCATGCGGGAAAAATCCATGGCCGATCTGGATGCCTGCAAAGAGGCAGGTAAGGAAGCACACACTTCATTCTTGAAGGATGTCGAGGTGGGTGTGCAGCAGATACTGGACTTGAAGTCTATGGAACAGCAACTGCGCGAACAACTCAAGAATGAGATCGGAGCGAAGGATGTGGAGATCGAACGCCTGCGCTCCCAGCTGTCTGTGCGGGTGATGGACAGAATTCTGTTCAAGTCGGGGAGTGCAGACATCCTGCCGGGTGGCCTCGGGGTACTGGGCAAGGTGGCAGGGGTGATCGCAAATGCCAAAGAAACCATACGAGTGGAGGGTCATACGGATGATGTGCCTATCGGCCCTGACCTCAAGAAAAAGTATTTCTCTAATTGGGAGCTATCCGGCGCCCGTGCTTCCAGCGTTGTCCGCTACTTTCAATTTCACCAGCACATTGATCCTGCCAGAATGGAAGTTGTTGGATTCTCTGAATATCGACCTGTTGCTCCAAATGACAAGCAGGTGGACCGGCAACGCAACCGTCGTGTGGAAATCGTCCTGACACCTTGGAAACCCGAAGCTGGGAGCCGGTAAAAAGTATCCACTGACTTGGAGCCTTCATGAACCCTCGCATTTTTACCCTTGTCGCGCTACTGGCCATGGCCGGCTGCGCCACGCATGACCCGGCAACCACACAACACCTGAACAGTCTGGAAGCACGGTTCCAGGAGGAGTCAGGCCTCCATCACGCAGCCAACATCGAGATCGGGAAAAATCTCAACGCGCTATCTGCTGAGATACAGCACTACCCGTTACGATGAAAGTGATGTTGCACATGTCACCCTCCCCAACCTACTGGTTGTCGAAATAATAGCGCTGCAATAGAAAAAGGCCGGATCGACCGGCCTTCTTTCAACGAGACAGCTTGCTTACACGGGCTTGATGGACGCCGCGAGCTTGCCCTTGGGGCCGGTCTTGACTTCGTAATTGACCTTCTGGCCTTCGGTCAAGGACTTGAAGCCGCTGTCCTGGATTTCGGAGAAGTGGGCGAACAGGTCGTCGCCACCTTCGTCAGGAGTGATAAAGCCAAAGCCTTTGGCATCGTTGAACCATTTAACAGTACCGGTAGACATCTACATTCCTTTTCAAATAAATAAATCCGAACTCACGCCCGGTGGGGTGCGGCGACATCAAGGACTGTAGGAGGGTACTGAAGCACTGCGACCGATTAGGGTCACGACTGCGGAACTGTAACTACACAACTTGAAATGACTGCGCGTGCAGCGTACTCGCAATCGAGTCGATAAGGAAGCGATGATTGATACGTGGTGCTTACGCCGGGCTGGGGGGCGCCGGCACGGTGGGCTTCCGGCATCATGCGGGCCCGGCGATGGACTGCCCACGTATTTCCCGGCTCTCCGGGCCCATCAGCCAGACCAGACGCGCGGCGATATCCTCGCAGGTGGGTAGAAGGGACTTGTCCTCACCTGGGTGAGTCTTCATGCGCAGCGGGGAATGCATCGGGCCGGGCGTGTACAGGTTGATGCGCATGGGCGCATCCGACCATTCGTCGGCCTGCACCTTGAAGTAGGCCTCCAGTGCCGCCTTGGACACGGCATAGCCGCCCCAGTAGGCGACCGGCGCATGGCCGTGGCTCTCTCCCACCAGGACCACGGAGGCCGCGGAGGCGGCAAGCAGGGCGCTGCAACTGCGGTTGATCGCGGCGGGAACGGCGGCGTTGACCCGGAACAGGCGTAGCCATTCTTCCAGACATTCTTGTTCCAGAGGCGAGAGCCGATCGAATTCCGTTGCGCAATGCAGGATGCCGTCGAGGCGACCGAGCTGATGGGTGATGGCTTGGGCTATGGCATCAAAGTTGTCATCGGTGGCGGCGGACAGATCCACCGGAAAGATGGCTGGCTGCGCTCCGCCAGCCGCGACGATGTCGTCGTAGAGGCCTTCCAGCTTGCCTACAGTGCGTCCCAGAAGGATCACGGTGGCGCCGTGGCGGGCGAAAGCCAGTGCCGCCGCGCGGCCGAGGCCGCTGCCGGCACCAGTTACGAGGAGGACGCGTTTGTTCAAAAGGTCTGGGGGCATGAGGATCGGGTCGAGGATGGCGAATAGCGAGTGGTAGGGGCTCAGCCCTGACCGCTCAAGATCAGGTGCGCGCATTTTACGCCACTGCGCACCGCGCCTTCGAGGGTGGCGGGGTACCCGTTCGTGGTGTCGAAGTCGGCGGTGTAGTCCCCGGCCAGAAAGAGGCCGGGCATGGGGGTGACGTTGCCGGGGCGAGGTAGGCCGGGCACGCAACTCCAGGTGGCGCGTTTTTCCGTGATGGTCTTCCAGTCCAGCAGGGCCGGCAGGGGGCCGAGCGCGCGCGCCAGCAGGGCCAGGGTTACATCGCGCAACTGTGCCGCCGGCAGCCGCAGGTGCGGGCCCTCGGCGCTCATGACGATGGCGACGAGGCCAGGGGCGAGGTCGTTGCGCTCGAATGCCCAGGGCGCCTGGCCTTCGCCCAGTCCCAGCATGGGAAAGGGAAAAACCACGGGTGCCACAAAATGCAGCCACAAAGTGAGGATGGGTTGCCAGGTGAAGGTCGCGACCGCGTCGGCGACGGCCGCCATTTCCGGCAGTTCGGCGAGCAGGGTGGGCAGACGGACGGGATGCACGGCCAGGACCACCTGCCCGGCTTCCACCTGCGGGCCGGAAAGGTGAAAACCGTTACGCCTCGGTTCGATGCGGCCGATCTTCTCGCCCAGCCTGAAGTCGATGCCGGGGTGCTTTATTGAGGCCCCGGCGAGCAGCGTCGACAGATCGCAGCGATTGAACAGCAGGTCGCTGTCCGCGCGCCGCCCCGCCAGGCTGTCGCGCAGCACGTTGCAGAAGACCTGCGCGGAAGCGGTTTCGAGCGGTGTGTTCAGTGCGGCGATGCAGATCGGTGCCCAGAGCCGGGCGATCAGCGGCGCCGGTTGCTGCTGTTGGCGCAGCAGATCTGCCGCGGGGATGTCTTCGGGCAGGCGAAAATGCCTGGCCTTCAAGGTCCGCATGAAACGCGCCGCGGCCCACTTCTGCGCGAGAGTAAGGCCCCGGGCCAGCAGCAGGCCACCGGCCAGATGCAGTGGGGCGGGCAGATTGGGCAGCGCCAGGCGGAATCCGGGCAGGCGAAAATCCAGCCGCCGCCGCTCCAGCAGATGCGTCGTGCCCAGGCGGTGCAGCAGGGCTTGGGTGGCGCCATAGGCGCCGATCATCAGGTGCTGGCCGTTGTCGATGCGGATGCCATTCCAGTCCACGCCGCGCGCGCGGCCGCCGAGTCGCTTCGCCGCTTCAAAGAGGGTCACCGGGCGCCCCGCGTCGGCCAGTTCCACGGCGCAGGCGATGCCCGCCCAGCCGCCGCCGATGACAGCGACGGTCCCAGTGGGTATTACCCCTTGATCCACGTTACCCAGGCCAGCCAGAGTTTACGCAGTGGCGTCAGCGACAGGCGCCGGTCGAGTACCCGGAAATCATCGCGGCGTATCTCCTGGAGCAGGGCGCGATAAATCGCGGCCATGATCAGGCCGGGTAGTTGTGTCTTGCGCTCGGCCACCGGCAGCAGGGCAAGCGCTTCCGCGTAGGTCTGTTCCGCGCGTTGGTACTGGAATTCCATGAGGTCGCGGAAGTTCTCGCTCATGCGCGCGTGCAGCAGGTCGTCCTCGGAAACATTGAACCGGGCCAGTTCCTCCCGCGGCAGGTAGATGCGGTTGCGTCGGGCATCTTCGCCGACATCGCGCAGGATGTTGGTGAGCTGAAAGGCCAGCCCCAGTTTGTTGGCGTACTTGAGGGTGGCCCGGTCGCCGATGCCAAAGATCTGTGCCGCCACTTCGCCCACTACCCCGGCGACGCGGTGGCAATAGAGGCGCAGCGCCGCGAAATCGGCGTAACGCACCCGTTCCAGATCCATTTCCATGCCCTCGATGATCTGCTCGAAGGCTTCCTGTGGCAGGTGGAAGGGTTCCACTGCTTCGCGCAGAGCGAGCATGACCGGGTGCGTAGGTGTGCCGGTGTAGAGGCGCGCCACCTCGTCGCGCCACCAGGCCAGCTTGGTCCTGGCCAGTGCCGCGTCGCGGCACTCGTCGGCGATGTCGTCCACTTCGCGGCAGAATGCATAGAAGGCGGTGATCGCACGCCGCCGCTCTGGCGTGAGGAAGCGGAAGCTGTAATAAAAACTGGAACCGCTGGCTGCGGCCTTTTCCTGGCAGTAGGCGTGGGCGGCGGGGGGGGCCATGGGTTCAGCCTGCGTCATGCCTGATCGGGCGGGGTATTCCCCCCTTGGGTAAAGGGGGAGCAAAGGCGGAAGCGGGTCGCCAGGGTCACCGTTTCGTCCCGCAACTACCGCTGCTGCATCGCCCCGCCGGCTTGCGCTTGCGCGTGTACGCTGCGCGCCAGAGTAGAATCGGGGCATCGCGCCAGGTCAGTATCGGGCGCTGGCGAAAGACATCCCCCTGGGTCGCATGCAGCTTTTCCAGGATGGCAGCGCCTCCCTGGATGATCAGGCGCATTTCCAGGCCCAGACGGCCTGGCAAGGCGGTCCCCAGAGGCGCGCCGGCTTGCAGCATGCGGCGGGCACGTTCGATCTGGTTTTTCATGAATATCTGCCAGAGGCCATCGACGCGGCCTTCGGCGATCTGACGTTCCGTGACGCCGTATTTCGCCATCTCGTCCTGCGCCAGGTAGACACGTCCCTTGTTCCAGTCCTGCGCGACATCCTGGAGGAAGTTGATCAACTGTAGCGATGAGCAAATGCCGTCCGACCAGGCCAGGTGTTTCTCATCGTGGTCGCGATAGAGGTGGAGCAGCAGGCGGCCGATCGGGTTGGCGGAGCGCTTGCAGTACTCCATCACTTCGCCGAAATGGGCGTAGCGGGACTTCACCACGTCCTGCTCGAAAGCGCGGAGCAGATCGTGGAAGAGCGCGTAGGGCAGGGCGTGTTCGCGGATAGGCGAGGCCAGGTCGCGGAAGATCGGGTGATCCACCGCATCCCCGCGTTCCAGCGCATGCAGATGCGAGTGATACTCGGCGAGTAGCGCCAGGCGTGCCTCGGGCGGCGCGTCGCCTTCGTCGGCGAAATCGTCGGCCGTGCGGGCGAAGGCGTAGATCGCCCGCACGGCTGAGCGCAGTCGGCGCGGCAGGATGATCGAGGCCACCGGAAAATTCTCGTAGTGGCCCGCGTTCACCGGATTCGGGCTGGCCTTCACCTCAGGCGTCCGTCACGACCTTACAGATCTCCATTCGCCCCGGCCATCATGATTTCTTCCATCTTGTTGCGGATATCGATGGCGCCACGAGACAGTTCCGGGGAGATGCCCATCTGGTTTTCGTAGCCGCCCACCCAGTCGAGGTTCCAGTCGAGCATCATCACCCAGATATCCTTGTTGGCATCTTCCATGACGCCGATGCGGCAGGGCAGGAACACCAGGAATTCCGGGCTGAGCTTGAGCAAGTCGCGGCCGACGGCGATGTCGCAGTAGCTGTGCACCTCGATCCGCGGGGCATCGTTGTCATTCAGCACTGCGCGGAAGTCCTTCCACATCAGGTTGCTGCCGACATATTTGAAGTTGAGCTTGTTGGCGCGCAGGTTCATGGACTCCACCACGTCGTCAAAGGCGATCCCTTTCTTGACCTTGACCTTGTGCGCGAACCAGCTCATTGCGTCTGGCATGGACATGCGCATCACGTTGCTCATGATGGGCATCATCATCTGCATCATCTGCCGTTTGGTCTGCTGCGGAATGCCGGGGCGCATGGTGTAAGGCTTGGTCGGGGTCGCATTCAGGGTGCCGATGAAGGGTATCGGCATACCGGCCAGGGGCAGGTTGTTGGTCAACGCGCTCAGGTCGGGCAAGCTGGGCAAGGTCAGCAGTGGCGCGCTGGGAGCCGGAACCATCCGCATATAGGGGTTGACCGTGGCGGTGGGGGCATTGTCAGGGGCAGCCAGGGCTGCGAACGAAGACAGGCCGGCGACGATGGACAGCAGGCTGCGGAATACGATGTTGCGCATGGTTTTTACTCCTCCAAACGTTGAAAGTGCTCCGATACGACCCATGATCGGGGCGGGCAGTAGGGTAACCGAACTCCTGGACGCGGTTACGGGAATCTGCTGGTCACCCTGACGACCGAGGGTGCGTGTTGGCCACTAGGTCAGGGCCTTGCAGGCGGCCAGGCTCGCGCCTACCTGCTCCAGTAGCAGCGCCAGCGCGGTCAGATCGGGCTCCAGCAGCGAGGCGTCGCGCTGCTTGCAGGCTTCTTCCAGCGTTTGGGCCGCCTGCCCGAGGGCTTCCGCTCCCAGAGTACGCGCCACGCCTTTCAGCGAGTGCGCCTGGCGCGTCGCCAGCACCCAGTCGTCCTCCGCCAGGGCGCGGCGAAAATCGGCGGCGAAACTGCGTGTCTGGTTGTCGCGGAATTTCGCCAGCATGCGCAGATATAGCGGCAGCTTTCCGGTTCGGGCAAGTCCCAGCGTCGTGTCGAAGCCGGGCAGTTGCGGCAGGATAGTCGCCGGTGCGAAGGTCGGCGCGACGCTCTGGCCGGTGGCCGGTGGTTTCAACCAGGTGCCGAGCACCTCGTATAACTCTGGCACATTGATCGGCTTGGCGATGTGCGCGTTCATGCCGGCAGCCTGGGCGCGCTCCCTGTCGCTGGCCATGACGTTGGCGGTGATGGCGATGATAGGCAGGTCGCGATAGAGGGGGTTCTCGCGTAGTTTCCGTGTCGCTTCATAGCCATCCATCACCGGCATCTGGCAGTCCATGAGAACGCAGTCCGGGACCTTGGTCGCCACGGCCTGCAAGGCTTCAAGGCCGTTGTTGGCGATGCGCACCTTGAGGCCGGCGTTGTGCAGAAGATCGGTCAGGACTTCCTGGTTGATCTGCACGTCTTCCACCAGCAGGATGTCCGCGCCGCGGAAGGGGGCCATGCCGACCCGGTCGGCGGCGCGCCGCCCCAGCATGGCATGGCCCGCCAGTTCAGGCAGGCCCAGCGGGGCGGCCATTTCCGCATAGAGACTCTTGGCGCAAGTAGGCTTGGTCATGAAGCCGTCGATCTGGGTACGGATGTCGAGCAGGGCGTCGTCGTGGCTGTAGGCGGTGACCAGGATGAACAAGGGCGCCGGGCGTCCCGCATAGTGGTCGCGCAGGCGGCGGATGACCTCCAGCCCGTCCATGTCGGGCATGCGCCAGTCCACCAGGCAGGCCAGATAATCCACGGCATCGGCGCGGGTCGCCGCGACCAGTGCATCCGCGCCCGAGGCGACCGTGTCGGCGGTCAGTCCGAGCAGGGCGATCTGGCTTTGCAGTACGCGCCGGGCGATGGCGTTGTCGTCCACGATCAACAACCGGCGGCCGGCCCAGGGTGCCAGGTTGGCGGCGAGCTCGTCCAGGCCGCGCCGCGCGCCGCGCGCCTGAGTTCCCAGGCGCACGGTGAACTGGAAGGTGCTGCCCACGCCATACTCGCTGGCCACCCAGATGCGGCCTTGCATCATTTCCACCAGGCGCTTGCTTATCGCCAGGCCCAAGCCGGTACCGCCATAGCGGCGGGTGGTGGAGGCGTCGGCCTGGGTGAAGGCGGTGAACAGCACGCCCTGTTGTTCCGGCGTGAGACCAATGCCCTCGTCGCTGACGCTGACGCACAACTCGATTTCACCCGGTGCGCGCGCATCTACCCGGATGGCGACGATGACATTGCCACCGGCCGAGAATTTTAGTGCGTTGCCGACCAGATTGACCAGAACCTGCCCCAGGCGCACCGGGTCGCCTACCAGCAGGTCGCGGATTTCCGGGGAGATCTCGTAAGCCAGTTCGATGCCTTGTTCCTCGGCCTTGCGCCCCAGCAGCGTGGTGAGGTTGTCCAGCACGCTTTCCAGTTCGAAAGGCACCGCTTCCATCCGCAGCTTGCCGGCTTCGATCTTCGAGTAGTCGAGGATATCGTTGATGATATAGAGCAGCGATTCCGAGGCTCCCCTGATCTTGGCGAGATAATTGCGCTGCGCGGCACTCAGGTCGGTCCCCATGCACAGTTCCGACATGCCCATGATGGCGTTCATGGGGGTACGGATCTCGTGGCTCATGTTGGCCAGGAAATTCGACTTAGCCTGGCTGCTGGCCTCGGCGGCTATTTTTGCCTGTTCCAGTGCGGCCTCGGCTTGCTTGCGCGCGCTGATGTCGGTCACGAAGGCGACGAAATGCGCGGCCGCCTGCGGTGTGTCGGGGGTGTAGTAGGCGGAAACCTCCACCGGGATCAGGTGGCCGTCGCGGGCACGGTGCAGGGTGTCGAAGCGGCCACTGCCCTGGGCGACGAGGGGCGCGTTGAACTCGTGGAAGCCGTCCCTGGGAATGCTCGGATCGATGTCCATTACCTTCAAGGCCAGCAGTTCTTCGTAGCTGTAGCCCAGCATCTCGCAGCCACGCTCGTTGACGTGAAGAAAGGCGCCGGTCTCGGCATCGGCCCACTGAATCGCGATGCCGACCCGATCCATCGCGTACTCGGTTTCGCGCTGGCGTTGCAAGGTGGCCTCCAGGGCGGCGGTGCGATCCGTCACCCGCTGATCCAGGTGCTGGGCCAGATCGTCGAGCTTGTTCCTTTCCTCCTGGATGTTGCGCAGATAGGCCAGCGCTCCAGTCACCAGGCTGATCAGCAGGGCGCCGACCAGCGACAGCGAAGCGAACAAGCGTTCGCGTTCGTGGTCCAGTTCCAGCAGTTCAGGAACCGCTTGCACCAGCGCCACGCCGACTTCCTGGTCCGGAATGGGGCGGGAAAGCAGCAGGTGCGGGATGGGGCTGCCGGCCAGGCGCATCAGGCCGGGGTGCGAGGATTCGCCCCAGGGCTCCAGACCGAGGTCGGGAATCACCGGCCTCTGGTAGCGGGAGCGTATGCCCTCGTTGTTCAGGCTATGGATCGCCGCATCCGGCAGGGCATGCATTTCCTGGGTTTTGTCGCGCGCCAGGATGACGACGTCGTAGCGGTCCACGAGAAATACCCGGGCCTGTTCCAGGTCCAGCCAGAGGCCTAGGAAATTCAGGTTTACCTTGGTGACCATCACCCCGGCGACCTTGCCGTTGAGATAGACTGGAAAGGAGAAGTACAGGCCGGGTTCCTTGCTGATCTTGCCCATGGCGAATTCCTTGCCTGGGGTGCCGGTCAGCGCTTCCATGAAATAGGGCCGGAATGCGAAATTGGTGCCGACGAAACTGACTTTTTCGCTGCTGTTGCTGGAGGCCAGGCAGTTGCCTTGCGCATCCAGGAGGTAGAGCGCGCTGACCATGCCCAACTCGTGGGCGGCATGCTTCAGATCCTGGTTCAGGCCGGCCAGGTCGGGCGCGGCCTCCCAGCGCGCCCGGAGCCGAGCGCTGTCCAGATGCGCGCTGGGGTCCGTGCCATGGGTCTTGAGAACCTGGCCGATAATGAGGCGACGCGCGAACAGGGACGACACGCCGTGCACCAGGCTCAGGGTGCGCTCTACGCCAAAGGCGACGGATTCCGCGTGTCGGCGCGCATCCTGGCCAGCCTCGGACAGCGCCTGGGTGCTGTCGCGATCATGCTGCTGCTGCGCGTACATCCAGGCGAAACCCAGCCAGAACAGGAGCAGCACGCCGGCGGTGCGCAGGAGACGGATATTCGACTTGAAACGGTCGGCGACGCGGGCACTCGGCGTGGAAGTCACCTCACTCCTCAATCGGTTGTGGTCAGGGTATGGGAAGCCCGGTGTAGTTCTCGCCTTATCGGCAGCAAGGTCTGATTCCTTTAACCTTGATTCCTCAGGTAGTCGCGCGTGGCTTCGCTCCGGTTGGATGCACGAGACCGGGAATCGCGACGGCATCCGATTACAACGATCCTGGGCCGCCCTGAATTTCACCCGGCCGGACGCGATGGGGGCGACTAATCGGGGATAATCGTCCGATCTATATCCTGTTGGAATCGCGACCATGCTACCCGATGCTTTCATCCTCCAGTTCGACCGTGCCTTGCGCACGGTCTTTGCCAGGGCCGGGTCGCGGCGCACATACCCAGACACCGGCGTGGCCGAGGCTGAGTTGAGTGCGGCCGAGAAGCGCCATGCCGCAGGTCTCATGCGTATCAACCACAGCGGCGAAGTGTGCGCGCAGGCGCTCTATGCCGGGCAGGCGCTCACCGCGCGCAACCCGGAAGCGCAGCGTGCGCTGCTGCTGGCGGCCGACGAGGAAACCGAACACCTGGCCTGGTGCGAGAAGCGACTGGAAGAACTGGGCAGCCACAAGAGCGTGCTCAACCCACTTTGGTACGTGGGTTCGTTCGCCCTGGGCGCCTTCGCCGGGGCACTGGGCGACAAGTGGAACCTGGGCTTCCTGGCAGAGACCGAGCGCCAGGTAGAGGGCCACCTGGATAGCCACCTGGATACGCTGCCAGAACAGGACGCCAAGAGCCGCGCCATCGTCGCACAAATGAAGATCGACGAGGCGAAACACGCGGATACCGCCATCGCCCTGGGTGGCGCGCCGCTGCCAGCGCCGGTGCGCGGCGCCATGCAGTTCACCTCGAAGCTTCTCACGCAAGCGGCGTATCGAATCTGATGAGTTTCGCCGCCGACTCTGACGCTGACTTTGCCACCAACCTGGCCGGGTTGCCGGCCGTCGACGCCATCGCCGCGATCGAATTGCTGGACGGGGAGCGCGTCGTGGCGACCATCGAGAACCGACCCGGCAGCGCAGCTTCGGTGCGCGTCTACGCCCGGCTGGCGCAATGTTACGGTGGCATAGACCGGAAGGCCGCGGAAGAGGGTCTGCGCCTGTACGCCGAACACGCCCAGGATGCGCGCCAACATCCGGGAAAACACCCCAACATCGACCGCCTGCTGCACCTCGGGGATGGCTCGCTAAGCATCAGGTTTGTGGCGGCCTGAGCGACGCGGACCGTGGGCCGCGCGAAAATCACGGGTGGCCACGGCGCGAGTGGTGGCGCAGAAACATCCACAGGCCGCTCAAGGCGATCAGGATGAACAGCACACCGGCCGTATCCACCAGAAACGGGCCATAGCGTCCGAGGATATGACCGCTGTGCGCATCCAGCAGCACGCGTTCAGTCGGTAGTCGCGGGCGCAGCAAGGTCGTCGCACGCATCTGCATGGCGACGGGCAGCGCCACGCTCGTGCTCCAGACGGCCGCATCGGCGCAGGGCGCCCAGGTGAGGCCGTCACGGCTGGCAAAGCGGTGATCCTGTTCGTTCGCGATCACCACCGCGTCACAGCCTTGACCGATGCGACGGATGGCCGCGATCGGCAGGTCCGTGTCGCGTAGCGACTCCACGAGTCGCCCCTGGGCGTCGAACAGGGCGAGCGTGCTGGCATTGGCCGCGAACAGCAGGTCGCCGCTGGCGACCAGTCCGAGTGCTCCGGGCAGCACGGTTTCTAGCGGACGTCCATCGAGCACGGTTTGCACCTCGTTGCCGACCAGCCAGTGGCGGGCCGCGAGAAACCCCCGCTCCGGGATGGCTGCATGCAGGCCGTATAGTTGGGTGATCCACTGCGCGCTGACCGTCGAGCGGTCCAGTCCCAGCTGGGCGCTGTGGTTGAGGACGATGCCGCTGCCCGCCAGCCAGAGCAGGAACAGTCCGGCCGCCACGCCCAGCCTGCGGTGCCAGCGATGCAGGACGACGCCGATCCGGCGCCGGGTGTGTTTGTCTGGGTTCATGGCGCGTGCCCGTCGAGCACGAGGGCGGCGCGCGCCATCCTGTCCATGGCTTGCACCGAGAGCGTGGCGCCGGAAATGCCGTCGATCGGCCTGTCGAGCCGGCCGTTCTGTAGACGGGCGCCAGAATACTGCCGCAGGAAGCTGGGATAGCGCACTTCCATGCCACGAGTTTCCCGGTAGACCAGCACGCGAGCGCTGTCGATCGCGCCTTTTCCCAGCACGAAAGCGGCGGTGATCGGATATTCCTTGCCGAGCTCATCGAGTATCCAGGCTGTCTTGCCGTCCTTCCGCCAGTAGCGCACACGCGCCTGGCCGTAAGGGTGGCCGAGCGCAGCCTTGAGTGCGCCCTGGACGCTGCTGTCGACCCAGAGCACCTGCGGCGGCGGCGGCGCGCCGAACACCTCGCGCAGGAAGTCATCGCGCGATTGGTAGACCGAGTCGGCGGACGCAGCGCAGCAAGTCAGGAGCGCGGCCAGCATGAGGCTAGTAGGTAAGACCCAGTCCGAGGTCGAAGCGGTTGCGTGTAGGGTCAACTTGGAAAGTCTGGTAATCGGCTTTGAAAACGACATCGGGATTGAGCTGGTAATTGAAGCCGACACTGGCGACCGATTCGGTCGGGTGCGCGCTGGGGGTGAGCGTCGCGGGCAGAACCGCGTAAGCGCTCGCGGTATTGTAACGTTCGTAGCGGACGAAGGGCGACAGCGAGCGTCTGCCCGATTCCCAAAGACGATAGGCCGCTTGCGTGTACCAGCCGAAGAATTCACTGGGGATGGGCGTGGAGTCGTGGACCAGCGTCTGGTTGTATGTTTCCGTGCCGGAAATCGATCCGCGGGCGTAGAGCGCAGATACATCCCAACGGTCCGGCGTCCAGCGCGCATGCGCATCCCAGAGCGTGACGCGATCGCCCGCGACGGGGACGGGTGCCGCGGCTTGTTGCCCTACCAGTCCTCCCTGACCCGCGCCTCCCGTGAACAGGCTGGCGCCGACGACCAGGCCGGGTGTGCCGCGCCAGTTTAGGGCGCCGTAGACGGAGAGATCCCTGGCATTGGCCAGTTGCATCTCCTGGTGCACGCAGCCCAGCGGTGAGCCCTGGCACTCGCTGGTGTTGGATGGATCCCACTTCGCCAGATTGAAACCCGTGGTCACACCCGTGTCCCAGGCCAGACCGAAATCGCTCGAACCGTGGAGGCCGACACCGCCCTCGCGCCAGGTACTGGGAATGATCGCGGTCTCGACGAAATTTCGCTCCACGCCGTAATAATGCGTTGGTTCGTGCGATTCGTTGAGCAGACCGGCGGGGATCAGAAACAGGCCGGCCTTGAGGTCGGTGTTCTGGGTCAGGCGATGATCGATGTAGAACTGCTCGACCTCTGCCTCACCCCGGTCGCTGGCCGAAGCCACCGCATGCTCGAACTCGAATTCGGACATGAAGCGGGTGTCGTCGTCGAAACGATGACCGAAGCCGAACACCGCGCGCCGCAAATCCGCCTGGGTCTGGCTGGAAGCGCGCGGATGGCTGTAGTTGAGCTCGCCATAGCCGTAGATCGTGGTGCTGCCAAACGCCGGGCCGGCCGCCTCGGCCACCGTTTTGTCACTCGCTGACGCGCGGGCTTCCTGCTGGTTGGCGATGGCCTCGGCTTTCGCGTCGACCTGCTTCAACGCGGCCGTCAGCGCCTGAACTTCCGCTTCGAGCCGGTCAATGCGGGCGCGTAGTTCCGCGTCATCGGCATGGGAACAAGGTGCGGCCAACAGAGCCGCGAGCAGGAGGGAGAGTTTCGTTCGTTGCATGGCTTTCCAGGATGTGATCGGTCTGCACCGAACCCGAGATGGGGAAGGCGTCGTGGCGGTGATCATTTTTCATAATGATAACCATTCCTATTTGGCACTGCAAGCGCTCACCGTCCTGGCCGACGCCGGTGAGTTCGGTCCGCGAAAGCAAGGTGCATCCGTTCCGTGACATACCCGCGGCTGCAGGTATGATTCGGATATGGACAAACTCGAGTGTTTTAGATCCATTTCCGCCGACGTCGCGAGAGGCGAGTTGGCTTTTTCGACTGGCGCCGGTGTGGCCTTGAAGGTGCTGCGGGCGCTCGACGACCCGGCGTGTCAGCTGGAGACCGCGGCGAAGTTGGTGCAGGCCGAACCCTTGCTCGCCGCGCGCGTCGTGGCGATGGCGAATGCCGCGGCTTACAACCGTTCCGGCCGCGAGATCACCGATGTGCGCACCTCGGTCATGCGTCTGGGCTTTCGCACCGTGCGCACACTCGCGACGGCACTGGTCACGCGTCAACTGGCGGGCAGTTCGCCATCGCATCAGGATGCCGCCGCGCAATTGTGGGAACACACCGCGCATGTCGCCTCCCTCTCCCACGTGATCGCGCGGCGCTTCACGCGGGTGGACCCCGAGACGGCCATGTTCGTCGGCATCATCCATGAGGTCGGCGGCTTCTATCTGTTGTCGCGCCTCAAGGATTTCCCGGGTTTACTCGATGGCGGTCCGGGCGAGTGGATGGAGGCCGGCGAGGCTCTGGTAGGGCGCGCCGTTCTCAAGGTACTGTATGTGCCCGAGGTGGTGCAAAACGCGATCGAAACCTACTGGGCTGGCTACCTCGCCATCCCGCCGGCAACTTTCGGGGACACCCTGCTGCTTGCGAAGGAGTTGGCCCCCGTGGGCTCGCCACTGCACCCCCTCGGACCCGAGCAAGGCAAGGACAAGTCGTCAGGCTTCGACATGGTCATTGGCGAGGATGCCCTGGCCAGCATGCTGGCGGAATCCGCCGAAGAGATCGAATCGCTGACGGGCGCGCTGAAGTTCTAGCCGCCCGCCGGGTCTCCGAATCGACGCCCGCGAATCGCGGGCTTTCCTGAGGCTTACTTCGGGCAGGCGTCGTCGCCGGCCACCTTGCCGGGGATCAGCAGAAACTGCTCGAACGGGCCCATGACCTTCATGGCCTCACCCTTGGGGCCTTCGAACTTGAGGCGGCTGAACATCATGGCGCGCATCGGGCCGTATTCGCCCGCACCCATCTCACGCCAGCGCTTGGTATCGGCGTGCATCTTGTAGTCGACGTCGAAATCCAGCGCCGCATGCTGGACCGGGCCGGCATAGGCGCAGGTGGTCTTGCCGCCCTTGGTGGAGATGGTCATTTCCACCTTGCTGTTTTCGCCACACTCCGTGCGGTACATGTGGATGATCTTGTAGCCGCGACCCTTGTCGTTCGTGGCCCAGTGTTCCGCCAGTTCGGTGGTGAGCGCGGAATTGGTGTTCCAGTAGGTGCAAGCCTGTTTTGCCCATTCCGAGGACATCAGGGGGGCGGCTAGAGCGGCTTGGGAAGTCAGGGCGGCAGCGGCGAGTGCCAGGGTGATCAGACGCATGGTGTCTCCTTAATATGGTTTGGGCGATATCAGCCGGCGCGAAGGGTAGTCCGCGCCTTTATGGCTGTCAAAAAAACACTTTGATGCCCAGGATGAAAATACTAATGGGGCAGGTGCTGCTTCAATGCACCGTACAGCCAGGTTCCATGCAAGGCACCGGCCAGGACGATCAGCGCGCCCAGCGAACCGGTGCCTGCCAGGGCGAACATGGGGCCGGGGCAGAGTCCGATCAGCCCCCAGCCGAAGCCGAAGACCAGGCCGCCGATGAGGTAGCTTTTCTTTCCAGGCGCCTTTTCCGGGATATCGATTGCCTGGCCGTCCATGGCGTGGCCCAAGGTCTTGCGGTTTCCCAGCAACTTGATGATCTGGATGCTGACCATGCCGGTGGCGATGGCCGAGAACAGGATGCCATACATGTGGAAGCTCTGGAAATGAAACATTTCCTGGATGCGATACCAGGACGCCGCCTCCGATTTGATCAGGGTGAAACCGAACAGCAGTCCGATCAAGAGATAGGGAACGTAGCGGGTCATAGCAGCATCCAGGGAACCAGGAACCAGGAGGAAATGAGGCCACCGCTGAAGATGCCGATGACAGCATAGAGCGAGGGCAACTGCAAGGTGGACAAGCCGGTGATGGCGTGGCCGGAAGTGCAGCCGCCGGCATAGCGGGTGCCGAAGCCGACCAGCACGCCGCAGGCAAACAGATAGGTGAAGTTGCGCACGCTGGTGTGGAACAACTCATCCGGTACGAGGTCGAGGCCGGGATGGGTAAATCCCCAGGACGAGAGCATGGCGAGCGCGGCCGGGCTCAATTCCACCGGAAGCGGGTTGGCGAACAGGACACCGGCAAGATAACCGCCCAGGCCGGTGCCGATGACGAAGACCAGGCTCCAGGTGTGCTCCCGCCAGTTGTAGCGAAAGAAGTCGATATCCACCGTCTGCGGCTGGGTGATGGCGCACAGATGCCGCAGATTGTTGGAGATGCCGAAGGAACGGTTGCCGATGAACAGCATCATCGGCACCATCAAGCCGATCAACGGCCCCGCCACATACCAGGGCCAGGGTTGGGTGAGCCAGTGCATGCATCATCTCCAGGGAAAGTGCGGGCGCGGGATTGTATAGCGCCCCGATTTATTATGTACTCGTCATGCCCGGAACAGATCGAGTCCGCGCGGCAACCACCGCGCGAGATGGCGCTCCACGCCTTCCGGGTGCCGTTCCAGTAGTCCGGGGGCTGCGGCGCGCGCCCCTTCCAGCAGGTCGGCATCCGCGAGCGGGTCGGCGAAGCGCAGCATCTGCAAGCCGGATTGCCTGGCGCCTAGGAATTCGCCTGGGCCGCGCAATGCGAGATCGGCGCGGGCGATGGCGAAGCCGTCGTTGTGGTCATGGATGATCTTCAGGCGCTGCCTGGCCGTGTCGGAAAGCGCATTTTCATAAAGCAGCACGCAGGCGGATACCCTTGCGCCGCGCCCGACGCGGCCGCGCAGCTGATGCAGTTGCGCGAGCCCATAGCGTTCGGCGTGTTCGATCACCATGAGGGCGGCATTGGGCACATCGACGCCGACCTCGATCACGGTCGTGGCCACCAGCAGATGCAGTTCCCCAGCCTTGAAAGCGCCCATCACGGCGGCTTTTTCGTCCGCCTTCATGCGCCCGTGGATCAGGCCGACCTTGAGCTCAGGCAGTTGCAAGGCGAGCTCGGCATGGCTCTCCTCGGCCGCGCGCAACTGGAGCTTTTCCGATTCTTCCACCAGCGGACAGACCCAATAGGCCTGGGCACCCGCCAGGCAATAATCGCGCAGCCGTGCGACCACCTCGGGGCGGCGCTGGGCAGAGACCGTGCGGGTGACGATGGGGGTGCGGCCCGGGGGCAGTTCGTCGATCACCGAGACGTCCAGATCTGCGAAATAGCTCATCGCAAGACTGCGTGGAATCGGGGTGGCGGACATCATGAGGAGGTGAGGCTGCCAGTCGCCGGAGGCGTGCCCGATTTGCGCGCCTTTGCTGCGCAACGCCAGACGCTGCGCCACGCCGAAGCGGTGTTGCTCGTCGACGATCACCAACGCCAGGCCGTGGAAAGCGACCTCGTTCTGGAACAGGGCATGGGTGCCGACCGCAAGCCGTATGCTGCCATCGGCCAGGCCATGGAGGGTGGCCTTCTTCGCCTTGCCCTTGAGCGCCGCGGTGAGCCAGGCGACATCGATGTCCAAAGGGTGCAGCCACTCATGAAACTTCAGGTAGAGCTGTTCGGCCAGAATTTCGGTCGGCGCCATCACCGCGACCTGATGGCCGGCAGCCAGAGCCGGTAGGGCGGTGAGTGCCGCGATCAAGGTCTTGCCGCTGCCAACGTCGCCTTGCAACATGCGATTCATCGGCTGCGGGCGCGCCAGATCACGGCGTATTTCCCGCAGCACCCGACCTTGCGCCTCGGTCAGGGCGAAGGGCAAGGCGGCGATCAACCTGTCCTCGAGCCCCCCATCTTCAGGCAGCGCGGGCGCGCACAGCGTCTGGCGATGGCGCGCAGCCAGGCGCAGGGAAAGTTGCTGGGCCAGAAGTTCGTCATACTTGATGCGCCGCCAGGCCGGCCCCTCGCGCGCCTCCAGGCCGGCCAGGTCGGCGTCGGGGGGCGGATGATGCAGGGCGTGCAAGGCTGCGGCGAAACCTGGAAAAGACTCTGGAAAAGCGAGCGGCGCGGGCAGCGGGTCGGAGAGATCCGCCCGGGCCAGTGCGTCCTCGACCGCACGCCGGATGGCGTATTGCGACAACCCCGCCACGCTGGGATAGACGGGGCTCAAGCGCTCCGGGAGCGGTGTGTTTTCCTGAACCACGCGAAATTTCGGGTGCACCATTTCTGCACCGAAGTAGCCGGGCCGAATCTCGCCCAGCACGCGCACTCGCGCACCCGGTTTCAGCAGGGCCACCTGGCTGGGATAGAAGTGCAGGAGACGGAAGTAGAGGCGTCCCGAGTCGCCATCGCTCATCTGGACGATCAGTTGCCGGCGTGGCCGGTTCTGAATCTCGCTATGTTCCACCAGGCCTTCGATCTGCACGGTGTCACCCAGGCGGGCCTCACGCAAGGGCGTGATTCGGGTCTCGTCTTCGTAGCGCAGCGGCAGATGCAGGATCAGGGCATCCGAGTCGGCGTAGCCCAGCTTGTGGGCGACTTCTTCAGCGGACACGGCCATGATGGATCAACCAGCGTCATTCCCGCGCAGGTGGGAATCCAGGTCGTTCATCCGATTGCTGTGAAAACCATCAGTCCCAAGCCCTGGATTCCCGTTGTTGCGGAAATGACGGCCATGGTCAGCCGATCACCATGACCGCATCCGCTTCCACCAGCGCGCCGCGCGGCAGACTGGCCACGCCCACGGCTGCGCGCGCCGGGTAGGGCACGCTGAAGTACTGCGCCATGATCTCGTTGACCAGGGCGAAGTGGCCCAGGTCGGTCAGGAAGACATTGAGTTTGACTACATCGGCCAGGGTGCCCTCGCCGGCCGTGGCCACTGCGCGCAAGTTGGCGAAAACACGATGGATCTGCGCCTCGATACCCTCCACCAGTTGCATGCTGACCGGGTCGAGGCCGATCTGGCCGGAGAGATAGACGGTGTTGCCCACCTTGACGGCCTGGGAGTAGGTGCCGATGGCGGCGGGTGCGTCGGGGGTGGAGAGTATGCGTTTGGACATGGGCGGATGGGAGGGTGGGGTTAGACGACGTTGACGCCGCGTTCATCGCCCTTGTGCTTCATGCGCAGGATGCGCACGACTTCGTGCAGGCCGCGCAGGGCGCGCATGAGGCGGGCCAGGTGTAGCCGGTTCTGCACGCTGACGGTGAAATACAGGTTGGTGTACGTGTCGGCCTCTTCTTCCATGCGCACATTGTCGATGTCGGAGCCTTCGGATGCGATGGCCGAGGCGACCTTGGCCAGTACGCCGCGCTGGTTGGCGACGATGACGCGAATGCCGACCTCGAACAGCTTGTCGAGTTGCGCGGCCCAAGTGACATCCACCCATTTGTCGGGGTCTTCGCGGTAATGGCGCACCTGTGGGCAGTCGTGGGTGTGGATGATCAGGCCCTGGTCCTTCTTGATCTGGCCGATGATCGGGTCGCCGGGAATCGGCCGGCAGCATTTTCCCAGGCGCACCGCCACGCCCTCGGTCCCGCTGATGGGCATGGAGTTGGCCGCCCGGCCGGTCGGGTCGTCGACTTCCCTGGAGAGCAATTGCCGCCCCACCACGAAGGCGAGGCGCTTGCCCAGGCCGATGTCGGCCAGGGTGTCTTCACGGCTGCGGCCGAGTTCCTTCTCGACGCGGTCCCATTGCGCAATCCCCAGGTTGACCGGCTCGCTCCCCAGGGCACGCACCGCTTGATCGAGCAGGCGTTCGCCGAGCTGGATGGATTCATGTCGGTGCGCATTCTTGAGGGCGCTGCGGATGTGGGCGCGCGCCTTGCCGGTGATGGCGAAATGGGTCCAGGCCGGGTTGGGGCGGGCGGATTCCGAAGTCAGTACTTCGACCCGGTCGCCGTTCTTCAGCGGCGTGGACAGCGGCATGAATTCACCGTTGATCTTGACGCCGACGCAGTGATCGCCCACGTCGCTATGGACGTTGTAGGCGAAGTCCACCGCCGTCGCGCCGCGCGGCAAGGCGACGATACGGCCCTTGGGGGTGAACACGTAGACCTCGTCGGGGAACAGATCGACCTTGATGTGCTCCAGAAATTCCACGGAATCGCGGCTGTCGGCCTGGATGTCGAGGAGGCTCTGTAGCCACTGATTGGTCTGGATCTGCAATTCCGAAATGGAAGCAGCTTCGCCGGCCTTGTAGAGCCAGTGCGAGGCCACCCCCGCTTCGTCGACTCGGTGCATTTCCTGGGTGCGGATCTGCACTTCCACGGGGGTGCCAAAGGGACCGAACAAGGTGGTGTGCAAGGATTGGTAGCCATTCGGCTTGGGGATGGCGATGTAATCCTTGAACTTGCCGGGGATGGGCTTGTATAGCGCGTGCAGCGCGCCCAGGGCGATGTAGCAGGCGCGGGCGTCCTCGACGATGACGCGGAAGCCGTAGATGTCGAACACCTCGGAAAAGGCGAGGTGCTTTTCCTGCATCTTGCGGTAGACGCTGTAGAGATGTTTTTCCCGCCCGTAGATGTGTGCCGCGATCTGGCAACCGGAGAGCTTCGTCTCGATGGCCATACGGATCTTGTCGACGACCTCACGGCGGTTGCCGCGAGCCGCTTTCACGGCCTTTTCGATGACCTTGCAGCGGGTCGGGTGCAGATGCTGGAAGGCCAGGTCTTCCAGTTCCTGATACAGGTGGTTCAGCCCCAGTCGGTTGGCGATGGGGGCATAGATCTCCAGCGTTTCCTGGGCGATGCGGCCTTGTTTGTCCAGCGGCATGGAGTCCAGGGTGCGCATGTTGTGCAGTCGGTCAGCCAGCTTGATCAGGATGACACGCAGGTCGCGCGCCATCGCCAGCAGCATCTTGCGGAAATTTTCGGCCTGCGCCTGGGCCTTGTTCTCGAAATGGATCTTGTCCAGCTTGGTGACGCCGTCCACCAAGGCTGCCACCGATTTGCCGAACTCCCGGGCAATTTCCGCGGAAGTGATGCCGGTGTCTTCCACCACGTCGTGTAGCAGGGCCGCGATCAGCGTCTGGGCGTCGAGCCGCCACTCGGCCAGGATTTCCGCCACGGCCAGCGGGTGGGTGATGTAGGGTTTGCCATCCTTGCGGAACTGGCCGGCATGCGCACGCTCGGAATACAGGTACGCACGCTCGAATGCGGCGATGTCGCTACCTTGCAAATGGGCCAGGCAGCCCGAGAGAACGGCGGGGCGATCTCCACACGGGGTGGCGTGCAGGAGGGCCGCGTCGGCAGCCGGTTCCACATTCGCCGCCGTGTTCATCGCCTGTCGCTCAGTGCTGTGATTTCTTCAGCACTTCCACTCCGGTCAGGCCTTCGGCGATTTCTCGCAGCGCGATCACGGCGGGCTTGTCCTTGTCGGCTTCCACGCGGGGGGTGGAGCCCGTAGAAATCTGGCGAGCGCGGTAGGCCGCCGTCAGGGTCATTTCGAAACGGTTGGGGATGTGCTTGATGCAATCGTCTACGGTAACGCGAGCCATACGACTTCCTTGAAATACACGGGAAAGCGGTATTCTACTCGGTCACGAGCGCCGGCCATGAAAGCTTACGCTGCGAGTCGCGACGGTCGGCCTACGCTTTCCTCAGGTGTGGTCAGGCTTGCCGAGGTGAGGACAGTCGTCCTTCGTGCACTCGACGTAGAGATGCAGCGCATGTTCGACCAGCTTGAATCCGCGCTCGGCGGCGATGGCGCGCTGGCGCGCCTCGATTTTTGGATCGTAGAACTCCTCCACGCGCCCACATCGCATGCACAGCAGATGATCGTGATGGCCGCCCTGGTTGAGTTCGTAGACGGCCTTGTCGTTGTCGAAGTGGTGGCGGATGAGTATTCCGGCCTGCTCGAACTGGGTCAGGACGCGGTAGACCGTGGCCAGGCCGACGTCGATCTGCTCGGCGAGCATCAAGCGATAGACATCGTCGGCGGTTAGATGGCGCAGAGCGGCCGACTCGAACAGGGCGAGGATCTTGAGGCGCGGGCCAGTGACCTTGAGTCCGCTGTGCTTGAGTTGCTCGGTGCTAGCCATTGCGTATGACGGGGTGAGGGGTTGCGCGCTATGATAGCGCGCCTTCCCCCGACTCCCGCGAAACTCCGGCTCCTATGCGATTCACCCCTCTTTTTCTGCTGCTCGGTTCCGCCGCTCTGACAACCCTCCTGGCCGCTTGTGGCAGTTGGTCTCCCTCGATCGAACGCACGATGGACCACCTCAGCCCCTACAAGCTCGACATTCCGCAAGGCAACGTCATCTCCCAGGAAATGCTGGCCAAGCTCAAGCCGGGCATGACCCCCTCCCAGGTCCGCTTCGTGCTGGGTACGCCGCTGGTCGTCGATCCCTTCCACAAGGAGCGCTGGGATTACGTCTATAGCCTGGTGAAAGGGGGCAAGCAGAGGGAGCACCGCCACGCCACCATCATCTTCGAGAATGGCAGGCTGAAGTCGATCGAGACAGACGTGGTCGCGGCGGGGGAGAAGAAATGATCAAGGTGGTGATTGCGGGCGCCTCCGGACGCATGGGCCATGTCCTGCTCGAAGCGCTGGCCGGCGCGCCGGACATGCGGCTACACGCCGCCCTCGACCGTCCCGGCAGCGCCGCCCTGGGTCGGGACGCCGGAGAATCGATCGGCAGCCCGCTGGGGGTCGTGGTCGGCTGCGATGTGGCCGCCGCACTAACCGGCGCCGACGTCTTGATCGATTTCACCCGGCCCGAGGCCAGCCTGCAGCATCTGGCCGTCTGCCGGGAGCAGGGGGTGGCCGCGGTCATCGGCACGACCGGTTTCGATGACCAGGGCCGCGCCGCCATCGCCGCCGCAGCACTAGATATTCCGCTGGTGTTCGCTCCCAACATGAGCGTGGGCGTGAATCTGGCGCTCAAATTGCTGGACATGGCCGCGCGCGTGCTGAACCAGGGCTTCGACATCGAGATCATCGAAGCGCACCACCGCCACAAGGTCGATGCTCCTTCCGGCACCGCGCTGGCGCTGGGCGAGGCGGTGGCCCATGCGCTCGGGCGCGACCTGAAGACCTGCGCCGTCTATGGACGGGAAGGCGTGACCGGTGAGCGCGACCCTTCCACGATTGGCTTTGCCACCGTGCGCGGCGGCGACATCGTCGGCGACCACACCGTGCTCTTCGCCGGCGTGGGCGAACGTCTGGAAATCACCCACAAGGCCGGCAGCCGCATGACCTTCGCCCTGGGCGCCCTGCGCGCCGCCCGCCATGTCGCGGGACGAGCGAACGGCCTGTTCGACATGCAGGATGTGTTGGGGCTGCGCTAGGCCCCCAGCCAGGTCGGGCGAAAATGCGGTTTTTCGCTCCGCTGGATGCCCATCCGGCGGATAACGCCGGCCCGCCGGCTCATCCGCCCTACGCGGGCCGACGACTTAGAACTCGGCGCCCCCCCTTGAACCCGGTGGCCCGCACCCCATGTATGTCCCCTGTTCAACCAGGGGAGATGCCCGCCATGACCGAAACCGCAGCCAAGGAAACGCTGGGATTCCAGGCCGAAGTGCAGCAACTGCTGCAACTCATGATTCACTCGCTCTACAGCCATAAGGAAATCTTTCTCCGCGAGTTGATCTCCAATGCGAGTGACGCCGCCGACAAACTCCGCTTCGAGGCGCTGTCCGACCCGGCCCTGTTCGAGAATGAGGCCGAACTGAAAATCCGCGTCAGCCTCGACAAGGAGGCCAGGACCATCACGATCCGCGACAATGGCATCGGCATGAGTCGATCGGAAGTGATCGAGCACATCGGCACCATCGCCAAGTCCGGCACCCGCGAATTCTTCGGCAAGCTTTCCGGCGACCAGAAAAAAGATGCCCAGTTGATCGGCCAGTTCGGCGTCGGTTTCTACTCCAGTTTTATCGTCTCCGACCGGGTCACCCTCACTACCCGTCGCGCCGGCCTTACCCAGGAACACGGCGTGCGCTGGGAGTGTGCCATGGCCGGGGAAGGTGCCGGCGCCTACACGCTGGAGATGGTGGAGAAGGCCGATCGCGGCACCGAGATCACGCTGCACCTCAAGGAAGACGAAGCCGAGTTCCTCGACGCCTGGAAGGTCAAGTCCGTCATCCGCGAGTACTCCGACCACATCGCCATTCCCGTGGAGTTCATCGACGAGAAGGGCGAATCCGAGGCCGTGAATCGCGCCAACGCCCTGTGGGCGCGGCCAAAAAGCGAGATCACGGAAGACGAATACAAGGCCTTCTACAAGCACGTCGGCCATGACTATGAAGATCCGCTGGCCTGGACCCACGTCAAGGTCGAAGGTCGTCAGGACTACACCGCGCTGCTCTACCTGCCGGCGCACGCGCCCTTCGACTTGTGGGATCGCGACACCAAGACCGGAGTCAAGCTCTATGTGAAGCGCGTATTCATCATGGAAGACGCGAAGAAGCTGATGCCGGCCTATCTGCGCTTCATACGCGGCGTGATCGACGCCGCCGACCTGCCGCTCAACGTCTCGCGCGAAATCCTGCAAGAGACGCGCGACATGGAAATGATACGCAACGGCTGCGTGCGCAAGACCCTGGACCTGCTCGACGATATCGCGGAAAACCGCAAGGAGGATTACGCGAAAGTCTGGGAACATTTTGGCAAGGTATTGAAGGAGGGTGTGGGCGAAGACCACGCCAACAAGGATCGCATCGCCAAACTGCTGCGCTTTCGCTCCACCCAGACCGAGGAAGAAACGGTCAGTCTCGCCGATTACCTGGCTCGCATGAAGGAGGGACAGGACAAGGTCTATTACCTTACGGCCGACACCCTGGCGGCGGCCAAGTCCAGCCCACACCTGGAAGTGTTCCGCAAGAAGGGTGTGGAAGTATTGCTGCTGACCGACCGTGTCGATGAATGGGTGGTGTCCAACGTCCATGAATTCGAAGGCAAGTCGCTGGTTTCCGTGGCGCGCGGCCAGGTCGACCTGGCGACGATTCATGCGGATGGCGAAGAAGCCGCCGAACCGGCCAAGTCCGAGGAAGCAGCCGGGCCCTTCCTGGATCGCCTGAAGAAGGTGCTGGAAGGCCGGGCCAAGGACGCCCGTGCCAGCCACCGCCTGGTCGACTCCCCCGCCTGCCTGGTGGCCGACGAGGGCGACATGAACGCCAACCTGACGCGCATGTTGAAGCAGATGGGCCAGCCTGTGCCGGAAACCCAGCCGATCCTGGAAGTGAATCTTGCCCATCCGCTGCTCAAACGCATGGAGGGGGAGGAAGGCGAACGCTTCGACGAATTGGCGGGGTTGCTGCTGGATCAGGCGGTGCTGCTCGACGGTGGCCAACTCGGCGATCCGGCTGGATTCGTGAAGCGGGTGAATACCTTGTTGTTTGGCTGAGCCTCGATGGGGTCATGTACGTGCTATGATATTAGCCCGTACATGACCCCACAGCCCCATGCAAACCCTCACGCTGACTGCCCTGCGCCAGAACATCTTCCAGCTTGCCGACCGGGTACTGGAAACCGGGGAGCCGGTGTTGATAGAGCGCAATGGCCGGCACCTGTTGTTGATGCCGGAAAGGCCGAAGCTGGATTTGAGTCAGTTGCCGCGTCGCAATCTGTTCAAGGGTAAGCCGGAAGAACTCGTGAACGTCGATACTTGGGATGAGGCCGAATGGGGCGAACCGAACAACCTCGACTAGTTCACCTCGATACCCATGTAGTGATCTGGCTCTACGAGGGCAGATTCGAGGAATTGTCCGCTACTGCCCGATCCATGATCGAGGATGGGCGATGCGTCATTTCTCCGATGGTGCGACTGGAACTCCAATATCTGTTTGAAATTGGCCGCAATAATCTGGATGCGGATACCGTTCTGGCTGCGTTGCGCCAGTTGATGCCACTGGAAGTATGTGGTGGTGATTTCGATGAAGTGGTCAGGGCTGCGCTCCCCCTGAACTGGACACGTGATGTATTTGATCGGCTGATTGCCGCTCAGGCATTGCATGAAGGAGCGGTGTTGCTGACTCGCGACCAGAAGGTCAGGGAGCACTTCCCACAGGCTGTGTGGTGAGATGTCCTGTGTGAACCTTGGAATGACCGGGTCTGGCCGTGCCCTGAACCCTTGTTACGAACAATCCGAACGCTTGCGGAACGAATTCCTGATATGACCCAAATCACCCTCGCCCTTTCCAAGGGCCGCATCTTCGAAGAAACCCTGCCTTTGCTGGCGGCCGCGGGCATCACGCCTAGCGAGAGCCCGGAGTCTTCGCGCAAGCTGATCCTCGCCACCAATCGCCCGGACGTGCGCCTGATCATCGTCCGTGCCAGCGATGTGCCCACATACGTGCAGTATGGCGCGGCCGACCTCGGGATCGCCGGCAAGGACGTCCTGATTGAACACGGCGGCGAGGGGCTTTACCAGCCCGTGGATCTCGATATTGCCAAGTGCCGCATGATGGTGGCCACCCGGGTCGGTTACGACTATCAGGCCGCCGTGCGTCGCGGCGCGCGCTTGCGTGTGGCCACCAAATACGTGAATACGGCCCGCCTGCATTTCGCCGAGAAGGGCGTGCATGTCGATCTCATCAAACTCTACGGCTCGATGGAACTGGCACCTCTGGTCGGACTGGCGGATGTCATCGTCGATCTGGTTTCAAGCGGTGGCACGCTCAAGGCCAACGACCTGGTTGCCGTGGAAGAAATCCTGCTCATCAGTTCACGCCTGGTGGTGAATCAGGCTTCCCTCAAGCTCAAACATGACGTTCTGCAACCCATCATCGAGGCATTTCGCAGTGCTGTAGTGCAATAGTTCTATATCCTCTCGGTTCCTCCCCGGAATTGATCCCTATGAACCGGTCGAAGCTCGCCCGCATCGCACCCTTTGCCTTGTACATGGCATTCCTTGCCGCAGCACTGGGCGCGTCCGGCCTGGGGTTAGGCGATGCGCGCTGGATCTACCCCGTCAAGGTGCTCGCGGTGGCTCTGGCACTCTGGATCTTTCGTGGGGAGTACCGCGAGTTGCTGATGCGCCCCCCGCGGGGGGCACTGATCGTCTCGATCCTCGTGGGTGTGCTGGTATTCTTGCTGTGGATCCACCTCGACCAGGGTTGGCTCAACCTGGGAGGGGGGGGCGGCTTCGATCCGCGCACGCCGGAGGGGAGGGTGGACTGGGTCCTGGTGGCGTTCCGCCTGGCGGGCGCATCTCTGGTGGTGCCGCTGATGGAGGAGTTGTTTTGGCGCTCGTTTCTGCTGCGCTGGCTGGAACGTCAGGATTTTCTTGCCCTCCCGGCCAGTGCGCTCGGCGTTCGCGCTATCCTCCTTTCCAGTGCTCTTTTCGGTAGCGAACATAGCCTCTGGTTCGCTGGTATCCTGGCTGGCCTGGCCTACGCCTGGCTATATCGAAGCTACAACAATCTCTGGGCGCCGATCGTCGCGCACGCCACCACCAACCTGATCCTCGGGATTTGGGTGTTGCGAACCGGTGCCTGGTCCTTCTGGTAAACGAAAACATGAAACAGACCATACTGATCACCGGCGGCGTGGGATATATCGGTTCCCATGCCTGCCTGGAATTTCTCGCTGCCGGCTTTCGCCTCGTCGTGCTCGATAATTTGTGCAACAGCAGTTTGGAATCGCTGCGTCGCGTCGAGGAACTCAGTGGGTGCACCATCCCCTTCGTCGAGGCCGACATCCGTGACCGAGCCGCACTCGACCGGCTGTTCGCGGAACATGCCATCGATGCCGTGATTCACTTCGCCGGCTTGAAGGCGGTGGGCGAGTCGGTGGAAAAACCCTTAATGTATTACGACAACAACATCGCCGGCAGCATCACCCTGTTCGAGGCCATGCAGGCTGCGGGGGTAAAAACCGTGGTGTTCAGTTCCTCCGCCACAGTCTACGGCGACCCCGCTTCGGTGCCGATTCGCGAAGACTTTCCCGTGGGCGCCACCACCAATCCCTATGGCCGCAGCAAGCTGATCATCGAGCAGGTCCTGGGCGATCTGGCGGCCTCCGACCCGGAATGGCGGGTCGCCCTGCTGCGCTACTTCAATCCGGTGGGCGCGCACAAGAGTGGGCGCATCGGCGAAGACCCGCGCGGCATTCCCAACAATCTCATGCCTTACATCTCGCAAGTGGCCGTGGGGCTGCGCGAATATCTCAACGTCTGGGGCAATGACTACCCCACGCCCGACGGCACGGGCGTGCGCGATTACATCCATGTGGTCGACTTGGCCCAGGGGCATGTGAAGGCGGTGGAAAAACTGGGTGAGGGCCCTGGTGTGCGCGTCTGGAACCTGGGAACGGGCCGCGGCTACAGCGTGGTGGAGATGGCCCGCGCTTTCGAGCAGGCTTCCGGCCGGCCCGTGCCCTACAAGTTCGCGCCGCGCCGCGCCGGCGACATCGCCCAGTGCTGGGCCGACCCCTCCCTTGCCGAACGCGAACTGGGCTGGAAGGCGAGCCGCGGCCTGGAAGAAATGTGCGAAGACACCTGGCGCTGGCAATCCATGAACCCGAACGGCTTTGATTCGTAGCCTGGCTTGGGTGCATTCATGGCGGCGTAACCCCCTCACCTACTGGCAAATACCATGATCCTCGTTACTGGCGGCGCAGGCTTCATCGGCGCGAACTTCATACTCGACTGGCTGGCGCAGCAAGATGAGCCTGTCCTCAACCTCGACAAGCTCACCTATGCCGGCAATCTGGAGAATCTCGCCAGCCTGCAAGGCGATGCTCGCCATATCTTCGTGGCGGGGGACATCGGTGACCGGGCCCTGGTCGCAAAACTACTGGCCGAACATCGGCCACGTGCCCTCATCAACTTCGCCGCCGAATCCCACGTCGACCGTTCCATCCACGGCCCGGAGGATTTCATCCAGACGAATATCGTCGGCACCTTCCACCTGCTCGAAGAAGTGCGCGCCCACTGGAACGCACTCGCCGAGGGCGAAAAAGCCGCGTTCCGCTTCCTTCATGTTTCCACCGACGAAGTCTATGGCTCGCTGGGGCGCGAGGATGCGCCCTTCACCGAGGAGACGCCCTTCGCGCCCAACAGCCCGTATTCCGCCAGCAAGGCGTCCAGCGACCATCTGGTGCGCGCCTACCACCACACCTATGGCCTGCCGGTGCTCACCACCAACTGCTCCAACAACTACGGTCCCTACCAGTTTCCCGAGAAGCTCATCCCCTTGATGATCCTCAACGCCACGCGCGGCAAGCCGCTGCCGATCTATGGCGACGGCATGAACGTGCGCGACTGGCTCTATGTCGGCGACCACTGCGCTGCCATCCGCGCGGTGCTGGCCGGTGGGCGAGTGGGTGAGACCTACAACATCGGCGGCTGGAACGAGATGCCCAACCTCGACATCGTCCACACCGTCTGCGGTCTGCTGGATGAGTTCTTGGCAGACGCTGGGCAGCCCAGTGCCGACGGCCCCGCCACCCGCCTCATCACCTACGTCAAGGATCGCCCCGGTCACGACCGCCGCTACGCCATCGACGCGACCAAGGTCCTGCACGAACTTGGCTGGAAACCCGCCGAGACTTTCGAGACCGGCATCCGCAAGACCGTGCGGTGGTACCTCGATCACATGTCCTGGGTGGAAAACGTGGCGAGTGGCGGGTACCGAAAATGGCTGGAGGCGAATTACGGTGAGCGGTAAACCACATCAGCGGCTCGAAGCATGGAAGATATCCATGGATTTGGCGGAAGAGGTTTATCGCGTGACTGCAATATTTCCGCAGCATGATACGCAGTATCCGCTTGCCACTCGGTTCGGCTTTGCCAGTCCGGAATGCCCCCACACGGATGAACTGATTGTACGGACAAGCAAGCGGATCAGCGGCTTGCTAGAAAAATGAAAGAGGCTGCTCACCCATGACCGCTCCCCGCTCCCCGCGCCCCGCCCCGCGCAAAGGCATCATCCTCGCCGGCGGCTCCGGCACCCGGCTCTACCCGGCCACGCTGGCGGTATCCAAGCAGCTTCTGCCGATCTACGACAAGCCGATGATCTACCATCCGCTGACCACGCTCATGCTGGCCGGCATCCGCGAGATCCTGATCATCTCCACGCCGCAGGACACGCCGCGCTTCACCCAACTCCTGGGGGACGGTAGCCAATGGGGGCTCAGCATCCAATACGCGGTGCAGCCCAGCCCGGACGGCCTGGCTCAAGCCTTCCTCATCGGCGCCGACTTCCTGGATGGCGCACCCAGCGCCCTGGTGCTGGGTGATAACATCTTCTACGGCCACGAGCTCGCCCATGACCTGCGCGCGGCCAGCGCGCGGGCCAGCGGCGCCACCGTCTTCGCCTACCGGGTAAACGACCCCGAGCGCTACGGCGTGGTCGAGTTCGACGAAGCGGGACATGCCATCAGCCTGGAAGAAAAGCCCATGGCGCCCAAATCCAACTACGCGGTTACCGGCCTGTATTTCTACGACCCGCGTGTGGTCGACATCGCCCGGGAGATGAAGCCTTCGCCGCGCGGCGAACTGGAAATCACCGACGTCAACCGGCGCTACCTGGAATGGGGTGAGCTCGATGTCGCCATCATGGGGCGCGGCCACGCCTGGCTCGATACCGGCACCCACGAATCGCTGCTGGAAGCCGGTCTGTTCATCGAGACCATCGAAAAACGCCAGGGGCTGAAGGTCGCCTGCCCGGAGGAAATCGCCTACCGGCAGGGATACATCACGGCCGAACAAGTCGAAGCCCTCGCCACCCCGCTGAGGAAAAATGGCTACGGCCAATACCTGCTAGCCATGTTGAAGGAAAAAGTGTTCTGATGGACGGCGGCGCGCGGCCACTCGTCACTCGCTGCCCCCTGTCACTGACTACGTGCCCATGAAAATTCTCCCGACTGAATTGCCCGAAGTACTGCTGCTCGAACCCAAGGTGTTTGGCGATGCGCGCGGCTTCTTCCTGGAAAGCTGGAATCGCAAGATTTTTAGCGGCCTGGGACTCGACCTCGACTTCGTCCAGGACAACCACTCGCGCTCCGCGCAAGGCGTCCTGCGTGGCTTGCATTACCAAGTGCATCGACCGCAGGGCAAGCTGGTGCGCGTGACCAGCGGCGCGGTCTATGACATCGCCATCGATCTGCGCCGCAGTTCGCCCAACTTCGGCCGGTGGACCGGCCATGAGCTATCCAGCGAGAACCGGCACATGCTCTTGGTGCCGCCCGGCTTCGGTCACGGCTTCCTGGTCCTCTCGGATACCGCCGATTTCCTCTACAAGACCACCGAGTATTACGCCCCGGAACACGAGCGCTGTGTCCTCTGGAACGACCCGGATCTGGGCATTTCCTGGCCCGTGCCCGCCGGCGGCGAGCCGACACTCTCCGCCAAGGATCAGGTAGGCAGCCTATTGAAGGACGCGGAGGTCTACCCATGAAAATTCTGTTGACCGGCGGCAACGGCCAGGTGGGCTGGGAACTGCGCCGCACCCTGGCCTGCCTGGGCGAAGTGGTGACCATGGACTCGAAGACCCTGGACCTGACGGACGTGGCCGCCATCCGCCGCGTGGTGGGCGAGCTCGCCCCGCGCATCATCGTCAATTCGGCCGCGCATACCGCCGTCGATCGTGCCGAGAGCGAAGCCGACCTGGCCTATGCCGTCAACGCCACCGCGCCTGGCGTCCTGGCCGTTGAGGCGGAGAAGTTGGGCGCCTTGCTGGTGCACTATTCCACCGATTACGTGTTCGACGGCAGTGGCGAGTCCTTCTGGCGGGAAGACGACGCCACCGGTCCGCTCAATGTCTATGGTGCCAGCAAGTTGGCCGGTGAACAGGCCATCCAGGCAGCCTGCCAGCGCCACCTGATCTTCCGCACCTCCTGGGTCTATGGCGCGCGTGGCGCCAATTTCCTGCTCACCATGCGTAGACTGATGCGGGAGCGCCCGGAATTGAAGATCGTCTCCGACCAGATGGGCGCACCCACCTGGAGCCGCATGCTGGCCGAGGCCACTGCCCTGATCCTGGCGCAACAGTCGTCGCCCGCGCGCGGCGCCGACCGCCCCGAACCCTGGGGCGTGTACCACATGAGCAATGCCGGCGAGACCTCCTGGCACGGCTTCGCCGCAGCTATCCAGGCGCTCGACGGCGAAGCCTGCACAGCGCGACTACTGCCCATTTCCAGCGACGGCTATCCCACACCGGCCAAGCGCCCACCCAATTCCAGGCTGAATAATGACAAGCTGGCACGGACGTTCGGGGTCAGGCTGCCAGATTGGCGGCAGTCCCTGGCACTTTGTTTGCAAGGCTGAGCACTATTGGAATCGCTGGCAGTAGGGCTTGCGCTGGGATTTCTGACGGGCCTGGTGCTGCTGTTCTGGCAACGGGGTCGCTGGCAGGCACGCAATGCCGAACTGGAGCAGGGTCTGCGGCAGGCGCGCGATAACGCCGGCGAGCAGGCCGCTTTGCTGGAGCGCGCCGAGCATCAATTTGCCCATGCCTTCAAATCCCTGTCCGCCGAAGCGCTCAAGAGCAACAACCAGGTCTTTCTCGATCTCGCCCGGCAGAACCTGGCCGGATTCCAGGAACAGGCCAGGGGCGATCTGGCGATGCGGCAGCAGGCGGTGGCCAATCTGGTCAAGCCGCTCACGGAAACCCTGGACAAGCTCGATCTGCAGCAGCGGCAAATGGAGCAACAGCGGTCCGGCGCCTACGCCAGCCTCACGGAGCAGGTGAAAAACCTGTTGGCCGCGCAGCACGAACTGACAGGCGAGACCCACCGCCTAGTGACCGCCCTGCGCCGCCCCGAGGTGCGGGGTCGCTGGGGCGAAGTGCAATTGCGTCGGGTAGTGGAATTGGCCGGCATGCTGGAGCACTGCGATTTCCACGAACAGGAATCCAGTGGCGATGGGCACCGCCCGGACATGGTGGTGCGCCTGCCCGGCGGAAAAAACATCGTACTCGACTCCAAGGCGCCACTCGCCGCTTATCTCGAAGCCGTGGAAACCGAGGACGAGGCGACGCGCGTCCGTGCCCTTGGCCGCTACGCTCAGCACGTTCGCACGCATATCCAGCAACTCGCGGCCAAGGCCTACTGGGAGCAATTCGCGCCTTCTCCCGAGTTCGTGGTGCTGTTTCTTCCTGGCGAAGCCTTCTTCGGCGCCGCGCTGCGGGAAGACCCCGATCTGATCGAATACGCCAGCGCACAGAAGGTGATACTGGCCACGCCCACCACGCTTCTGGCCCTGCTCAAGGCGGTCTATTACGGTTGGCGTCAGGAGGCGTTGGCCGAGAATGCACGCCAGGTGAGCGAACTCGGTGCCCAACTCCATGAGCGTCTGACCAAGCTCGCCGAACACTGGAACAGCGTCGGCAAGAGCCTCGGCGGAGCGGTCAAGGCGTACAACGAGGCGACCGGTTCCCTGGAAGCGCGGGTGCTGGTTACGGCGCGCAAGTTTGAGGCCTTGCAGGTGGTCTCGGCCGACAAGGCCTTGCCGACATTGGTCCAGGTGGAACAGACTACGCGCAGCCTTCAGGTACCGGAGCGTGCCCCCTCATGAGGAATCGAGAATGATCGCCATCAACAGCGAAAAGAAATTGGTGTCTGTCTCCGTCATCGGCGAGTTCACCCTGGCGGATTACAAGGACTTCGAGCAGCACGTGCTCCACGGCCTGCAATTCGAGGGCGGCGTGAGCGTCCTGCTCGACCTGCGCGATATGGTGGGCTACACCCTGGACGTGGTTTGGGAAGAGATCAAGTTCTCGCGCGAGCACCGCTACGACTTCCGCAAGATCGCGGTCGTCACCTCGGACGAATGGATGGTCTGGCTGGCGTGGCTGAACCGTTTGTTCGTCGACGCGGAGGTGCAGGCCTTCGACGAGCCAGGCGTCGCCCTGGAATGGCTGGTGGCGACTGCCGATTAGCCACTCGCGGATGACCAGACGTTCGTCATCCGCGGGCGGCCCACTCGTCATGCCCGTTAGACCCGGAACTGGTTGACCAGGTTTTCCAGATCCCGTGCCAGGCCGGCCAGGCGTTCGCTGGCACCGTGGGTGTCGTGGGCATGATTGGAGGCTTCGCGGGCGACTGAGCGGATGTTGCCGAGTTTCTGGTTGATGTCGTCCGCCGCGCGGCTCTGCCCCTTCGAGCTGTCCGCGATCTGGGCATTCATGCGGGTGATGACGCCGACCGATCCGGAGATGGTGGCGAGCGCCTCGGCGCTTTCCTCCACGCTGTTCTCGCAGACACCGGCTTTCTCCTCGGCGCTTTGAATCGCACCCACGGCTTCCTGGGCACGCCCTTGCACCTTGACGATGATGGTCTCGATTTCCTGTGTGGCGGCCTGAGTGCGTTGCGCCAGGGTGCGCACCTCGTCCGCGACCACGGCGAAACCTCGCCCCTGTTCGCCGGCGCGGGCGGCTTCGATGGCGGCGTTGAGCGCGAGCAGGTTGGTCTGCTCGGCAATCTCGCGGATCAGGCCGATGACGCGGCCGAAGTCGCGGCTGTCGGTCTCCAGCCGGCTGATGACCTGGACGGCCTGGCTGAACTGTTCGGTTATGACTGAGATGGCACCCAGGGCATTGGTCACGGTGACCGCCCCATCCTTGGCCTCGCTATCCGCCTGGTTGGCGGCATTCGTGGCCTCCTGCGTGTTGCCCGCCACATCCTGGACCGTGTTGGCGAGTTGGTTGAGCGTACCGGCCAGAAGCTCGGTGTCGCCGAGTTGTTTGTCGACGCCGGCCTGGGTGCGCGTGGTGACGCCCACCAGCTGGCTGGCGACCTGACTCAGGTTGCGGGT
>CAILNT010000073.1 GCA_903835655.1 uncultured Pseudomonadota bacterium | reverse complement strand
CGCGATGCCGATGGGCACGCCATCGACAGCAGTAATGTTGCCGGTGTAGATATCTTCCAATTGCACGCGGGCCTTGGGCACGGCCAGGGCGAAATAGGTCACGAGCAGAATGAAGACGATGGACGGATTGAAGCCGCGCCCTCCCCCCGCCGGCGCCAGGACACCTTGAGCCACGACCCACAACAGGGTGATGAGTAACCCCAACCCCGCCGCACTGCCGATACCCAGCGCCCCGTTGTTGGAGAGGATGGGATCGGCGAACAGCATGGCCACCGATTGCAAGACGGCCCGGAAGGTGCCCAGATCGCCGAGGACATAGATGGTGACTTCCATCCTTCACTCCCGATTGCGCGATGGGGTGGATGCCCATCGCCCGATCTGATTGAACCGGTCTGTGTCGCCGGTGAGAAGAACGGCACCGGCGACAGGCATCAAGACAGCCATCACCACGCCATTCGCCATATCTACCGAGGCCCCGAGTCGAACAGCGGTGGCCTTCAGCAAAATCAGCAGGCCGATCCAGGCCAGGAAGAACACACCCATGCCGATCAAGCCCTCTATGTACTCGCCCTTCGGCTTGTAGATTTTCATCGTGCGGGGGTGGCCACCATGATGGCCGGGTTCGAGGCAGTGACCATCCGGGCATACTCCTTGGCGGCCAGGACGCGATCAGTCTGGTTCGCGAGAGCCATGCGCAGCCCCATCACTTCCTGTTCGAGGGAAGCAATGGCCTGGTCCATCTCGGGTGGGCGCGTTACGTTCTTCACGCCCGAGAACGTCTGCTTGGCGGCGGTGATGGCCGCCTCCCCGAGCCGGATCGCCAATTCGTCGGCGATGACGGGAACGAGCTGGATGGCCACGGCTTCCACCGCGCCGGGGGAATGCTGCACATCACGCAGGAGCTTCAACGTGGGCACGCTCACCGCATTGATGAAGCTGCGTTGCGCGGCGGTAAAGCAGGCGGCCGTCGTGCAGGACTTCAGGTTCCCAATCAGGGAGTCGGCCTGCGCCCCGGCATCCGCCCCGGTGGGATCGCCGAAGAGCACCCGGTTCACATACCCGACCGTGCCATCAAATGTGAGAGTGGCCGTACTCGGGCTCAGGCAATCCGCGTCCCCACCGCATGAGAGGATCTGCAAGACCCGCGTCCCGGCGGTCGAGCCTTCCCGCAAATCGGCCAGGCTGAGGGTGGGCGCGAACACTGTCCCCGTTTCCGGCTTCACCTTGCCCGTGGCCGCATCGGTGGAATCCGCCTGGCTCCCGGGCATCACCACCGTCCCGGTCAGGCTCATGATGATCTCGTTGGCCCGCACCAGATTGCCTTCCACCGCCGCCGGATTACCCAGCCATTGCCCCGCGTTGGTTTGGTCCAGGGCCTTCCACACCAGATTGCCCCCAGACGGGTTATCCGCCGCCGAGGCCCGTGCCTGCGAGTTCGGCGACGAAAAAATCTTGCCGATGCTGTCAAAAATGTCCGTCACCGCGCCCTTGGCCGACTCCACCAGGGTGGCGGAGTTGTTCGCCTGGGTACTCCGCGCATCGGGGCTGGCGAAGGTCTGGACCACCTGGTTGGCAATCTGGCAGGTGTTCTTGAACAGGCTGTTCAACTGCTGGATCTTGTTCTGGAAGTCCTCCATGATTTTCCCGAGCTGGGGATTGATGCTGTCGATGGCCAGCTTGAACAGCGCGCCAGCGGCGTTGGCGGCGATCTGCCGGAACAGAGCGGCAAGCTGATCCGCATTGATGAACGAGAACGAGCCGCCGTAGAGGTCGATGCCACCGCACCCCGCTGAAAACCGGGGCGGATCGAACGTCACCAGGTTGATGTTGCGCACCGGCATCCGCACCCCTACCCCGCCCCCGACGAAGCCACCGCGCGTCTGGCTGGAATAGGCAGCCGGCGTGGTCGCGGTTGCCATGAACATGCCCTCCAGGGCGTCCTGGAGGCCGGCGAGCGCAGAAGACGAATAGGCCGCGATCAGTATGGCAGCGCCCATTTTTCTTAGCCTGATATGCATTCAGGCCACCTCCAATTGTGTAGACTTGCCAGCCATAAACAAAATGTTTACATTCGGTCTATGATCCAAACGTTCGCTGACACCAAAACAGAAAGCTTCTTCGCCACCGGAAAGTCCCGTCGTTTGCCGACTGAAATTCTGAAACGGGCTGCAATGCGGCTGAATCAGCATCATGCCGCGACCCGGATCGAGGATTTGCGCCTTCCACCGTCCAATCAACTGGAAAAGCTCGCGGGTAATCGTGCTGGGCAATGGAGCATTCGCATCAATGGCCAGTGGCGGGTTTGTTTCCGGTTCGAGGGCGGTCATGCCTTCGAAGTTGAAGTTGTCGATTACCACTGAGGCGCATCCATCATGGTCAACAACGGTTTGCCCCCGATCCACCCTGGCGAGTATCTGGCCGAGACGCTGGATGAGCTGGGGGTGTCGCAGGCGCGATTCGCACGCGAAATCGGCGTATCGCCGATGCGAATCTCTCACGTCATCAAGGGCGCGCGTCCGGTGACGGCGGAACTTGCCTTGCTGTTTGGGCGCGCCCTTGAGCAGTCGCCGCAGTACTGGCTGAATTTGCAGGCCGACTTCGACCTGAAAACGGCTGAGTCCAGCCTCCGGGACAAGCTGGTTTCGATCCATGCCTTCGCGCATGCCTAATATCTCCCCTTCAGCCTGTCCTTGAGCAACTTCACCCACGCGGCCGGATCCTCACCGCTGACATCGGCGCTTCGGGTGTCCTCCGCCTTCAGCACTCCCCGGTCATAGCGGCGCACCGCGGCGAGCAGGGATTGGGGCAGCAGATCCTCGCTCTCGGCCGCCACCAGCATCCGCTCCTCAAGCTGTGTCTGGGCCATCAAGCCCTGGGACACCACCAGGAAATGGTTGGGTGGTGCCACCAGGACCGTGGTGGGGGTCATGCGCACATTGAGGGTTCTGGACTGCCCCTGGTCAGGCACCCAGGCGGGAATATTGGGCAGCCCCATACCGTCCAGGGAGATGTACTTCACGACGAAGCCGTGCTTCTTGCGCATCGCCTCGATGGTTTCAGCATGGACGCGGCAATGCTCGCAACGCGAGTCGAAGAAAACCCACAGCCCGGCTACGGTGGCCAGGTGTTTGAGGCTCGCATCCGCGGCCTGGTCGATGCCGTTGAGGAACGACGACTTGGCGAAGGAGGCGATGGGAACCCGGTTGTTTTCGTCCAGGAACGGGTCGGAATACACCACCCGCTGGGACATTTCGGCGAAGCGCTGCGACTTGTCCATCGCCAGGCGCTGGGCGTAGAGATAGGCCTCGACGTTCTCGCGCGTGGGGGTGTCGATGGCCTGGTCCAGCAGCATCGGCATTTGCTTGCGCAGCCATTTGACGGACAGCGGCTCAGGCTGTTTCGGCTTGGACGGCAGCGAAGGCATCAGCATCGACTTCGGCGGCAGCTGTACCGGGGGCTCTTTCGGATCCTTGTACCAGAACCACCCCTCTTCCTTCCCCTGGAAAAAAGGCTGTCCCACCTGCCCCGCCTGGTCTGCCCAGGCGGGAACAGCCAGGCCTATCAGAAGAGGGATTACCGCCACAGGGAGGAGTGCTGTTGCACAGGCCATGGCACCCGCGAGGGCACCATTGATATGACTGGCGGAGGTGCGTCTCACCACAACGGCCTCGCACTCGCCACGATGTCCCGACGTGGCACGAAACCCCAGTAGCGGCCGTCGTAACTGCGAGGCAGCGTGCCGATGAAGAGGTAGTGCCCGTCCGGCACGGCCACGCGCCGGTCGAAATAGCCGGTGGCCTTGCCCAGCCTGGCCAGCAAATCCAGGTGGCCGTGGCGTCTGCCGTTCACATAGAACACGTCATCCTTGACCAGCAGTTCATCACCCGGGACACCGCCGATCAGCTTGACCACCAGCTTGCCCTCGAAGGTCGGCCCCATCTTGCCTCTCGGGTAGAACCCCAGGATGTCGCCACGGTGGATCGTGGCTGGGGGTTCGTGATGAATGAGATAGG
>CAILNT010000072.1 GCA_903835655.1 uncultured Pseudomonadota bacterium | reverse complement strand
TCACCCTCTGGGTGAGCCCGCTACACGCCCGATTGCACGGCAGGCGACGCCTGGCTGCGTTGTACCCGCGCGGGGTACGCCGGATTCGTAAGGTGGTCTAGCCGCCAACGACTCCGCTGCTCCTCCTTGCAGGGGGCGACTATGCGCGTCGTCGCGCACCCGCAAGGGGTAGGCCGGATTCGTACGCGCTCAAGCGCTACGACTCCACGCCCTTGCCAGATAACTCGCCAGACGCACACTCGGGCGTGTTCAACTGGGGATTCAAGGATTAAGCGGCCAGCGCCTGTTCGACGCGATCGGGGAGACGAACACCGGTCGTCATGGACGGCTCCATGTTGGCGAATTCGTATTGACCGTAATACGAAACCAAGTCAAAGCCAGGATCACGCCTTCTCGCGGCGGATCGCGGCACCCAGCGTGGTGAGTTTGGCCTCGATGTGATCGTAGCCACGGTCCAGGTGGTAGATGCGCTCGATATGGGTCTCGCCCTCCGCGACCAGGCCGGCGATGACCAGACTGGCGGAAGCGCGCAGGTCGGTGGCCATGACGGTCGCCCCCTGTAGCCGGTCCACACCCTTCATCACCGCGGTGTTGCCATCGATCTTGATGTCGGCACCCAAACGCTGGAGCTCGACGGCGTGCATGAAGCGATTCTCGAAGATCGTCTCGCGGATGATGGCGGTCCCCTCCGCCACCGCATTGATGGCCATGAACTGGGCCTGCATGTCCGTGGGGAAGGCCGGATACGGCGAAGTGCGTATCGACACGGCCTTGAGGCGGGCCGGTGCGATGAGGTGGATGGATTCGAGGCTGCGGCTCCTGGCACCGACGATCTCGCAGCCTGCATCCATGAGTTTGTCGATCACCACGTCGAGGTAGGCGGTGGAGGTGCCGGTGAGGCGTACATCGCCGCCGGTGGCCGCAGCCGCGCAGAGAAAAGTGCCGGTTTCGATGCGGTCCGGCATGATCCGGTGGCTGGCAGCGTGCAGGCGCTCGACGCCGCGGATACGGATGACATCGGTTCCGGCACCGCTGATCTGGGCCCCCATACTCACCAAGCATTGTGCCAGATCGACTACTTCCGGCTCACGCGCCGCATTTTCGATCACGGTATCGCCCTCGGCCAGGCAGGCGGCCATCATCAGGTTTTCCGTACCGGTGACCGTGACCATGTCGGTGAACAGGCGCGCGCCCTTGAGCTTGCCCCCGGCGAAACGGGCGACGACGTAGCCATGATCGACGCCGACGTCCGCCCCCATCGCCAGCAAGCCCTTGATGTGCTGATCCACAGGCCGGGCGCCGATGGCGCAGCCACCGGGCAGGGACACCCGCGCCTCGCCGCAGCGAGCCAGCAAGGGCCCCAAGACCAGGATGGAGGCGCGCATGGTCTTCACCAGCTCATACGGCGCGAGCGGACTATGGAGACCGGAAGCATCCAGCGTGACCTGGTTGCCTTGGCGCTCCACTTGCACGCCCATCTGGGCGAGCAGTTTCAACATGGTGCCGATGTCGTTCAAGTCCGGCACATTGCTGAGCATCAGCGGTTCCGCGCTGAGCAGGCAGGCGCAGAGGATGGGCAGGGCGGCGTTTTTCGCGCCGGAAATAGCCACCTCGCCGCACAGGCGCGGGCCGCCGGTGATGACGAGCTTATCCATTGCGGGTCTTCCACTCTTCCGGGGTGAAGGTCTGCATCGACAGGGCATGGATTTGCGAGTGCATCCGCTCGCCCAATACCTTGAATACCACCTGATGCCGTGCCACCGGCAGCTTGCCGGCGAATTCGCCGCTGACGATGACGACCTCGAAATGCTGGCCATCGCCAGCGACCTCGATATGATCGCAAGCCATTCCGGCCTGGATCCAGTCTTGAATGTTCTGAGGGGTAACCATACTGGGAATTTTCCTATCCAGAGGCGTTAATGGCGCAGCTTGTATCCGGACTTCAGCATGACCAAAGTCAGGAGAGAAAGCAGCACGACGAAGGGTGTGACGACGGCCAGTCCCAGCCAGGGATCGACATCGCCGTGGCCGAAGAAGCCGTAGCGGAAGCCATCGATCATGTAGAACACCGGATTGAGGTGGGATGCCCCCTGCCAAAACGGCGACAAGGAGTGGATGGAGAAGAATACACCGGAGAGAAAGGTCAGCGGCATGATGATGAAGTTCTGCACCGCGGCCAGATTGTCGAACTGGTTGGCCCAGATCCCGGTCATGATGCCCGCGCAAGCGAATACGGCGCCGGATTCGAGTGCGAAGGCGAGTATCCAGAAGGGGTGGCGCATCTCGATATCGGTGAACAGCAAGCCGACCAGGAGCACACCCAGCCCGACGATGAATCCACGCAGCAGCGCCGCGAGCACGTAGGCCAGGAAGAACTCCAGATAGGACAACGGGGCAAGCAGCACGAACACGATGTTGCCGGTGATCTTGGACTGGATCAGCGACGAGGAACTGTTCGCGAAGGCGTTCTGCAAGATGGACATCATGATCAGGCCGGGCATCAGGAAGGCGGTGTAGTGCACGCCCGGGTAGATCTGCACATGGTCTTCCAGAACATGCGCGAAGATCAGCAGATAAAGCAAGGCGGTGAGCACCGGCGCGCCAACGGTCTGCACCAACACCTTCCAGAAACGCAGGATTTCCTTGTACAGCAAGGTGCGAAAGCCGCTCATCGCCGCCCACCTCGGCCGTCGACCCCGCGCCCGTGGGCCGACCGATTTCGAGCGTCCGGTAGCGCGGGCTTCCAGCCGGCTGCTTGCAAGACGCAGGCAGGGATGCCTGCGCTACACGAGCGGCGCAGGCGCACTTCTTCGGCCTGGGCATCGCTCACGGCGCCGCGCCCGTGGGCCGACCGATTTCGAGCGTCCGGTAGCGCGGGCTTCCAGCCGGCTGTTTGCAAGACGCAGGCAGGGATGCCTGCGCTACACGAGCGGCGCAGGCGCACTTCTTCGGCCTGGGCATCGCTCACGGCGCTACCCCGTGCATGATCTTCAGGAACACTTCTTCGAGGTCGGCCTGCGCCAGGCTCATGTCGAGGATAGCGATACCGGCTGCGCGCAAACTGCCTAGCACGTCTTCGAGCAAGGCGTAGTCAGGTAGATCGAGGATGAAGCGCCCGCCTTCGCGCCCCAGCAGACGTGGCAACAGGGCGGTGGGCAGTTCGGGGGGAGCGAGCTCCAGCGACAGGCGCCGCTTCGCTCCCGCGCGCAGAAGGTTGGCGGTGTAGTCCAGAGCGACGATGCGGCCTTCCTTGAGCATGGCAACCCGCTGGCAAAGCGCTTCGGCCTCTTCCAGGTAGTGGGTGGTCAGGACGATCGTATGGCCTTCCCGGTTGAAACGTCGGATGAAAGCCCAGAGCGATTGCCGCAACTCGACGTCGACCCCGGCCGTGGGCTCGTCCAGGACGATCACCGGCGGCTTGTGCACCAGCGCCTGGGCCACCAGGACGCGCCGTTTCATACCTCCGGAAAGCAAGCGGGTGTAGACGTCCGCCTTGTCGGAGAGTCCCAGATTATCGAGCAACTCCTCGATCCAGTCGTCGTTGCGGCGCAGACCGAAATAGCCGGATTGCAGGCGCAGGGTCTCGCGCACGGTGAAAAACGGGTCGTAAACCAGTTCCTGCGGCACCACGCCGATGGCGTTGCGTGCCTCGCGATACTGGCGCGTCACGTCGAAGCCCATGATCTCCACCGACCCGGAACTGGCGCGGGAAAGGCCGGCCAGGAGGCTGATGAGCGTGGTCTTGCCGGCGCCATTGGGGCCCAGGAGGGCGAAGAACTCGCCCTGTTCGATGTCGATGTCGATCCCGCGCAGGGCATGCACTCGCGGGAAGCGTTTCTCCACCCCACGCAGGCGGACCGCGGATTTCATCTAGGCTAGATTTGGTCCGCCACGCCGTAGAGCTTGGCGAGGCTGACGAGGCTTTCCGGTAGCTGGCGGAATTCGATACGGCTTCCCGCGGCTTGTGCGCGGCGGCGCAGGGACAACAGCAGGCTCAGGGCTGAAGAATCGAGTTGCCCCACCCCGGACAGGTCGAAAATCACCACACCCTGTTTCAGGGCCGCCTCGCCCTCGGCCAGCCAGTCGCTGGCATTGCCCAGCGTCAGGTCGCCCGCGAGCAGGGCGACGCCGGCTTCGACGCGCATCATCCTCGATTCCTCATGGCTTCTGGTTGCGGCGGGCGAGCGCGGCGATCAGACCGTCCACCCCCCCCTTGCGCACCTCAGAGTTGAACGAATTGCGGTAAACCGTAACCAGGCTGACGTTGTCCACGACCACATCGAACACCTTCCAGCCATTCGCCAATTTTTCCAGGCGATAGTCGATCGGGATGGGGGGCGTGCCGGGCTTGGTCACCTCGGTGCTCACCACGACCTCGGCGTCCCCGGGAGACGCGCGGAAAGGTTTGAACTCAATCTTGTAGTCCGCAACGCTGGTCAGCGAGGAGGTGTAGGTGCGCACGAGCATGGTGCGAAACTCGCCGGTCAGTGCGTCCTGTTGTTCCGAACTCGCCTTGGGCCAGTGCTTGCCGACCGCCAACTGGGTCATGTGTTTGAAATCGAACAGGGGCAGGATTTTCTGCTCCACCAGGGCGTTGACTTTGGCGTTGTTGCCATTGGAGAGGTCCTTGTCCTGGCGAAGGATGCGCAGAACATCGTTGGTCACGCTCCGGGCCAGTGCATCCGGACCCGGTTCGGACGCCTGAACAAAGGCGGAGAAACCGACTAGCAAAAGGATGAAATAGTTTAACGAGCGTATCATGGTAGTTCCCGATGGATGCAATTGGTTGCACGGCGCGGACCGAGCCCGCCATGGACTGCCGAGCCAGGCAGAGCGTCGTGTGGGTGCCGCATTCAGATTCCTTTTTCGGCCTTGGCCGGACCGGTGGACTTGGCCTCGCCGTCCGCCTTACCGGCGAGGAACTGGCCGATCAGGTTTTCCAGCACCACGGCACTCTGGGTAAGCTTCAGCGTATCGCCCTCGGCCAGCATTTTCGAGTCGCCTCCGGCTTCCAGCGCGATATATTGCTCGCCCAGTAGGCCTGAAGTCATGATGGAGGCACCCGTGTCCTTGGGAAACCGGTAGCGGGAGTCGATTTTCATCGACACGGTGGCCGCATAGGTCTTGGCATCGAAGCCGATATTGGAGACCCGACCCACCACCACGCCAGCACTCTTGATTGGCGCCCGTGGCTTGAGTCCGCCGATGTTGTCGAATTCGGCTTTCACCATATAGGAAGTGGCGCTATCGAAGCCGCTCATGTTGCCCACTTTCAGTGCGAGAAACAGAAGGGCGGCGATACCGGCCACCACGAAGATACCGACCCAGAGGTCTAAGGTTGCGCGCTGCATGGATCAGACTCCACGGAACATGAATGCGGTCAGGATAAAATCCAGGCCCAGGATGGCCAGGGATGAAGTCACGACGGTACGCGTGGTGGCACGGGAGACGCCCTCCGCCGTCGGCGGGGCGTCATAGCCCTCAAACAGGGCGATGACGGTCACCGCGATGCCGAAGACAAAGCTCTTCAAGACGCCATTGAGTATGTCTTCGCGGAAATCGACGGCGGCCTGCATCTGCGACCAGAAAGCGCCAGAGTCGATCCCGATCAGCATCACACCGACCAGATAACCGCCCAATATCCCCATCGCCGAGAACAGGGCCGCCAGAATCGGCATGGAAATCACCGCACCCCAGAATCGCGGCGCCACCACGCGCGCGATCGGGTCCACCGCCATCATTTCCATCGCCGCCAGTTGCTCGGTCGCTTTCATCAGGCCGATCTCCGCCGTGATGGCCGAACCGGCGCGGCTGGCAAACAGCAAGGCCGCGACCACCGGCCCGAGTTCGCGCACCAGGGAGAGCGCGACCAGTATGCCCAGCGCTTCCTCGGAACCATAGGTCCGCAGGGTTTCATACCCTTGCAGACCTAAGACCATGCCGACGAACAATCCGGATACCAGGATGATGATCAGCGACAAGACCCCGGAACTGAATATCTCGCGGATGATGAGGTGGAAACGGCGAAAACTCTGCCCGGAATGCAGCAGGGTCATGGAGAAGAAACGCATCGCCAGTCCCAGGCGCCAGACGCCGTCGATCACGTGTGCGCCGATGCCGCGCAGGCTGAGGAGGAGGCTGTGCATCATCCTTGAATCCTCAGTTGACCGCTTATCTTCCCCTGTGAGGCCCCATAAACACTGAGGTTTGCGCCTTCGATCAAGCTCGCCCTCTGGGTGAACCCGCTACGCACCCGATTGCACGCCTGGCGAGCCGTCTGGCTGCGTTGCTCCTCCTTGCAGGGAGCGACCATGCGCGTCGTCGCGCCTTGCCAGAAGTCTCGCCAGACGCACACTCGGGCGTGTTCAACTGAGGATTCAAGGATCATCATGCTGCGAGTTCCAGTTCATCGGCGTAGGGCTGCGCCGGATAATGGAAGGGAACCGGACCCTCTTCCTGGCCATGCACAAACTGATGCACGAAGGGTTCGACCGAGGCCCGAAGCTGATCGGGCGTGCCTTGCGCCGCGATCACGCCGGCCGAAACGAAATAAACGTAATCCACCATGCGCAAGGACTCCTGGATGTCATGGGTGACGACGATAGAAGTCACACCCAGGGTGTCGGTGAGGCGCCGAATCAGGTTGCCCGTGACGCCCAGGGAAATCGGGTCGAGTCCGGCGAAGGGCTCGTCATAAAGAATGAGGCTGGGTTCCAGGGCAATCGCCCGCGCCAAGGCCACACGGCGCGCCATGCCACCGGAAAGCTCCGCGGGCATGAGTTCGTGCGCCCCGCGCAACCCCACCGCGTTCAGCTTCATCAACACCAGATCGCGGATCATTTCCTCCGGGAGGTCGGTGTGCTCGCGCAAAGGAAAGGCGACGTTGTCGAATACCGACAGGTCGGTGAACAGGGCGCCGAACTGGAACAGCATACCCATGCGCCGTCGCAGCCGATACAGCCCATCCTGATCCAGGCGGCTCATGTCGACGCCATCCACCTTGAGCACACCCGTAGTGGGGCGCAGAGCGCCACCGATCAGCCGCAGCAGCGTGGTCTTGCCACCCCCGGAGATACCCATGATGGCAATGACCTGACCGCGCCTGGCGGTGAGGTTGATATCCTTGAGCACGGGCCTTTCGCGGTAGGCGAAAGAGAGATCGCGGATCTCGATGAGATTGTCTGACACAGGAGAGGGAATGTAAGTGACGGCCGGCATTGTAGCAGCCTGCCTGACTTTATTCGTCGTTGCTAATAAACCCCACCCGACCTACCCACGCCACGTTGCGTCAAAGCCCCATCAACTCGATCAGGGTGCGCACCCGCTCGATTTGACCCAGGTCGCCATCGCGGCTGACCAAGAACAAACGCGTATCGCCCACCGCCAGTTGGCCGGCGAGCGTCTTGAGCGAGGTCTGTCGATCGAACCAGAGCAGGGAGGGATCCTCGCGGCCGATCCCGAGTGCACGCTGTGCAAGGCAAGCCGGCAACGCCTCGGGCACTGCCTGTTCCAACAGAAACAGGAAGCGCTCATGGGTATCCTCCGCCCAGGCAGCCAGGGTGGCCGCATGCGCCGATTTCCAGTCGGTTGCGGTCAGAAACACACACGCGAACTGGGTGTTGTAGTAGGCCAGGCGCCACTCCTGTGGCATGCCCGAAGGATAGAAGGCTTCGGACCACGCCGGCCTATCCCAGCCGGCAACGCCGAGTAAGGCTTGTCTTTTCATGGGGGGATTATCCTTGATTCCTCATCTGAACGCGCCCGAGTGTATGCCTAGCGAGACGCCTGGCAGGGGAGTCCGCGTAGCTCGGGCCGAGCGAAGCCCAACAACTCGCGACCGACGCAGCATGCACCCACATCCGATATACCAAGGGTTGTTCCGTGTAGCAAAAAAACAACACACCCATAGGGTCGAGCAGGGAAGCCCACGGCAGGTTGGAGTACATCAGGATATCTTGATATTCTGTTGCAGCCGAGCCGCACCTTCGCTGCGCCCACACTTTTCACCCAGATTTTTTCGATCACCCAAGGAGATAGCAATGAAAGTCAAATCCCTCGTCGCCGCCCTGCTGTTCTGCGCCGCCCCCGCAGCCTTTGCCGATGCGCCCGCCAAAGCGGTTCCCCAGACTCCGGACCAATGGCTGGCCCGCATGACCGACATGACCCAGAACCTGTCCGCCTACAAGGACCCGAAGGTGTTCGTGCCCTGGCTGAACGCCGTCTCTGAGCCCAGCTTCTACACCACCATGGGCAACAACATGATGGATCCGGGCAACTGGCTGAACTTCATGAATTCCATGACCCATCCCGGCGCCTATAGCAACATGGCAGCCTTCGCCGACCCCAACGTCTACATGAAGTGGATGGCCGCCGGCTTTGACCCCAACTTCTACACCGCCTTGCTGACCCAGATGTCCGATCCGGGCAAGCTGATGCGCTGGGCCATGGCGCCCCTGGACCCCAAGACACTGCAAATATTGACGAACTCCGTCAACCCCAACGTGTACATGAAGTGGATCATGTCCCCCCTGGATCCCCGCAGCATGCAGCTCTTGACGGCCCCGCTCAACCCCAGCCTGTACATGAACTGGCTGGGCACCACCATGAACCCCGGTACTTACGGCGACACGTGGAAGGGTTTCCTGAACCCGGCCGCTCTGCCTAGCCTGCCCAGCCTGCCGACGATCCCCGGCTTCTCCGCCCCCGCAGCCTGGGCCGCGCCTGCCGCTGCCCCCGCCGCGACCCCCGCCGGTGCTGCTCCCGCCTTCAACTTCTTCGATCCGAATGCCTGGACCCAGATGTTGCAGACCCCCGCTGCCGGCCTGCCGTTCGCTCTGCCGACCCTGCCCACGGCAGCGGCACCCGCCGCACCGGTCGCTCCCGCCAAGTAATTCGGGACTGCACCAAAACGACGGCTGCTTCGGCAGCCGTTTTTTGTATGCGCGGCACCCCATGCAACCGGGGCGCGCAAGCGATCGCACCCCCTACGAGTCTTCGGCTGGCAACCAGAG
>CAILNT010000071.1 GCA_903835655.1 uncultured Pseudomonadota bacterium | reverse complement strand
CTACCTGAATATCTACAACCACCACATTCCACAACGCGCTCTAAACCACCTGGCACCCATCCAGGCTCTGAAAAAATGGCAGGCGGAAAAACCCGAATTATTCGTTAAGCGCGTTTATAAACAGGCGGGACTGGACAGTTAACGAGCCCTAACGGAACAACTGGGCCGATAGCTTGTCCACCCCGCATCGGGTGAAAACTCGCATTTGCAACATGGTCGCCTTATCCTCTGAAGCCTGCTCCAATAACAGTATGTCGTGCCAACCTGAATCACTTTGTGGGAAGAATGTCCGCACCGCCAGTGCAATTGGCGGGAGCCCGCGACATGGCCGCTGCACGGGAAACGGGGTCTTGCAGCCTTTCGCTGGACGGGTAAGACCTGGCAGCGCTGGAGTGGCGTCCGTTTGTTACCAGGTCGCGGATAGTGCCGCCGAACACCCGCATACCTCTGATCCGGGCGACGAAGGCAACCCGCTTCGTTCAGGTGGTCGGCATCCGGCGTTGCGCGCGTGAAGATGAGACTCCCCCGCACTTGCTCCGCCTGGATTCTGGGATGGCTATTGCTTGCCTTTGTCGGCATCCAGGTCATCGAATCCACGCACCACCACGGATCCGCGGCCGAGGAGAACGCGTGCGCGGTTTGTGTGGTCGCGGCGCATGTCCCGTTCAACCTGGCACCCCCTGCGGCGGCGCCGCTCGCGGCTGCACTGTTTCTGTTGTTCGTTCTCCCTCTTCGGCAACCGGCCTTCCGGTTCGCCAAGGCGCGCTGCGCCTTTTATGACTCCCAGGCTCCCCCTACCCGCACCGCTTAACCAAGTCATCGCACTTTATTAAGCAGGTTGTTCCGCCTTGTTTTCATGAGGCGGATGTCGTTCATCTTCGGGAGCAGGACATGTCATTTTTCAACAGATTGACGGGCGGCGCCTTGGCGTCCGCTCTTTTCTTCGGTGTGGTGGCCGGTGCGCGCACCGAGACCGTTGCTAGGCCTCGGCATCCTGGGCGTGGCGGTCATCGCCGGCCTGATGCACGTGCTGCAGGAATCTTGAACTATTTCCGGACTCAGCCATGACCCCACTCAAAAGCCTCTTGTTCGCCCTGTTGCTGACCCTCAACGGCCCCGTCCTCGCCGCCCATGCCCATGTGCATGGGCAAGCCAAACTCGATGTCGCCATCGACGGCGGCAAGATCGCCATTCATCTCGACAGCCCCCTGGACAGCCTGCTTGGCTTCGAACATCCACCCGCCACCCTGGCCCAGGTCGATACGGCGAGGGCCATGGTGGCGAAACTGCGCGCCGCCGCGAATCTGTTCGCGGCGAGTCCGCAAGCCAGTTGCAAGGCGACCGGGGTGAAGATCGAATCCGCCGCCATTGCCCCGGCGATCCTGGCGGGCGGCACCGCCAGGCCGGTGAAGCCCGGCAAGGACTCGGGCGAGCACGACGATCTCGACGCCGATTTCGAATTCCTCTGCGCCCGGCCGGAAGCCCTGCACCAGATCGATGTGCGCCTGTTCGATGCCTTCACCCGCCTGCATCTGGTCGAGGTGCAGATGATCAGCCCGCGCGGCCAGACCGCCCAGCTTCTGACGCCCAATCAGCGCGTGTTGGCCTGGTAATCCCGCCATGAGCGTGAATCCGGTCATCGTCCTCGCCGACCTCACCTATGCCTGGCCGGGTCAAGCGCTGTGCATCGACATCCCGCAGTTCCGCCTCGAAGCCGGCGAGAGGGTGTACCTGCACGGCCCTTCAGGCTCGGGCAAAAGCACCCTGCTCAACCTGATCGGCGGCGTTCTGGTGCCGCGCTCGGGACAGGCGCGTGTACTCGGTGCCGAACTGGGCAGCTTAAGCAGTGCCGCCCGCGACCACCTGCGTGCCGACCATATCGGCTTCATCTTCCAGCAATTCAACTTGATCCCCTACCTGTCCGCCCTCGACAACGTACTGCTGCCTTGCCGCTTCTCCGCCGCGCGGCGCCGGCGCCTGGCCAGAGAGAGCCCGCGCGCCGCGGCGCAACGGCTGCTGCAACACCTCGACCTGGCGCCGCAACTCTGGCAGGCCGACGCCAGCACCCTATCGGTGGGCCAGCAGCAGCGCGTGGCGGCGGCACGCGCCCTGATCGGGCGACCGGAGATCGTGGTCGCCGACGAGCCCACCTCGGCGCTCGACGAGGATCGCCAGACCGCCTTCCTGGAACTGTTGCGCCGCGAATGCGACGCCGCCGGCACCGCGTTGCTGTTCGTCAGTCATGACCGCCGCCTGGCGACGCATTTCGAGCGCGAACTGGCGCTCACCGACATCAACCGGGCCACGAGGCTGGCGCCATGAAATATCTCATCGCCCTGGCCGCTAGAAGTGCATGGAACCGGCGCGCCACCCTGAGCCTGGTGGTGTTCTCCATCGCCCTCTCGGTGACTCTGCTGCTCGGCGTCGAGAGGCTGCGCAACGATGTGCGCGAGAGCTTCGCGCAATCGGTGTCCGGAACCGACCTGGTGGTGGGCGCGCGCGGCAGCCCGCTGCAATTGCTGCTGTACACGGTGTTCCACATGGGCGAGGCCAGCAACAATATGGACTGGAGCAGCGCCCTGAAGCTGGCCTCTCATCCGCTGGTGGAGTGGATGATCCCGCTCTCGCTGGGCGACTCCCACCACGGCTACCCGGTGCTGGCCACCGACCAGCGCTATTTCGAACACTTCCTGTACGGCGAGCGGCAGCCCCTGCGCATCGTCCAGGGCCGCCGTTTCCAGGGCATCTTCGAGGCCGTGCTGGGCGGCGAAGTGGCCGAGAACCTGGGCTACAAACTCGGCGACCACCTCATCCTGTCCCACGGCACAGGGGAGATGAAGCTGGCCGAACACGCCGACAAGCCCTTCACTGTGGTGGGAATACTGGCCCGCACCGGCACCCCGGTGGACCGCACGGTGCACATCGGCCTGGCAGCCATGGAGGCGATCCACCTGGACTGGCAGGGCGGCGCGCCGATTCCCGGCATGAGCATCCCGGAGCAATACGTGACCCGCTTCGACCTCACCCCGAAAACCATCACCGGGGTGCTGCTCGGGCTCAAGTCGCGCGCCGCGGTGTTCCGCATGCAGCGCACCATCAACGAGTTCCACGATGAACCGCTCATGGCAGTGCTGCCCGGCGTCGCCCTGGCACAGCTTTGGGAGCTCCTGCGCGTGGGCGAGCAGGCGTTGCTCGCAGTCTCAGCGCTGGTGGTGGTGGTGGGCTTGGCCGGCCTGGTGGCAGTGGTGCTGGCGGGCCTCAACGAACGCAAGCGCGAACTCGCCATCCTCCGCTCGGTCGGCGCCGGCCCGCGCCATGTGCTGGCCCTGCTCACCCTGGAAGGTCTCGCCCTGACCCTCTCCGGCGCCGTGCTTGGCATAGCCCTGTTGACCGTACTTTCCCTGGGCCTGGCCCCTTGGCTGGAAGGCCATTACGGCCTGACCCTCCACGCTGGCGCCCTGACGCCGGAAGAATGGCAGCTTCTCGCCTGGGTAATCGGCGTCGGCTGCCTGGCCAGCCTGTTGCCGGGCCTGCGTGCCTACCGATTGTCGCTGTCCGTGGGCCTGACCCCACGCGTTTGAGGATTTCGCATGTTTCATTTCCTGCTGCTCGCCCTGTTGGTTTCCAGCACCGCCCTCGCCGCCGACTACAAGGTGGGCGACCACCTGGCGGTCAAGGCCGCGCACCCCCACGCCGGCTACCGGGAGGTCTCCTGGGACGACCTGCTGCCCAAGGACTGGGACCCGATGCAGCCCATGAAGGGCCTCAGGCTGGACAAGCTCAAGGACTCCGACCCGCGCGCCACCGAGGCCCTGGCCAAGCTCAGGGCGATGTGGAACGCCGCCCCGGTGAACCCTGCCATGAACGGCGCCCAGATCCGCATCCCCGGTTTCATCGTGCCCCTGGAATGGAAGAACTCCGAGGTGAAGGAATTCCTCCTGGTGCCCTACTTCGGCGCTTGCATCCATGTGCCACCGCCGCCCGCCAACCAGATCATCCACGTATTCAGCGACAAGCCCTACCAGACCAAGAGCAGCATGGATGCCGTGTGGGTCAACGGCACCCTGGAGACGGTCAAGTCGAAGTCCGATATGGGTGACTCCGGCTACCAACTCAAGGCGCACCTGGTGGAGGAGTACAAGGGTCCGCGAAACTAATTTTCATGGTTCCTATCACAGGAATAAGCGGAATTTGCGCCATGTACCGGACGATGAGCGAACCCAAACGATGCGCAAACCTTGCAATAGACGGATCTGGAACGTGGCACTGACATCCGCCCTTGCCGCATTTGCCCCTATTTTGTGCGCAGCGGAGATCGAGTGTACCGATGCGGTGGAATTGCAACGAGCCAGCACGACCTATGCGGACTTGCTCACCCGGTATGATCCTCCGCCCATCGCGCAGGAGCTTCTCGACTTGCTTGCCGCGACGCAGGAGTTGAAGGTGCGTTTAAACGCCTGCCAGAGTCCCTCCGACATACCAGACAGGCAAACCTGCGATGCATTGGCAACGCAATACCTCGGCATGCAAGCAAAGCGCGATGCTGTGCTCAGGCGCTTGAGCCTGGCCATGGGCATGCAGGAATACCTGTTGACGCTCAAGCTGAAGCTGGAGCGACCCCGCTGTGAACAATAGGGCTGCCAAGTACCCTCTCGGCCTGGACATGGCGTCGCGCCCGCCTGTCGTGCCCGGCTGCCTACGCCTCTCCTGCATGGAATTGGTTGTTTCTGCCTGGCGTGCAACGGCCCCGAGCACATCAAGATGAAACTGCCGCTGGCCTGGCGCTACTGGATTCTGGGATGGCTGTTCCTTGCCTTTCTTGGCATCCAGGTCATCGAATCCACTCACCACCACGAATCCGCGGCGGAGGAGGATGCGTGCGCGGTTTGTGTGGTCGCGGCGCATGTCCCGTTCAACCTGACACCCCCTGCGGCTGCGCCTCTCGCGGCTGCATTGTTTCTGCTGTTTGTCCTCCCTCATCGGCAACTGGCTTTCCGGTTCGCCAAGGCGCGCTGTGCCTTTTATGATTCCCAAGCTCCCCCGACCCACACCGCTTAACCAAGCCATCTCACTTTCTTAAGCAGGTTGTTCCGCCTTATCTCCACGTGGCGGAAGTCGTTCATTTTCGGGAGCAGGACATGTCATATTTCAACAGATTGACGGGCGGCGCCTTGGCGTCCGCTCTTTTCTTCACTGTCGTGGCCGGTGCACGCGCCGAGACCGTTGCAGAGGCCGCCATCCGCGGCCAGATTCAGGATGCCCTGGGGCGCCCCATTGCCGGCGCGACTCTCAGCCTCAAGACCGTTGAGGGAACTGTGGTCGGTCAAGCGCAAAGCGACGCCGCCGGCCACTTTGCCTTTAGCGGGATTCCCCAAGGCACCTATGCCGTCATCGCGGACAAAACCGGCTTCCAGACCGGGACCGCCATCGTCACCGTGTCGAGTGAAACGGGCGCGTCGACGCTCGTAACCCTCGCGGCCCAGGAAGCCCTGGAGGTCAAGGTCGCGGCCGAGCGTCTCAACAAGGCCCGGAACGGCTTGTCGCCCCAGACTGGCGGCAGCGTCTACCGGTTCCAGCCGAACGATGTGGCCGCCTTGCCCGAGGGCAGCAATACCGCCTTCAACCAGGTACTGCTTCAGGCCCCCGGGGTGGCCAATGACTCCTTCGGACAACTCCATGTACGGGGGGACCATGGCAATATTCAGTACCGCATCAACGGCGTCATCCTCCCCGAAGGCATATCGGGATTCGGCCAGGCCCTCGACACCCGCTTCGTCCAGGGGATTGACTTCCTGACCGGCGCGCTGCCCGCCCAATATGGCTATCGCACCGCCGGCGTCATCGAAATCCAGACCAAGAGCCAATACGATGCGGGTGGCAAGGTCGACCTCTACGGCGGCAGCCACGGAACTGTCAATCCGAGCTTCGAATATGGCAACACGAATGGCAACCTGAGCTATTTCGTGACCGGTTCCCTGCTCACCGACAATCTCGGCATCGAGAACCCCACTTCCAGTGCCAACGCGGTCCACGACCGCACCCAACAGGCCAAGGGTTTCGCCTATCTGTCCGACCTAGTGAATCCCACTACGCGCGTGAGCCTCATGTTCGGCACCTACGATGGCAAGTTCCAGATACCCAACAACCCGGGTCAGACTCCAGACCCGAACGGACAGGGCTTCCTTGCCGGGGCCGGTGTTGCCAATTTCGACTCGGCCGCCCTCAACGAACAGCAGCGCGAAAGCAACCGCTTCGGCATCGTCTCCCTGCAAAGCTCCATCGGTTCCGACTTCGACTACCAGGCGTCGCTGTTCACCCGCTACACCAGCGTTCACTTCACACCCGACCCCATCGGTGACCTGGTGTTCAATGGGGTGGCATCCGATGTGTTCCGCAGCAGCTTCAGCACCGGGGTGCAGGGCGACGGCAGCTACCGCCTGAACGATGCTCATACCTTGCGCATGGGCCTCCAGGCCAGCAGCGAGAATATCCGCAGCGACAACACCTCGACCGTCTTCCCAGTCGATAACGCCGGCAATGTCAACGGCACCACCTACAGCGTCACGGATGACAACCCCAAGAAAGGCAATACGCTGCTTGGTGCCTACCTCCAGGATGAATGGCGGGCCGGCGACAAGCTGACGGTGAACTATGGCGCGCGGCTCGACCAGGTCGATGCCTTCGTCAAAGAAAGCCAGCTGAGCCCGCGGCTGGGTCTGGTCTACAAGGCCACGCCCCAGACGACGCTGCATGCCGGCTATGCCCGCTATTTCACGCCGCCGCCCACCGAACTGGTAGCGCCGACGACTTTGGCCTTGTTTTCGGGAACGTCCAATGCCCCGCAAAATAGCCAGGACTCCAGCGTCAAATCCGAGCGTTCGCATTACTTCGACATCGGTGCGACGCACCAGTTGAATTCGGCCACGAGCCTCGGGATTGATGGCTTCTACAAGCGCACTACCAATCTCATTGACGAGGGTCAGTTCGGCCAGGCTTTGATATTCACACCGTTCAACTACGCCCAAGGCAAGATTTACGGCGTCGAACTCACCGCCAATTACAAATCGGACAACCTGGCGGCCTATGCCAACCTGGCCCGTACCGTGAGCCTGGCCAAGCAGGTCACCTCGGGCCAATTCAATTTTGCCCAGGATGAGCTCGACTACATTGCCAACAACTGGGTGCATACCGACCACGACCAGACCTACACCGCTTCGGCCGGCATCTCCTACGCCTGGTCGGGGGTGCGCTGGAGCGCCGACGCCGAGTACGGCAGTGGCCTACGCAGCGGCTTCGCCAACACCGACCACCTGCCGTCCTATGTCCAGGTCAACCTGGGGGCTACACGGAAATTCCAGGCAGGGGATTTCGGTCCCGTCGAGGCGCGTCTGGCAGTCATCAACGCGTTCGACAAGGTCTACGAAATCCGGGATGGCAGCGGCATCGGCGTCTTCGCGCCGCAGTACGGCCCGCGCCGGGGTTTCTTCCTGGGCCTGAGCAAGTCGTTCTGACTCTTGGAGGGGCCCGCCCGGGCCCTTTCCCACATTAAAAGGAATCAATGATGTTCGACATCCAAGAGACACTCCAGGCCCTGAAATTTGGCGGGGCGATGGTCTACCCCTTGCTCGCCCTGGCCATCCTGGCCCTGGTCATCACCATCGACAAACTGTTCGTCTACTGGCGCTTCGTTCGACTGCCGCGCCCGCTGCTGGAACTGGTGGAAACCTACGGCTTCGCCTGGACCGAGTTGGAACGACAACTAGCGGAACTCGGGCCGAGCAACTACTTCACCCGATTTTTCCGGGTCATCATGGAAAACCGGAGCAAGCCGGCCTGGTGGGTGGAGTCGCGCTCCGGAGATGAAGCGCAGGTCATTGAAAAAGCTCTGAACCGCGGCCTATGGGTGCTGGAGACGGTCGTCACCGCCGCACCGTTGCTAGGACTGCTGGGCACCATCACCGGCATGATGCATTCCTTCCAACTAATCGGCGGCAACGGCCTGGTGGACCCGACCGGTGTCACCGGTGGCGTGGCACAAGCCTTGATTGCCACGGCCCTGGGCCTATTCATCGCCATCATCGCGCTGTTCGCCTTCAACTTCTTCTCCCGGCGCCAGTCCCAGGTTCTCGATGAGATGGAGCGCCTGGGCACCCGGCTGGTGGACAATATTCGCCTGGGCGAGCATGAACGGGGGAACGGCCATGAAACTACGTAAATCGCGCCAGGCCAAGCGTGGACGCATCGAAATCATCCCGATGATAGATGTGATGTTCTTCCTCCTGGCGACGTTCATGCTGGCGTCCCTATCGATGCAGAATCTGCATTCCTTGGCGGTCAATCTGCCCCAGGGGCATGCGGCTCCCATGCAGAGCAAGACGCCGGTGACGCTCACCATTACGCCCGACAGCCATATCTTTCTGGACAAGACCGCGGTGACCCTGGATACGCTCGCAACCACGCTGAAACCTCTGTTGCGCGGGCCGGATTCCAGTGTGATTGTGGCGGCGGACAGTGCGGCCCCGAACGGGGTCACCGTACAGGCCATGCTGCGTGCACGCCAAGCTGGTGCCCAGAAGTTTCTCATCGCCGTCAAACATGTCGACTGACGCGCTATCCCTGGCGGCCTGGAAGCATGACGACCCCTGGCGGCGACTCTACTGGACCTTACCTGCGGCCCTGGCCATCTGGGTTGCGCTGGTTGGGATGCTGGCGTTTTTCGTGCGGAGTCCAGGTGAACGGTTACCTGAGCCCACTCCTATCGAGGCGCAGGTCATCGAACTCCCACCCCCACCAATTCATAATGAGCCTCAGCCACCCACGATTAAACGCCCACCGCCGCCAGAGCCGGTCAAGCCTCCCACTCCACACGCGCCCGTCCAGGTCGCGGTGCCGAAAATGACCCTGGAACAATCTCCGCCGGTAGCCGAGGTGAAGCCTACCCCGATTCCCGTCACGCCGCCCCCAGCTCCAGCCCTATCGAAACCTGTTGCGTCCACAGAGCCGGAGAGGCCGCACACGTCTGGTGCCCATTTCACCGGCACCAGCGGGGCCCAGGCCATCGTTCGGCCCATGCCCCTAATACCGGACGAACTGCGGCAGGATGCGTTGAATGTCGCAGCATTGGCGCGTTTTCACGTTGAGGCTGACGGCACGGTGACGGTGGAACTGGTCAAGCCAACCCCCAATCCGCGGCTTAACCGCCTGCTGCTCGACGCCTTGAAAAGCTGGCGTTTCTTTCCTGCCATGAAGGATGGCAAGCCCGCTGCGTCCATTGAGGAAATCGTCATCAAAGTGGAGATTAAGTAACCCGGCTCAATGCAGAGCTCTACATAACGGCCAGGATACGACCGCGAGGTGGCGGCAGTGTGGTACTTCACCTGGGTTCTCGGCGTCACCGCCGCCGTCATGCTGTCCGTCCTCAACGCCATGTGGTACGAGGCGCAGGAGTAATCCGGCCGCGCCGATTCGGCCTGAAGCAGCACGCCGAGCCGCATCGTCGGTTTACGCCGGCAAAAACCTGCCGGCCAACACAGCCTGCGCAAAGTCGCGGGCCAAGCTTCGAGCCTCAGCCTTCGTGGCCATGCGCCCGCAACCATGTCCTGAATTGGGCCACTTTCGCTGCGCCGGCCTCCCCATGCTCCAGAAATGCCAGGCACACCCGCTCGGCTTCGCGCAACCGGCCTGTCAATTCGTAGAGGAAGCGCAGCCGCTCATACGGATAGAAGCCCTTGAATCGGTCTTTCAGATTGGCCTCGTAGAGGGCAATCGCCTCCTCCGGCCGATGCAGCCGCTCCAGGGCCGCCGCCTCGGTATTCCTGTTGGCCATGGTGTCGGAAACGAAGTCGGCATGGGACTGGATGAACAAGGTTTCATCCATGCCCTGGGCCTGCTTACGCAGGTCGAGCAATTCGGCTTGCTGACCCTGAAGCGGCATGCGGGACGACTGTATGGCCTGGATCCTTTCCTTGATCGGGTCCATGCGCTGTTGCGCAGGCGAGGGGCTGGACACCTTGCCACGTCGGTCGCGCAACCATCGAAAGAATCTGTATGCCATCCGGATCAGTCGCCCGGGCTTCACGGGAGAGTTGGAGTTACAAAGCACAATACGCTAACGAATCGAAATGGGTTTGAGGATGCGACACGTTGCCGCATCGCCAGGCCAGGCCGATTCGCCCCATGCCAAGGTGGCTTGGCGAAAGAGTCATGCAATTCGGCGACTTCCTCGCATGGCCATGGCTGAATCGCCCCTTGCTCCGCACTCAGGCTCTTGAGCGGCGACTGGCCGTGCGCTGGCCAGGAGTCGGGAATCGCAAGAAGCCGGCGGCCTGACTGCACTGGGTGCTCAGACATTGACGCTATGCGTCAATGCGAAATCGCCGGATCGGTCACGAACGCAATCCGTACCACCCCGGCCTGCTGGGCCGCCGCCATGATGCGGGCGATGGACTCATAGCGAGTGTTGCGGTCGGCGCGCAGGTGCAGTTCCGGCTGCCGCGAATGGGCTGCCGCCTCGGCGAAGCGCCGGGCCAGATCCGCGAAGGGGATCACCGCGTCGTCGAGATACAAGCGATCCGCCGCGTCCAGGGCCACGTGCAGCACCAGCGGCTTGTCGTCCACGGCCTTGGCGCTGACGCGGGGCAGGTCGATGGGGATGGCCTGGTTGAACAGGGGGGCGGTGATGATGAAGATCACCAGCAGCACCAGCATCACGTCCACCAGGGGCGTGGTGTTGATTTCGGCCATGGGCTGGCCGCGGTTGTCGTCGAATCCGCCGAAGGACATGGTCAGCCCGCCTCGCTCGTCGGCACGCGGGCGCCGGTAGTCAGGAAGGAATGCAGGTCGTGGGCGAAACCGTCCATGAAGGCCAGGGTCAGGCGGTTGGCGCGGGTCAGGGCGTTGTAGGCCAGTACCGCCGGAATGGCGACGAACAGGCCGGCAGCGGTCATGATCAGCGCCTCCCCCACCGGCCCCGCCACCTTGCCCAGCACTACCTGGGTCGCGCCGGAGAGGCCCACCAGGGCGTGGTAGATGCCCCACACCGTGCCGAACAGGCCGATGAAAGGCGCGGTGGAGCCGATGGAGGCCAGGTAGGTCAGGCCGGATTCCAGCCGCGCCTGGCTGCGGGTGATGTGGTTGCGCAGTGCCCGGGTGATGGCTTCGCTGCGCGATACGCCGGCGCCGATGCCATCGGTCCGGGCGTGCAGATCGGCCGCGCTCAGTGCCACCTCGGCCATGCCGGCGAACAGGCCGGAGCGATCTTTTTCCCGTAGCGCGGCAACAGCCCTTCGCAGGTCTGCGGCGGCCCAGAAGGTATCCAGGGCGGCATCGGCGTCCTTGTTCATGCGCAATTGACGGGAAAAGCGCTCGAAGATGACAACCCAACTGAACAGGGACAACAGGCCGAGCAGGATTGCCACCGTGTGGCTGAGCCAGTCCGACTGTTCCCAGAAATGCATGATGCCCATGAGGACTCCGTTTCAGGTCAAGGAAAAAACGATAGGGACGACCACCCAGGAAGCCACCGGCTTGTCGCCCCGGCGGGCGGGCACGAAGTACCAATGGGCTACGGCTTCTCGCGCCGCCTGATCGAGGCGCGGATAGCCGCTGCTGTCCTGGAGTTCCACTTCCAGCGCCTGGCCGTCGGCGCCGACGTGGACGCGCAAGCGGACCACCCCGGCCTCGCCCTGGCGGCGCGATATGCCGGGATAGAGCGGCTTGGGGTTGGACAGGTAATTGGCGTCGAGATGGGCTTCCACCAGGGGGGGCGGGGGGGCGACCGGGCTGCGGGAGGCCGGCCCGGCTGCGTTGCGGGGCGCCGCGACGGGAACGTTCTCGATGGCGGCGGGAGCCACCGTGATGGGCGAGGCAGTGGGCCCGGCGACGGCAAGGAGAGGCGGTTCAACCGGCGGCAGCGGCACGGGGGATGCCGGCGGCGGTGGCGCTTCCGGCACCCGAGTTGGCGGCGTAGCGGCGGGTCGTAGTGGTGGCGTTGCTGCGGGCGGCGGCGGCGCGGGCAGCTCCTGCGGTTTGGGCGCTGCCAGAAGACGTACTTCGATGGGGCTGGCTTTCTCCAGATAGTCCCGCGCCTGGGGCCAGGCCAGCAGCAGCGCCAGCGCGGCGGCGACATGCAGGACCAGCGCACCGCCCCAGGCACCCAGGCGGGTCGAACGGCTTTTCGGAAAGGCCTGGTGGAGAGCGTGCGAGCGAATCACGAAACGGGGGAACATGCTGACGAACACAGCCTGCTACTGTATTCGTATTCGGTCGGTGTGCAGCCGCGACAAACTGTCGCAGGGGCCTGGGCCGGTTTTCGCGTGCCGGAAGAAGCCATGGCCTTGTTACAAGAACTTCACCCGCAATGTCAGCCGGAGGGTGCGGGGTTCCGCCGGGTGGGTGACGATGCCGCTGGTGGCGGCCTGGCCGGGCAACTGGTAGTCGTAGTAGTAGTCGATGTCGCTGACCTTGCTGTCGAAGGCATTGAGGACTTCCAGGCTCAGCCGGGTGCGTTTGTCATATTTGTAGCCGAGTTCCAGGTTCACGATGGTGGAGGCCTGGGAGCGCACGCTGCCGTTTTCCACCAGGGGACGTGGGCCGAAGTAGCGCAGGCGCGCGCCACCCGACCAGGTGCCGCCCGCGTCATAGCTGGCGCCGACGGAGGCGGTCTTCTCGATGGAACCGGGGATGTAGCGGCCGCTGATGGCGCCCAGTTGGGCGTAGCTGGCGCTCACGTCCTCGGTGAAGCGGCTGCGGGAGTAGGCCAGGTCGGCGTCCACGGTGACGGCCGCGCTGGGTGTCCAGAAGTTGGCCCATTCGATGCCGCTGCGCCGGCTGGGTGCGCTCGGTTCCGTGGTGCCGGCATCACCGGCGAACACCAGTTCCGAATCCATGTCGAGTTGCCAGAACGCCAGGGTGGATTGCAGATGCGGCAGCCAGGCGCTGCGCACGCCCAGTTCGTAGCCTTTGGCCCGCACCAGGGGCGTGGCTGGGGTCTGCGGTGTTCCAGTAGCCGGGTCGATCATCGTGGTGACGCCGCGAGCATCGTTGCTGTGGAAGCCGTAGCCGACGTTGGTATAGAACTCGGTCTTGGCCCAGGGCCCGAAGATCAGGGCCAGCTTGGGGCTGAGGATGTGGTCGTCGACCTTGCCCGAGTTGGCGGCCAGGTTGCTGTTCACGTCGAAGCGGTAGAAGTCGGCGCGCAGGCCCAGGATGCTGCGGAATTTGTCGTTCCACTGGATCTGGTTTTCGCCGTAAAGGGCGACGCTGCCCTCGCCCACGCGATCCTGGCGAACGGTGCCCCAGATCTGGCGGTCGGTGGTGGCATAGAGGCCCACGTTGCGGATGTCGTCGTAGCGTGTCTGCAAGCCCAGGGTGAAGTCCGTCGCCCGCCCGCCCAAGTCGCCGTACCAGGTCTGGGCGGCGTTGAGGCCGTAAATGCGGCGCCGGTCCGCCTGTTCGAACTGGTCGCCCGGCGCGGGGCAACCCTGGGTGCAGAAGGTGAAGTTGGACCACAGGTTGAGGCTGTAATCGATGGCATAGACGTTGGCCCGCGCCCAGCGCTTGCCATCCCGCTCCGACCATTCCCCGGACAGGCTGTAGCGCTGGGTTTTGCCGCCGTCGCTGGGGTCCAGGTTGCCGTAGCGCGAGATCAGGCCGTCGGCGATGGCGCTTTGCGGCACCTGGTCGGTGGAATTCCAGTCCGCCTTGTAGGCCATGGCCGCCAGCGCCCAGCCGTTGTCGCGGGTGCCCCGGCTGTACCGCAGCAGGCCGTTGAGCTTGCCCAGGGCTTCCGGCAACTGCCAGGGGCCGTCGTTGCCGGTCCATTCCAGGGCGTAGAGCAGATTGCCGCCATTCAACTCGGGAGAGCCGGCGAGCAGGGCGCGGCGGAAGTTTTCCTGGCCGAGGGTGGCCTGGGCGAAGGGGGCGTCCAGCTTGCGGAAATAGTCGATGGAGGCCGCGCCCGCCGCGGCGAAGTCGCCCTGGTCCGCCGCATAAGGGCCTTTGCGGTACTGCATCCGTTCCACCAGCTCCGGGATCAGGAACTGCAGGTCGGAATAGCCCTGGCCGTGGGCGTTGGTCGGCAGGTTGATCGGCATGCCCATGAGGGTGGTGGCGAAGTCGGTGCCGTGGTCCAGATTGAATCCACGCAGGTAATACTGGTTCGCCTTGCCATCACCGCTGTGCTGGGAAATGATCAGGCCGGGAACGACTTCCAGCACCTCGGCCGGGCGCAGCAGAGGGCGGTTTTCCAGTTGCTGGGCGGTGACGGTGCCTGCCGTGGCGCTGGAGGCTTCGCCGATCAGGTCGCTGGAATCGCCGGACACGACCACCGCTTCTAGGGTGGGAATGCCGCCGGCCAGGGCGGCCGGTGCAGCGGCGAACAGAAAAGTGCCGGCCAGCAATTCGAATAGGACACGATGAGCGTTTGATGGCTTTGTCCCAGAGCTGTAAACATTTTTCTCTCCGGGCGGTAGGAGTAATTTATTTTTCCTCATAACAAGTATCCAAAAAAATGCGCCCTGCGGCGCGTGTCTCACTGACAGAGTGTCAGGCTGTGAATAGGTGAAGGGAAAACAGGGAGTTCACTTGATCGCGGCCGGTTTGATCGCCGGGGAACGGGTCAGCCGCACGGCCAGGCCAAAACTGCTCGCAACCACGAAGACGACGGTGCCGCCGAACAGCAGTTCCTTGCCTGCGCTCCAGGCTTCCAGGGCCGGCCAGGTGAGCTTGGCGAGGCCGAAGCCGGCCACCAGGAGGCTGAGGCTGGCCACTACCAGGCTCATGACCCGGGAGGCAATCAGGGCAATCTGATCCGCGCGCAGGATCAGGCGTGAAATCCACAGGCCGTTGATGCCATCGGTCACCAGCATGCCCAGCATAAACAGCAGGCCCAGCAGCAGGGCGTCCCGCCAGCCGCCGAACTGGGTGGCGGTCAGGGCGAACAGGGCGGCCTGGCTGATGGTGTCGAAGGAGAGGGCGAACAGCGCACCGACCAGCGCAATCAATCCCGGCGTGGCGGCCTCGGCGAGGCGGCCGAGGAAGCGGCCCTTCAGACCGATGGGCCTTACCATTTCCGCAGGATGGGCCCGGATCACAGCCTGAATGTTGAGCAGACCCAGCGCAGCGAGGAAAGCGATCGAGGTCCATGCGCCGAAGGCCTCCAGCCATTCTGGGGTTTGCCACTTGTGGGCGAGCAGACTGACGGCAAGGGCGATGGCGACCACCACCACGCCGTGGCCGAGGGAAAACAGTACCCCGCAATAGCGGGCCAGAGCGCGATTCCGGCGCGAGTTGAAGCGGGTTAGACCGTCGATGGTCGCGAGATGGTCGGCATCGAAGCCGTGTTTGAGGCCCAGGACGAAGACCAGCAGGCTGAGCGCGAGGAGATCATGAGGCAGGTTATTCATGGACGTTCTTCCGGCTAAGTCCCCCCGCATGATAGCTGCAAGTATGAAGAAAATAAATTACGTATTATTTTCGTCCAGGTTCCCGCTACGACTTTCCCAGGCCAGTGCGTGTTGAACCGTAGGCACTTGCCGCGACCGGAACTGGCCGTGCTTGGCAAGCACGGGTAGCTGTGACGGCTGGGCCGGCGCGTCCGCCGACCAGGAACGCCGAACACGCCGCTCGCTGGATAACCCAGGCGATGCGGCGTCGTTTGGGAAGGTTTGGTTGTCAGAACTTGACGTTTAGTCCTGCATAAATGGAGCGGCCCATGCCGGGGACGGCGATGCCCGGCGTCACTCCATTGATCGACATGGTCATGCCCTGGCCAACATAAGTGCCGCCCAGGGGCAGGGCATAGGACTTGTCGAACAGGTTTTCGATGCCCAGATCCACGCGGTAGCGCTGCCACTCGTAGCTGCTGCGCAGGTTGAACAGGCTATAGCCGCTGGTCTTGATTTCGTTCCTGACCTGCGACACGTCGTCCTTCGCCGCGACGAACTGGCCCTCGATGGTATTGGTCCAACTTCCCATTTTTTGCACCAGCGCGAGTTTCGCGTTCAGCGGCATCATGTTGTACAGATTGTCGCCCGTGCTGCGATTCGTGCCCTTGACGTAATTCAGCAGGCCGGTCGCGGTGAAGGTGCCGTAACCCTGGCTGCTACCCAGGAGCAGACGGCCGGACAGGTCCAGGCCCTCGATCCGGGCGGACTGGTTGACGTATTGCAGCACATTGAACTTGTTGACGGTGCAGGTCGTACCGGGCAGGCACTGGGCATCGATGTAGTCCTGCACATAGGTGAAGTACGGGGTCACCTTCACGTCCCAGCGTTCCCGCGCCGCATCGTGCCAGTCACCGGTGGCGCTCAGGGTGTGCGCCACCTCGGGTTTCAGGTTGACGTTGCCGACGTAGCCGTTGCCATCGCCGACGAAGTTGTTCATGACTGCAGCCATCGCCCAGGTCGACCAGGTGTAGCGCTCGTAGATGTCGGGCGACCGGGTCTTCTGGGAGTAGCCGAATTCGTAGTTGCTGGTCTCGCTGGGCAGGTAGCGGGCCAGCGCGGTGAAATCCCAATTCTGGTCCGTCTTGCCATGGCTCAGGGTGTTGAAGGCGGTGCTGTCCCTCAGTTGGTTGCTTACCATCATCCCCATGCCGTTCGTGGCGGCATACCCGACGACATTCCCGGTATCCATATCAACCGTTTCGTGGCGCACGCCAAGAAGGCTTGTCCACTGCGGGTTGAGATGCGCTTCCCACTCGCCGAAAATCGCGCAGCGGTCGCGCTTGCCGTCATTGATGTTCGAGAAGGTACCCGGCGACATGCCACCCGTGCCGGACGGCGGCCACCAGTCGTTCAGGCGATAGTCCTGGAACTCGCTGCCAACGCGCAGGGTGTCGCGCCCGCTGAGGACGATGTCCGCATTGATCTTCGCCCCCTTGGTTTTGCCCTCGGTGTTCATCGGCATGCCGGGCGCGTTGCCGTACAGGAACTGCTTGTCCGCGCCGAAGTTCATCTCGTGCTTGGTGTCCTCGTCGTACACCCGTGCATCCAGGGTGCCCCAGCCGTAGCGGCCGTTGTAATGGAGATTGACCTGGGTGCTGTCGTTCCTGGTCATGTCCATGCGCTGGTTGGGGAAGTCCTCATAGGGGATGTGCTGGAAGCCGGCCTTCAGTTCCAGCAGTTGGTTGTCGTGGCGCCAGGCCACGCCGAGATCCTGGTTCTCGGACTTGTAGGCGGTCGAGCCCACCAGGTTGGACGGCAGGCTGGCGGTGGCCGCCTTGAAGTCGCCGCCGGCCTTGTAATCGCCGGCCTGGGCGGTCGAACCGTTGTAGGTGAGGCTCGCGCTGTCGCTGGCGATGGTGGCCGAAAGATTGGCGCCGCGGGCATCGCCATTGCTGCGATAAAACGCGCCGGCCTGGCCCTGGAGCAGGGTCTGCCCCGGAGCGGCGAAGGCGGGAGCCTGGGATTTCACCTGAATCGAGCCGCCCAGGCTGTCGCCGCCGCTGCTGACCGGGGCCAGCCCGGCGTAAACCTTGGCGCTGGCCACGTTGCTGGGGTCGATGTAGGACAGCGGCGAGTTCATGTGATTGGGACAGGCCGGCATCAGGTCCATACCGTCTACCTGGACGTTGACGCGGTCATCCGCCAGGCCATGGATGGCCGGCAGGCTGGACACGCCGCCGGCGCTATAAAGGCTGACGCCGGGAATATCGCGCAACAGGCTGGCCGCGTCGCTGGTGGCAGGCCGCTGACTCGCAAGTTCTGCCGCTTCGACACTCGTAGCAGTTGACAACTGGGATTCCAGTTTTGGGGCAGTGACGATGATTGCATCGAGCTGGGTGGCGTCCTGCGCAAACGCCGCGAGCGGAAGTGCGGAAACAAGGAGGGACATGGGCGTGCGGGACCAGCGGGCAATGGATTTCATGATGAAGCGCGTAGTGGAGGTTAGAGCCTCCGAATTCTATTAATCACGAGATGCCGGTCCATGCGGCATGTTGTCGCATGCGGCGATATGACGCACGGCGCTTGCGAGGCATGGCCGAGGCACCACAGCGGCGTTCACCGTGGCAACCTACCCGCCATTCGTGATCGTCGATCCAACTTCTCGCTACCAGATTGCGGGGGCTCTCACTCGCTGGACGGTCGCTTCGTCAGTTTCCGCTGCAGCGTGCGCCGGTGCATTTTCAGGGCGCGCGCGGTGGCCGAGATGTTGCCGTCGTTGCCCAACAGCACTTTTTGAATATGCTCCCATTCCAGACGATCCACCGACATCGGTTCCGCTGCCGGGGGTACCTCCTCATCACCTTGCTCGCGCCCGAGGGCGGCGAGGATTTCTTCCACCCCGGCCGGTTTGGGAAGGTAGTGCCGAGCGCCGAGTTTGATCGCCGCCACCGCTGTGGCGATGCTGGCATAGCCGGTGAGTAACAAAATGCGCAGATCCGGGCAGGTGGCCTTGAGTGGGGCGATCAGGCGCAGGCCGGAATCGGTGGCCAGGTTCAGGTCCAGTACGGCTGCATTGAACTCGCCTTGTGCTGCATGCTCCAGGGCGGTATCGAAGTCATGCGCCAGCTCGACCTGGTGACCACGCCTGCGCAGTGCCTGTGCGAGCGTCCCGGCAAACACCGGATCATCATCCACCAGCAGCAGGCGCCACCTGCTCACTAAGCCGCCCCCACGGGGATTACCAGGCGAGCGATAGCCCCTCCTTCTGGACGGTCGGACAGATCGACACTTCCGCCCAGGCGCGCCAGGGTCGCGCGTGCAAGATCGAGGCCGATTCCCCAGCCGCTTTTGTCCATCTCTACCGCCAGGCCCGGACCGCTGTCCAGCACTTGTATGACGATCTGGCCTCCGATGCATTGGGCATACACCCTGATCGCTTCGGGAGACACGTCCGCCGCATTGTTGAGCAAGGTGAGCAGCACACCTTCCAGGCCAGGGGCGTGGGTCTGTGTCGGCAAATCAGGGGCCACCTCCAGTTGCACCCGCGCTTCCGGCCGCAACAGGCCCCAGTGCTCCACCACGCGCGCCAGCCAGGCGCCAGTGGGCATCTCCGGTCCGACCCCCGAATCACGCGAGCGGGCGGCATCGCCCAGGCGAGCGAGCACCTGCTGCATGCGCGCACTCTGCTCTGCAAGCAGGGTAAGCGGCGGGGTCAGTTCCTCGTCGCCGGCATAATCGTGACGCAGGTCGTCCAGGGTCAGGCGCAGCGAGGCCATTGGTGTCGCCAGGTCATGCGCGGCGGAAGCGGCCTGCACTCCGAGGGCAAACAATTGTTCGTCACGCAGGCGCGCTTCCCGCGCTTGCGCGAGCTGTGCGTCACGGCGGCGCAGGGTGGAGGCCAAGCGTCCAGCGAAGGAGACCACCAGCGTGGCAGTGAGCAGAAAATTCAGCCACATGCCCATCAAGTGAATATCCATCGCCGCTGCCATCGATAACTGCAAGTCGAGCGGCAGGTAATGGCGCATCAGCAGGGTATAGAGCCCCCCTACCCAAAGTGCCATGCACCAGCCTAACCCAGTCGGCAGAGTGACGGCGGCGAGGATCAGAGGAACCAGGAGCAGTGAGATGAATGGATTGGCATAGCCCCCGGTGAGATACACCAGGGCGGCGATGAGGGCTGCATCCGCCGCAAGATGGATGGCCAGCTCGATCAGCGGGGGGCCTCCTGCGCGCAGGCGTATCCAGGCAACCCCGTTGAGCAGGGTATGCAGAATCAGGATCAGGCCCAGGGAGTACAGAGGCAGGCGTGCTTGCAGGGTGAGCCAGGCCAGCAGGATGGCCAGCCCTTCGCACAGGCTGAGCGCCGCGCGGATCAGCATCAGTCGAATCTGAGCCTCGCGCGGCAGCACCTCGTTCCAGCCGGTCAGGAGTGGGGATATTGTCAGCATGCGGCGATTCTAGCGGGCACGGCTGCCTAACTCTGGAATGACGCGATGGCTGGACGTATCGATGTATTGGCCCAGTCCAGGCTGTGGATTACCAGGTCAACGCCTTGGTGTTGTCCTTGAACAGCGCGGCACCGGTGATATCAGGGCTGCCCAGCTTGATGCCGGGCAGCAGGTCGGCTTCGCTGACCTTGAAATGCTTCATGCACATCGGGCAGATGATGACGGTGGCGCCCTTGCTCATGGCGTCGGCCAGGTCTTTCTGCTGATCGGCGAATTTCTTGGCATTCGCCTTGACAGCCAGCAGCACGCCCTTGTCGTTCAGGAGAATCGTCAGCGCATGGCCCTTGGCCTGCTGCTTGGCGCCGAAGTTGATGGCCATGGTGGCGCGGTGGCCGTCGTTGCTGGTCAGGTTGATGAACAGCGGGTCGGTATCCCCGGCGAGTGCGCCGCTGGAACCACACAGACTCATCACCAGGCAGGAAATCACGAGCAGATTTTTCATTCAGGTCTCCATCGCAGGTTTGCCCCGATCCATAGTGAACCGTCGGGCATGGTTCGAAACGACTATCCAAGGGGGTGAAGCGCGATCAAGGGTAGCCCGGACACTCTGCAATGGACATGCGGCATTTTGCCGCAGCCTCGATGATCGGAGCAGCGCGACCCCAATCGCCCGGCCCACAGTCCGTAGCCATGTAGATGGATTGGTGGGACTTCTCCCCATGCTCAAAATCAGGACGGCTACGGTGTTTGCCCCAGAAAAAATACAGGATTGCCCGTATCTCGCCACCCGGGTCATCCGGGTAGAAAGGAGTACCACTACCTTTCAGCGTAAGGTTGGCGCCGACTTCATACCGGATGCGTCTCCGAGTGGTGCAACGGGTATTTGAGTGTCAACGCCATTGGGTCGGCCGTCCCAAGGAACGGAAACGGTTGGCACCGGCGAATTCGCTGATTGCACACGCTGCGACAATATGTCGCAGTGCCATGCATGGACAGGGCAATAAACTTTGACATCGAAGATTCAGCCACGGAGAAAGCCATGTCGCCTTATCGGAAAACCATCCTGTTCAGCCCTTTCGCTTTCGTCATAGGCGCTCTGCCCATACAGGCTCATGCCTGCGCAAGTTGCGGCTGTTCAGTGAATACTGACTGGGGAGCGCAGGGCGTCTCCACCGGCAAGGGCTGGACGCTCGATCTGCGTTACGACTACCTGAACCAGAACCAACTCCGTTCCGGCCACGGCACCATCGCGCCAGACGCGGCTGTGAATACCACCAATACGCAGACATTGGCTCCAGCGGAGGTCGAGCAATACACCAAGAACCAATACACGACCGCCACCATCGATTACAACAACGGCGCCTCCTGGGCTGTGAGCCTGTTGCTGCCCTATATCCAGCGCTCGCACAGCACCTATGGATCCGCCAGCGACTTCGGGCTCACAGACGGCTATCCGACTGGAGCAAACGGTTACGATTCCTCGGCTTCCGGCATGGGCGACATCAAGCTGCTCGGCCGCTATTTCGGCTTGTTGCCGAGCAAGAATCTAGGATTCCAGATCGGGCTGAAACTGGCTACCGGCAAGAAGGATCAAACGGCCATCGGCCACGATGGGGTCACGCTCGTTCCGGTTGATCCGGGCCTGCAACTCGGCACGGGAACGACTGACCTGATCGTCGGCGCCTATTACTCCGACAACTTGAATGCCAACTGGGATTACTTTACCCAGGCCATCTACCAGACAGCTTTAAACCACAGTTCCATGAACATGGGTGACGCCATGGGAACCTACAAACCGGGGGATAGCGTCAACCTCAATCTGGGGGTTCGGTACCATGGCTTCAATGCAGTCACCCCCATGGCCCAGCTCAACGTCCGCCATGTCAGTCATGACACTGGCGATGCAGCGGATACCTACTCTACGGGTGGCACCCTGGTTTATTTCACACCCGGGGTGATCGTGCCAGTCAGTCCCAAGGTCTCGCTGTACAGCAATGTGCAGTTGCCGGTGTATCAGGATGTCAGAGGCATTCAGCTTGCGCCGAAGTACATTTTTTCACTTGGTGTCCATGCTTCCTTCTGAGGCCCCGACTTCCAAGCGAGATAATTGACAGACCCCGTCCAGTGACTGCTTTCAGGTGACCGTTCCGGCCAAACGTCAGCTATGGAGGAGAGGCGGCTATGTCGCTTCCTGGCCGGGAGCTTCCATTCACTGGCCACCCCGGGAAGACGGCTTCTTGCTCCGCTACGGACGGTCAAAGAGAAGGAACAGACCGCCCTGGTCCACGCCGAGCCCCGGCTGCCCGACCTTTCCACAGCCCAATCATCCGCCCTCGCTTCGTCAAATTGTCAGTTTCGGAAGTCGACTTCGGTTGTCGTGATCCGATGTCGATTTCCGTTTTCGGTATCTGACTCCCACTTCGGCATTCCGATCAACGTGTCAGATTCGCCAACGTGCCCACATAGTCGGGCAGCGCCCCGCCAGGGTGGCTCCCGAGCCACATCGT
>CAILNT010000070.1 GCA_903835655.1 uncultured Pseudomonadota bacterium | reverse complement strand
GGAGTGCTTCGATACCGGGTTCGAGCCCGATGCCGACTTCGGCAAGGCGGTAGCCGCGATGGAGTCGGCGCGGGAGGCGGGAACCTACATCGACCCGGATACGCTGCGGCTGTTCACCGGGGCCGGATCGAAATGCACGAAAAAGCTGGGTGGCCTGGTGAACTGCTGCAAGGGCGGCAGCGGCGGCGGGGGAGGGATGAGCAATCAGGCGCTCGCGGGCCAGATGTTGAGCAATGTCGCTGATTACGCATCGAGCGTGGGCAGCCCGTACCTGTATGACGCCATGTTCAGCAGCGACATGCCCTGGCTGATGGACAAGGCCGTCGATGCCTGGTCGTCGAACGCCTGGTCCCCTTCGTTCAATCCCTCCTTGAGTTTCTATGGGGTGACAGCCCAGCTTGGCGGGGCGGTTCCGGCGGGTGCGACGACGCTGGGATCCATCGGCAACATGCAGCTTTACTTCAACCCGACGACCTTCTACATCGCCATCGCGGTCATGGTGATCCAGGAACTGATGAGCTGCGAGCAGGAGGATCAACTCACCGCCATGCGGAAAGGCCAGAATCTGTGTGTGTCACTCGGCAGTTATTGCTCACAGAAGTTCTTGAAGATCTGCGTCGAGAAAAAGGAAGGTTACTGCTGCTTCAACTCCCGCCTGGCCCGGATCATCCAGGAGCAGGGCCGCGCGCAACTTGGCAAGGGCTGGGGCAGCGCGGAATCCCCGGAGTGCTCCGGGTTCACCACGGCGGAGTTCGAGAGCCTGGACTTCAGCAGAATCGACCTGACCGAGTTCATCCGAGAGATCCAACCCAAGGCGATGGATGTGCAGGCGTTGGCGGATCGAATGAATTCGCGGGTACAGACGATGGCGAATCAATAAGGAGGGTTTCACATGATGCGACACTTGCGCGCCCTGGCACTGGTCCTGGCCTTCATCCCGGCCGTGGCCCAGGCTGGTTGGTTCGAAAATGACGAACCGGCCGATACGCGGGCCTCTGGCCCGATCATCAAGACTACGGGTTCGTTCCGGATTGACCCGGAACGCCGGCAGGCCGGGGTCTATGTGGATTTCACCAACAGCACCAGGACGACCGCTACTGTGCGCGAATCGTTGCGTAAGAACGGCTATGTGTTGGTCGAACAGGAAGATCAGGCACGGCTGCTGATCATTGTCAGTGGCGACGTGACGATCAAGGGGCAGGGCAAGTCTGACCTCGGGCGGTTTCTGGAAGGGGGTGCGGTTTTCCAGCATCCTGCCATTGGCGAGGCTTCCGGCGCCTGGCGGGACGGCGGGGTGATCAACGAGTCAGGCAAGCTTGCCGGTGGTTTCTGGTCGGGCTGGGCATTGGCCGCGCTGACTGGCTTCGTGATGGATGCCTCAGGTGCGACCAAGGCCATCAATACCGCCCACAGGCAGGCAGGAGAACAGGATCGGGTGGACATGCTGATCTATGCAAAAGACAGGGATTCCGGCCGTGAGCAGCGTATGACTCTGGCAGTGAGCGGTGATGCAGTACCCAGTTTGATCGAAGCCGT
>CAILNT010000069.1 GCA_903835655.1 uncultured Pseudomonadota bacterium | reverse complement strand
GGGCGGCAACGTCGTCGGCGAAGTGGTGCATACCATGGCCTCGATCGCCGACAGCTCGAAGAAGATCGCCGACATCATCAGCGTCATCGACGGCATCGCCTTCCAGACCAACATCCTGGCCTTGAACGCCGCCGTGGAAGCAGCTCGGGCCGGGGAACAAGGCCGCGGCTTCGCCGTGGTCGCCGGCGAAGTCCGCAGCCTGGCACAACGCTCCGCCAACGCCGCCAAGGAGATCAAGACGCTCATCGGCGACTCGGTGGACAAGGTCAACATCGGCTACCGCCAGGTGGAGCAGGCAGGCAGCACCATGCAGGAGATCGTCGACGCGGTGAAGCGGGTCACCGACATCATGGGCGAGATCAGCGCGGCCTCCACCGAGCAGAGCCAGGGTGTCGAACAGGTGAACCAGGCCATCAGCCAGATGGACGAGACCACGCAGCAGAACGCCGCCCTGGTGGAAGAAGCCGCCGCGGCCGCCGAGTCCTTGCAGGATCAAGCCTCCGGCCTGACCCAGGCTGTGTCCGTGTTCCGCGTGAACGGCCGCTCCGGCGCGATCGTCCCGCCCGCGTACGCCCGTCCGGCCGCAGCCGCACTTGCCCGCCCTGCCGTGGCCGCGCGCGCCCCGGCCAAGGCCGTGTCACGGACGGCCACGACCGCCCCCGCCAGGGCCGGCGCGGATGACGAGTGGGAAGAGTTCTGAGCACCCCCGGGCCGCAGCGGGGCGGCCCCGCGTTTGAGTGGGTGTGTGCAGCGGTGCCGTTTCCTGGCGGCTATGGTGTCTGGCGCAAACGCTCCAGCAAGTCCATGCAGGCGTAGCCGTCCACAGGCAATCCCGCCGCCTTCTGCCAGGCGCGTATCGCCAGGGAAGTCCGCGACCCGGGCAGGCCATCCGGTTCACCGGAATAGAGACCATGCACGGCCAGCAGGCGCTGTAGTTCCAGCACATGCTCCCGTGTCATCGGACGATTATCCGCATCGCGCCCCCCCAGTAGGCCCGGCAGGCCTTGAAGGCGGTCGGACAGCAAGCCCACAGCCAGGGCGTAGTTGATCGAGCGGTTCCAGCCCAGGATCACTCCGAAATTGCGAAACACCAGAAAGGCCGGGCCGGTGTGGCCCTGCGGCAGGACGACGGCGGCAAGCTGGCCGTTATCCATGAGCGGCGAGCCATCCGCCCGCAACAGCCCGAGTGCCACCCAATCCTTGAGCCTTTTTCTCTCGCCCAGGCGCGCCGTCTCCCAGTCGAAGCCCGCTGGCAGGCGAACTTCCAGCCCCCAGTCCTCGCCCGGCTTCCAGCCGAGTTCACGCAGATAATGGGCCGCGGAATGCAGTACATCCGGCGGGGAAGTCCACAGGTTGCGGCGACCATCGCCATCACCATCGACGGCATAGTGCAAATAGGTCGAGGGCATGAATTGAACCTGCCCCATCGCCCCGGCCCAGGAGCCTTTCATGTCCGCGGCCGCCACATCACCCGCCGCGATGATGCGCAGAGCCTGTAGCAACTCGCTGCGAAAGAAGCCGCCGCGACGCGCATCGAAGGCCAGCGTGGCCAGCGCGGCCGGCACCGGGTAGCCGCCGAGTTGACTGCCGTAGTTGCTTTCCAGTCCCCAAAACGCGACCAGGATGCCAGGCGGCACGCCATAACGTGCCTGCACCTCCTCCAGGAGCGCCTTGTGCCGGAGCATCTCGGCCTGGCCACGCTCCAAGCGCTGGGGGCTGAGGCGCTTGTCCAGATAGATCAGGAAGGGTTCGAAGAATTCCGGCTGGCGGCGATCCCGATCCAGCACCTCCGGCAGAGGGCTCACCCCGCCCAGGGCCGCATCCAGGGTGGCCGGGGAAATGCCCTGTGTCTGTGCTTCCAGACGAAACTGGGTGAGCCAGGTGGAAAAATCCGGGGCTGTCTCGCCGGCAGCCAGGGCCGAGACACAATACAGGGCACAGAGCAGGGCTTGCAGGCGAATTTTCATGTAGCCAAGGTACAAGGTACAAGGGGCAAGACGCAAGCCACAAGGCGTTTTGAGCCTTGCGAGGGCTAAAGATTTCCCTCTTCGTGCCGTAATAGACCCGTCCATCGCGGCCTTGGCCGCTTGCCCTGAGGAAAAGACCATGCGCGTCAACATGCCCGTCACAGGCATCGAGCACAACATGAAGGCGGGAGACACGATCGTCTCGACGACCGATGCACGCGGCATCATCACCCACGTCAACGACACCTTCGTCGCCATCAGCGGCTACACCCGCGATGAACTCCTCGGTTCACCGCAGAATCTGGTGCGCCACCCCGACATGCCGGCGGAAGCCTTCAAGGAGTTGTGGGACACGATCCAGGCGGAGCGTCCCTGGGTGGGGCTGGTCAAGAACCGCTGCAAGAACGGCGATCATTACTGGGTGGAAGCGCATATCACGCCGATCCGTCAGAACGGCCAGACCAGCGGCTTTCTCTCGGTGCGGCGCCAGCCCAGCCGGGAGCAGATCACGGCCGCGGAAGCCCACTACAAGGCGATGCGTGAAGGCCGCGCCAGCCTGCGCCGCGGCGGCCTGCTCGCCTGGCTCAATCGCCTGAGCATCAAGGTGCGCCTGGCCGGCATCATGGCCATGGTCATCGCCATGATCCTGGTCGGCACCGCCATCGGCATGGGCGGATTGGCGGTCACCAGCAACGCCATGGGCGGTCTCTATCACAACAACCTGGAACCGATCCGCATCGTCGGCCAGATCGTGCGCCTGATGAGCGAGAACCAGACCCAGGTGGCGCTGGCGGTGCAGCATGATCCCTTGGGGCAATTCGCCGCGCTGCATGACCATCCGGTGAGCCGGCACAGCGGCGCCATCCTCGCCAACCGCGACCGGATCACAGGCCTGCTGAACGAATTCGACAAGGCCGAGATCCCGCCCGATGTGCATGAGGCCGCGGCTAATTTTGCCGAGGCGCGCAACCGCTACGTGAAGGATGGCCTGCAACCCTCGATACAGGCAATCCAGGACGGCAAGTTCACCCTGGCCACGCAAATCCTGTTGACCCGTGTGAACCCGCTCTACACGGAATCCCGCGACAAGATGGAAACCTTGCGCCAGCGCCTCCAGGATCACGCCAGGCAGGACTACGAGACGGCCGATTCCCGTTACCACACCCTGCTCAACATCGGCCTCACCGGCATGACGCTGGGCATCCTGCTGGCGCTCTGGTTTGCCTGGTCGCTGATCCGCGACATCGTCAGGCCCTTGGAGCGTACCGTCCAGACCTTCCACGCCATAGCCGAAGGCGATTATCTCAACGAAATCCGGATCGACCGCCAGGACGAAATCGGCCAGGTCCTGGAAGGCCTGGAAGGCTTGCAGACCAAGTTGGGCTTCGACATGGAAGAAAGCCGGCGCGGCGCGAGCGATAACTTGCGCATCAAGATCGCGCTCGACAGCATCACCCTGCCGGTCACCCTGTCGCAAGCCGACAACGCACTGATCTACCTGAACCCGGCGGCGGCCAGCCTGTTCCGTGGCATGGCGCCGGAACTCGGCAAGAGAATCCCGGGTTTTAACGTTGAGGGCATGCTGGGCGGGCGCGTCTCGCAGCTATTCGAGGAGGAGACGCTCAAGGCCGCCTACGCCGAGCGCTTCCAGAGCAACCGCGTCTTCGACACCCGGATTGCCGGCCGTACCCTGCGCCTCTCGGCCAGCCCCGTGTACAACGTGGACGGCACTTACGCCGGCCGCGTCACCCAGTGGCAGGACCGCACTTCAGAAATCGCGGTGGAACAGGAGGTCGCGCATCTGGTGAATGGCGCCGCCGCCGGCGACTTCAGCCAGCGCTTGCAAGCCGTCGGCAAGGAGGGCTTCTTCCTGCAACTGACCGAGGGTATCAACCGCCTGGTGGAAACCTCGGAGCGCGGCATGAGCGATGTCGCCCGCGTCCTCAAGGCTTTGGCCAACGGCGATCTCACCCAGCAGATCGCAGCCGACTATCAGGGCCTGTTCGGACAACTCAAGGATGACGCCAACGGCACCACGCAGCGATTGCAGGAAATCGTCTCGCAGATCCGCGAAGCCTCCGATGCCATCAACACCGCCGCCCGCGAGATCGCCAGCGGCAATACCGACCTCTCAGGGCGCACCGAATCGCAGGCCGCCAGCCTGCAGGAAACCGCGGCCAGCCTGGACGAGATCACCAGCACGGTGAAACAGAACGCCG
>CAILNT010000068.1 GCA_903835655.1 uncultured Pseudomonadota bacterium | reverse complement strand
CACCACATTCCACAACGCGCTCTAAACCACCTGGCACCCATCCAGGCTCTGAAAAAATGGCAGGCGGAAAAACCCGAATTATTCGTTAAGCGCGTTTATAAACAGGCGGGACTGGACAAGTATCTTGTTTTCCCATATTTTCTCAAGGTAAGGTATAAATTCCTCAAGCGGTGGTAAGTAGGGCTGCGTAACGAAGATGGGCTTGCTTGTCATATTATTTGATCTTAATTGGATGCTGTTCTTTTGTAGTTATCATCAAAACTGAAAATATCATCTCTGCCAAAATAATTGCCCGATTGAACACCAATAGCGGTGATCATCGCCTGAGACTATGAGCGACGGAGAGACTCGGAAACGTTATTGCCCAGTTTGGCAAGACGCTGGGGCTATGTTGAAACAGGCTTTCATTGCCGATTAAGCACAGAAACGGTTTGGAGAATCCGGTTCGGGACAGCGGCCACAAGCGGGTTCCGGTGCCACCGCAGTGGATCACGGGGGTAAACTGAATCATGCTTTCTGGGTTTTCTGACCGCTTTCCTGGTCGTCACCCACTTCTACCCTTAACGCCTCAATCTCCACCTTCAGGGCCTCGTACTCTTCCTTCTTGCGCTTGAGAAACCGGCTGGTCAGCACCATTTTTTCGGCAATGCCTTGGGGGGTGAGCAGGTAGACGTACTTGAACTTGTTCTTGCTGCTCTGAAAATTCTGCATCTTCACAAAGCCCTTGTCGATTAGGGCGTTTAGGCAGTAGTTCAGCCCACCCACGCTCATGCCGAGCTGCTCGGCCAGTTCGCGCTGGGTCAGGTCCGAGTCTTTTTGCAAGATGCGCATGATCCTGAAATGGGTATCTTCTTGGATCTTGGCTTGGCGGCTGGTCATGATCTTTGGCGATTATGCGCAGGTGTAATGTCCAATTGGGCTTCGAGCACGCTACCGCCATGCCGTGTCACGATCGGCAAGCGCGGTCTGCGGGGGCAGGGGTAGACAGGTACTGCGCACTTCTGTAAGAATTTGAACGATCCTACTATGAAACGGGCATCTGTTCGAGACCTGAACGGAAATATTTATCGATCGAGAACCATGCCGTTCATGTGTGGCAAGGTGCGGGACGTGACCATCTGCTTCCCCGGTCGCCCCTGTCTTGGCTCCTGCCAGGGCGCTGGCCCAATAGCCGTTCACAGGATGGGGGGCGGCAAAGCCGAAATCCAAGATAAGTAATGTTACGTAACTGATTTTACATTTATTCAACTGCCGGCGCATGCCCTCATCCCCGGTCCTTCCCCCACCCGGGGAAGGGGGGAGCCCTCTTCCTTTGGGAGTTGTCAGGGTGAGGGAGTTCTGTTGCAACCAAATTGGTTCAGACGACTTGCTCACTGCCCCGCACATTGCCAACGGCCAGGGAATACGCCTTGGCGCATGCCGGACTCGAGCAGGCGACCGATTAGCCGGCCTTGCGTAGCTGTCCAGCATCGATCTGCATCGACACGGGTTTGTTGAGAATCTCGAGCAATATGAAAGCGCGGCGCTCGGCATCCGTCGTCTGGTAGATCGCCTCGATACCGGCGAACGGGCCGTCGGTGATGATGACAGCGTCGCCGGTGGTGAACATCGCCTCAGCTGGCATCGCTTGCTCGCGCTGGCGCAGCAGTCCGACCAGTGCCTCATCCACCTTGGCCGCCCGTGCGCCAAAATACACCAGTTGGCTCACGCCCAGCGTGGAGCGAATCGGCGACCAACTCTGGGCTTGATCTCCGCTGTCCAGCCGGATGAACAGGTAGCGCGGGAACATCGGCTCGGTGGCGATTTCGGCCTTGCGGCGACGAATGCGCTCGATGCGCATCTGGGGTAGATAGCACTCGTAGCCTTGGCGCTCCAGGTTGGCTTGCGCCACATGCTCCTGGCGGGGCTTGGTGTGGACCAGATACCAAGCGGTGGAGTTGGGCGAGATGACGGTGAGTGTGGGTGAGGATGCGGTAGTAGCCGATTGGGGCGCAGTAGGCTCCGATGACTGTGCCGAGCGACGGGGGACCGCCGCCATGTCGAGCCCTTCGGACGACTCGCGAGCGTGGGGCATGGGTATCAGGTCTTTCCTTTTGCCATAGATCAGACCAGTATGCTCAAAGGCGACCATTACGATTCAGTTGACTTGGAATAGTTGCTCAAGGCTGCTGGCATCGAGAATGCGGTCGACCCAGCGTTCGAGTTGTTCGAGTGTGGCCGAATTCATGCGCGCTCGGGTTACATCATCGAGCGGGCCAAAGCGCTTGGTGAGAAGGCGTTCGAGCACAGCCGCCTCTCCCTCCAGTTTGCCTTCGAGCTTGCCTTCGAGCCTGCCTTCGAGCTTGCCTTCAAGCTTGCCTTCAAGCTTACCTTCGAGCTTACCTTCAAGCTTGCCTTCAAGCTTGCCCTGCTGGATCCCTTGCTGGATCCCTTGCTGCACACCGCGTTCAGTAGCGAGCCTTTCGACACTGGTGACATAGCGCATTCTGAATTCTCCTTCGATAGCTTCAATATCTTGCCACAGCTTTTGCTCCAGCACGTCAGGTAAGCGCATCATCCAGTCGAGCACGGCGAACAGGTCCAGGATGCGCTGCCGCTCCCAGCCGTGGCGGTAGAGCAGCTGCACGAGGGTGCGCTTGGCCCGGTAGCGCGCGTCCGGGTCCCGCCTGGTCTGTCGCGTGCGTAGATGTGCGGCAGTGACGAGGGCGAACGGATTAGGGTCGACTTCCAGTTGATCGAGGCGCCCCCCATACTCCAGGAGTTTGACCACCGGGAATTCGAAACGGTGGCGACAACAGAGAACTTCATGTTCGTACCCCTCAGGCTTCCAGCCCTCCTCGTCGTCGGCGAGCACGGCCAGGCTGGCGATGGGCGTGGCATGGCGGTCATATAGCCGATAGTTATAGGTGAACATCCGCTGGGCAAAGCTGCTGTCGCGTTGCCCTTGCACTTCGATGTGGATGTAGATTAGGCGTTCTTCGCCACTCCCGAGGGTAACCTTGACCAGGGCATCGGCGTAGCGTTTGCCAAGCTCGGCATCGCGAACGATTTGACGCAGCTCCGTGTTCTGAAACTCGTGACCTTGCGCCCAATCGATCTCGGAATGGGCTTGAGGAAAGTAGAAAGCCATGAATTCTGGGAAGGCGTGCTCCAATGCGTCCTTCCACGGGCTATCGTACTCATCGGAAATTATGCTCGAACTCATCATGGCCCATTTTGTTACAGGTGTTGCCGTGTGGGGCATGTGGCAGACTCAGTCTGAACCCGTCATCTGTAGAACGTTCATCGCCAGGCCAAGTGCTTGCGAAATCGAGCCATACGTTCCGCTTGCTCCGGATTTTGTTTCGCCTTTTCATTCGCTTCTTTCAGGAATGCCAGAATCACTGCCAGGAACCCTGTAGCCAGTGCCGTCACGATTACGATCAGAGCGCGCTTCGGTCCAGATTTAACATCGGGAGGAACCGCCTTGTCCAGAACCTGAATCATCGAGGCGTCTCTTGCTTCATCTACGCGCGCCAGTTCATATTGCTTGGATAGTAATTCGAACAGGGTCTCGTAATATTTGACATCGCGTAGTCTGCGAATATTCATCAACCCCGCCTCGGGCAATTTTCCGGTAGGAACCAGACCAGCCTCCCCTCCTCTTTCCAGTTTGGCCAACTGCCCGCGCAAACCCGCAAGCTCCCTCTGTACCAGAATATATTCCTGGTTTTGCTCGGTGGCAAAGGTCCGCATGGCGCCAAGTTGCACTTCCTTTGCGGCGATCTCGGCGCGCAACGTCCCCACCGCCTGGATCATTTCTTTTCCCTGATCACCCAAACTTAGCACCCCGGAGGATTCCTGGGTCTGCTTCAGCGCAACCTCCGCGGTAGCAAGTTCGTTCTTGGCGATCTTCAATTGCTTCTCGAAGAAAAGCCTACGCTGTGAGGCCTCGGTAACCGCCATCGTCTGTGTCAGCCTATAGAGCTCTTCGACATAGGCATTCGCAATATTAGCCGCGAGTACCGGGTCTTTATCGACAATTTCGATGCTGATAATGCCATCCTTGCCAGATGAGATCGTGGAAATACCTTCCAGTTTCTTATACGTTCCAGTCGTCGTCTTCTGCTTGTAGAGCGTCTTCAATTTGAAACGTTCGATCAATCTGTCCGCAACGTTCCTGCTCTTGATCATGGCGACATACAAATCATTCGGGCTCTTGATTCCAAGCGCCCCCCCCGCTGCTCCGGCCAATCCACCAAGCTGGCCCAGCATCGCTGCGGCCGAGGATTGTGCCTGTTGCGGCGGTAATATCTTGGTCGTAGCCGTATAGATATTCGGCAATTGCAGGCTGACCACCAGAGCCACGGCCGCTGCCAGCAAGGGCAGGCCGAGGATGAGTTTCTTGTGCTTGGCAAGAACGATCAATAGATCGAGCAGGCTAATTTCTTCTTCGATGTCGATGGATGGGGCGGCTGTCGTCATTGGGTCAATTGGCCATGATTCGTTTAATTCCTGCACGTGCGATATCACACAAAGTCACACACAAAATCGTACACAATACCGTTCTCTGCCATCAAAGCCCCAGTGCCTTGATACCCGCGGCCCCTATGCCGAATTGGTAGAAGATCTGCGTCCAGTCCTTGGCATTCTTGATGAAACTGGATTTCTCCGGCTTGAGGGGTACGACCAAGGTGTCGCCAGGTTGCACCGCGGCACTGCCATGCCAGTCGCCGAACCAGCTCTTGTTGCCGTGCAATTGCACTTCGCCGTTCGCCTTGATGACGTAGATCGCAGAATCATCGCCTTCATTGCTAGCACCACCCGCCTGGGCGAGATAGTCTTCCAACGGTCGACCGGTGCGATACATGAAGGAATTTTCGTTAATGACTTCACCGATGACATGAACCACACCTGGCATGGCCGGCACGTAGAGTCGGTCACCATCTTCGAGCAGCATATCCGGCAAGGCGACAGTACCATCCCGGCCCGGTGACACATCCAACACCACGCGTCCAGTCGCCTTCACCGCGCGCAGACGAGCCAACATCTGCTGATCATAGGTTTGTTGCGCCTGTTTCGCGGCAAGTTCGTCGGCAGTAGTTGCGTTCAAAGCACCCTGACGAGTCGAGGAAAGAAGCTCGCGCTCCATGCGATCCAGCGTCTTGGTCATCGCCTGCTGCTGTTCGATTCGGGTCGAATTCCGATAGAAGCCAGTGGCATAGGTGTAAGCCTGAGGTGTCAATCCGCCTACGTTATTCAAGAGTTGCCGCAAGGTCTCTCCTGATTTTACTTCATAGAAACCAGGCGCGTTGACCTCGCCCTCGACCCGAACGATACGCTTCTGCCTGCTTTGCGGAATCTGAAGGTCCTTCGTCGAATAGATCGTTACGACATCCCCGGCTTTTAACTCCAGGTTATCCTTGGGATCACCTTCCAGCACGGCTTTCCCCAGGTTGAACGGGATCAACTTGACACTAAGACGATCGCTATCCAGCCGCTCGATCGAGGCGAATTCCCAATTGACTTCGTCGAGTATGTCTCGGACTTCATTCGTGGCCTGATCCGCTCCCACGCGATCGCCGGTACCGGAAAACTGCACCATGCGATTCTTGCGATTGAAATAGTCACTGGGCAACAAGGCAGCCCGATTCGGAATCAGATCGCGGATGCGCATGCCCGGCTTATACGGATAACGCAGTGGGGCGGCCACATTCCCCCTCAGTGTGACCGCGTCGGAAATCTCTGGGCTCACGGTCATCAGGGTTAGAATGTCACCGTCTTCCAGTGGCGTATTCAAACCTGCTGCATCCAGCGCCAGGTTCCTGGACGTTCGCGCCGGGGCCAATTCCGGGTTCAGACGTTCCAGTATCGCCATCTGCCGGGCCGTCATCACCGGCATGCCCCCACCTTGTTCGAGGACTTCGCTCAGCGACACTTCTGCATGCTTGAGTTCATAGATCGCCTGTAGGCGTTGTGTACCGACCACGGCTACTTGCGGGCCGACTGGGGGGATCACGATCACATCCCCTGGGAGCAGGCGCACATCCGATTTACGATCGCCTTTGGCGATGAAGTCGTAGATGTCCAGCTCGGCCACCAGCTGGCCGGCACGTTTCAACTGAATATGGCGCATGCTGCCGGCGGCACTCGGCCCGCCAGACGCGAACAAGGCATTGACCAGGGTGGATAGACTGGACAGGGTGTAGGTACCTGGACGCTGGGCCTGCCCCACCACGTAGACCTGGATGGAGCGCAACTGTCCCATGGTGACATTCAGGTCGAAGTTGCGGAATACGCGAGCGATCTTGCTATGCAGATAGGGTTCCACCTCGCCGGCACGGATGCCCGCGACACTGATCGCACCCACCTTCGGGATGTAAATCTGGCCATTGCGGTCCACTGCGGCCGTCATTTCGACATCGATACCTCCCCAGGCACGAAGCACCAGCGTGTCGCCCGGGCCGATCACGTAGTCACTGCTCACGGGAATATTCTGCACCGGCGCGAAAGTGGAGGGCACGCCGCCGAAGAGGTCCTGCCCGTATCGCCCCAGGTTCTTACCCGTGGCCGTCGCGACGAACACCTGGAAGTCGCTAGGCGTTGCCTGGAGGGAACGCACGACAATCGGAGCCCCTGTTTCTCCTGCCTCGGCGCTGTCTGGCTGATTTGTTTTAGCCGCCAGTTCGTTGGATTGCGTCAGGGTGGTCGGCGCAGACGTGGCAGTGGGGCCAGCACTCGACGGGGCTGCGCTGGCCGAGGAGGTGGACATGGACATCCTGGCCATGCCCGCTGCGTGCAGCGTCGTCGGCGCGAGAGAGGTAGACAGCAGCGTGAGACCGAAAAACACGCCCAGCAATCGGCCCACGAAGGCGTATCGTACTGGCGAAACGAGGCTCCATGCTGTGTTGGCGGCGCCCCCGGTAACGGCCGACTCGAAAATTCGGCCATAGGGTACGCGAAATGATCTATTGGTTTTCATGTGTTTCTTGCGAGATGTTAAGAGACAGGCGAAATTACTGCGTATATCGAATCACTGGAATGTTACAAATACAGTATTCATCGGGCGCTCCACTCACCAGAACCGCGGCAGGCGATCGGCAAGCATCGCGATGCCAACTCCGGTCGCGGCCAGGCTGATCACCAGTACCGCACCGGCTGCGCAATCCTTGGCCACCCTGATGAATTCTGCCTGCTCCGGATGCAGGCCATCGCTCAGCGCTTCGAGCGCGGTATTGAATAGTTCGGCCATCAACACCAAGCCTATCATACCCAGGACGGTGGCCGTCCACAGCCAGCCCGGTTGCAGCCGGATCAACACGGCCAGCACCCCAAACGCGAAGGCGACTTGGGTGCGAAAGCTGCGCTCGTGCGTCAGTGCATGACGAATGCCAGACAGCGCGTAGCGCATGCGACGGTGGAAGGGCGCGTTCTTGGTCATCGTTCACGGGGTACGCCATTGCAGCCCTATCTCATTTGGGGCGAGGTAAAAACTGGGAAGCGATTTGTGTTGTTGTCGGCTTTCCCAGAACAAGCTGCCCAGACCATAGCCCAGCAGACTGCCTGCCACGGTGTCGGAAAGCCAGTGTTTGCGCTCTCCGATGCGGGAGACGTTGGTCACGGCGGCCAGGGCATAGAGCCAGGGCTGATCGTAGGCTTTGGCGTAGGGCGTCAGGGCAGCCCAGGCCAGCGTCGAATGGATGGAGGGAAAGGAAGCGCTGCCGTTGCTGCTCGACATCGGTGTGAAACTGCCCGGCCCCAGATCGGTCAAGGGGCGGGCGCGTCCCACCGCCAATTTCAGCCCATAAGCGGCTAGCACGCCGACCCCACCGGCTTCTACCGAAGAGAAACTGGCCTGGGTGAACTTCGTGTCATGATCTCCCAGGGCCATCAAACCGGAATAGCCCAATGCCAGGAATGGCAGATATTTTCCGGTGAGCTCCACGCCTTTCATGACGCTCTTGCCCCCATATTTTTGCGCGAGTGTGTCGGTGGGCTTGTCGAAGGCCGTGGAAACCGCGGTCAGGCCGCCGGCGACCAGCACCGATTTCCAGAAATCCGCATGCATCATGTCCTCGCCGATCGCGGAGACATCCTGCCCCAACGCACTGGACACGGACACACGCCGGTCACCGTCGGGTATACCGTCTCTCACGTCGCCGAACTGACTCGTCCTCTCCTCTCCGTAGGCCCGCCATTGCAGATCCTGCCCCTTGCTGCCACGGGTGAGCGGCTCCAGCGTCACGGCACGGTTCAGTTTCTCACCCCCGTCTCGCAGCAGGGGTTGCCAGACCAGGTTGGCGGTCGAACTCGAAGACGTCATCATCATCGCGTCGAAGGGGATCTTGACGTAAATGCCCTTGTCGAAGCTGCCCTCGCCGAACTGCGCCGCCGAGACATTGGTCTTGGTCATCCAGGCGCCGATGTTCACGCCATTGCGGAAACCGCGCGAGACGTCCAGCGTGGCGCCCACATCCCCCGCCAGGTAGCGGCCCACGCTCAGGTCGGTATGGATATCGCTGATGCCCGTATCCCAGTACAAGGTCATGTGCCCCGTGGCCACGGAGTAATTCAGGAAGGAGAAAGCCTGGTCGAAACCTCGCTGACGCACGGCGTTGACATCGACACCCAGCGCCACCGGGCTGCCCCAGGAGCGGTAGAGCCATTCCGCACCGACGCCACCGTACATCGTTTCCAGCATGCCCCCATAGACGCTGAAATATTGGTCGCTGGCGAGACGACCCACGTGGGTCATCTGCAACAGCGGCATGGTTGCCCGTGAACTCTCTACATACTTGCGGATGTCGGTGCGCACACGCGGCAGATCGCTGGGTCCATCGACCTTGAATTGGTCGTAGTTGTCCAGTACGCGCACAAACTCTGCCGCGTCGATCCAGGTATCAGGACGCATTTGCCACTTGGCGCTCAGTCTCGCTCCCGCCTGGTACAAAATGAAGCCATCCGGACCGCCCAGACCTTGCTGCAAATAGGGAGAGAGGTCGCCAGTCAAGGTCTTGCTCGGGGACTGAACCAGGGTATCCGCATAGGGATCCACGAAGCCGTCGGCATACGGATCGGCGTAAACCGGAGGTTTCTTCTCGAAGGGCGCGATCACACGGGTCTTGGCATCGACCCAGCTTGCGCGGTCGATCAGATACTCGTTGCCGTGCAAGGGGCTCCCCGCGTTCTGGATGCGGAACACCAGGGTGGATTTCGGCGTATCCCGGTGCAGGATGGCCGCGATGCGGTCGATGGCATCGTTCCAGTAAAATGCCGAAACCTGGTCGAAACTCAACAACAATTCCGTCCCGGCCCGCTGTATCTTCACCACCTTCCAGCCGGTCGCCGCTTCCAGTTCGGCTTGCGTTGCCTTCCAGTCCGGCTCGCGACCGGGGTAGAGGCGGCTGACGGCCACCGGCTTGGGGTCGAAGACCTTGGGCGTACTCAGGGTATCCAGGCGGCCATGGAAGGTCGCCGACCAGGTGGCGGTATTGCCGCGTTCTAGTGCCAAGGCCAGGTCGACATTGTCCGAGTAGCGGTATACCGCGCCGATGTTGAACGGTGATTTCTGCGTCTGGTTATCGGCAAGGGGTTCATGCTGATAATCGTTGCCGTCGTATTCCAGCTTGAGGATCAGTGGGTCCCAGGGGGTCTGGTATTGCACCCCGCCGAAGAGCGCGGCTGGCCCGTGGAAATAGGCGCTGGGGCTGAATTGGCCACCGGTGCCTACCACCACCTTACGCGTGTCGAAGCCCGAACTCAGGTAAGTGAGGGGGTTCTTCACATCGCCACGCCCGCCGACATAGCCCCAGCCCAGCCCCAGCGACCAGTCCAGGTTGCCCGTGCGCTTGCTGCCTACCAGATACTCGCCGGAGAACAGGCCGGTACCGGTCAAGTCGCGGATGCCTGCCGCGATTTCCGGCAACAGCGTCGTCTCTTGGTGCAAGCTCACCTTCATGTCGATGCTCTTGTCCTTGTAGGACTGACTCATTCCCGGGCCATAGGGGACATTGCTGACGTCCGTATAGCGGAAGCTGGTCTCGAGCCCGCTCAGGGGTTGCAGGTTGAAGTTCAACCGGGTATAGGGGGCCGCCTGACTCAGGCTGATGTCGGCGGAGCCGGCCGGTGCCATACGGGCGGTCGGGGTTTGCAACAGCCCCACCCCGCCCCAGTCCCCGGCGGTGGCTTCCAGGTCGCGCGGTCGTTCACGCCCCAGTACCGAGCTCATTATGCCGCTCGGAATCACGGGTTCAGGAAGCGGGTCGCCGTGATCGGGCGCCGGGCCCTGGGTGGCCAGGATGCGGGCGAGCTGCTCCAGGATGCCACTGTTCCATGGCAGCGCGTCGACCACGATCCACGCACCCGGCGCGGGCGTATCCTGCTTCTCCTGGTTCCAATCGGCGATGCGGCGATGCTGCACGATTCCATCCGGCTGCACGATCCAGGCCTGGGTGAAGCTGGCAGCCCCGCAGCGGCGCACATAATCCAGCGCGTGTGCGCCTGGCGCATGACGCACCTGGCACAAGCGGCCATCGCCTGTCAGGATGCTCACGGAAAGCGGACGCACAGGCAGGAGTATCCGTTGCCCGGGTTGCAACAACGGGTCGAGCGCCGGATGGATTTCCAGCCAGCGCGGATCGGTCTTGCCCAGCACGACCCGCCCGGTGACGGGCAGATCGTTCACGAATCGGATCAATGCCGTTCGCTGCGCCAGGGGAATTCCCGGTGCGAGGTCGCTGTCCTGCAAGCTCACGAGCAAGGCCGACTTCATACGGCGTTGCAAGGGTTCTTCTTCCGGCAGTGACCAGACCAGGCCTTCGAGGTAAGGCTCCTCGCTCAGTCCTTGCAGCCGTGGCGGCAACCAGATGGACAGGCGCTCGGGTTTCCGTACCGTCTCGACGGTATCGGCCCAAACGGAACTACAAGGCGGAAAAATCAATGCCATCGCGGTGCTCAGCAGCAACAGCAGGGACCTACTCGGCCCGCCTACCGCGCAGCCCGCCAGCTTGCAACTGGCACCTTGTACCCGGAGGGATGGGAGCGCCCGATTGGCGCGCGAAATTGACTCAGGATCAAGCATGCCAGCGCTGCCAACTGAAGCACAGGTTTGCGTCCAGACAGATTTCCGAATAGACCACCACGGTTCTACCCGACAAGTCCCGCACGGCGTAGCGCACCGGAGGCAGCGCGGAACTGGCCGGGGCGACCTCCTCGAACCAGCGCAAGCTGGCGGGATCGATATTTTTCAGGTTCGAGCGTGGTGCGGCAATGGGGTAGATGGACATCACCTCGCGCAAGCCGTAGCGATACCCCGGACTCACATCGCGGTGACGCTTGAACTCGGCCCTGGCTCCAATACCGTCCCAGACGGGCAGTCCTTCCAGGCGGACCGCCAGCCACTCCGTCTTCATGCCGGATGCGCCCACCACACGGCCATCACGCAAACGCAACACCTCTCCCCCCGCGCTGTACCAGACTTCGACCGGGCCCGCAGGGCTGCGATCCTGGTAGCCCTGGGCGAAATAGACTTCACGATTCTCGATCTGCACGCGCAGGTAGGGATAAGCCGGATTCAGCCGGACGGGCGCCGCGGCCGCGGCAGGCATGACCGCGTGGGTGATGTCCAGAACCGCTCTGGACACGGGAGAGTTTGCACAACCCGCAACCAGGGTGGACAGCATCAGTAGCAGTAAAGAACGCACATTATCTCTTACAATAAACCTCGAACAAGAAAAAGACCCTGTTGCCAGGGCCTTTTCACCGGACCGAAACCCAAACAGCACTACCGGGCGGTCGTGGTGGTCGTGGTGGTCGTAGTGTTGTTGTTGTTGCTGCTCACGACAGCAACAGCCCCCACCACGGCCGCGGCCAGGGCGATCGTGGTCGCGCTCACGGCACCTGCGGCGGCAGCCGCGGCGCCTACCGCGCCGCCTATGATCGAGGATGAGGTCACGACCAGTCCACCACTGGTCGTGGTAGCCACCGTCATCGTCACACCTTGTGCCGCGCCGGTTCCGGCCACGGTCAAGGGGGTGCCATCGGCCGCGACTTCCGACACGGCGCCGGTTACCACTTCACCCGAATTCGTCGTCACCGTGACGACATCTCCCACGGCCGCAGCCATGACGTTCGCGGCAAATAACATGGACAAGAACAATACAGAAGCTTTCTTCATGACGTTCATACAACCCCCCTGCCTAGCTAGGCAAATAGAATTAAAAACCACTCGAGACGCAAGGTACGGCAATTTTCGCGATCATACCTGACAGCAGCCACGAACGCCACAGCCACCCCAAGGCTCCGTGCGAACATCGAACGATGCGGTTCACGCACCCGCCCCGCCGCCAGGAGCCGCATCCGATCAACCGGAGACCTGTTCCCCCACCCTCAGGTGCGCCAGAAGACCCCAATACTACAACCCAGTACAAATTACTTCAAATGGTAGTCGACCGGCAGTATTCCGACTTATGCATTTGGCTATATACAACATGTAACTCATTGATTATATATTTGTTTATATATAATTTTCGCGACCATCAGGCCCATGCCATCAGACACGGATTCAGCCATCGGCGAATCGGCTCGGATGTCGTACGGCGTTATTGCCGAGGGTCAACGCCAGGTCCCTCCGCTCCCGGCTGACCACGGGTGTGGGCACCAGGTCGTAGGCCGGTGACAACCGCCATCCCTGGTGTCTGCGCAGCAGGGCGTGGTTGCGCGGGTGATCGGCGTCGTCGGTCACCGCGGCGTTGAACACCATCCGCCTGAGAAGTTCGGCACAATCGGCTTCCGGCTTGTCCGACCAGCGCCGCAAGTTGTCCGCCAATAACGGGGAGGACCAGCGTTCCCGGTCCAGATAGCCGCCTGATACTCCATCTGGTGCGTGGTGTGATGTTCTTCCCCGAGGGCCAGATTCGGGTCCACCTCTATGGCCAGCCGGTGAACATGCGCAAGTCCTTCGATGGCCTCTACGCGCTTACACGCCATGGTTTGCCCACGCATTCTGCGCTCGGGCCTGATTCTCCAGGTAGTCAGAATCGCTCTGACGACGTGCTTGCTGCCAGCGCCGCCGTCGTTCCCGCTGACACTCGGGCGCCGAGCAGTGGCTCTGCTTCGGTGATTGTGGGCGGGGATGAAATAACTTACCGCAGCCAGCGCATTGCCTGCTCTCCATGGACGGACCCCTTGAGAGGAAACCATCCAGCGAGCGTCCGACTTTCCAGCGCTACAGACAAATCCGCCACAGTCGCCGCAATCGCCCCCCCCAAGCCGACCGACCTTACTGGGTCAACTCATTGAGCACTGGGCGGGTCAGTTTCCGTGAGCGTCGAGGCACATCCCACCGTAGTCGTCACGACGGCAGGAAACGTATCGACGCTGCCGCGAATCGGCCATCGCCAACGGCCCGCGCATTCACGCTTCCGAATGCCGTGGATAGGTGGGGATGGATGGAATTATCGGAACGGTCGACCCACGGGATCCCTTGTTTCCGAGGAATTCGCGCGCGAGGGCCCCGATGTTCGCTGGCACTGGCACATACCAGTCGTACTGGGGCTTGAATGCCACGCACAGGCGCAAGCCCCTGCTGGTTTCCAGCCACTCAAGAAAGTCGCCGATCGTTCGCGCCGTTCCCTCGCTGCCGGGCGTGAACACAGGCGCCACTTTTCGCACACGGAGCGAAGCGCTTCCCATAGTCTCCTCCCAGGAGATGTATCTAATGATGTTGCGGCTTTACCAGCCCGTTTGATACAAGATACCTGCAATCTCCGGGGAGGGGAGTCGAAAATTCTTGAATTTTCTGTCACTGGATCCCTACGTGTGCACAGCTTGTAGCCGTGAACCCATGCGCTACCGTCCGGTCCGCTGCCCCAAGTGCGGGATCGGCAGGCTCTGGGGGCACGGCTACTACTGGCGCAAGATCGACCGCCATTGCGGCGCCGGCACCCATGAACTCGCACCGGTGCCGCGCTTTCGCTGCACGGGCTGCGGTCGTACCTGCTCGCGTCTGCCTGCATGCATTGCGCCACGGCGCTGGCACGGCTGGCAACCCCAGCAAGATGCGCTGCGCACCCTGGCCGAAGCCGGTTCGGTACGCGCCACAGCCCTGGTGCTCCAGGTCTGCCGCAACACCGTCCTGCGCTGGCGAGGCTGGCTTGCCGAGCATGCCGAGGTCTTTGCCTTCCACCTCAAGAGCCGCTTTCCGGATTGGGCGCGTGAGCCGGATCTCACGACCTTCTGGCGTGAGATCCTGGTCGGTCGTTCGCTCCAGGAGGTGATGGCGATCCTCGATACCCACCTCACCGTCCCGTGATCTTCTCTCCCAGATTCCCTGCCAGACAGGGCCTGGAGGCTAACGCACCGAAACCCACACACGTTGCCCACTGCCTCGCAGCCTGCGGGTCCGGTCTGATACGCACTCCCTCAATCCCCAAGGAGTGACCATGAAGGAGATCGATCGCATGACCCTGTTCCGCCTGTCGGTACTGGGACCACTGGTCAGCCGCGACCGGCTGGTACGGGGTGAACTGCAGCAACTCATCCGCGAACTGGCGCTGCGCACCTACGACATCCCCGGTGCTCGCCGCAACTTGATCGGCGAGAAAACCATCGAGGCTTGGTATTACGCCTGGCGCAAGCACGGCGTGGCCGCGCCAAGACCGCGGTCAATCCAGGATGGCGGCGGAACTACAGGCCGCCGTGCTGGCCGCCAAGCGCGAGAACCCGCGCCGTTCGATCCGCCAGATCCTGCGCCAGATGGAGGCTGCGGGCACCTTAGCGCGCGGAACCGTGTCGCGCTCGGCCATCTACCGCCTGCTCTTGCAGCACGGGCTGTCGCTGGTGAGTCAGAGCACCAGTCTGCCCGAGGAGCACCGGCGCTTCGTGGCCGAGGGCAAGGGAAAGCTCGAACGCCAACCAATATGTCGATGCGAGTGCAACACCAGATTAGGGAATCCATGCGGGGGGGGGCGACACGCCTTGTCCACCTTTTCGGCCCGTGATGTAGGGAAGGCGGTCCCGAGTGCTATCCATGCGCCACGATCTGAGCCACACTGCGGCGTCCTGACTTGTGCAGGCCGGCATCCATCTATACACTGCCGGCGCGCTACTGGGCCACGCCTCGACTAAGCAACGGTCCGATCTCGCACCTGACCGCGAATTCTCTACGCGGTACGCGGGGAAGATAGTGGCGCGATTGGTGGGCAATTTGAGCAACACAGCACCAGCCAAGGCGATAAATTCGAATATTAGCACCTGAATTAATCAGGAGAGATGGCAGAGTGGTCGAATGCGCCGGATTCGAAATCCGGTTTAGTGCTTGCACTAACGGGGGTTCGAATCCCCCTCTCTCCGCCAGATACCCAGTGTTTACGGGGCTTCGTGGCGCCATAAATTTTCTACCCGCCACCTTACCCGCCATACGGAACCGGTGCCCACGGGCTCCTGCATCGTTTTTTCGGCTATGGTGGACCCCTGAGTCAAGACAATAATGCAGTTGGTTTAAGCTTTGCACTCGACTTCACTCGCAGCGGATCGGCGCTGCCCCGTTTTTGCCTTTGACTTGGCTGTTGACTTGGCCTTTGACTCACCCT
>CAILNT010000067.1 GCA_903835655.1 uncultured Pseudomonadota bacterium | reverse complement strand
GTCCGCGTGGCCGGGACAGTCTACGTGTGCGTAGTGTCGGTTCTCGGTCTCGTACTCCACGTGCGCCGTGTTGATCGTGATGCCACGCGCCTTCTCTTCCGGTGCACTGTCGATATCGGCGTAGTTCTTCGCCGATCCACCATACTTCTTCGACAAAATCGTCGTGATCGCTGCCGTCAACGTCGTCTTGCCGTGGTCAACGTGTCCAATCGTCCCAACGTTCACGTGCGGCTTCGTACGCTCGAATTTTTCCTTGGCCATCGTCTATCCCCTAGCAAATAACGGATCAATACACACTATGACTGGTGCCCATGGACAGAATCGAACTGTCGACCTCTCCCTTACCAAGGGAGTGCTCTACCTCTGAGCTACATGGGCGAATCTGGCAAACCTGCAAAACAAGATTCAAAATCTCTAACCGGTATTCCGTAACGCAAGCCCGAGCCTCTTCCAAACTGGAGCGGGTAGCGGGAATCGAACCCGCATCATCAGCTTGGAAGGCTGAGGTTCTACCATTGAACTACACCCGCCGTTACCGCACAGCCTGGCAAGAACCGGGCGCAAACCTGGTGGTGGGGGAAGGATTCGAACCTTCGAAGGCAGTGCCGTCAGATTTACAGTCTGATCCCTTTGACCGCTCGGGAACCCCACCGGGAAAGCGCGATATTATTCAGGCTTTTCGCCGCGGTGTCAATCACACATTGAACAAGAAATTGAGGACGTCGCCGTCTCTGACCACATATTCCTTCCCCTCGGAACGCATCTTGCCCGCTTCCTTGGCGCCTTGCTCCCCCTTGCAGGCGATGAAGTCGTCGAGGGCGATGGTCTGCGCGCGGATGAAACCGCGTTCGAAGTCGGTGTGGATCACGCCCGCGGCCTGCGGCGCGGTATCGCCCTTGTGTATGGTCCAGGCGCGCACTTCCTTCACACCCGCGGTGAAATAGGTTTGCAGGCCCAACAAATCGTAGGCGGCGCGGATCAGGCGATTGAGGCCGGGCTCGTGCAGGCCCATGGACTCCAGGAATTCGATCTTGTCGGCCTCATCGAGCGCGGAGATTTCCGCCTCGATGGCGGCGCACACGGCGACCACCGGCGCGCCCTCGGCATCCGCGATCTGATGTAGACGATCCAGGTGGGGATTATTTTCGAAGCCGTCTTCGGCCACGTTGGCCACATACATGGCGGGCTTGCTGGTCATCAGACACAGCGGGGCGAGCAATGCCTTCTCGTCCTGGGACAGGTTCAGGCTGCGCACCGGCCTGGCCTCGTTCAGATGCGGCAAGAGCTTGTCGTAGAGCGCAACCAGCTTGATGCCCTCCTTGTCGCCGGCACGTGCCTTCTTGCTGTCGCGGTGGTGCGCCTTCTCTACGGTGGCCAGGTCAGCCAGGGCCAACTCCGTGATGATCACCTCGATATCGGAGATCGGATCGATGCGCCCGGCGACGTGTACCACGTTATCGTCCTCGAAGCAGCGCACCACGTTGACGATGGCATCCGTCTCGCGAATGTTCGCCAGGAACTGGTTGCCCAGACCTTCCCCCTTGGAAGCCCCGGCCACCAGGCCGGCGATGTCGACGAACTCGACGATGGCCGGCACCATGCGCTGCGGCTTGACGATCTCGGCCAGCTGCTGCATGCGCGGGTCCGGCACTTCGACGACACCGACGTTCGGCTCGATGGTGCAGAAAGGATAATTTTCCGCCGCGATCCCCGCCTGGGTCAGTGCGTTGAACAGGGTGGACTTGCCGACGTTGGGCAGACCGACGATGCCGCATTTCAAAGACATAAATAAACCTTAATTATCAAGGCACTGCCCGACGTGGGCGGGTGGTAGTGCGGACCGGCGCGGGTAGCGATACTGCCGCTGCTCGGTGTCAGTGGACAAAACCAGGAAACCGGAGCGTGAACTCGACGGTTTTGTATAAGTTTCGTCTCAAAAGGGAGAGATTGTAACCTTCTCGGAAGCCCTGTTCCAAAGGCACCCGTCCGCTTCGATCACAGGTCGCTACAGGGGGCCTGATTTTCGCGCAGGCGGGCTTGGTGCTGGTTGATGTCATGGGCAGTGGTCTGTAGCGCAGGCTTCCAGCCTGCGCGTTCATCGGACCAGTCCCTCGAGGCAGGCTGGAAGCCTGCGCTACGTGGGGCATCAGGCCGCCCCGACTCAGGCTGTGCGCAACTTGACCGCAAAATCCGCTACGCCATTCTTGAAGAGGAAGCGTGCGGCCGTATCCAGCGTCTTGAACTCGCGCGTCTCACGTTTACCCGTTTCCAGTGTGCGGCCATCGACCACGACCATGTATCCGGTAGACATGACCGCGTAATGAATCTGCACACGCTTCACCGCGCCGACATCCAGTAGCAGCCTGAGTTCGCGTTCCGTCATGCTTCATCTCCACTCCAGGGGAATCAAAATATACACGAAGCAGGCATCCCGGCCCCAGACATCGCGCGGATTTCACCCGACGCACGGCCCCAACAGTGGCGACGACCGAGCCGGCCGCCTGCTAGAATCGCCAATTGGGGATATTGTTCATTCGGGTTAAAGTAAAGTCTAAAGATTCCACCTCAAGCGCCGATGTTTGCTACATTGCGCACCTGTTATCGGCGCAGCCCGAGGAGTAAAAAATGAAGAAGTCTCTGCTGCTTTTCTCGCTACTGGCCTTTTTGGCCGCGCCCATGGTGACCGAAGCGCAAGCCGCACATCCGGCCAAGGCGAAGCATCACAGGCACCACAGGCATGCACACCACGCCGGCAAGCATGCCACGGCGGCTGGCAAGCCCGTGATGACGCCCCTGCGCGCGGTTTCCTACGACAAGGCCTGGCACGATGGCGAGCTCAAACTGCTCTCCGCCGCGGCCCTGGTCGTCGACCAGCAGACCGGCGTGGCGCTCTACGCCAAGAACGTCGACGTGCCCACCTCCATCGCCTCCATCACCAAACTGATGACCGCCATGGTGACCCTGGACGCGAAACTCGACCTCGACGAGCAACTCGTGATCGGCAACGAGGACATCGACCGACTCAAGGGCACCGGTTCGCGCCTCGCACTGGGCACCCAACTGAGCCGGGCGGAGTTGATGCACCTGGCGCTGATCGCTTCGGAAAACCGCGCCGCGGCCGCGCTCTCCCGAGCCTATCCAGGCGGCCGTTCGGCCTTCGTCGTCGCCATGAACCGCAAGGCGCAGGACATCGGCATGAAGGACAGCCATTTCGTCGACGGTACCGGCCTGAACAGCAGCAACCGTTCGACCGCCGCGGATCTGGTGAAAATGGTGGAGACGGCCTATCAATATCCCCTCATCCGTGAGATCACCAGCACGGGAACCTACGATGTCTCGTTGCCACGTACCAGAATGGTGCGCATCCATGAGCACGGCAGGACGCACAGGGTCGCTCGTGTCGTCGAAAGTCAGGTGGCTTTCAACAATACCAACAGCCTCACCCGCGACCAGGATTGGGAGATCGGCGTCTCGAAAACCGGCTTCATCAACGAGGCCGGTCACTGCCTGGTCATGCAGACCAAGATCGCCCAACAGAAGGTCATCATCGTGTTGCTCGATTCCATGGGGAAATACAGCCGTATCGGCGACGCGCAACGTATCCGCAAGTGGCTGGAACACGACAGCAAGGTCGCCAGCCGCCATCCCTCGCGCGCGGCGACCTGATCGCCGCCGAACGAAGCGGCCGCGCTTTCGGGTGGAGTACTGCCTCAGCCCGGCCTAGCCTCCTGGATGCGCAGGAACACCGCGCGAAACATCTCCGGCGTGAGGCGGCGAGTCTGGGTGTTGTAACGGGAGCAATGGTAGCTGTCATGTAGGCTGCGGCCATCCGGAAGTAGGTGCACTGCGCCGTGCCCGAAGGGATAAGCGCCTGGTTTCAGCCGCAACGCCATGAGTACGGCCTTGTGCGCGATCAGACCCAAGGCGAGGAGCGCAGTGCTCGCCGGCAGGGCCGCAAGCTCGGCTTGCAGCCAGGCATTGCAGCGTTTTATTTCGCCGGTTTCCGGCTTGTTTTCCGGCGGTACACACTTGACCGCGTTGCTGATGCGACAGCCGGCCAGGATCAGCCCGTCGTCGCCGGAAGTGGACACGGGTCGGCTGCCATAGCCGTAAGCGTGCAGCGTCTCGTAGAGCAGGATCCCGGCGTGATCACCGGTGAACGGGCGTCCACTGCGGTTTGCGCCATGCAGGCCGGGGGCGAGACCGACGATGAACAGCCGTGGATGTTCATCGCCGAAGGCCGGCACCGGACGGCAATAGTAGCCAGGATAACGGACGCGGGCTGTGGCGAGGAAATCGGCGAGACGGGGGCAGGCGGCGCAGTTCGTCAGTTGCGAGTCGCAGGGTTCCCGTGATGAATTTCCGGTGGCTGTCATGGGCATCGATTCCGCTAGGGGCAACGGGCATCAGTGCAGATGCGCGGGCGTACCCTGCATCTCTTCCGGCAGTTCCGCGTGTACGCTTTCTCCATCGGGGTTGGGGAACAGCGGGGCGCCACAGTCCTCGCAGTATTCCAGCGGCATGCGGGTGTCCAGGGTGCGGACTTCGCCCAGGCCGGTTTCCCTGAGCAGACTTTCGATGCTTGCCGCCAGATCGGCGTTTTCATCCTCGCCGCCGAGCAGAGGCCAGGTGACGCCGTGCACCACGTCGCTGGAGTCGATACCGGTGAAGCCGACCCGCCATTCCTCCAGCCAGCGGTCGTAGTAGGGAGCGACGACGGCGCGCAACTGGCTGGCGGGCACGTTGAACAACGACTTCAGGTATTCCACGGCTGCTCGCAGGGCGAAGGGCCGGGTCTCGCGATCGGCGCGGCGCCAGGCGGAGAAATAGGCATCGGGCAACAACAACTCAAACGAACAGCCGGTCAGCAGCGGTTGCAAATTCGCACCGGCCTGGGTTCGCCAGGATTCCAGGGCGAGCTCCCGATTGCCATCGGATTCGTTCCAGCGGAACACCGGGCGCCCCGCGGGCACCTGCACCACGGCCAGGATGTAACGCACGTCCGAGACGAAGCTTTGCGATTCCGGCAGGCTGCCCTCCTCCAGTTCGAGGTCGTGGCCGGCGACGGCACTGGCCCAGAGCGCTTCCGCGAAGGCGCGGGTGTCACAATAGCCCTGCGGCAACTGATCCGGGCTGAACAGGAAATTGGCGAGATGCACGCGCGCCTCGGGGGCGAGGATATGGCCGCAGAGCTGCGCGCGCAGACCGTCGAGCGTGGCCCGCGGCAGGGTGCGCGCGGGAATGGCATAGCGCGACCAGGCAAGCACCGGCAGGGCCAGGATCAGGCGCCAGGTATCCCCTACGCGACTGATTTCGCAAGCGGCCTCGATCAGATCGGCCAAGTCATCGTAGGCGCGTGGACTGGTCTCATGGAGGCGGTCGAGGGCCTGGTTCATGGCTTCCTCCTCGTCGCCGCGCAGGAGTTTCTCGATCAACGCGGCCATTTCCGACTCCAGCCAGGCATCTTCCAGGCGGCTGCCGGAGTCGGCCAGCGCCTGCGCCAGCCAGGCCAGACGTTCGGCGTCGCGGGAGAGGCGGGGGCGGGCGTAGAGACGACGGCGTTTCATGGATGTTCCTCGGGTGTGATGGATACTGGATAAGTCAGGAGTGCGCGTCGCTGGCCGATGTGGTCATCCACGCGGAGCGGCGGGTGCGGTCGGATCGACCAGGAGCAGATCTTCGTCCGCCTCCCCCAATCCGCCCAGGTGGCGGACCGCCTCGACATAGCGCGAACTCATCAGCAGCACGGTGCGCCCCGGGGGATGCGGCCGGCCGTGCATGCGCGCCAGGCGAATCAGGGAAGTGGGTTGCAGCTGCCATTTCAACTGGCGCAGCAGTTCATCGGCCAGATCGGGTCGATTGCACACCAGCACCATGTCGCAACCGGCCTGCAAGGCCGCCAGCGCGCGCTGGCCGATGTTGCCGGCGACGCTCGCGCCTTCCATGGTGAGGTCGTCGCTGAAGATCACGCCCTCGAAACCATAGCGCGCGCGCAGGATATCGGTCAGCCAGCGGTGTGAAAAGCCCGCGGGATTCGGGTCGACATGAGGGTAGATGACATGCGCGGGCATGATGCCGGCCAGCCCCAGGTCGATCATGTGGCGAAACGGCTGGATGTCGGCGAACTCCAGATCGGTCAGGCCGCGCTCATCCACCGGCACCGCCAGATGCGAATCCGCGGCGACGAAACCGTGGCCGGGAAAATGCTTGCCCACCGCGCTCATGCCGGCTTCGTTCAGCCCCAGGCCGAGTGAGTGCGCCAGGTCGGCCACCGCGCGCGGATCACGGTGGAAGGCGCGGTTGCCGATCACGCCGCTGTTGCGGTAATCGAGATCGAGCACCGGCGCGAAGCTGAAGTCCACGCCCACCGAACGCAATTCCGCACCCATCACATAACCGGCGTCCCGCGCCAACCGACGGGCGCGCTGCGGGTGGCTGTCCCAAAGGTCGCCGATGGCGCGCATCGCGGGTAGCGGCGTGAAGCCGCTACGAAAGCGCTGCACCCGGCCGCCTTCATGATCGACGCCGATGAGCAGATGCGGCGAACGCAAGGCATGGATCTCGCGGCACAGACAGGTGAGCTGTTCCGGATTCTCGTAATTGCGCTGGAACAGGATCACGCCGCCCGCCGACGGGTGCAGCAGCCGCTGCCGTTCTTCCTCCCGCAGCGTGGCGCCGGCGACATCGGCCATCACCGGGCCGAGGGGAAGATGGTTGACCGTATTCATCAATATGTCCCGTTCGAGGTCTCGACCGCTTTTTCCAGCAGCACGAAGGCGAGTGCGTGTTCGCGTTCGTCGGAAATCGACAAATGCACCGGCCCCATGCCTTTTGCCCGCATCCACTCCGTCAGTTCCGGTGAGAAAGCGAGGCCGGGCCGACCCAGCGCATCATGTACGACGCGAATCGCGGTCAGCGTCACCGGCGCACGCATGCCGGTGCCCGCCGCCTTGGAAAACGCTTCCTTGGCGGCGAAACGTTTGCTGAGAAATCCCTCCTTGTCGCGCGCCTGGGTGTATTCGCCCCATTCTTCGGGCGCCAGGACGCGCTGCGCCAGCCTGCCGCCGAATCGCGTGTGGACGTCGCGCATGCGGGCGATGGCGGCGATGTCGGTGCCGATGCCGTAAATCACAGTGTCCCCTCTTGCTCACACATGCGCCACTCCAGGCAATGTTGGGTGTAGGCCAGACTCACGATGGCCGGCGCGAGGCGTGCACAGGCCGCGGACACCCGTGTCCGGGAAGGGTTGCCCAGCCGGCGCTCTCGCGCCCTGCTCGGCAACCGGGCTACCCCCGCGGGTCGAGCCGCGGGGGAATGTGCGGCGAGTCTCGCCAATTTCCCGGCGATACACAACCCGCGTATCGTTATGCCCCACACTTGGCATCCCCGCCGCGCTACACAGGAGGAGCACTCATGCCTGTAGTCAGCATCAAACTTTCCGGCAGCCTCAGCCGCGAACAGAAGAAAAAAATCGCCGAGGAAATCACCGACATCCTGGAACGCCACGCATCGAAGCCCCGGCGCTACACCTCGCCTTCGAGGAACTGCCCGAGGAAAACTGGGCCATCGCCGGCCAGCTCCTGGACGAGGAAAACGAACACCTTCCCCCCGGCTCGTGACCGTACATGGCATGGACGGGCTCCGGGCGTCGCCGTTGCCGCCTCATGACAACGCCGCGTCGCATCTATCTCTAAAGTAATATATCTCCGTGCCGATATACTGCGCGACGGGCTCGATGCCCACAACCCACAGGGGATGGTTTTGACCTCGAAAAAGTATGCCGCGCTGATCGCCCTGGTCGCCGTTCTGGTTAGCCTGGCCGCGTGGTTTGCCGATCCGATCTGGCGTGTCATGGCGATCGTGGTGGTAGCAAGTTCGGTCTGGTTCGTCGCCACCCGCTACGGCGTGGCAAAGCAGCACCAGGAGACCCCACCCGATCCGCTGGCCGGTTGCCGCGCCGAACTCGGCGCCCTGATCGACGAACTGGGCGACGCCAGCCAAGTGCAGTCACGCTCCAGCCTTGGCGAACTGGATCAGGTGAAAAGCCTGCTACAGGAGGCGGTCAACAAGCTGGTCGCCGATTTCAATGAGATGAACCACCACGGCCAGGCGCAGCGCGAACTGGCCTTGTCCATCGTCACGGGCATGACCGAGGTAGACAGCCATGGCGAGTCCGTGGATTTCGCCGACTTCGTCAGGGACACCTCGAAGACCATGGAATCCTTCGTGGACAACACGGTAGCCACCAGCAAGATCGCCATGGGCCTGGTGGAAACCATGGACACCATCAACCACGAGGTTGCCGCCATGCTGGGCATCCTGGCCGAGATCGAATCCATCGCCAAACAGACCAACCTGCTCGCCCTCAATGCCGCCATCGAGGCTGCTCGCGCGGGCGAGGCGGGGCGGGGCTTCGCCGTGGTGGCGGACGAAGTGCGCAATCTCTCGCAACGCACCAACCAGTTCTCCCACGAGATCCGCGCGCACATGGATCAGGTGGACAGTTCGCTCGGCCGCGCCCACGAGTCCATCTATGCCGTCGCCTCGATGGACATGAATTTTGCCCTGCAATCGAAACAACGAGTGCAAAGCACCATGAGTCGCCTGGAAGGCATCAACGTGACGATGGCGGACGCCGCGCGTGGCATCGACGCGCATGCCGCCCAGGTCAGCGCCAAAGTCAACGCGGCCGTGACCTCGCTCCAGTTTCAGGACTTGTCCAGCCAGTTGATCGGCCATGCCCAGCTCCGACTGGAAGCGCTGGGCACCGGTGTCCACGGCGTAGCGCGCGCGTTCGCCGAGTCCACGGACATGATGGCCGCCATGGCCCTGGCGCGGGTTCGGGTCGCCGCCTTGTCCAACCTGGACAACACCCACTTCAACCCGATCAAGCAGGATAGTCTGAGTTCCGGCGACATCGAATTGTTCTGACGGGCCGGCCTCAGCAAATGCGCACCCGCCCGTTCCCTCACCCCCCTTCCCCCTCGCAGGAGAGGGAGCTTTGAGCGCCGCCGCGCGACGTTACGTTAAGAGGTAATTTAAAATGGCAAAAGTGGTACTGACTGTCGATGACTCCGCTTCCATCCGCCAGATGGTGGCTTTCACCCTCAAGAGCGCGGGCTATGAAGTGGTCGAAGCCGTGGATGGCGAAGATGGGCTGAACAAGGCACGCGGCAAGAACGCGGATCTCGTGCTCACCGACCAGAACATGCCGAAGATGGATGGCCTCTCCCTGATCAAGACCCTGCGCGGCCTGCCGCAATACCGCTCGACGCCGATCCTGATGCTGACCACCGAGTCTTCCGACGCCATGAAGGCCGCGGGCAAGGCATCGGGGGCCACGGGTTGGTTGGTCAAACCGTTCGACCCACAGAAGTTGCTGGAAGTGGTCAAGAAGGTACTCGGATGATGGAGAGCGGTCCGCGGGGAGCCGTGAGCGGAAATCCGCGCTCCGGTACGCCGCTGCCTACTCTCCACTCCCCGCTCACCCACTCACGGGATTAGCCATGAGCATCGACATGAGCCAGTTTTACCAGGTGTTCTTCGACGAGACGTCGGAACATCTGGCGAGCATGGAAGCGCTGCTTCTCGACCTGGACGTGGACAATCCGTCCCTGGAAGACCTCAACGCCATCTTCCGTGCGGCGCACTCCATCAAGGGCGGTAGTGGCACCTTCGGCTTCACCGACATGACCGGCGTGACCCATGTTCTGGAGTCGTTGCTGGACCGCCTGCGCAAGGAGGAACTGCCCCTGCGAGCGGAAATGGTCGACGCCTTCCTCGCCGCCGGCGACACGCTGCGCGCGCAACTGGAACACCATCAGGGCGGCCCGGAGGCCGATGCCGGCGAGGTCGAGGAGATTTGCGCCCGTCTCAACCAGCTGGCCGCCGGAAATGCCGTCGCCGCGCCGACACCGGCGCCGGCCGTGGCCGTGGCCGCCCCGGTACGCCGCGCCCGCATGGAATGCGACTTGCCGACGGCCATTGCCGACGACCCTGTCAAGCTGGCGAACCTGCTCGATGGCCTCGCGGAAATTGCCGCACTCGATGTCCAACTGCGCCCAGACGCCAGCAACCCGCACCTGTCGCTGGTCTTGACCACGCAGAAGCGCGACGACGAGTTGCAGGAACTGATGTCCTTCTACCTCGAACCTGACGAAATCACGCTTTCCGACGCCGACGCGGTTCAGGAAGTCTATGGCTTTTTCGACGATGCGCCCGGACTCGAAGCCGTGGTGCCCGAGATCGACGACAGTTTTGGCTTCTTCGAAGATGTGCCGGGCCTGCCTGCGGCTCCGGGAGAGGCGAGCTACGGTTTCTTCGAGGACGTGCCCGGCCTCCCCGCCTGGACAGCTCCGGACGTCATCACCGATGAGGAAGAAGCCGGCGTCTATGGCCTGTACGAGGATGCCCCAGGAAAACGGGAACACCTGACCAACCGCAACATCGCCCCCTGCGACAGTCCTGCCGCCATCGAAGGCCAGGGCTATGGCATCTTTGTCGACGCGCCCGGCGGCCTGGGCCTGTTCGACAACGCCCCAGGCAGCCAGCAGTTCACCCGGACGTCCACCCCGGCTGCGACGGAAAAAGACCCGACACAGCCTCCCACCCCAGGCCGCCGCCTCAGCGACGGCCCCGCCGTCGAGACCGCCAAGGCCGGACGCCGCGACAACGACAGGACGGTCAGCGCGGCCAACGCCGAGACCAGCATCCGCGTATCGGTAGAGAAGGTGGACCAACTCATCAACCTGGTGGGCGAACTGGTCATCACCCAGGCCATGCTGGCCGAAGCCGCCAGCTACCTGGACCCGATTCAGGCGGAGAAACTGCTTGCCGGCATCGAACTGCTCGCGCGCAACACTCGCGACATGCAGGAATCGGTGATGTCCATCCGCATGCTGCCCATGAGCATGGTGTTTTCCCGCTTCCCGCGCGTGGTGCGCGACCTCGCGGGCAAGCTCAGCAAGCAGGTGGAAATGAAAACCATCGGCGAAAACACCGAACTGGACAAGGGCCTGATCGAGAAAATCAGCGATCCGCTCACCCATCTGGTACGCAACAGTCTGGACCACGGCATCGAAACCCCGGAAAAGCGCGTCGCTGCGGGCAAGAGCCCGAAGGGTACGCTCACCCTCAAGGCCAGCCATCAGGGCGGCAACATCGTCATCGAGGTGATCGACGACGGTGCCGGCCTGAACCGGGCGCGCATCCTCTCCAAGGCGAAGGAGCGCGGCCTGCCCGTGCACGACGCCATGTCAGACCATGACGTCTGGCAGCTCATCTTCGCGCCCGGTTTCTCCACCGCGGACGTGGTCACCGATGTATCCGGGCGCGGCGTCGGCATGGACGTGGTGAAGCGCAATATCGAAGGCATGGGCGGGCGCGTGGAACTGGAATCGTCCACGGGACATGGCACCCGCACGGTGATCCGCCTGCCGCTCACCCTGGCCATCCTCGACGGCATGTCGGTGGGCGTGGGTGGCGAGACCTTCATCGTCCCCATCACCAGCGTGGTCGAATCCCTGCAACCCAGTCTCGACGCCATCCGCACTCTCGCTGGCGATTCGCGCATGGTGCACATCCGCGGCGAATACCTGCCCTTCGTCTCGCTGGCCGATGCCTTCAACCTGCCCGGTGTGGAAGACGTCACCCGCGGCATCATCGTCGTCGTCGAAGTCGAGGACGGCAAAGCCGCGCTGTTCGTCGACGAACTGCTGGGCCAGCACCAGGTGGTCATCAAGAGCCTGGAAGAAAACTACCGCAGGGTGCCGGGCGTCTCCGGCGCCACCATCATGGGCGACGGCCGCGTCGCGCTGATACTGGACGTCACCGCAGTGGCCCGCATGGGCCTGACCGGGTCGGGCAGCCATGCTGAGCGCGCAGCCTGAAGCCGCTCCATGAAAACCAATGCAGGATGGGCACAGCCCAAGCCACGAGACTGAGGAGTAAGAAAATGGAACACAACGAATCGGGTACCTCGAACTCCGGCGAATTCCTCACCTTCACCCTGGGGGCCGAGGAATACGGCATCGATATCCTCAAGGTGCAGGAGATACGCGGCTATGACGCGGTCACCCGGATCGCGAACGCGCCGGCCTTCATCAAGGGCGTGATCAACCTGCGCGGCGTCATCGTCCCCATCATCGACCTGCGCATCAAGTTCAGGCTGGGCGAGCCGACTTATGACCAGTTCACCGTGGTCATCATCCTCAATATCGGCAAGCGGGTGATGGGCGCTGTCGTCGATGGCGTCTCGGACGTCATCCAGCTGAGTTCAGACGACCTGCACCCGTCGCCCGAATTCGGCTCCATTCTCGATACCCGCTACATCCTCGGCCTGGGTACGGTGGAGAACCGCATGATCATCGTGATGGACATCGAAAAACTCATGACCAGCCAGGAAATGTCGCTGGTCGAAGCCGCTGCGGCCTGAGACTACTCCCACTTCGAGGCAAGGCTGTCATTCCGGAATAAGGCGTATCGACATGAACAATCCCAACCTCAAAACTTCCTTCTCGCTTTTACTCGGCCTGGTCGCGCTAGGCGTGGTCCTGCTGGCCACGGTCGGTATGCTGTCCAACCGAACCGTGGCGGTGAATGGGCCCGTGTATGCCGGCATCGTCCAGGACAAGGATCTGGTCGCGGACATCCTGCCGCCACCGGGATTCGTTGTGGAAGCGTACCTTACCGCCTTGCAGATGCAGATGGTGGAGGAAGGGCAGCAGGCGACACTGAAAAAACGCTTCGACCAGACGCAGGCCGATTTCACGGAGCGCCACAAGGTTTGGCAGAATGCGCCCGTGGACGACGCCATCAAGGCGGAGATGGCCAAGGCCAGGGAAATCGGCCAGACTTTCTACGACCGGGCGAACACTGCGTATTTCCCCGCCCTGGCCGCCAAGAACCAGGTTGCCGAGTCTCAAGCACTCAGGGAAATGCAGACCTTGTTCGAGGCGCACCGTGAACACATCGTCCGTGCGGTCGAGCTTGCCAACGCCTCGCTGAGCGCCAAGGAGGCCGGCGCGGAGCACAGCATCCGCTGGAACGCATGGATATTGGGCGGGCTGGTTCTGGCCGTGCTGGCCATCCTGGTGTTGCTGGGTGGCAAGATTCTGCGCTCGCTGCTGCGCCAAATCGGCGGAGAGCCGGCATTGGCGGTCGGCATCGCCGAAAACATCGCCGCCGGCCGCCTCGACAACGAAATCCCGGTGCAAGCCGGCGATGAGCACAGCCTGCTGGCCCGGATGCAACAGATGCAAGCACAACTCTCCTTGCGGCTGGAGACAGAGCATCATGTTGCCAGAGACAACCTGCGCATCAAGACCGCCCTGGACAACGTCAACGCCAACGTGATGATGGCCGACAACGAACGCCGCGTGATCTACGTGAACAAGGCGGTGGAAGCCATGTTCCGCCACGCCCAGGCCGACATCCGCAAGCAACTGCCGCAGTTCGACGCCAGCAAACTCCTGGGCAGCAACATCGACAGTTACCACAAGGCGCCCGCGCATCAGGCTGGCCTGCTGGCCAACCTCGGCGGCATCCACAAGGGCGCGCTGATGATCGGGGGCCGCACCATGACCGTGGTGGCTAACCCGGTGATCGATGAGCAGGGCCAGCGCCTCGGCTCCGTGGTGCAGTGGAACGACCGCACCGACGAGGTCACCACCGAACGGGAGATCTCCAACCTGGTGGAAGCGGCCAGCTTCGGCGACTTCAGCCAGCGCCTCCTCACCAGGAACAAGGAGGGTTTCATCCTGCAACTGTCCGAAGGCATCAACAATCTGATGGAGACTTCGGAACGCGGCATGAACGATGTCGCCCGCGTCCTCAAGGCCATCGCCGCCGGCGACCTGAACCAGCGTATCGAGGCCGATTACCAGGGCTTGTTCGGGCAACTCAAGGACGCCAGCAACGCCACCAGCGGGCGCCTGTCGGAAATCGTCGCCCAGATTCGAGAGGCCACCGATTCCATCAATACCGCCGCCCGAGAGATCGCCAGTGGCAATGCCGACCTCTCGTCGCGCACCGAAAATCAGGCCTCCAGCCTGGAGGAAACGGCGTCGAGCATGGAAGAGTTCACCAGCACGGTGAAACAGAATGCCGACAACGCCCGCCAGGCCAACCAGCTGGCCCGCGGCGCCTCGGGTATCGCGGTGAAGGGCGGCGAAGTGGTGGGCCAGGTGGTGCAGACCATGGGCGCGATCGCCGAGAGTTCACGCAAGATCGCCGACATCATCAGCGTCATCGACGGCATCGCCTTCCAGACCAACATCCTGGCCTTGAACGCCGCCGTGGAAGCGGCCCGGGCCGGGGAACAAGGGCGCGGCTTCGCCGTGGTCGCCGGCGAAGTCCGCAGCCTGGCACAGCGCTCGGCCAATGCCGCCAAGGAGATCAAGACGCTCATCGGCGACTCTGTGGACAAGGTCAACATCGGCTATCGCCAGGTGGAGCAGGCAGGCCACACCATGGACGAAATCGTGCAGGCAGTGGCAAGGGTCACCGACATCATGGGTGAGATCAGCGCGGCCTCCACCGAGCAGAGCCAGGGCATCGAACAAGTGAGTTCCGCCATCGGCCAGATGGACGAGGCCACGCAACAGAACGCCGCCCTGGTGGAGGAAGCCGCTGCCGCGGCCGAAACGTTACAGGATCAGGCCGCAAGCCTGAGCCAGGCGGTCGCCGTATTCCGCGTGGCCGACAGCCGGGGAAGCATACCCGGCATCGCCCGGGTGAAGAATGCGCCCCGTCCCGCCTTGTCGGGCGCGCGCCCGTCGCTGGCGGCACCGAAGGTGGCCAGCGAGCAGGCCGGCGACATCGACTTCGATGCCATCATCGACGCCCACCAGGCCTGGAAACAGAAGCTGCGCAGCGCCATCGGTGGAGGCGAAGAGCGCAAGCTGAACCCGGACGACGTCTGCAAGGACAATCTGTGCGCCCTGGGCAAATGGATCTATGGCGCCGGGCGTGAATACGAGCGCACCTCGGAATACGAGCCCCTGCGCCATACCCACGCTAAATTCCATGTCTGCGCAGGCGACATCCTGCGCCGCGCACAGGCGGGCGACAAGGACGGCGCCAACGCCATACTGGTGGGCGATTTCTTCGACCTCTCCAACCGCACCGTACAGCACATCGCCGCCATGAAGCGCCAGCAAGCGCAGTAAGAAAAACTTCATTCAGGAGTCAGCAGCATGCGCAAGAACCTCCCCGTCACCGGCAGCGAATACCTGCTGCAAGACGGTGCACAGATCGTCTCTCGCACCGACCTCAACGGCATCATCACCTTCTGCAACCCGGATTTCGTCGAAGCCAGCGGCTTCAACGAATCGGAACTGATGGGCGCGCCGCACAACATCCTGCGCCACCCGGACATGCCACCTTCCGCCTTCGCCGATCTCTGGGCGACCCTGAAAGCCGGTAAACCCTGGTCTGGCATGGTCAAGAACCGGCGCAAGAACGGCGACCACTACTGGGTCGAGGCCAACGTCACCCCGGAAAAACGTGACGGCCAGATCGCCAGCTACCTCTCGGTGCGGCGCAAGCCCACCCGCAACCAGGTCGAAGCGGCCGAAGCTCTCTATCGGAACGTCAATGCCGGCCGCGCGACGCTGGCGGAAACCGGCCTGGGCGCGCGCATCAAACGCCAGCACCTGGCCACCAAGATCGCCGTGGCCAGCACCCTCATCGTCACCCTATGCCTGGTGGCGATGAACCTGTTCTCTCAGGGCCAGACCAAGTCCACGCTGGACCAGATCATGCTGGACAATCTGCAAGCCCAGAACCGGCACGTAATCGGCATGGTGGAGACCTACAACCACAGCCTGGAGCAGTCCGTCACCCTGATCTCCAACTTGTTCAATGCCCAGTTCACAGGAACATTCAGCCTGGACGAAACCCAAACCGTGGAAGTGAACGGGAAACCGACTCCCCAGCTCAAGCATGACGGCATCGTCCTGAACGGCAATTTCGCCGCGGTGGACCGATTCAGCGCTGCAGCGAACGGCGGCACGGTGGCCACCGTGTTCGCCCGCAAGGGTGAGGATTTCCTGCGTGTGAGCACCTCGCTGAAGAAGGAAGATGGCAGCCGTGCGGTCGGCACGACGCTGGACCGGACGCATCCGGCCTATGCAAGACTGCTCGCGGGTCAACCCTACATCGGCAAGGCCAGCCTGTTCGGCCATGAATACATGACGCGTTACACGCCGGTGCTCGATGCCCATGGCAAGGTCATCGCCGCGCTCTTCGTCGGACTCGACTTCAGCCAGCAGTTTACCGACCTGAAAGCCAGGCTCAAGGGCATCAAGATCGGCCAGACCGGCTATGTCTACGTCCTGGATGCGGGCAAGAACAAGGGCCTGCTGGTCGTTCACCCGGCCAAGGAGGGCAAGAACATCCTGACGGCCAAGGATGCGGATGGCCGGGAATTCATCCGGGAAATGCTCGACAAGAAGGAAGGGGTGATCCGCTACCCCTGGATCAACAAGGAATTGGGCGAGACCAGCGCACGCGAAAAAATCGTCGTTTACGGTGAAGTGCCGGCCTGGAACTGGGTGGTGGGCAGCGGCAGCTATGTCGAGGAATTCACGGCCGGCAGCGCCCGCATCGGCTGGATATTCCTGGTCGCGGGCATTCTCACCGTTGCCATCCTGGGCGTGTTCTTGACCCTGTTGTCGCGCCGGCTCGTGGCCCGGCCCCTGGATGCGGTCATCAAGAACATGGACGAGATCGCCCAGGGCAACTACCACGCACCCATCCCGACCGGGTACAGGGACGAGATCGGCCAGGTCTTCGTCGCACTCAAGGCCATGCAGACCAAGCTGGGGTTCGACGTGGCGGAATCGCGCCGCGTAGCCGACGAAACCCTGCGCATCAAGGTCGCCCTGGATAACTCCACCGTAGGCATCACCGTCTCCGACGCGGAAGCCCGCCTGGTCCACATGACGCCCAGCGCCCGCAGCCTGCTGCAAAGCCTGGGCGGAATCGGCCTGGACGTGGACAGCCTCCTGGGCGACAAACTCTCCAGGTTGTTCCACGAACCCGGGGCCGCCGCCCGTTTCGATCAAGCCGTACTCTCCGGCGCCCAAGTCGACATGGAATTCAATGGCCACCACCTACGCCTGATCGCGCGCCCGATCGTCGATGCCGCCGGCAAGCACCTCGGTCGCGTCACCCAATGGCAAGACCGCACCCCTGAAGTGGCGGTGGAGCAGGAGGTGGCCAGCCTGGTCGGCGCCGCCGCCGCCGGCGACTTCAGCCGGCGTCTGCGTTCCGAGGACAAGGAGGGCTTCTTCCTGCAACTGACCGAGGGCATCAACCGCCTGGTGGAAACCTCGGAACGCGGCATGAGCGATGTCGCCCGCGTCCTCAAGGCTTTGGCCAACGGCGATCTCACCCAGCAGATCGAAGCCGACTACCACGGACTCTTCGGCGAACTCAAGGACGACGCCAACGGCACCACGCAGCGATTGCAGGAAATCGTCTCGCAGATCCGTGAAGCCACCGATGCCATCAACACCGCCGCCCGCGAGATCGCCAGCGGCAATACCGACCTCTCAGGGCGCACCGAATCGCAGGCCGCCAGCCTGCAGGAAACCGCGGCCAGCCTGGACGAGATCACCAGCACGGTGAAACAGAACGCCG
>CAILNT010000066.1 GCA_903835655.1 uncultured Pseudomonadota bacterium | reverse complement strand
GTTGCAGCCCGCTTTCAACCCAGGGTTGCCACCATCTCGATCTTGGGCGCGACCGAGCGCACGACCTTCTGAATGCCATGACCCGGATTGGCCTGACGCTCCGACACGATCAGCCCCAGCTTCTCCAGTAAGCCGACGTCCTTGGTGATCGCCGAGCGGTTCCTGTGCAGGCGATGGGATAGTTCGTTGATGCTTCTGGCCTCATGCATGACTTCAAGCATTAAACGGCGACGTGCTTCCGACAGGACGGTAAACATCCGCTGGGGATCTTCAAACGAGAGCGTAACCTTGCCTTCGAAGGCTTCACCTCGATCCGCCCTGCGTGCGGCATCCTTGGCACGCGCGAAGAAGCCCGCCACATCATCCGTGCGTACAACGACCTTGGTCATGGTTTCTTTCCTCGTGTTTTGTCCACAATGCCCAGCCACTCTTGCTGGAATCTGTCCTGGGTTGCCTCGTAACTCACGAACTCAACCGCTTCGACATCACCTAGGTAATGCCGATGGTGGTAGCCGTGGGCATTGTCGAAGCCCAGTACGCGCCCATTGTCACCTTGGTGGATCGAGTGGTTGATGTAGGCCAGGTTGTACCGGGTCACTACCGTTCGCCCTTTCTCGACATAGCCCCAAACCTCATAGCTCAGGAGCCCGCCGCCCGACTTTGGCTTGAGCTCGAAACGGTCCTGCTCAAGTAGAACTTCCTTGGGCGCTTTTGCCATTACGCATCCCTGGATCAGATGTGTCTTACATTAGCACATCTGAATGAGCGGCGTCAGCATCAACTGTGCAGAGCCAACGCCATGCCGGACGTCCACCCGAATTTTTCTGCCCAGAGAGCTGAAAAACCGCCGAAACCGGGGTTTACGGGCTGACGCCGCCTTTCGCACAAAACCGGGAACCCGCGCCAGTACTGGCGTGGCGGGCAGACGAAAAAAAGGCCAGAGCAACGTCTGGCCTTTGGTGAGTGGTGGTGCTGGGGCGACTCCACGCGGCCGTGTACGGCGGTAGTGAGAGTAAATCAGCGTGCACCTGTCCGGTAATTCTAGCCTGATGCTGCTCCGACGCGAACATTCCTGACCGTGGCTGGTTCGACTTTCGGTGGTCCGGAGTTCGATCCTCAACGCAGCAATCAAACTGACAGGGCTATCGTTGCCATCCATCTCCAGCCCGCCAGTCGGTATCAAGACTGTCTTGTGACGAGATCGCTTCCAACACCGGGAACAGAAATTCACGCAGATCGGCGATTACGGCGGTGAGTGATATCGGGTTCAGCGCGTTCTTGCGCAGGAAGGCTTGCCATTGCATTCCCTTCTGGATGTCATTGATGAACTCGTCACTCAAGCCGGCCGGTAGGCCCTGGGGAACGTGCGTGCGCCGCCGCTCGAAGGTGGCCGCGACCGCTCGCAACAGCACCGATCCATCAAAGTCGGAATGCTTCGCCAGCACCCATAGATCGAAGAAATCCTTCATCCGGCTGTTCAGCATGCCGAGCGACGTCAGCGCTTCCAGCTTTTCCGCAACAACCGTGTAGCGGGGATAAACCCGAAGTTGTGGCTCGGGCATGCCGGGCAGAATGATCGGATAAAGCACATCCTCCGGTCCGGGCACGACGGCATCGCCGAACCCGATATCGATCTGCACCGGGCAGCGGGCGCTATCCAACATCCCCATCAATGTCACCCTTACGCCGGCGTAGTTCGCCTCCTTGCGAATCTCGGCCGCTTTCACTGAGTCAGGTTGGAACACGATGCCGTCCTCGACTTCAATGCGGCAGATGCCCTGGAAAAGCTGTTCCAGATGGGGAATCTCGGCCGATCCGAAACCGAGGAAGTCGGCGTCATGGGTGGGCCGATGCGGCACGTCAAACCACAGGTCGAACAACAACGCCCCCTTGAGCAGGAATTGGTCGCGTTGTTCCGAGATGCTCAAACGGTAAAGCATGCGTTCCAGTGCATATCGCGTAAGCAGCAGGTTGTAGTCCAGCTTCTCGGCTCGAGCCTTGTTGAGCAGTCGATCCCGGATGGACGCTCCGATATTCCGAACGGTCATGCCAAGCTCTCCAGATAAGGACGCATCACGTTGGCCACGCGGCAGACCTTGGCGTAACGCCAAATGTCGTCGCTGGTCATGCGCTTCTCTTGCCAGGCCTCGCGTAGCGCCTCCAGGGCAACATCGAGGCCGATCTTGTTGCGGTACTTGAAGCAGTCGGCGACGGTCTTGGCGACGCCGGTCACGCGAACGGTCACGCCATCCACGACATGTTCCTCAATGCCCTCGGTGAACGCCGCACCAGAGAAGCGGACGATGCGCAGTGGAGGGTAGTCGAGCTTCGGTGCAATGGCTTTGTTCTCGATAGCCAGCCATACCTGGAACGGGGCTTGCGTCGTCAGGTCGTGGAATCGAAGCGCAGAAAGCAGGCAGACCACCCCTTTGGGCACCCTGCGCGCCACCTCTGCTAGCGAACCATGGGCCGACACCTCACGCCCAGGCAGTCCGTAGAGGCCGCGTCCGACACGCTCCAGTTGCCCATGCCGGACGGCGCGGGTCAGTGAAACGCGGGGGATTCCCAGCGGTGCCAGATCACATGGGCGGACAAGCCCACTGGATCGCACCAGATCGATCAGCCTCTCGGCGGCGGTGTTCATGTATGGCATGGTGTTGCATAAAATAGGCATATGTCAATTAGTGCCGATAAATAGGAACGTGACATTCGCGTTCGCCCACAAATGCATCGGTCAGGTTCAGCAGCCTGGCATGGCTCGTCGGGCACGCTCATACAGTGACGCTGCAATCTCGCGCATTTCATCAGGCATTCTCTGCCACGCCTCGGCTGCGTACTCAGCGGGGACCTCGAAACGGGCCTCCGCCAGCCCGCCTGCGATCGCTGCCAGCGTATCCGCATCGCCTCCCAACGAGACGGCATTGCGGATGGCATCTTCAAAATCGACCGCCTCCAGAGCGCAGGTCAGAGCCTCCGGCACGCAACCCTGGGCGGTCTCGTTGTATTCATGCACGGCACGAATTTCATCAACGCTGCACGAGAGGTCATAGCCATAGGTCTGGGCTATGGCTGTGCGAATGGTCTGGACTGTCTCTCCATGAAGCGACAGGAAGATGGCATGCGCGGTGGCAAGCGCCCCTTTGATGCCCTCGGGGTGGTTGTGGGTGATCGCAGTAACTCGCAACGCCATGTCGAGACATTCATCCAGAGTGTTGGCCAGGAAGGCGGCGGGGCTCACCCGCATGGCCCCGCCGTTGCCAAAGCTGCCGTAGGGCGGCTGTACGGTTGGGGCGGCCACCCAATTGATGAACTTCTTGCCGTAGCCGGCCACATGCTTGCCTGTCTTGACGCGTCGTGCCCAGTCACGCAGGGACTCGGCCGGGTCGCGGCCATTCATCAGCGCATCTGCCACAGCCACTGTGAGGATGCTGTCGTCAGTGATGCCGTTGCGATCAGAGAACAACGGAAATTCCTTGGTTTTGATGCGACGGAACTCCCGGCGGGAACCTACGATGTCGCCGATGATCACGCCGATCATTTGAACTGGGCTCCTAACAAGAAAACAGCGTCGTGCGCCGTGCGTACAAATCGTCAAACACCAACTCCAACTGGGCGTTGACGCCCCGAACCCCTGAAACCACCTGTGCCGCCCACTCGAAATACGCCTGTTTGCGTTCCGATGACCAGTCCGCCGGCGGCGAGGCAAGAATGTCCCGAAGGTTGCAAATCTTGTCGGCCAGCTTAACCAGTTTCACCTGCGGCGAAGCCTGTGCGGCATATTCGATCTGCAGACGTTTTCGTTCTGCCTTGAGCAGCGATTTGTCGTCGGTCACCTCCAGCACGATGCCGGTCACCGCCTCACCAAATGTCATCCGCAGTTCGTCGGCCGTGGTTTCCGTATCCTCGATCGTGTCGTGCAGGAGCGCCGCACACAGCACATCCGCATCACTCACTCCACCTTCGTTGGCGAGCACATGGGCCAGGGCGATCGGGTGATTAATATATGGCGATGCATCGGCATCCTTGCGTCGTTGGTGCTTGTGCTTCTCGGCCGCAAACATGGCTGCGCGCAAAACCCATGCTGTTGTCATGCTCATTGTCGTCCTCCTTGGTTCGTATCCCGACTATGCATTGCCGAGACCATGCCTGCTGGCTGCCTCCAGCACCGCGCGATCCCGTGATCGGCCCGTGTTGTTGCTGGTCAAGCCGATCAATATTGTGGACCCCGATTTTGAGACAGCGGTTTAAGCTTGGCTCAGTCATAAGGAATGAGAAGCGATGAGCGAAGCGAAGAAGCGGAAGGTACATGCCCCTGAGTTCAAGGCGAAGGTGGGGCTGGAGGCTTTGCGAGGGG
>CAILNT010000065.1 GCA_903835655.1 uncultured Pseudomonadota bacterium | reverse complement strand
GCGAGGCAACCTGGAAAGACCTGACCTACCACCTGCACGCGGCCCTGTCCGAACCGCCGATCGAGATGACGCTGCCGATGGACGCCACGCTGGTCGACCAGGCCAGATCGCAACTCGCCTCGGCCTCTCTGCCGGAGCGGACCTACTCGCGGCTCAAACGCCTGGGCGCCGGTTCCGGCATCTCCCGCTTCAGCATCAGCGATGCCGCTGGCCCGTCCGCGCCGCTGTTGTTCACGCGCGCCAGCCACACCCCGCTCACCGAGGGCATCCCTGGCCTGTTCACCGCCAAGGGCTTCCGCAACGGACTGCTGACCGACTCGAAGAACGTGGTCAAACAATTGACCGAGGAAGAATCCTGGGTACTCGGCCCCAAATATGTCGGCACGCGGCCGCAGAACGAGGCGCAGAACCTGGCCGCGGTGCAAAGCCTGTATCTGGCCGAATACGTCCGCCTCTGGGACGAAATGCTGGCTGACCTGCGCATCGTGCCGGCCGGCAGCCTGCAACAGTCCATCCAGATCCTCACCCTGCTGGATTCCGGCGATTCCCCCCTGAAGCAACTACTCGTCGCGGTAAGCCGAGAAACCACTCTAGCCGGGGCCGACTCCCCCGTACAGGCGGGGGTGGACAAGGCGGTCGGAAAGGTCGTGGACAAGCTGCGCAATACCTACGATCAGTTCCTGGGCGACACCGGCCCCGCCGTCAACCTGACCATGAACCGTCCGGAAGCGGCCGTCGACCGGCACTTCGACCCGCTGCACAAACTGGTGCAGGGTGCGCCCGCGCCCCTGGACGCGGTTCTCGCCAAACTGAAGGAGTACGAGATCCACCTGCGCGCAACCGAGGAAGCCATCAAGCTGGGTGCGCCGCCGCCGTCGGATGTCCAGATCATCGCCACCATCAAGAGCGTGGCCGGCGGTTTGCCGCAGCCCCTGCAAAACTTGCTCAACAGTCTCATCTCACGCAGCACGGGGCAGGCCGCCACCTTCACTCAGCAGGGCATCAAAAAAGCGGTAGCAGGCGGGATCGGGGCCTTCTGCGGCCAAGCCGTACAGGGACGCTACCCCTTCATCCGAACGAGCGTCCGGGAAGTGGCCCTGGGTGATTTTTCCCGGTTATTCGCCCCCGCGGGGCAACTCGACGCGTTCTTCAAGAGCAACCTCCAAGGCTACATAGACGCCTCGGGACCAACCTGGAAACCGATCGGCCTGGCCGATGGAGTCGCCAGCGTTTCACCCTCGGTAGTAGCGGAATTCCAGCGGGCAGCCGTGATCCGCGATGCCTTTTTCCCCGGAGGGGCTCCCAACCCCTCCATCATGGCCGAGTTTCAGCTAGTCAGGATGGATGACAAGATGACCGAGGTCGTGTTGACCAACGAAGGCCAGACGACGCATTTCGCGAATGGCCGCACGACGGCCATCCGGCTCTCCTGGCCCAGCCTCAATCCGGGCAATCAGATCAAGATGGCCGGCATCGTGGCCGGCGCCGCATCCACACCAACGATCAATGCAGACGGATCCTGGGCGCTCTTCCACCTGCTCGACCAGGCCAACTGGGAGGGCGGGCAATCCGATCGGCGTCGACTCACTTTCAACTTCGACGGTCACAAGGCGGTCTTCGAGTTGCGTGCCGGCAGTGTGCGCAACCCCTTCCACCTGCGCGAACTCGAGCAGTTCCGCTGCCCCACCTGACCATGCCCACTCCCGGATTCATCGGCAAGGTCCCCAGCCAGGGCGATTTCGTACATCGTCGCCTCCCCTGGGAATTCATCGATGCCTGGGATGCCTGGATGCAGGCAGGCATGGCGACCGCGCGCGCGCAGCTGGGGGATCGCTGGCTCGAGTTCTATCTGGTCGCACCCGTCTGGCGCTTCCTGCTCACCGAAGGCGCTTGTGACCGTAATGCCTGGCTGGGCCTCTGGTTCCCCAGTGTGGACCGGGTGGGTCGGCATTTCCCGATGACCGTCGCCATACCCGTCCCGGCGCAGCAGGCGCATCCCACCCTACTGCTCAAGCTGGAGGGCTGGCTGAGCAGCGTGGAGGACGCGGCCCTGGCCGCACTCGACCCGCGCACGACGCTTGAACAACTGGACAACGCCCTGGCTTCCCTGCCCTGCGATATCTCGCCGGACTCCCCGCACACTTCCAACGCCATGCATGCGGGCCCCACCTCGATGCACGTCATCGCCGACCCGAATATGCTGACCGGCCTGCTCAGTGCCCCACCCGGCAAGGGACGCATGACGTCATACTGGCACACATGGGGAACAGACCGGATCGGGTCCACCCTGCTGATCAGCGAGCGCCTACTCGACGCCGCGGCCTTCACCGCCAGCATCAGCGGTGACTGGCTCGGGAACGGGCTATTGCCTCGCCTCCCTGACTGACCCGTCGGCCGACCAGTGGATACTCCGCAGCCAGCGTGGCTGAGACACCGCCTCACGATACAATCGCCCACGCCCGACGCTCAAGGTCGGGCCCAAGTCGCCGTGAATCTGGCGTGCCCGACCCCTCACATTAACCCACCCCTCTCGAATAGTGGCCTCTACGCCTGAGCAGCTGGGCAAATACAAGATCGTCCGCCCTGTCGGCAAGGGCGCGATGGGTGTCGTCTATGAGGGCTTCGACACCATCATCGAGCGCACCGTCGCCATCAAGACCATCCGCACGGATGAGCTTGATCCGAGCGAGGCCGAGGAGCATTCCCGCCGCTTCCTGATCGAGGCCAAGGCCGCCGGCAAGCTCAATCATCCCAACATCGTCGCCATCTATGACTACGGCAAGGAACAGAACCTTGCCTATATCGTCATGGAGTACGTGCATGGCAAGGAGCTGAAGGCCTATTTCGACGCCGGCCACCACTTCGACACCGGGGAAATCCTGCGCATCATGAGCCAACTGCTGGGTGCGCTGGAAATGGCCCACGCGAATGGCGTCGTCCACCGGGATATCAAGCCGGCCAACATCTTCCTGACCGATAAAGGCAGCGTGAAATTGGGCGACTTCGGCATCGCCCGCATCGACAGCACCCACAAGACGCACGCGGGCACGATCCTGGGCACGCCCAGCTACATGTCGCCAGAACAAATCAAGGGTGAATCGGTCGATCAACGCTCCGACCTGTATTCCACCGGCGTAATCCTGTACCAGTTCCTGACCGGGGAAAAACCATTTTCAGGCAGCATGGTCGCGGTCATGCACAAGGTTCTCAACGAGGAGCCGCCGCCGCCCTCGACGTTGAACCCCCAGAGCCCCCCCGCCATGGATCTGGTCATAGCCAAGGCCATGGCGAAGGATCAGTCGCAGCGCTACTCGGACGCCAGGCAGTTCATCATCGCCCTGCGTAGCGCCGTCAGGACGGCCGAAGATGCGGAATCGGAAGAGACCCGGGTCATCAACATCAAAGACCTTGGACTGATCCAGGAGCCTAGGCCGGACAACGCCTCGCGTACCGGCACCAAGCTTCGCGACGCGACACGGCGTGACGCTACCCTTGCGGGCAATGAAGTCGAGATCGAATTCTGGCGCAGCATCGGCGACAGCGAGGAAATCGCCGACTTCGAGGTTTATCTCAGGAAATACCCCAATGGCCATTACGCCGAACTGGCTCAATTAAAAATCACGAAACTGCGGCGAGCCGAAACCACGCTCACCGGCAAACCGGACGCCACCAGCACCCTCGGCCAACCCGGTCGTATCGTCGAAATGCGCCGCAAGGCGGAAGATGCCCGACGCCGCGCCGAGGAAGAATACCTGCGCGCGGAAGAGGAACTGAAACTCGCCGAAGAATCCCAGCGCAAAGAACAGGAAGCAGCGACGCAGAAAGCGGAAACCGTCGTAACCGAGGCGCTGGAAATGCAGCGTACCGCCACGGCGCTTTCCCGTGAGACGGACGCAGCCATCCACTCTGGCGAACTGGTCGACGCCGTCAAGAGCATCAAACCACGGGTAGATTCCGTCTTGCAGACGGCCGGACAGATCCAGTCCCGACTCAGTGACCTGCTTGTTGCCCGAGAATTGTTGCAAGCTGGGAGCCAGGAAAAAGCGGAAAGCGCGCTCTCCATGAGCGTAGCCACCCAGCAGACCCTGCATGAAGCACTGCAACGCCTCGAGAGCGCTGTGAAGCAACGCGTCGAGGCGAGTGTGCGTCAGGCCGAGGCGGCCATCGAGGCGGCGCGCACAGCCACGCTCGCGCTTCGGCAAACCGAACCGCTGTCGCTACAGGCCATTCAGGCCGGCACTATCCTCGCATCGGCCGACAAGATCAGTCAGGCCATCGCCAAGACTTCCAGCCTGGCGAATGAGGCCGATAACCATATCCAGGCGGCTTACACGGAACGGAATTGGCTTCCGGCCGACGTGCTGGCGAGGTTCCAGTCCGCCTCTGCGGCAAACGAACAACTAATTCAGAAACTCGAACAGATCGGCCTGAATTTCGAGGAAGCCCGCCGCCTCGCCCAGGAAGAAGCCAAACGCCGCGCCGAGGAAGAGGCACGCCTCCAGGCCGAGGCTGCCCGACGCGCCGAAGACGACGCCAAGCTGCGCGCACAGGAAGAAACCCGCCGCCTCGCCCAGGAAGAAGCCAAACGCCGTGCCGTGGAAGAGGCACGCCTCCAG
>CAILNT010000064.1 GCA_903835655.1 uncultured Pseudomonadota bacterium | reverse complement strand
TTCGCGGATTACCAGGTGGCGGTGGACGAAAGCGGCCTGCCGGCTGGCGTTACACTGCTGCGCCTGGTTTGAGATGCCGACCTACCGTCGCCCGTCCCAATAGCCCGGGCGGCGGCTGTGACGGGCAACAGCGATGATTCTGAGGTCGTCTTCCTGCATGCGATACACCACCGAAAAGGGATAGCGATGTACGACAAGGCTGCGTGTCCTATTTCTACCAGGCGTGCCAACGGCGGGGTGTTCGCTCAGCAATTGCAAAGTGCGGTGGACTTGATTGCGAAAATCACGAGCCTGATTCACCCCGGCCTCGCCCAGATACCATCTGGCGGCTTCGCTGAATTCCTGCGCAGCTTCGGGGGTGAAGGAAACCCTCAACGGCCCGCTCGCTCGGCAATCATGGCGTCAATGTTGCTAAAAACCTCTTCCGCCGGAACCCATTTCGTGCGGCCAGCTTCCATATCGGCGACGCGGCGGGAAATTTCTTCGTCCCAGGCCTGCGTAATTTCTTCCGAGGCGCCATCGGGTTCACCGTCCAGGCTAACCAGCAAGCGGTGCGCCAGTTCGCTACGCTCTCTCAACGGCAATTGCATGGCTTGTGCCTCCAGTTCGTCCAGCATCGCGTCCATGTCTTTCTCCGCCTAATCAACAAGATGGCTTCATGCTAGCAGCATCGAGATGACTCAGACAGCGCCTGAACTCGACCCCATCCCCCTCGCAGCCCTTCAACACTGGGCTTACTGCCCGCGACAGTGCGGGTTGATCCACCTGGAGCAAGCCTTCGTGGACAACCTTCACACCACCCGCGGTCAAGCGGTGCACCACCTGGTGGACACCCCCGGCTACGAGATGAAATCCGGGGTGAAGGTGGAACGCGCCCTGCCACTCTGGTCAGATCGATTGGCGCTGATCGGCAAGGCCGATCTGGTCGAATTCCACCCCGATGGCACCATCTTCCCGGTGGAGTTCAAACACGGCCCCAAGCGGCAGAAGCTGCATGACGATATTCAACTCGCCGCCCAGGCCCTCTGCCTGGAAGACATGCTCGGCCGCCCCGTGCCGGTGGGCGCCATCTATCACGCCAGTAGTCATCACCGGCGCGAGGTTGCCATCACGCCTGCCCTGCGCGAAAAGGTGATCGAAATCGCCGAGTTCATTCGCGCCATGTTGGCCAGTGGCACACTGCCGCCGCCGGCGAACGACGCGCGCTGTCGGGAATGTTCGTTGAAAGGCATTTGCCAGCCAGAGGCTTTGGGTGAGTCGAGTCGGCATCGGCGGCAACGCTCCAACCTGTTTGTTCCAGAGGCATAACATGCACACCCTGCAAAACACGCTCTACGTCATGACGCCCCAGGCCTACGCGCATCTGGAAAATTCAACCGTGCGCATCGACGTCGATCGAGAGAAAAAACTCCAGGTGCCCCTGCATCACCTGTCCGGCCTGGTCACCTTCGGCAATGTCATGGTGTCACCCGCCCTCATGCACCGGCTCGCTGATGAGGGAAAGTCCCTGGTGCTGCTGGACGAACATGGCCGCTTCAAGGCCAGGTTGGAAGGTCCGGTATCCGGAAACATCCTGCTGCGCCAGGCCCAGCACAAAGCCGCCGGGGACCCCTCCGCCACCCTGGAGCACGCCCGTGCCTGCATTGCCGGCAAGTTGAAGAACAGCCGTGTCACCTTGCAACGCGGCGCCCGTGAAGCGGGGGATGCCGAAGAATCGGCAAGTCTTGGCCGAACCGCCGACAATCTCGCCGCTTCTTTGCGTGCGGCGGCCGTCGCCAATACACTGGACGAACTCCGTGGCGTTGAGGGTGAAGCCGCGCGCGGCTACTTCGCCGCACTCAACCTCATCGTCAAGCCGCAGATGCGGACATCTTTCGCGCTCGATGGCCGCACCCGCCGCCCACCGCTGGACCGCTTCAACGCCCTGATTTCCTTTCTCTACGCCATGCTGATGAACGATTGCCGCTCCGCCCTGGAAAGTGTTGGTCTCGACCCGCAACTTGGTTTCCTGCATGCCGTTCGTCCCGGTCGCGCAGCCCTGGCACTGGATATGCAGGAAGAATTTCGCTCGATTCTGGCCGACCGTCTCGCGCTCACCCTCATCAACCGCGGCCAACTCGCCGCCGACGACTTTGAAACCCGTGAGGGTGGTGCCATCATGCTAGGCGAACAAGGCCGCCGTGCCGTGGTCACCGCCTGGCAGGAACGAAAACAGGAAGAAATCACCCACCCGCTGCTGGAAAGCAAGATGCCCATCGGCCTATTGCCCCTGGTCCAGGCCCGATTCATGGCCCGCACCATCCGCGGAGAGATGGAAGGCTATCTCCCCTTCATAGGCAAATAACCTGGCACATGATGCTCATCATCGTCACCTATGACGTCTCCACCGAGGCCGCCGCCGGCCGTCGTCGTCTGCGCCGCGTCGCCAAAGCCTGTGAAGCCATGGGTCAGCGTGTTCAGAAATCGGTCTTCGAATGCCAAGTCAACGAAATGCAGTTCGAACAACTGGAACGCACCCTTCTCAAGGAGATCGACGAAAACGAGGACAATCTGCGTTTCTACCGCATTACCGAGCCGGTGGGCGTTCGGGTCAAGCAATTCGGCACTTTCCGCTCCATCGATTTCGAAGGTCCCCTTCTGGTATGACGCGCGAACGCCAAGTAACGACGAAAACCCTGTCGGTTCGCGAGAGCGCTAACCCATTGTTCTTTAACAATTCAATAGAAATATCGGGTGTGTTGATACAAACCGCCCTTGCGCTCTTCGGCCGGTTCGCGCAAGCTCGCCGCGTTCCACTGCAAAAACAATACGTTACGTTAGTGTAGCATCGCCCGGCCTCACGGCCGGGCGCGGATTGAAACCAAAAAGCTGCCGCCGCGACCGGCGTGCCGTCCGAGCATCGCCCGGCCTCACGGCCGGGCGCGGATTGAAACGCCTGAACGTAAAGCTAAAATCTCAGCAGGAATGCGCATCGCCCGGCCTCACGGCCG
>CAILNT010000063.1 GCA_903835655.1 uncultured Pseudomonadota bacterium | reverse complement strand
GCGCAGGCCGGCGCACGCCTAGCCTTGGCTGGGCTCACTTCGCTCTCCGAAGTGCGGCGCATCACGTCGGAGGTGGATGTGGTCGCCGCTGGAGAATCCCGTCTCGGCAACATCCTGGTCGAACTGGGTGTCGTCAGGCTGCCCGAGGTAACCGATGCGATCGCCCATGTCATCCATGAACGCCAGGTCGGGAGGGTATTGCGGCTGGGTGAGGCGTTGCTCGAACTTCGGCATTGCTCGCCCTCAGCGTTGTTGCGCGGCATGGGGCAGGCGCCGTCGGCGGCTTTGGGCATCGCCGAGAAGCTGATGGCGGAAGGTTTAGTCCAGCGCGAGGCGGGGCTGGATGCCCTGCAGGATTGGCGCACGGCGGGCGGTTCCCTGTTCGACCGGTTGGTCGAGGCGGGGCTATGCGATTGGGGGGACATCCATGAAGCGTCGGGCATTCCTGCTGGGGACTAGCGTCCTGCTGATGCAGGGACGTGGTGTTGTGGCACCAGCGGCGGCACCCGCGTCGGCAGCCTCTGCCATGCCTTATGCAGAGGTGCCGCCGGTCGGTGAAGATGCCCGCCGCTGCATTGCCTTCTTCCAGTTCACCTGTCCGCACTGCCGTGACCTGCATCCCTCGCTGGTGCGCTGGGGCCGCAGCCTGCCCAGGGGCGTGGGGTTTGAATTCATGCCGGTGCTGTCGCCCAGCACCACTCTCGATCGCGGGCTGGTCATGGCGGCACGTGCCTGGTATGCCGTCGCGCAGGCCGTGCCGGCTCGTCTGGATGCCTTCGCGGAACGCGCTTACGCATTGGTACAAGACGGCCGCATGAGCCTGGAAGCCGGCGCGACCTGGGAAGCCGCAGCACGTCAGGCCGGCGTGGGTGATTTCGCACGGGCTTGGGAGCGGGTGCCGGTCGATCGCCTCCAGCGCGCGATGGAGAAGCTGGCTGCGTACCGCATCCAATCCACACCGTCGTTCGCGATCGCCGGGCGTTACATGGTGACGCTGGACGACACCCAGGGCGATGCCGAGTTGTTCCTCCGCCTGGCCAGCGGCCTGCTCTCTAAGGCCATCTCCTCCCGTTCTTCCTGAACGTCCAGAGTCCTGGGCGTCATAGGCCAACGCCTATTGCATTGTTGCGCAAAAACATTATCATAGCGTGCAACGGTATATATATGGATTGTTTCGATGCGGGCGAGGTGGTTTCCAATGTTCTGTGCCCTGGGGTTCTGTGCCTCGGGGGTGTCGCAGACCCAGGCCGATTCGGCTGGGGCACTGGGCTTTGTGCGCCAGGTGTATGCGGCGACCTCGGATTTCGTGCGGGTGATGCCGTCCGAGGAAACGCTCATCGATGTTCCTCGCACCCCTCAGCGACTCGGCGCCGGACGCATGGCCTGGATCACTTTCGAGAAAACCGCCCACCCTTCCCTGGCGGAACTGGATGCGCTGCTCAACCCGCCCGCGCCCGAGTACGAAGTGGCCGAAGAAGCCTGTGCCCAGGGCTATGCGACTTTCCCGTTTGCCAGTAGCCATCTCCAGGACAGCCAGCTCGAAGCCGTCCTGGGCCAGATCAGTGAAAACGACGGCCGCGTCGTGGTCGTCGGGCATGCCGACAGCTTGGGAACCGACGCCTACAACTGCCGGCTGGGCCTGAAGCGTGCGCAGGCCGTGGCGGCCTGGTTCGTGGCACACGGGGTCGCACGCGAACACATCGTCCTCGGCAGCCGTGGCAAGCGCGAGCCGGTGGCGGACAACCAATCCGAAACCGGCCGTGCCCAGAACCGCCGGGCGGCCGTGTGGATTCACGTGTCTGGTGACGGGCAGGAGGCGCGGCCATGAGGGAAGTCGACATCCCGCGCTACATCGACGCACAGCCGCAATTCTTCTGGTGGGAACTGGATGAGTTCGCCCTGGCCATCGGGCTCATGGGGGTGGGGATGCTGACCGAGACCCTGACTATCATGTTCTTCGTCATCGTCGTCGTCTCCGCCTGGATGAAGCGGTTCAAGAGCAACAACCTGGACGGCGCGATCATTCATATCGCCTACAAGGCGGGCCTGTTGCCTCTCAACCGCGCCTACAAGGATGGGCTGGCGGTGGAGTTCTTCGCATGAAGCTGTCCGCCATGACGGGCTCCTGGGAGAGGGCGAACCGCTTCTCCCAACTCCTGCTGATGTCGAATCTCGCCCTGTCCATCACGCTGATGGGCACGCTGTATCTGGCCATCGGCAATCACGAGCGCGTGGTGCTGGTGCCCCCGCAACTCGATTCCCGGGTGACGGTGGGCATGGCCACGGCCAGCAGCGAATACCTCAAGAGCTTCGGCCTCTATATCGCCACCCTGGCCGGGAATATCACGCCCTACAACGTCGAATTCCTCACCGGCATCCTGTCGCGCCACCTGGATGCACGGGTCTATACCGCCGTGCGCACCAAGTTGCAGGCGGTGGCGGCCGACCCGGTTTTCCGGAGCAGCGGCGGGGCGTCCTGGTTCGAAGCCAAGCGGCTCGATTACGAGAAGGAGACCTCACGGGTCTTCGTGGTGGGGCAGCTCAATACCTTGAGCGCGGGCAAATCCAGTCCCGAGGTGGCGCCCGTGGTGTACGACCTCAAGATCGAAATGCGCGATGGCCGGCCGTTGGTGACGGCGCTGGACAGTTACGAGGGGTCGGAGCCGCGCACCTTGAAATGGCAGGCGTCACACGCCCATGAACAAAAGCCGGCCGAGACCAGGGGGGAGAAATGAGGGTCAGATTTCTCTTGTCGCACATCGCCATCGGCTTGACCGTGGCGGGACTCAGCCTGGCGGCCGGGCTCGCGCATTCGGAGGAACGTGTGGACGCCTGCGCCACTCCGCCCGGTGTGCCGGCCAAGCCGAATCCGGCCTGCAAGGTCACCCAGCGGGTGCCCGCCAAGGCGGGAAAGCAACGTTCCAAGCCCGAGGTGGGCAAACCCGTGCCTGGCAAACCCGAACAAGCCATGCTGCCCGGCCTTGGCCTGCTACCGGGAGAGAAGCGGCCCATGATGGCCAACGTGGTGCGTGTATCCAGCCACTACAACGAAGTGCTCTACGTCAGCTCGGGGTTTCCGAATCGCATTTCCACGCCGTTCGCGGCGCCGAAGTTGATCGACAACTCCGAGGTGGAATGGCAGGTGCAAGGCCAGAG
>CAILNT010000062.1 GCA_903835655.1 uncultured Pseudomonadota bacterium | reverse complement strand
GGCGCAGACCTCTCCTCTGGCGCAGACGCCTCCTCTGGCGCAGACGCCTCCTCTGGCGCAGACGCCTCCTCTGGCGCAGACCTCTCCTCTGGCGCAGACCTCTCCTCTGGCGCAGACGCCTCCTCTGGCGCAGACCTCTCCTCTGGCGCAGACGCCTCCTCTGGCGCAGACCTCTCCTCTGGCAGAGCAGGCTCCCCTGGTGCAGGCCGCTACACAGGGGGGAGGCGATGGATCGCCAGTTCAGGGAAAGTCGGCCGCGAAGAAGTCTCAGCCAGACGTTACTGGAGTAGACCCGGCCGCAACGCCCAATGCATCGCTGGTGTCAGCAATGTTGTTGCCCCTGGCCACCGCTCCGGTGTCCACCAAGCCTGTTGAGTCGGCCGGTGGAAAGCTTGCAGCAACACGACTCGCGGCGCCGGCGACGGCAATTTCTGCCGCCCATGTGGCCGCTTCCGGGCAATTATTGCCGTCTGTCGACGCATCATCCCAATCCGTGGACCCGGCCGGAACTCTAATCGAGGTAGCAAAGGCCGCGCCCGATTCGACCGGTGCGTTAGTGCAGGGTAAGGACCAGGTCGATACCGTGGCCATGCGTCAACTCAGTCATTTCGAACAGTCGACACAGACGCAGCAACCGCGGGTCCAGGCCGCGATCGAAACCCCCGTGCGCAGCCAGGCGTTTCCCGCAGAGTTGGCCGACAAAGTGGTCTGGCTGGCGGGAAGGCAATCGCAAGTGGCCGAGTTATCGCTCAATCCCCCCCATATGGGAACGCTGGAAGTAAGATTGTCGATCAGCGGGAGTGAGGCCGGGGCCCAGTTCTATTCGCCGCATCCCGTGGTCAGAGAAGCCATGGAAGCGGCCATGCCCAGGTTGCGTGAACTCATGGCTCAAGCGGGCATCTCGTTGGGTGACACGCAAGTCCGCGATCAGGCATTTGCGCAGAGAGATATGGGGGGCTCCCCCCGCGGCAACCGCGGCGAGGCTTCAGGGGAGGCGAGGGCTTCGATCCTGCCTGTCGCCCCGTCCCGCAGAGGGCTGGGTCTGGTCGATCTCTACGCCTGACCGTCGCGGCAAATTGCCAGGATCGGGGCGAATTACCCCGCTTTTAAAGTAATCTCATATCCTTACGATGACGGCTCGGATGATCCTCGCTTCCCCGCGCCCGGTGCCGTAATAAAGAACTTAAGCTTTTTTCTCGAACACGCTGTTTTTGTATGATATTTTGTCTGTAATTTATTCGCTATCCGGAGAGACCATGGCCGCTGCCCCCGCCGAGGTTGAAGTACCCAAGAAAAAAGGTAAGTTACTCGTCATCGTCATCGCGCTGCTGGCCGTGGTTTTGGTCGGCGGCGGGGTGGGCGCGTACCTGCTGATGTCCAAGCCCGCCGTGGAAAAGAAAGCCAAGTCTGCGCACAAAGAGGCTGCGGCCGATGATAAGGAAGAGGGCGAGGCGGATGATGAGAACCCGGTCTACGAAAAACTGGACCAGTTCACAGTCAATCTGTCCGATCCCGAGTCGCATATTCTCCAGACGGATGTGCAGCTGCGCCTGGCCGATACAAAAGTCCAGGAGAAGCTCAAGGTGCACATGCCCGAGGTACGCGACGCGTTGATCCGGCTGCTCTCCAGCAAGACCGCTGCCGAGTTGGCGACTCCCGAGGGCAAGGACAAGATCGGACTGGAGGTCCAGAAATCGATCAACGAGGTGCTTGGGGTGAAAAAACGCTCCAAGGGAGTGAAGAAAGTGTTGTTCGCCTCCTTCATCATCCAGTAGCGGACGAAGGGCGCCCGTGGCTGACGACATCCTTTCCCAAGAGGAAGTTGATGCGCTGCTGCGCGGGGTAACGGGCGAGCCCGATGAAGCCTCGGCGGAGGAAAGCACCGGTGGCGTTCGCGCCTACGATATCGGCCGCCAGGAGCGGATCGTGCGTGGGCGTATGCCTACGCTGGAAATCATCAACGAGCGCTTTGCACGCAATTTCCGCCTGGGTCTGTTCAACCTGATTCGACGCAGCGCCGAAATCTCCGTCGGTCCGGTTACGGTCATCAAGTACAGCGAGTTTGTGCGCAATCTGGTGGTGCCCACGAATCTGAACATGGTTCACATCAACCCGCTGCGTGGTACGGCGTTGTTCGTTTTCGATCCGAATCTGGTGTTCCTGGTCGTGGATAACCTCTTCGGCGGCGACGGCCGCTACCACATGCGCGTCGAGGGCCGCGACTTCACGCCCACCGAGCAGCGCATCATCCGCAAGATGCTGGAAGTGGTGTTCGAGGAGATGAAGAAGGCCTGGGAAACCATCTACCCGGTGGACTTCGAGTTTGTGCGCTCGGAGATGAACACCCAGTTCGCCAATATCGCCACGCCAACCGAAGTGGTGGTGGTGAATACCTTCAACATCGAGCTGGGTTCGGGTGGCGGCGATTTTCATGTATGCATTCCCTACAGTATGATCGAGCCCATACGCGATCAGCTCACCAGTACCATGCAGGCCGACCGGGCCGAGCTGGATGAACGGTGGGTCTCGCAGATGTCTCAGCAGGTGCAGGATGCGGAAGTGGAACTGGTCGCGAATCTCGGCCAGGCCCCCGTCACCTTGCGCCAGATTATCGATCTCAAGGTGGGCGATGTGATCTCCCTGGACGTACCTGAAGCCGTGGTGGCGCAAGTGGATGGCGTGCCGTTGTTCCAATGCCATTACGGGCAGAAGAATGGGCAGTTGGCTTTGAAGGTCGATCGTGTGCTCAATGGCCCGGACCGGCTTTCCTGCGCCGGACTCAGGCGATGAGCGAAGATACACAGGAAGACCTTTCCGCCGACGACTGGGCTTCGGCACTCGCCGAGCAGGAAACCGCCGCGGCGCCGGCCGATGGCATGGACGATTGGGCCGCGGCCCTGGCGGAGCAGGAGGTGGCGGACAAGGCCGCCGCCTCCCACGCGCCCGCGGCGCCACCCAAGGCGCAGATATTCCCCAATTTCGCCGCCGAGACCGTGGCGCCGGCGACCAATAACCTGGATTTGATCCTCGATATCCCGGTTCACCTCACCGTGGAGCTGGGGCGTACCAAGATCGCCATACGCAACCTACTGCAACTGGCGCAAGGATCCGTTGTGGAACTCGATGGCCTGGCCGGTGAGCCGATGGACGTGCTGGTCAATGGCTGCCTGATCGCCCAAGGCGAGGTGGTCGTGGTCAACGACAAGTTCGGTATCCGCCTCACCGACATCATCAGTCCCGCCGAACGCCTGCACCGGATCAACCGATGAAGCGTGGGTTCATCGCGGCCACGCTGCTCTCCGGCCCGGCCTGGGCGGCTGTAGGCCCCGGCGTGCCGCCGACGCTGTCCACGGGCAGCGCTTTCCTGCAAGGCTTTTTGGGCTTGCTCATCGTGCTCGCGGCACTGCTACTGTTTTTCTGGTTCATGCGCCGCTTTGCCCCAGGTCAGAGCGGCGCGCAAGGCGTGGTGAAGGTGGTGGGCGGCGTCATGCTGAGCACGAGGGAAAAAGTCGTGGTGGTGGAAATCGGCGACACCTGGTTGCTACTGGGCGTGGGCGGCGGCCAGGTCAATACCTTGCATACCTTGCCACGACCCGAAGGCGCCAGTGCGACCCAGCAATCGGACCCATTGACCGGCTTCTCCGAAAAACTCAAGGAAGTGCTGCGAAGGCGCGAGGGGTGATGCATTGAGCGCGAGGTCCGTGGCATGGCGAGGCTTGGGCTTGCTAGGCGGCCTGATCGCGCTGATGCTGATCGCGTTGCCGGCCTGGGCCGCACCCGGGATCCCCGCGTTCACCAGCACGCCGGGCGCGGGCGGCGCCACCAACTACACCTTCAGCATCGAAGCCCTGCTGCTGCTGACGGCGCTGTCCTTCCTGCCGGCGGCGTTGTTGATGATGACTTCCTTCACCCGCATCGTCATCGTCCTGTCGCTATTGCGTCAGGCGATGGGCACCATGCAGGCGCCTCCCAACCAGGTGATCGTCGGCCTGTCCCTGTTCCTGACTTTTTTCATCATGGGGCCAGTGTTCGACAAGATTTACGATACTGCCTGGAAGCCCTATTCCGATAACCAGATTTCGCTGGTGGAGGCGGCCAATCGAGGCGCCTTGCCGTTGAAGTCCTTCATGCTCAAGCAGACGCGCCAGGAAGACCTGGCCTTGTTCATCCGTCTGGCAAAAGTACCACCCCTGGCCGGCCCCGAGGACACGCCGCTCAAGGTGCTGGTTCCGGCCTTCGTCATCAGCGAACTGAAGACAGCCTTTCAAATCGGCTTCATCGTCTTCATCCCGTTCATGATCATCGACATGGTGGTGGCCAGCGTGCTGATGTCCATGGGCATGATGATGCTCTCGCCCATGTTGGTTTCGCTGCCCTTCAAGATCATGCTGTTCGTGCTGGCGGATGGGTGGGGCTTGCTGATCGCATCCCTGGTGCAGACCTTCCAGATATGACCCCGGATACTGTCATTTCCCTGGTTCGCCAGGCACTGGAACTGGCCATGCTGGTGGCCGCTCCCCTGCTCCTGTCCTCGCTGTTGATGGGCTTGCTGGTCAGCGTTTTTCAGGCGGCTACCCAGATCAACGAAATGACGCTTTCCTTCATCCCCAAACTGCTGGTGATGTTCGTAGTGCTGGTCGTCACCGGGCCCTGGGCGGTGCAACTGCTGGTGGATTATGTCGCTCGCCTGTTCGGCAGCATTCCCACACTGGTTGGATAATGCTTACCTTGTCCAGCGCCGATCTGGATACGCTGCTGGCCCAGTTCTTCTTCCCCCTGGTCCGTATCCTCGCCTGGCTGGCCGTCGACCCGATGCTGGGCAACAAGGAGATTCCCATGCGGGTGCGGACGATGCTGGGCCTCGTCCTGACCATGGCCATCGCCCCCATCCTGCCGCCTGCGGCCCATGTGGCCCTGGCCTCGGGTGACGGCTTGCTGCTGTTGTCGCAGCAGATCGCGATAGGCGTGGTGCTGGGCTTCTGCTTGCGCGTAGTCTTCGCCATCGTCGAAGTGGCCGGCAGCCTCATGGGCATGCAGATGGGACTCTCCTTCGCCACCCTGTTCGACCCGATCAATGGTGCGCAGACCCCGGTGATCTCGCAATTCCTGGTGCTCAGTACCGTCCTGATCCTGTTCGCCTTCAACGGTCATCATCTGGTCATCGCCGCCCTGGCGCAGAGTTTCATCGATGTGCCGATAGGCGGCACACTGACTACGCGAGGCTTCGTCACCGTGCTGCACTGGAGCGGCACGATGTTCTCCACCGGTTTGCACATCGCCCTGCCGGTGACCGCGGCACTCCTGGCGACCAACCTCACCATCGGCATGATGTCGCGTGCGGCGCCGCAACTGAACATATTTGCCGTCGGTTTTCCACTCACGCTGGGCGCGGGATTCCTCGTGCTCTACCTCACCCTGGCCTACCTGCCGGCACAACTGGACGGCATCTGGTCACAGGCGATCGAAGCCGGGGTGGCAGCCATGCGCGGCGTGGGCGGACAATGAGTTCCCGGTTCGATGCCGTGATCTCCGACCTTGCCGCGCCGCCTTCGGGGCGAGGACGCCGCGTCTGCGCGCGGGTGGACGGGAGATTGCAGGTCTTTGCGCCCACGTAGTCATGAACGCGCCGAGTTTCGGCTAAAATCGCCGCTTTCCCCGATTCCCTAGAGCCATGTTTACCGGCAGCCTCGTCGCACTCGTTACTCCCATGCTGGCCGATGGCAGCCTGGACTTGCCCCGTTTCCGGGCGCTCATCGACTGGCATGTCGAGCAGGGCACGGATGGCCTGGTCATCGTCGGCACCACGGGCGAATCGCCCACGGTGGACGCCGAGGAGCACTGCCTGCTGATTCGTACCGCGGTCGAGCAGGCGGCCCGGCGCGTCCCGGTGATTGCCGGCACCGGCGCCAATTCGACCAGCGAGGCGATCGCGTTGACCCGCTGCGCCAGGGCCGCGGGTGCGGCCGCGGGCTTGTCCGTGGCGCCCTATTACAACAAGCCGACCCAGGAAGGCTTGTATCAACACTTCAAGGCCATCGCCGAAGCGAGCGATCTGCCGCTGATCCTCTACAACGTCCCGGGTCGCACCGTCGCGGATATCTCGAACGATACCGTCATGCGCCTGGCCGCCGTGCCCGGTGTGATCGGGATCAAGGACGCCACCGGCAACATCGAGCGCGGCTCTGAACTGATCCGGCGCGCGCCCGCCTCCTTTGCCGTCTACAGCGGCGACGATGCCAGCGGCATGGTGCTCATGCTGCTGGGCGCGAGGGGCGTGGTCTCGGTCACGGCCAATGTGGCGCCGCGCCTGATGCACGAGATGTGCTTGGCGGCGATGGCGGCTCATCTGGCGGGCAATCTGGTGCGCGCCCGTGAAATCAATTTCAGCCTGCTCGGCCTGCATCAGAAATTATTCGTGGAAGCCAACCCCATTCCCGTGAAGTGGGCGCTGGCTGAAATGGGGCGTATCGAATCCGCCATACGCCTCCCACTCGTCCCCTTGTCCGCGCCGCATCACGACACCGTGCGCCGCGCCCTGAAGGAAGCCGGTTCCCTGTGAGACTCCCCGTCATGCGTCCCCCCTTGGTTTTCATCCTCCTGGCCATCGCCACCAGCGGCTGTTCCGTGTTCGAAGAGAAAAAGATCGACTACAAGTCGCTGGGCGGGGCGCAGTTGCCGACGCTGGAAGTGCCGCCAGACCTGGTCGTGCCCGCCACGGACAGCCGCTACACCGTGCCGGATGTGAACCCGGCCGGTAGTGCGACCTTCTCGGCCTACGACAAGACGCGTGCCGACAAACCCAAGGCTGCCGGGGAGCAGGCCTTGCTGCCCAGGGTCGAGCGCGCGAGCATCGAGCGCGCCGGAACCCAGCGCTGGTTGCTGGTGCAGGCTCCCGCCGCCGAAGTGTGGACGGTGGTCAAGGACTTCTGGCAGGAAAATGGTTTCATCATCACGCTGGAACAGCCCGATACAGGCTTGCTGGAGACCGATTGGGCGGAAAACCGCGCCAAGGTTCCTCAGGAAGGCATCCGCAAGTGGATCGGCAAGGCGATGGACAATGTCTATTCCACGGGGGAGCGCGACAAGTTCCGTACCCGCCTGGAAGCGACTGCCGGCTCGAATGCCACCGAAATCTATGTCAGCCATCGTGGCATGGTCGAGGTGTTCGAAGGTACCCAGGGTGGCAGCGATCAGGGTCAGGGGCGCACCATGTGGCAGCCACGTCCCTCCGACCCGGAGCTGGAAGCGGAAATGTTGCGTCGTTTGATGCTGCGTTTCGGCGTCGAGGAGTCGCGCGCCAAGGCCCTGGTCGCCGAGAAAGCCCCGCCGCCGCGCATCACCCTGGGCAAGAGCCCCGACGGCTCCGCCAGCTTGACCATGCCGGATGCCTTCGACCGTGCCTGGCGTCGCGTCGGTCTGGCCCTGGATCGCATCGGTTTCGCGGTGGAAGATCGCGACCGCGCTGGCGGCGTCTACTACGTGCGCTACGCCGATCCCGATGCCAATACCAAGAAAGAGAAGGGGTTCCTGTCCAGGCTGGCCTTCTGGAGCAGCGACGAGACCAAGGCGAAGGCCTTGAAATATCAGGTTCGGCTCAAAGCCAGCGGTGAACTGACCGGCGTCGGCGTTTACATGGAAGACGGCAAGCCGGCCAATAACGAAACCGGCGGCCGCATCCTCAACCTGCTCTATGAGCAGTTGAAATAGTGGCTGGTTTTCGCTTCGCCAGCCTGGGCAGCGGCAGCAAAGGCAATGCCTGGGTGGTGCAAGCCGGCCTGACCACGGTCCTGGTGGACTGCGGCTTCGGATCGCGTGAAGCGACGCGTCGCCTGGCGCGCTTGGGGTTGGTCGCGGAAAGTCTAGGCGCCATCCTGGTGACCCATGAACACAGTGATCACGGCCGTGGCGTGGCCAGACTGGCTGCCATGGCGCGTTGCCCCGTCTGGCTCAGCCATGGCAGCCACGCCATGCTGGAAGCGCAGGGGGCGGCGCCGGTTTCGGCAAATATTCTCTCCGGGCAGGCCGTCTTCGCCCTGGGAGACCTGGAAATCGCGCCTTACCCCGTGCCCCACGATGCGCGCGAACCGATGCATTTCACCTTCTTCGACGGTGTCCGCCGTTTCGGCCTGCTCACCGACGCGGGCCATGTGACGCCGCGGATCGAAGCGGCCCTGGGCGACTGCTCCGCCCTGGCGCTGGAGTGCAATCACGACCTGGACCTGCTGCAAGCGGGAAGCTATCCCGTGGCGCTGAAGCGGCGCATCCTCGGCCCTTACGGCCACCTGGACAATACGGCGGCGGCGGCCTTGCTTGGCCGCGTCGGCGGAACAGGCCTCACTCATGTGGTGGCGGCGCACTTGTCGGAACGCAACAATGCGCCGGAGCTGGCGCGAGCCGCCCTGGCCGGCGCCTTGGGCTGCGATGATGCCTGGATCGGCGTGGCCGATCAGGAAACGGGACTGGACTGGCGAGAAATCTGATGGAAGTAGGCGAGAACACCGCAGCGGCTCTGGAAGTCGCAACCACCTTCGCGGAACTGGGGCTGGCCCCCGAAATTCTGCGTGCCCTCGATGATATGGGTTACAACATTCCCACCCCCATCCAGAAACAGGCTATTCCTTTGGTGCTGGCCGGGCGCGACCTGATGGCGCAGGCACAGACCGGAACCGGCAAGACCGCGGCCTTCGCCCTGCCCCTGTTGCAGAAAATGATCGCGCACGCGAACACCAGCGCTTCACCCGCGCGGCATCCGGTGCGCGCCCTGGTACTCACGCCGACGCGAGAGCTGGCGATCCAGGTGCATGACAGCGTGGCCACTTACAACAAGTATCTGCCGCTGCGCAGCACCGTGGTGTTCGGCGGCGTCGACATGAAACCCCAGGAAGCCGCCCTGCGCGCCGGCGTGGAAATCCTGGTTGCCACCCCGGGGCGCTTGCTCGACCATGCCACGAACCGCATGGTGCAGCTTTCGCAGGTGCAATTCCTGGTCCTGGACGAAGCCGATCGCATGCTGGACATGGGTTTTCTGCCCGACTTGAAGCGTATCCTCAGCCTGCTGCCGGCCAAGCGGCAGACCCTGCTGTTCTCGGCCACCTTCGACGACAGCATCGTCGGCCTGGCGAACAGTTTTCTGCAGCACCCGTTGAAAGTCGAAGTCGCCCGCCGCAACTCCGCCACCGAACTGGTCGAGCAGGTGGCGCATCGGGTGGAGGAAGTGGCCAAACTGGACGCGCTGTTGCGCTGTCTGAAGGCGCGGGAGATCAGCCAGGCGCTGGTGTTCACCCGCACCAAGATCGCCGCGGACAAGCTCGGACGCCAGTTGCAGAAGCGTGGCGTGCCCACCGGCATCATCCACGGCGACAAGGCCCAGGTGGAACGCCTGTCCGCGCTCGAAGGCTTCAAGCAGGGCAAGGTGCAACTGCTGGTGGCCACCGACATCGCCGCACGTGGCATCGACATCGTCGAACTGCCCTGTGTGGTCAACTACGAGTTGCCCTACGCGCCGGAGGACTACGTTCACCGCATCGGCCGCACCGGCCGTGCCGGCACTTCCGGACTGGCCATTTCCCTGGTGTCGCCCGAGGAAGACCGTTTGCTGGTCGCCATTCGGAAATTCGTCAATCGCGATCTGGTCGAGACGCCCCTGCCCGTGGTCGAAGTGGCGCGTCCTGTGGCGGTGCCGTACCAGGCCGCGCGAGCGGAGCGGGAGCCGGTCGAGCGCGTGCTCCCCGATCACGAGCAACCCGACAGCGAGCAGCCGCGGCGCTCGCGCAGGGATCCGGTCTGCGCCCTGCTGCTGCCGCCACACAAGGTGGCGCCGGATCGGTCCGTCGCATGAGTCCAGAGGGGCTGCTCCTGCTCCTGTTGGCCGCGCTGGCGTGGTTCTGGTGGGATGGCTTGCAGAAGCGCGAGATCGCGCTGGATTCGGCGCGCCTGGCCTGTGAGCGCGCCGGCGTGCAATTTCTCGATGCCAGCGTGGCCCTGCGCCGGCTCAGGCTGCGCCGCGATGACATGCAACGAGCCAGTTTCTACCGCGAATTCGCCTTCGAATATTCCACCCAGGGAGACGACCGTCAATCCGGCCATATCTGGCTCCTGGGGCGGCGCGTGGTCGATGTCGTCCTGGTCGAACGGAGTATCCATTGAACTTGACTTCTCTGACCGTGGTCGAGGCTCGCGTCCTGGGCGTGTTGATCGAAAAATCCAAGGTCACCCCCGATGCCTATCCGCTCACCGTCAACAGCCTGACCGCCGGCTGCAACCAGAAGACCTCGCGCGAGCCGGTGATGACGCTGAGTGACGCCGAGGTACAGGCGACGCTGGAGGATCTGCGTGGCCACACCCTCATCATGGAGAGCTATGGCGCGTCCGGCCGGGTGCTGCGCTATGCACACAATTTCACCAAGGTGTATGGCCTGCCGGGTGCGGCCGTCGATCTCCTGGCGGTGTTGATCCTGCGCGGACCGCAAACCGCCAGCGAGCTGCGCGCCAATTGCGAGCGCCTGCACCACTTCGCCGATGCCTCCGCGGTGGAGGCCTACCTCGAGGAACTGGCCAGCCGCGAGACCGGCGCCCTGACGCTGAAGTTGCCGCGCCAGGCCGGCGCGCGGGAACCGCGCTGGGTGCACCTGCTCTGTGGCGAACCGGTGCACTCCCCGGAAATGCCCGGTGTGGGATCGGCCGGTGCGCCCGTCGCCGCGAGTGCGCTGGAAGAGCGCGTCGCGCGCCTGGAGCAGGAAGTGGCGCAACTGCGCGCGACGCTGGCAGAATGGGCGGCCTGACCGACCTTCCCGGCAACCCTTCCCGGACCCTCACATGAACCTTCACGAATACCAGGCCAAGGCCGTGCTGCGCGAGTATGGCCTCACGACTCCGCGCGGCGTGGTCATTACCTCCGCCGACCAATGCCCGGCAGCCGCCGCCGAACTCGGGGGCCTGCCGCTCGTCGCCAAGGCCCAGATTCATGCCGGCGGTCGCGGCAAGTCCGGAGGCGTGAAGTTGTGCCGCACCCAGGACGACCTCGCCGCCGCCGCGAACACCTTGTTGGGCAGCCGCCTCGTCACCTACCAGAACGCGCCCGACGGCCAGCCGGTGAAACAACTCCTGATCGAGGAAACCCTGAACATCGCCCGCGAACTGTATCTCTCGATCACGGTAGATCGCGCCGCCGAAAGAATCGGTCTGGTCGCCTCCAGCGCGGGTGGCATGGAAATCGAGGAGGTCGCGCGCGCGCAGCCGGAGAAGATCCTCAGGGAATGGGTCAATCCGATCACCGGCCTGATGGACTACCAGGGTCGCAACCTGGCCTTTGGCTTGGGGCTGGCCGGCGAACAGGTCGGCGCTTTCGTCAAGCTGGTGAAGACCTTGTACCGCGTGTTCCTGGAAAAGGACCTGGCACTGCTGGAGATCAATCCGCTGATCGTGACCGCCGACGGGCGCATCGTGCCCCTGGACTGCAAGATGAGCGTGGAAGCCAATGCGCTGTATCGGCAGAAGACGCTGGCGGCCATCGCCGATGCCAGCCAGGTCGACCCCAAGGAAGCCGAGGCGCTTGCGCATGAGGTCAACTACATCGCCCTCTCCGGCAATATCGGCTGCATGGTCAACGGCGCGGGGCTGGCGATGGCCACCATGGATCTGATCAAACTCTCCGGGGGCATGCCGGCCAACTTCCTGGATGTCGGCGGCGGCGCCACGGCGGCCACCGTCGCCCGGGCGTTCAAGATCATCCTGGCCGACCCCAACGTCAAGGCGGTGCTCATCAACATCTTCGGCGGCATCATGCGCTGCGACATCATCGCCCAGGGCGTGATCGACGCGGTGAAAGATGTCGGCATCACCCTCCCCGTGGTGGTGCGTCTGGAAGGCACCAATGTGGAACTGGGTCGCAAGATGCTGGCCGACGCGGTGGCAGAACTGGGCCTGCCCATCGTCGCCAGCAGCGATCTCAACGAGGCTGCGCGCCAGGCCGTACAAGCAACCGGAGAAAACTCATGAATTTCACCGCTGTAATCGAGCGCGAAGGCGATGGCTTCGTTTCCCTTTGCCCGGAACTGGATATTGCCAGTCAGGGGGGTACGGTTTCACAGGCCAGAGACAATTTGAGGGAGGCCATCGAGTTATTTCTTGAGTGTGCAGACAACGAAGAAATCAACCGAAGGCTGCACGGCGAGGTTTACATCACTCAACTGGAGGTCGCCTTTGGTTAAGCTGCGCATCCTCTCGGGTCGAGAGGTTTGCGCCATCCTCGCACGGCACGGCTACATCCAGGTGCGTCGAAAAGGCAGCCACATCGTCATGCAAAAACGTGATCAAGACGGCACGATTACCGTGCCGGTACCGGACCACGCCGAACTGCGCACTGGCACCTTGCAGTCCATCATTCGCCAATCCGGCATCGCCAAGAACGAATTCGAGGCCTGAATCCATGAGCATCCTCGTAAACCAGCACACCAAAGTGATCTGCCAGGGCTATACGGGCCGCCAGGGCACGTTCCACTCGGAACAGGCGATAGCCTACGGCACCCATCTGGTGGGGGGCGTCACCCCGGGCAAGGGTGGGCAGACTCACCTCGGCCGCCCGGTATTCGACACGGTGAAGGCGGCGGTCAGGGAAACCGGCGCCGATGCCTCGGTGATCTACGTGCCCGCCGCCTTCGCCGCAGATGGCATCCTCGAGGCGGCGGACGCGGGCATCCGCGTCATCGTCTGCATCACCGAAGGCATCCCGGTGCGCGACATGATAGCCGTCAAGGCCGCGTTGCGGGCCAGCGGCGCGGTGCTGATCGGCCCCAACTGCCCCGGCATCATCACCCCGAACGCATGCAAGATCGGCATCATGCCCGGCTTCATCCACCAGCCCGGCCGCGTTGGCATCGTCTCGCGTTCCGGCACCTTGACCTACGAAGCCGTTTTCCAGACCACCCGTTTGGGGCTGGGCCAGAGCACCTGTGTGGGCATCGGCGGCGATCCGATCAAGGGCCTGGACTTCATCGACTGCCTGGAGCTATTCCAGGCCGACCCGGAAACGGAGGCCATCATCCTGGTGGGCGAGATCGGCGGCAGCCGTGAGGAGGAAGCGGCGGAATACATCAAGGCGAAGGTGACCAAACCCGTCGCGGGCTACATCGCCGGCCAGACCGCGCCGCCGGGCAAGCGCATGGGCCACGCCGGCGCCATCATCAGTGGCGGCAAGGGCGCTGCGAAGGACAAGATCGAAGCACTCAAAGCTGCCGGCGTGGTGGTGGCTTCCAGCCCCGCCGGGATGGGGGCCGCCGTCGCCGAGGCCATGCAGCGGCGAAAGTGACTTGTAGCGCAGGCTGGAAGCCTGCGCTACACATCCGGCCTACCGCTGAAGTGGTTGTTTTGCCGCCTGCTTTCGGCTAGTTTCCGGCAACACGTTGGGGGTGCCCATCCCTTCCCAGTCGCGTCGGTGACTCTCGACGCTCCCCTCGCCCGTATACGGGAGAGGGGCTGGGGTGAGGGGACGGCTGAGATCACACCCTTGGAACCTGATCCGGACTATGCCGGCGTAGGGAAGCGACTAGGCCCGGCCTGCGCTCCCTGTGTTTATTCTTGTTGGAGCGCTTCATGAACGCAGCACTACCCCAATCCGTCCCCTTCACCGCCGTCGCGGCCCAGGTCGATGCGGCCGCCATTCAGCCGTTGCCGAACTCGCGCAAGATCTATGTTGAAGGCTCGCGTCCGGACATCCGGGTGCCGATGCGGGAGATTTCCCAGGCCGACACGCCGACGGGCATGGGCGGGGAGAAGAATCCCCCCATCTATGTCTACGATTGCTCCGGCCCCTATAGCGACCCACAGGCGCGGATCGACATCCGCCAGGGCCTGCCGGCGCTGCGCGAGCCCTGGATCGCCGCGCGCGGCGACACCGAGACCTTGCCCGGCCTGTCTTCGGCCTACAGCAAGGAGCGCGCGGATTTGGCGGCCGGCATGGCCACCTTGGCCGACCTGCGCTTCACCGGCCTGGCGCGCCTGCCGCGTCGCGCCAAGGCGGGTGCCAATGTCTCGCAAATGCATTACGCTCGGCAAGGCATCATCACCCCGGAGATGGAATACATCGCCATCCGCGAAAACATGCAGCGCCAGGTGTATCTGGAAAACCTGCGCGAATCTGGCCCACAGGGCGAGAAACTGGCCAAGCTGATGGGGCGGCAGCATCCCGGCCAGCACTTCGGGGCGTCCATCCCGAATGAAATCACCCCGGAATTCGTGCGCAGCGAAATCGCTCGCGGACGCGCCATCCTCCCCGCCAACATCAACCATCCGGAAACCGAGCCGATGATCATCGGCCGCAACTTCCTGGTGAAGATCAACGCCAACATCGGCAACTCGGCCCTGGGCTCCTCGATCAACGAGGAAGTGGACAAGATGACCTGGGCCATCCGTTGGGGCGGCGACACGGTGATGGATCTGTCCACCGGCAAGAACATCCACGAGACCCGCGAGTGGATCATCCGCAATTCGCCCGTCCCCATAGGCACCGTGCCCATCTATCAGGCCCTGGAAAAGGTGGATGGTCGCGCCGAAGAGCTGACCTGGGAGATGTTCCGCGACACACTGATCGAACAGGCGGAACAAGGCGTCGACTACTTCACCATCCACGCGGGCGTGCTCCTGCGCTACGTGCCGATGACCGCCAACCGCATGACTGGCATTGTTTCGCGCGGGGGCTCGATCATGGCCAAGTGGTGTCTGGCGCATCACAAGGAATCGTTCCTCTACACGCATTTCGAGGACATCTGCGAAATCATGAAGGCCTATGACGTGGCTTTCAGTCTGGGCGACGGCCTGCGCCCGGGCAGCATCTACGACGCCAACGACGAGGCGCAACTGGGCGAATTGAAGACCCTGGGCGAACTCACGCAAGTGGCCTGGAAACACGACGTGCAGGTGATGATCGAAGGCCCGGGCCACGTGCCCATGCATATGATCAAGGAAAACATGGACCTGCAATTGCAATGGTGCGACGAAGCCCCCTTCTATACCCTGGGGCCGCTGACCACCGACATCGCCCCCGGCTACGATCACATCACCAGCGGCATCGGTGCTGCCATGATCGGCTGGTATGGCACCGCCATGCTCTGCTACGTCACACCCAAGGAACACCTGGGGCTGCCCGACAAGAACGACGTCAAGGAAGGCATCATCACCTATAAGCTGGCGGCCCACGCGGCGGACCTGGCCAAGGGCCATCCCGGCGCGCAGATCCGCGACAACGCGCTATCGAAGGCGCGCTTCGAGTTCCGCTGGGCCGACCAGTTCAACCTGGGGCTGGACCCGGACAAAGCCAAGTCCTTCCACGACGAGACCCTGCCCAAGGAATCCGCCAAGGTCGCCCACTTCTGCTCCATGTGCGGCCCGCACTTCTGCTCCATGAAGATCACCCAGGACGTGCGCGACTTCGCCGCGAAACAGGGGATTGCCGAAGCCGATGCGCTGGAGAAGGGCATGGAAGTGAAATCGGTGGAATTCGTGCAACAGGGCGCCGAGGTCTACCACAAGGTTTGACCCTGGTTTTACGGTCGAGCAAGTTAGGGTGGAAAAGCGTTTTTTCGCGCCTTCCGCCGGATGTTAGTCATTCGGCGGATAACGCCGGCAAGATGCCGCCGGCTCATCCACCTTACGCCCTCGAACGCGTGAAACAGGGTGCGCGGGGCTGGCACAAGGTGTACCTTTCCGGCCGTTGGCCGTAAGGATCCAGTTCACGAACGATGGCGGCATTTCTCGGTACTCCTACCTGGCTCGCCCAGGACCGCGTATGGCCTGGTCAGACGGCGGGGGTGAGGGCATGAAACACAAGCCCCTGCTGCTGCTGGTCGTGGTCGCCGCCGGGGGCGTCGTCTACTTTGGCGGCAAGCCGGGTAACGAGGCCGCCAAGGCCAAGAAAGTGCCGTCGCCGGTTCCGGTCACCGTAGCCCAGGCAGTCACCCGCGATCTGCCGGTGACGCTGGAGTTGGTCGGGCGCGGTGAGGCGTATGAAACCGTGACCCTGAAATCCCGGCTCGATGGCCAGGTGCGGGACGTGTCTTTCGCCGAAGGCGGGCCGGTAGCCGCGGGCGAGGTCTTGATCCGGCTCGATCCGAGCGACTTTCAGGCGCGGGTGAACCAGGTCCTGGCCAATCTGGCGCGCGATCAAGCCCTGCTCGATAAGGCGCGGGCCGATGTGGCGCGCTACCAGGCGCTGCTGCTGCAACAGTTCGTCTCCCAGGAAAAAGTCGCACAGTTGCGCACCGACGTGGACGCCGCGGCTGCGGGCGTGCACGCGGACGAGGCGGCGCTGGAACTGGCGCGGCAGCAGCTTTCCTATTGCGTCATCCGGGCGCCGTTCGCCGGCCTGGTCGGCGCGCGTCTGGTGCACCCCGGCGCCAGCGTCAAGATCAACGACACGGAACTGGCGGTGATCAACCGCGTGCGCCCGCTCTACGTGAGTTTCGCCGTAGCCGAGAAATACCTGCCTGCGGTCCAGGCGGCGCGCGCGCGCGGCCCGCTGGAAGCGGAAATCCGCCTGCCCGGCGAGGAAAAACTGGCAGCATCGGGCAAGATCGTGTTCTTCGACAACGCCGTCGATCCCGCTACCGCCACCTTGCGCATGAAAGCTCGGATCGGCAATGACGACGCTCGTCTGGCACCGGGCCAATTCCTCACGGTGAGCCTGCGCCTGGGTATCCTCCATGACGCCGTGGTAGTGCCCGCCGAAGCCGTGCAGCAGGGGCCGGAGGGCAGTTTCGTCTACGTGTTGGGCCGGGACGGCGGCGCCCAGATGCGGCCGGTGGAACTCACCCAGGTGCGTGCGGGCCAGGCTGGTATCGCCCATGGCCTGGCTCGTGGCGAGACCGTGATCACCGACGGCTATTCCCGGCTGACGTCCGGAGCCAAGGTGAGGGTGAAGCGGCCCGAGGGCCACGGATGAGCGCGCCCGCGGCCAGCTGAATGCAACTCCCCGAACTCTGCATCCGCCGTCCGGTGATGACCACGCTGCTGATGGCGGCGTTCGTGATCTTCGGGGCCATCGCCTACCGCGCCTTGCCGGTGTCGGAACTGCCCAGCGTGGACTTCCCCACCCTCTCGGTGACGGCGAATCTGCCCGGGGCCTCGCCGGAGACCATGGCGGCGGCGGTGGCCACGCCGCTGGAAGCGCAGTTCTCGACCATCTCCGGCCTGGACAACATGAGTTCGCAGAGTGCGCGCGGCGCCACTTCGATCACCCTGCAATTCAGTCTGGACCGCAACATCGACGCCGCCGCCCAGGACGTACAGGCGGCGATCGCCGCGGCGCTGCGCACCCTGCCCGCGCAGATGCCCGCGCCACCGTCCTTCCGCAAGGTGAATCCGGCGGATTCCCCGATCTTCTACCTCGCCATGCATTCCTCCGTGTTGCCCCTGACCACGGTGGACGAGTACGCGGAAACTCAGTTGGCGCAGCGCATTTCCACGATACCCGGGGTGGCGCAGGTGCTGATCTACGGCGCCCAAAAATTCGCCGTGCGCATCCACGCCGACCCGAACCAGCTCGCCGCGCGCGGGCTGGGCCTGGACGAATTGCGCGCGGCGGTGGCGAGTGCCAACGTCAACCAGCCCACCGGCAACCTGGAAGGCAGCAAACAGACCTTCTCCATCCGCGACAACGGCCAACTCATGAATGCCGCCGCCTACCGGCCCCTGATCGTCGCGTACCGCAAGGGTGCGCCGGTGCGCCTGTCCGATGTGGCCGTGGTGCACGACGACGTCGAGGACAACCGCCGCGCCAACTGGATCGTCGCGGCCAATAGCGACCAGCGCGCCATCATCCTCGCCATCCAGCGCCAGCCGGGGGCGAACACCATCGCCACGGTGGATGCGGTCAAGACCCTATTGCCGGCCTTCCAGGAGAAACTGCCGGCGTCGATCCAGCTCTCCGTGTTCTACGACCGCAGCATCACCATCCACGAGTCGGTGCGCGACGTGCAGTTCACCCTGCTGCTGGCCGGTTTCTTGGTGGTGCTGGTGATCCTGCTGTTTCTGCGCAATCTCTCGGCCACCGCGATTCCCGCCCTGGCGCTGCCGATCTCCGTGATCGGCACCTTCGCCGCCATGTACGCACAGGGCTTCAGCCTGGACAACCTGTCGCTGCTGGCATTGACGCTTTCGGTGGGTTTCGTGGTGGACGACGCCATCGTCATGCTGGAGAACATCTATCGCCACATCGAGCAGGGCGAGGCGCCCTTCCAGGCTGCCATCGACGGTTCCCGCGAGATCGGCTTCACCATCCTCTCCATGACCTTGTCGCTGGTCGCCGTGTTCATCCCGGTGATGTTCATGGGCGGCATCATCGGCCGCCTGCTGCACGAATTCGCGCTCACCATCTCGGCCGCCATCCTGGTCTCCGGCTTCGTCTCGCTGACCTTGACGCCGATGCTGGCGAGCCGCGCCCTGCGCCGGGAGACGAGCCAGAAACACAATCGCTTCTACTGGCTGTTCGAGCGTTTCTTCGAGCGGCTGCTCAACGCCTACCGCGCCAGCCTCACCTGGAGCCTGGAGCGCCGGCCCCTGGTGCTGGGCGTATTCTTCCTCAGCGTATTCGCCAGCGTTTCCCTCTACCAGACGGTGCCCAAGGATTTCCTGCCCAGCGGCGATTCCGGCCAGATCCTTGCCTACACCGAGGGCGCGCCGGACACCTCCTTCGCCAGCATGGTGCGGCGCCAGCGCGCGGTCGCGGCCATCACCGCCCGCGATCCCAATGTCGCCACCCTGATGTCCGTGGTAGGTGCCGGCGGCGCGCGCATCACGGCCAACAGCGGCATCATGCTGCTGCGCCTGAAGCCCCTTTCCGAACGTTCGATGACGCCGGACCAGATCATCGCCGCGTTGCGGCCCAAGCTGAGCGCGGTGCCCGGCATCAAGGTCTCGTTGCAGAACCCGCCGCCGATCCGGCTGGGCGGGATGGTCACCGCCGGCCAGTATCAATACACCCTACAGGACACCGATCTGGCGGAGTTGTACCACTGGACCGACGTGCTGCTGGGGCGCCTCTCCAAGCTGCCCGGCTTCGAGGACGTCACCAGCAATCTCAACAACAAGAGTCCGGTGATGGCGCTGGACGTGGATCGTGACAAGCTCGCCGCGCTGGGGCTCTCTTTCGGTCAGGTGGAAGACACCCTACAGAGCGCCTTCAGCGCGCGCCAGATATCCACCCTCTATGCCGCCACCAATCAGTACCAGGTCATCCTGGAACTGGCCCCGGAATTTCAGGAAGACCCCAACATCCTGTCGCGCCTGTACGTGCGCGCCGCAAACGGCGTCCTGGTGCCGCTCGACAGCGTGGCGAAGGTCACGCGCGCCTCGCAAGCACTCACCATCAACCATCAGGGGCAGTTGCCCGCGGTGACGATTTCCTTCAACCTGCAACCGGGCGTGTCGCTGGGCACGGCGGTGGAGCGCATCCAGGCCACGGAACAGGCGCAGCACCTGCCCGCCTCGTTGGTCACCAGTCTGCAAGGCACGGCCCAGGCCTTCGCCGCCTCGCAGCAGGGCCTGGCGCTGTTGCTGCTGGTCGCGGTGCTGGTGGTCTACCTGGTGCTGGGTATCCTCTACGAGAGCTTCGTCCACCCGCTGACCATCCTCTCCGGCTTGCCCTCGGCCGGCCTCGGCGCCCTGCTGACGCTGTGGCTGTTCAAGGTGGATCTCAGCCTCTATGCCTTCGTCGGCATCATCATGCTGATCGGCATCGTCAAGAAGAATGCCATCATGATGATCGACTACGCCCTGGAGCGGCAGCGCCGCGATGGCATGGCCGCGGCCGACGCCATCTTCCAGGCCTGCCTGGTGCGCTTCCGTCCGATCATGATGACCACGCTGGCGGCGCTGGCCGGCACCTTGCCGATCGCCATCGGCTGGGGCGCCGGCGCGGAAATCCGGCGGCCCCTGGGCCTGGCCGTGGTGGGGGGGCTGGTCCTGTCGCAGTTCCTGACGCTCTACCTCACGCCGGTGATCTACCTATACATGGAACGGCTGGCGGCACGGCTGGGGCGGACCTAGCCGCGGTCCCTCCCACAGGAGCACAAGGTAGCGGTAACCCACCCCAGGAGGGCAGGCGCGTTGAAGCAGCACTGGCGAGGCCTACCCTGTAGCGCTGGCATCCTTGCCGGCGTCTTTGAAAACAGCCAGCCACGCCGGCTCATCCTTCCAGCCCGCTAGGCCGGTGCGGTGATTTGCTGGACGTCCCCCGCCGCCAGAATGACGCGCCGCGTTTCCGGGGTTTCCAGGCTGATGCGCCCGAGGGCGCCGTCGCGGAAGTCGGTGAGAAACTGCATGGCGGCTTTTTCCAGGTCGAGTTCGCCGCCGCGACCCTTGATGATGCAGCCGCGCTTTCTCGCCACGCCTTCGAGCACGCCGGGCGCGTCCAGGCCGGCTGCGTTCAGGCCGTAACGGGTGGTGATGCTGTCCGGATAGCGGGCCAGCAGGATGCCGGCCAGGAAGGTGGCGACGGCTTCGTCGATCACCGCGTTGCGGCCGATGGCATGGCAGACGGCGAGCATGAAGCCGTCGCTGTCGTGCTCGATTTTCGGCCACATCAGACCGGGCGTGTCGACCAGAGTCAGGCGCGGCGTCAGCGCGATGCTCTGCTGCGACTTGGTGACGGCCGGTTCATCGCCGACGGCGGCGACCCTGCGCTTCACCAGGGTGTTGAGCAAGGTGGATTTGCCGACGTTGGGGATGCCCATGATCATGAGGCGCAAGGGCTTGAAGTTGTCGTTGCGGTGCGGCGCCAGGGCCTGACACAGCGCCGGCAGCCGAGAGACATCGCCGCCCTTCTTGGCGGAGATCGCCACCGCCTTGACGTTCTTCTGGGCGTTGAAAAAAGCCAGCCAGTCCCGGGTCGCGGCCGGGTCGGCGAGGTCGGTCTTGTTGAGCAATTTCAGGCAGGGGCGCTGACGGAAACTGCGCAACTCCTGGATCATGGGGTTGCTGCTCGCCTCTGGCAGGCGCGCGTCGAGGACTTCGATCACTACATCGATATTGGCCATGGTCTCCGCAGCCTTCTTGCGCGCGGAAGTCATGTGACCGGGAAACCACTGGATAGGCATGGGGCGACGGGATTCGGTAAGGGGGTGGATTATCCCGCATGCGGTGAGTCCTCTTCGCGTTTCAGTTGCAGGCGCAAGAATTTCAGTCGCCTGTCGATGCAAGGAGTGTGCCCGAGAAGGCGCGCAGTCGGTTACCGAAATGCCGCCGTGGGCGCGACTTCCGCGCCGCGATCCGCCGGCCGGTCGAGCCTTACGGGAAGGCCCGCGCCCTCCCCCCCCACGCCTTGCGCGATGGTTTGGGCTATGGTCTATTCCTGCCGGTATGTGTGCCCTAGCCGTCACCCTTACGTGGCGGCTGATGTCTTTTTCCTTACTCGCGGGAGAGTTGCGTGAACTCCAACAGGTTCGCTAGTCATCCAGCTTCACTGATCCTTCAAGCCTGCTGTGTATCGCTACTCTCCGGCCAGGCGCTTGCTCAACAGTCCCCCACGGCGGGTACGATTCTGGAAAGCGTCAAGGCGGCTCCCATGGAGCCCAAGCCGGATGTGCCGATCATCGAGAAAAAGCCCGCCGCGGAAGCCCCGGCCTCCGTACCGACAGGGGCGGCCAGCATCCACGTCAAGGGCTATCGCTTCACCGGCAACACGATCTTCGCTGAGCCGGTGTTGCTTGCGCTGTTGCAGGACCATATCGGCACGGATATGACGCTCGAGGGCCTCAACGACATCGCCGAGACCATCAAGGGTTATTACCGCGACCACCACTACTTCCTCGCCCAGGCCTACATTCCTCCGCAACGCATCGCCGGTGGCATGGTCGAGATACGCATCCTCGAAGGCCGGCTGGGCAAGGCCGAAGTCAAGATGGACGGGAAAACGCGGCTGAAGCCCAGCGTCGCGCGTAACTACCTCACTGCCATGATGCCCGCCGGTTCCATCGTCACGGAAACCGGAATCGAGAAGCCCCTGCTGCTGATCAATGACTTGCCCGGTGTGATCGTGCGTAGCACGCTCAAGCCCGGCGCCGAAGTGGGCACCACGGATCTGGACGTCGCGATCAGCGATGAAGGCCGGCGCTTCGATGGCAGCGTGCAGGGCGACAACATGGGCAACCGCAACTCCGGTCGCAACCGCCTCGGTGCCACCGTCAATGCGCGCAACCTGACCGGCCTGGGCGACCTGTTCACGTTGCGTGGCCTGTTGTCCGAAAAGTCGGAAACCTCCCTGGGCCAGCTCAGTTACACCATGCCGGTCGGCGCCTACGGCACCAAGTTGACCGGCAGTTACTACGACCTGACCTACAAGCTGGGTGGCGCTTTCGCCGCCGAGCAGGCGGATGGCGACGCGAAGGTATTCGTGGTCAACGTGCAGCACCCGATCCATCGCAGCCGCAACTACAACCTGTTTTTACTCGCCGGCATCGAAGACAAGTCGCTCACGGACAATCTCTACAGCGGCACCAACGTCGAGAAGCAGAAGGTCAACGACGTCTACCTCGCCCTGAACGGCGATGCGCGTGATGGCCTGCTCGGTGGCGCCTTGAACACCTTCAACACGACCGTGTACGCGGGGCAGCTGAAGATTCCTGAGGGCGTCTCGAACGACACCTATTCGACGCTCGGCAATTTCAGCAAGTTCGTTTTCGGCTACAACCGCTTGCAGAACCTGGTCAGCGATACCAGCTTGCTGTTCTCGGCGCGCGGCCAGGCCACCGGCAAGAACCTGACCTCCGAGGAAAAGATGTCCCTGGGCGGGCCCGATGGAGTCAGAGGTCACCCCGTCGGCGATTCCCCCGGCGACAACGTGTTCCTCAGCACCCTGGAGCTTCGCCGCGTCGTTCCCGGCGTCAAACCGTTGGGCGGCGTCCTCCAGTTCAGCGGCTACTACGACTTCGGTTATGCCCGTCTGAACAAGGACCCCCTCCCCACGGACACAGCCAACGTTCGCGTGCTCAAGAGCCTGGGCGTGGGGGTAAATCTGGGCAAGCGGGACGATTACCAGTTCAAGCTCGATGTCGCCTTTCGCAAGGGCGAACACTCCCAGGATAGCGACAGCTCCAGCCGCATCTGGGCTCAGGCCACCAAGTGGTTCTAAGCGGTCGGCATCCTGGATAACGGTCATCTGTACAAGCAGGGCAGCGCGCGGACTCGCGCCCGGACAAAGTGAGGAACACCATGAACACCAATAATTCTTCTTCGAGCAAGAGCGGCAGCAAATCAGCCAAGATGCGCACGATGGTCATCAAGCTGAGCAGGAAGCTATCTATTGTGTTTACGTGGCGTCCAGGGGGCCGGATCAGCCGTCTGCTCACTTCGCTGCTCGCGATCTGCGCGGCCCCCGCACTGGCCCTGCCGACCGGCGGGCAGGTGGTGTCGGGCAACGTCACGATCCAGAGCCCCAGCGGCACTTCGATGACCGTTACCCAAAGCAGCAACAAGGGCATCGTCAACTGGAACGGCTTCAGTATTGCCCCGGGTGAAGCGGTCAACTACGTCCAGCCCAGCGCCAGTTCGGTCACCCTGAACCGTGTCCTGGGCAACGACCCCTCCGCCATCTTCGGCAGCCTCAGCGCCAATGGCCAGGTCTTCCTGATCAACCCCAACGGCGTGATGTTCGCGCCCGGCGCGCAAGTGAACGTGGGCGGCCTGGTCGCCTCCACCCTGGGCCTGAGCGATGCGAACTTCCTGGCCGGCCAGTACACCTTCGAAAATGGCAACGGCGCCGGCGCCATCGACAACCAGGGCGGTCTGAACGGCAAATACATCGCCCTGATCGCTCCCAACATCAGCAACAGCGGCAGCATCAACACGAACGGCGGCACCACGGCGCTTGCCGCCGGCGACCGCGTCAGCCTGGACATCTCCGGCGACGGCCTGCTCGCGGTCTCGGTCGACGCCGCCGCCACCAACGCCAGCATCAAGCACAGCGGTTCCATCACCGCCGACGGCGGCCAGGTGTTCATCAGCGCCCACTCCGCCAACGCCCTTCTGGACACCGTCCTGAACGTGAGCGGCGTGGTGCGTGCCCACAGCGTCAGCGAGCAGAACGGCGTCATCGTCCTCGATGGCGGCAATGCCGGCGTGGTTTCCGTCACGGGTAGTCTGGACGCCAGCGGCACCGGTGCCGGCCAGAGCGGCGGCACGGTTAAAGTTCTCGGCGACAAGGTCGGCCTGTTCGCCGGCGCCAGCATCGACGTCTCCGGCGACGCCGGCGGCGGCACCGCCCTCATCGGCGGCAATTTCCACGGCGCCGGCCCGGAAGCCAACGCCAGCATGACCTACGTCGCCCAGGGTGCGGCCATCAACGCCGACGCTGTGACCTCCGGCAACGGCGGCAATGTGGCGGTGTGGTCCAACGACGCCACCCGTTACTACGGCAACATCACTGCCAGGGGTGGGGC
>CAILNT010000061.1 GCA_903835655.1 uncultured Pseudomonadota bacterium | reverse complement strand
GTACAACGCAGCCAGGCGTCGCCTGCCGTGCAATCGGGCGTGTAGCGGGCTCACCCAGAGGGTGAGCGCGATCGAAGGCACAAACCTCAATATTCATGGGACCTCACGAGGGAATATGAGCGGTCAACTGAGGAATCAAGGTTAATGCGTGGAAACCCAGCGTAGCTACAAGGATCGCGTCCGCACCGCAATGCTTGCCAATAACAGCAGGGCATGACCCCTGGTGGATACCGGGCCCCTGCTGACCACCTGGGCGGTGCTGACCGAGTTTTCCCACCTGGCGCCGACTGTCGAGGCCACCCTGCCGCTATACCGCTGGATCGACAACGACGCCTTGCTGCGAGAACAACGGCCATCGGGCGGGCTCCATCCAGGTGGATGATCTGGCATCCTGTGTCAGCCCAACGCCTGCTACCCCACCAGCCCGCGATACAGCGTCTCGTATTCCCGTGCGCTCTTTTCCCAGCTGAAATCGCGGCTCATGCCGGCGCGCATCATCCGCTTCCAGGCCTTCGGGTCTGTGTAGGCGTGGAGGGCGCGATCCACCGCCAGCCAGAGCGCGTGCGGGGTGGGCTCGTGGAAGACGAAACCGGTGACCCCATCTTCCACGGTGTCCTTCAGGCCCCCCGTGGCATGGACGATGGGAACCGTGCCGTAGCGCAGGCTGTAGAGCTGGTTGAGGCCGCAGGGCTCGAAGCGGGAGGGCATGAGGAAGATGTCCGAGCCGGCTTCGATGCGATGCGACAGGCCTTCGTCGTAGCCGATCACTGCGGCGACTCGGCCGGGATGTTGCGCGCACAGATCATGGAAGGCGGCTTCCAGCGTCTTCTCGCCGGTGCCCAGTAGAGCGATCTGGCCGCCGCGATGCAGGATGCCCTCCGCCACCGCCAGGACCAGGTCGAGGCCCTTCTGATTCGCCAGGCGGGCGATGACCCCGAACAGTGGCGTATCGCGGCCTGGCTCCAGATTGAGATCCTGTTGCAGCTTCAGCTTGCACTGGCTCTTGCCCGCGAGCGCCCGCGAGGTATAGGTGTAGGGCAGGTGGACGTCGCTGGCAGCATTCCATTCGACGGTATCGATGCCATTGAGGATGCCGACGAGCTCATCGCCGCGCGTGGTGAGCAATCCCTGCATGCCCATCCCCAGAGCGGGCAGGCGAATTTCCTCGGCGTAGCTGGGTGAGACCGTGGTGAGTCGGTCGGCATAGTAGAGGCCCGCCTTGAGGAAGGAGAGGCTGCCGTAGTATTCAACGCCGTTGAGCGAGAAACTCTCCGCGGGCAGGTCCACCGTGGTCATGTCCTCGGGCGGGAATATGCCCTGGTAGGCCAGGTTATGCACGGTCATGACCGTGGGCGTGGCGTGCCCCGCCAGACGCAGGTAGGCGGGGGCCAGGCCGGTCTGCCAGTCGTTGCAATGCAGGACTTCCGGGTGCCAGGACAGCGGCGTGTCGCTGCAAGCCAGACGGGCGGCAACCTGGGAAAAGACCGCGAAGCGCAGGACGTTATCCGGATGGTCGTGCCCGGCCACATCCTGATAGGGGCCGCCCTCGCGCTGGAATAATTCGGGGGCATCGAGGATGTAGAGGGGCGTCCCATTCTCGGGCATGGTGGCCTCCAGCAGGGTGGCCACCGTCCCACCCGCAAGCCCGTCCAGCCTGGATACCGGGCGCGCCTGCCTGGCTCCAGCCAGAACGGCAGGGTAACCCGGAAGCAAAACGCGGCAGTCGAGGCCGATCGCGCGCAAGGCGGCAGGAAGGGCGCCGGAAACATCGGCCAGGCCGCCAGTCTTGATGAGTGGCCTGGCTTCGGAGGTAGCGAACAGAATGCGCATGAAATGTCCTTGATTAGCACTAAAGAAATGGCCTGCTTACCCGATAACCTTAACGGAAACCGACGTGCACTAGAAGCCGTCGCTGAGTGATCGCAACGCACAAGGATACCTTCATGCGCAACAACCAGCCCGTCAGCCAGCGCGAATACCCGTTAACCGAGGGTGTGGCGATCATCAGCTGGACCGACGCCAAGGGCAATATCACCTTCGCCAACGACGATTTCGTGGAGGCATCCGGCTATACCCGGGAAGAATTGATCGGCCAGCCGCAGAACATGGTGCGCCATCCGGACATGCCCGCGGAAGCTTTTCGCGATCTCTGGTCCACCGTCAAGGTGGGTGATCCCTGGGTGGGCGTGGTCAAGAATCGACGCAAGAACGGCGATCACTACTGGGTGAAAGCCGCGGTCACGCCGACCCAGGACGGCGGTTTCATGTCGGTGCGCTCCAAGCCCACACGCGACGAGGTGCAGGCCACCGAGGCCCTCCACCGTCGCCTGCGTGAGCATCCCGGCCTGCATCTGAAAGGCGGCCGGCTCGCCCCCGGTGCCGCGGGAGGTCTGCAAGGCTGGCTCATGGACCTCAAGCTGTCGAGCAAGTTGTGGCTATCCACCCTGTCTTCCATCTTTGTGATCCTGTTCTGCGTGGCGCTGGGTTGGGTGGCGGTCGATGATGCGCGTGGCTTGTTGAAATCCGTCAGCGTGGCGCAGGGGCTGCAATTGCAGGCTTCGCTAGATAACCTCAGCCTGTTGCTGAATCTGGTCGCCGCGTCCGCGGTGATCCTTTGGCCGGCCGTCGCTTTCGTGGTGGTGCGTTCCTTCACCGCGCCCCTGCGCGATGCCGTAAAGGCCGCGCATGCCATCGCCACCTTCGATTTGTCAAAGCCTGCGCCTCTGGCGGGACATGACGAAGTGGGCGAGGTGCTGGCTCAGTTCGCCATCATGCGCAACAATCTCCTGGGCAATGCTTCCCTGATCAAGCAGAGCACCTGCAAGCTGGATGCCGCAGCGCAGGATCTGACCCGATCCAGCAGCCTTTGCGCGCAGACGGCACAGCGGCAGTCCGAGGCTGCCTCCGGCATGGCCGCCTCCGTGGAACAACTCTCGGTGTCCATCGACCAGGTGGGCGACCATGCCAATGAAGCCGACACGGTGTCGCGTGAATCGGGAGATTTATCGCGTGATGGCGGGAAGGTGATCCATGCCGCCGCCAACGAGATTGGCCACATTGCCGATGCGGTACGGACCTCCTCCCAAACCATCCGTGAACTGGAAGGCTATACGACCGAAATTTCCACCATCGTCGGCGTCATCAAGGAAATCGCCGACCAGACCAATTTGCTTGCCCTGAACGCCGCCATCGAGGCGGCACGCGCCGGCGAACAGGGGCGTGGCTTCGCTGTGGTGGCGGACGAAGTACGCAAACTGGCGGAGCGCACGGCCAACTCCACGCAACAGATCAGCGGCATGATCGACAAGGTTCAGGCCGGCGCCCATCGCGCGATGGAAGAAATGGAAGCGAGCGTGAAGCGGGTGGGCGAAGGGGTGGAACTCGCGCATCAGGCAGGCGATTCCATCTCCAGCATCCAGTCGGCCTCCGCGCGGGTGATCCAGGCGGTGGCAGACATCAATCACGCACTCAAGGAACAAGGCCTCGCGGCGCGGGAAATCGCACAGAACGCGGAACAGGTGGCACAGATGACCGAGCAAGGCAGCCTGGCCAGCGGCCAGGCTTCCGGCGTCGCCGTGGACGTGCTGCAACGCTCCGGAGAACTGAAGCGGTTGGCCGACATGTTCAAGTTATGAAGTTGGCTGGGAGCCCCGGGGAAACAGGAAATCGCCTGTCGGCCCGTCGTTCTCGACGGCGGCCGAGCGACGGGCCGCTCGCGAGGCTCAGGGCTTGAGGTAGACGTAGCCCTCGCGTGCTTGCAGCCTGGCGATTTCGGCGACCCCGGCCGGGACCACCTGCGCTTCCATGATCACCGCGCCGTCATTGAGCTTGCGACTCTTGAGCGTGTTGCGGCAGACGTCGAAGGTGACGCCGCGATCGCGCAGACCGGCTACCTGAGGCTCGTATGCGCCTTTCTCGTCCTTGGCGTCATTGAGCAGGAAGTCGATGCCCTTGCCGTGGGTGACGACCACGATCTTGACGCCGGGGCTGGCGTCCAGGTGATTCTCGATGTTGCGCAGGGCAACGCGGGCAACGCTGGCATCGTTGATGTGGTACACGACCTTGATCGCGGGTTCGGCGGCCATCGTCGCGGCTTCTTGGGTGGCGCCGGCCATGGCCGCGCAGGGCAGGAGCAGTGCGCCGCTGAGCAGGGTGGCGAACAGGGTAGGGTAGTTCATGTATTCTCCTGATTGGGCGAGGCGGGGCGCTCGCCCTTGTGGGGGAGAAAGTCTGCCTGGATATTCGTTCGTTGCCATGGCATATACGGACCAGTCATACGTTCGTACGACGGGTTGTCCGTGACCCGCGACATTGCCGTAAGCTGTCGCTGTTTTCTCAATGGGGGGTGGGGCATGTTGGAGATCGGCTTGTACGGACTGGGTCGCATGGGCGGCAATATGGCACGGCGTCTCGCGCGCGGCGGGGTAAGTGTCCATGCCCTGAATCGGAACTTCGCGGTGACCGAGGCGCTGGCCGCGGAAGAGCACAATGTGCACGCCTGTGGCGACCTGGAAGCGATGGTTGCGGCACTGAGCGCGCCACGCCTCGTCTGGCTGATGTTGCCGGCGGGGGCCGCCACCGAGACGGCGATTCGGGAAATCGCGCCGCTGCTGGAGCCCGGCGACCTGTTGGTGGATGGCGCCAACGGCTATTACCAGGAGGCGCAAAGTCGGGGCTTGCATCTGCAAGGCCTCGGCCTGGGCTTCGTCGATGTCGGCGTGTCTGGCGGCATCTGGGGTTTGAGTAACGGGTATTGCCTGATGGCGGGTGGTGGTGACGACGATCTGGCTCGCCTTAAACCCTTCCTGCAGGTGCTCGCGCCTACGCCCGAAACCGGTTGGCTGCATGCTGGCCCGGTGGGCTCGGGCCATTTCACCAAGATGGTCCATAACGGCATCGAGTACGGCATGATGCAGGCGCTGGCCGAAGGCTTCGCCCTGATGCGGGCGAAGAACGAGTTCGAACTCGACATCGCCGCCATCGCCGAACTCTGGCGACACAGCTCCGTGGTGCGTTCCTGGCTGCTCGATCTCTCCGCGGACTTCCTCAAGACCGATCAGACGCTGGAGGGCATCGCTCCCCTGGTGGCGGATTCCGGCGAGGGTCGCTGGACCGCGATGGAGTCTATCGATCTGGGCGTGCCCACGCCGGTGATGACGCTGGCGCTGATGAGCCGTTTCGCCAGCCAGGGGAAGGGCGATTTCGCCAATCAGATGCTGGCGATGATGCGCCTTGGCTTCGGCGGACACGCGATCGGTAAGGAATAGCACCGCGGACTGAGCTAACTCCGCGCCACCCAGCACACCCGACACTCAAACTGAGAGGTTGCCATGTTCGACCAGGAAACCCCGCTTCCCCCCTGTAATTTCGTGATCTTCGGCGCCACCGGCAATCTGGCCTCAAACAAGTTGTTGCCGGCGCTGTATCGCCTGGAACTGGCCGGCAAGCTGCCGGAAGGGCTGAATTTCGTCGCCTTCGGCCGGCGCGAATGGGACGACGTCCTCTGGCGCGACTACGTCAGAACCCTGTTGACGAACAAGCTCAAGGTGGACGTAGCCGACTTGGAACGCTTCGTCAATCGCTTCGACTACCTGCGCGGGGAACTGAACGACCCGCAGGCCTTCCTGGATCTCAAGGAAGTGCTCGCCAAGCCGAAATTGGGCGTGTGTTCCAACGTGGTGTTCTATCTGGCGATCAAGCCCGGCGATTTCTCCGCGGTGATCAAGAACCTCGATGGCGCCGGACTCTCCCATCCGCGTGGCCTGCACCGCATCGTCGTGGAAAAACCCTTCGGCGTCGACATCGAATCGGCGCAGATGCTCAACCAGTTGCTGCACCGCTATTTCGACGAGAAGCAGGTATTCCGCATCGATCACTACCAGGGCAAGGAGACGGTGCAAAACCTGTTGGTGTTCCGCTTTGCCAACACCCTGATCGAGCCGCTCTGGAACCGCAACTACATCGACCATGTGCAGATCACCGTGGCCGAGGATCTGGGCATCGAGAAGCGTGCCGACTATTACGACAAGGCCGGCGCCTTGCGCGACATGTTGCAGAACCACCTGATGCAGTTGCTCACGCTGGTGGCGATGGAGCCGCCACCGGCTCTGGAGGCCGACGCGCTACGCGACGAGAAGGTCAAGGTGTTGCGTTCCATCCGTCCCATCTCGCGCCGCTCCATCCATGCCCATGCCTTCCGCGCCCAATACAAGGCAGGCCTCATAGGCGGACAGCCCGTGGCCGGCTACCAGGAAGAAGCGGGGGTGGAACACGATTCCGTGACGGAAACCTTCGTCGCCGCCAAGTTCTACATCGACAACTGGCGCTGGCGCGGAGTGCCCTTCTATCTGCGCACCGGCAAGCGCCTGAAGCAGTCGATGTCGATGATCGCGCTGCGCCTGCGCCACCCGCCGCAGCAACTGTTCCGCGAGACGCCGCTGGAAACCCTGGAGCCGAACTGGATCGTGTTGTCGATCCAGCCCGATGAGAGTATGCACATGGAAATCCACGCCAAGCAGCCTGGCCTGGACATGAATACCCGTGTGGTCAAACTCAACGCCAGCTTCCGCAACCCGGACGAAAACCCGCTGGACGCCTATGAGGCGCTCTTGCTGGACGTGATCGAGGGCGATCGCACCCTGTTCATCCGCTTCGACGAAGTGGAATGGGCCTGGCGCGTGGTCGACCCCATCCTCAAATACTGGGCCCAGGAACGTGATTTCATCCACACCTACGCCGCCGGCGGCTGGGGCCCGATCGAAGCCAACCGCCTGTTCGATGGCGAAGACACGGAGTGGCGGAATTCGGTGTGAGGGACGCTCAGATCGGGCGCGGACTGCTGCCTGGGAGGCGTTGTCCGAGATCGTCGGCGATGGGTTGGGCGCCAGGAATGAGCGCGCGGGCCGCGCCCTTGACCGCTACGTAGTAGGCGAGCGCGGCGAGGTAGGCTTCGGTGCCCGCAGCCGTGACGCTGTCGTCGAGGTTCGCGACGATCTGCGCCAGAGGACGTTGCAGGCTGTTCAGGAAATCCACCGCGCCCAGATCGCGGTCCATTCCACCCATGTCCAGATAGATTGGGCGCAAGGCGCTGTCGGCACGGGCGTAATCGGCAGCCCGGCGCACAAAGGCGACGGTACTGTCGCCCATCTTGGGCAGGGCGCTGCGGTCCGCCGGAGCCAGCGCGATGAGATGCGGCTGGAGCTTGTCGCGAAGAACCTGAATGGCGGCCTCGATGGCCCGCCGGTCGGTGTCGGAAAGATTGATGCTGATGCGGCTGATATTGCAGTACATGGATGCCTCCCCCTGTTTCGCTACAGCCCCGGCCATGGTCGTGGGTGGGGCGCTTGCCGGCACCCTCCCGGGTTTGGACGCTGCCTGGTCGAACCCGTCCGGTGTTGCGGGACTGTAACCAGTTTATTGGTGATAATCAACTAGGCAATAACACCGTGTTTATCCTGGGTTAATCCGCCTGTGTGGAAGGCGAAGCGCCAGGGCCCCCTCAAGGATAATCGCCCGCATGTCCGCCTCTGCCGAAACTCTACCCATCCTCTATCGCGACGACAGTCTGGTCGCGGTGCACAAGCCCGCGGGCTTGCTGGTGCATCGCACCGGCCTGGATCGCCATGAAACCCGCTTCGCACTGCAAATAGTGCGCGATCAGATCGGCCGCACGCTGTGGCCGCTGCATCGGCTCGACAAGGGGACTTCCGGATTGCTGTTGTTCGCGCTGGATCGCGAAGCGGGACGGATTGTGAGCGGCCAGTTCGAGCAAGGCGAGGTAGAAAAGTCCTATCTTGCCGTGGTGCGCGGCCATCCGCCGGAGCGCGGCGAGATCGATCACCCGCTGGTGCGCCTGGCCGATCCGTACGCCGGCGCGCCGGGCGGCCCGGCGCAAGCGGCGCTGACCCGCTATCGCCGCCTGGCGACGGTGGAGTTGCCTCACCGAGTGGATCGCTATCCGAGCAGCCGTTACGCCCTGCTGGAACTGAAGCCCGCAACCGGCCGCTGGCATCAGTTGCGCCGCCATCTGAAACATCTCTCCCACCCGATCATCGGTGATGCCACCCATGGCAAGGGGCGGCACAACCGCCTGTTTCAGGCCTTGTTCGATAGCCAGCGGCTGCTGCTGGTGGCGACGCGTCTGCGCCTACTCCACCCGGTCAGTGGTCAGACATTGCATCTGGAGGCACCGCCCTCGGGCGACTTTCAGCGCGTGCTGGACGCATTGGGATGGGGTGAGGCGTGGCGAATTCAGCCGGCAGCCTGTCTGGACGAGAGCATCTGCGCCAGCAGGGAGTGATAGACCCGCAGCCGATTGACCAGAATGCCGCCATCCCTGGCGGCTTCCAGCACGGCGCAACCCGGTTCCTTGACGTGGCGGCAGTTGTAGAAGCGGCACTGCCCGCGGCGGATTTGGATTTCCGGGAAGGCCGCCATGAGTTCATCCTGATTCAGGTGTTTGAGGCCGAATTCCTGCATGCCGGGGGAGTCGATCAGCGCGCCGCCATCGGGCAGGCGAAACATCCGCGCCTGGGTGGTGGTGTGCTTTCCCGCGTCCAGAGCAAACGAGATCTCCCCGGTGGCGGCGCAGGCGTCTGGAATCAGGCGGTTGAGCAGGGTGCTCTTGCCCACGCCGGAGGCCCCCGCCAGCACCGAGACCTGGCCCGCCAGACGCTCTTCCAGGGCGGCCACGTCTTCCCGCGCCGACACCCGCAGCAGCGGGTAACCCAGTTCGGCATAGGGGGCGAGTCGGCGCTCCAGAGCCTGCGTCTCCGGCAGGTCGGCCTTGTTGAGCACGATCAGGGCGGGAATGCCGGCCACTTCACAGGCCACCAGGCAGCGGATCAACAATTCTTCGTGGAACGCCGGCACCGCGGCGACCACGATGCCGGCCTGGTCGACGTTGGCGGCGATCAGTTTGCTGCGGAATTCGTCGGAGCGATACAGCAGATTCCCGCGCGGCTCGATGTTTTCGATGACGCCGTGGCCGGCGCTGGTCATGGCGAAGGTGACGCGATCGCCACAGGCCACGCCGCCTTTCTTGCCGCGGGTGACGCATTCGACGACACCCTCACCGCCTTCCACCAGGAACTGGCGGCCGTGGGCGGCGACCACCGTGCCTCGCAGCATCGTCAAAGCGTGAACAGCGCGTCGATCTTGGCGGCGCAGATGAAGTCGGATTCGGAGAGGCCGCCGATGGCGTGGGTGATGTACGCCACCCGGCAGGTATTCCAGCCCACCGTGAGGTCGGGGTGGTGGCCCTGCTGGTGCGAGACCCAGGCCACGGCGTTGACGAAGGTCATGGTGATGTAGTGATCGGCGAAGTTGAAGTCGCGCTGCAACTTGCCCTCTAGCACCTGCCAGTCGCTGACGAGCTGGGGCATCAGGGCGCTGATTTCAGCGGCGGAGAGGGGGGCTACGCCGCCTTCGCAGGGTTTGCACTTGCCTTGGGAGAGATCGCAGAAGGTGTCGGTCATGGGCGTTGGGCGTTCACGGTGAAGGGGTGGACAAGGGGGTTCATGGCATACGGCTGAGTGCTTGGGCATGAACCTCGAGCTTGGCGATGCGTTCGACTGCCTTGGGGTGACTGTCGTAGAACAGCGAGTAGATCGGGTCGGGCGTGAGCGTGGCGGCATTGTCCTGGTAGAGCCGCACCAGGGCGGAGATCAGGTGGGAAGGCTTGCTATGGTGTGCGGCGAAAGTGTCGGCCTCGAACTCGTGGCGACGAGAGTGCAGGCTCATGAGCGGCGTCAGCGGAAACAGAAACACCGGCAGGACCAGGAAGAACAGGGCGAGCGCAGTGGCGTCCGAGGGTGCGCTCACACCCAGGCCGGCATAGAACCAGGGGGCTTGCTTCAACCAGGCCAGGAGAGCGAGCAGACTCAGCGAGAGGGCGGACATCAGGACGATCCTCTTGACGATGTGGTGGTGCTTGAAGTGTCCCAGTTCATGGGCCAACACGGCCTCGATCTGCTCCGGACTCAACTGGGTCAGGAGGGTGTCGTAGAAGACGATGCGCTTGTTTCGGCCCAGGCCGGTGAAATAGGCGTTGCCGTGGCTGGATCGGCGCGAGCCATCCATTACGAAGACGCCGCTGGCGGTGAAGCCGGCTCGCTGCAACAGGGCCTCGATGCGGGCTTTCAGGGTGGTGTCTGCGAGCGGTGTGAACTTGTTGAACAAGGGTGCGATCACGGTGGGATAGAGCGTCAGCACCAGCAGATTGAAGCCCATCCACACGCTCCAGACCCAGATCCACCAGGTGGTGCCCATGATGCCCATCAACCAGAGTACCAGCAGGAGCAGCGGACCGCCGATCACCAGTGCCAGCAGGGCCTGCTTCGCCAGGTCGGCGAAATAACCGCCCAGCGTCTGGCGATTGAAGCCGAAGCGCGACTCGATGCCGAACTGCTGATAGAGGCCAAGTGGTAGTTCCAACAGGGCGCCGATCAGGAAAACGCTCAGCAACAAGAGGGTGCCGGCAAACAAGGGCGGCAGGCCGGGAGTGAGCAGATGATCCAGGCTTCGCAGGCCGCCACCCAGTGTGAAGGCCAGGAGCAAGCCGGCTTCCAGCACGAGGTGCAACATGCTCAAGCGGGCCTTGGCCAAGGTGTAGTCGGCCGCCTTGTAGTGCGCTTGCAGCGGCACGCTCTCGGCGAAACGGGCGGGCGGATATTCACGGTGTTGCCAAACATGGCGCATCTGGCGCAGCAGCAGCCACAGCTTGAGGCCGAAGGCCAGGATCAGGGCGGCGAGAAACAGGCTTTGAAATGACGGCATGAGGCAGGCTTCTACAGGAGGAGGGCGATTGTGCCACAACGCCGGCCCCTGCTTCCGAACCCGTGCCGGTACCGGCTGCACAAGGTGGTGGTCAATGCGCGGCCTGCGTGTCCCTTGTGGTTGCCGCGAACTGCCGCTGGATTCAGGGCGAGAAGCCGACCGTGTCCACCCGTAGTTGGAATGCTTGTGCGGATAGGGGGCGCGAGAAATAGTATCCCTGGGCGATAAAACCTTCCTCCCCGGCTAGTCGGATCAGGCAATCGAGTTGCTCGCGCGTCTCCACGCCTTCTGCCACCACCTCCAGGCGCAGGCTATGCGCCAGGCCGATGATGGCCTGGGCCACGGCGGTGTCGTCGGCTTCCGTACCCAGGCCGTCGACGAAGGATTTGTCGATCTTGAGCACGTCCATGGGAAAACGCTTGAGGTAGGCCAGCGAGGAATAGCCGGTGCCAAAGTCGTCGATGGCGAGGCGGCAACCCTGCCGCTTCAGGTTCTTCAGTACCGCCTGGCCGCGCGCCACATCCTCCATCACCACGGTTTCGGTGATTTCCAGTTCCAGGGCGGAACCGGGTAGATCGAACTCCTGCAGGACGACGGCTACCTTGTCAGCGAGGGTTTCGTTGCGGAACTGGGCTGCGGAGAGATTGACCGCGATGCGGAAATCGGGGTCCAGCGACCGGCGCCAGGCCGCGCACTGGCGACAGGACTCGCGCAGGGCGAAGTCGCCCAGTGCTGCGATCAGACCGGTCTTTTCCGCCACCGGAATGAAGCGCATGGGCGGGACGCTCCCCAGTTCCGGCGAGTCCCAGCGCATCAAAGCCTCGGCGCCGAGCAGGCGGCCGGTCGCGCTCAGCTGCGGCTGGTAATACATGGACAACTCGCCGGTTTCGAGCGCGTGTCGCAGACTGGACTCGATGCGCATGGCGTCGTCCACTCTGGCGGCCATGTCGCCGGTGAAAAACTGGTAATTGTTGCGGCCGCACTCCTTGGCGCGATACATCGCCACATCGGCGTGTTTCAGCAGTTCCTCCAGGTTCTGGCCATCGTCCGGAAAGAAGGCGATGCCCACGCTGGCGCCGCCAGCCACATCGAATCCCATGATCGGATAGGGCGCGGCCAGGGAAACGAGGATTTCTCCGGCAACCCTTGCCATTTCTTCCGGTCCCCGCGCATCCATCAGGATCAGGGCGAACTCGTCCCCGCCAAGGCGCGCCACCGTGTCCGAGTCGCGCACGCAGGCCTGCAAGCGCCTGGCGACTTCCTGGAGCATCGCATCGCCGGCGGCGTGCCCCAGGGTGTCGTTGATGGTCTTGAAGTTATCCAGATCGACCAGCATCAGGGCCAGACTGTTTTGCTCCCGCCGACTCTGGCTGAGGCCATGAAGTAGACGGTCGTGGAACAGTACCCGGTTGGGCAGCTCGGTCAGGGTGTCGAAATAGGCGAGGCTGGCCAGGCGCTCGCGGCCGCTGACCAGTTCCGAGATGTCAGAAGCGATGCCCACGTACAGGGTCTCGCCCTGTTCGCCGCTGACCGCGTCGATATTGATCCACTGCACGTAGAACTCGCCGTTCTTGCGCCGGTTCTTCAATTCCCCCTGCCAGCGCCCATCCCGTTCCAGGCAGCCCCACATGGCGCGATAGAAGTCGGCATCCTGCGCGCCGGATTTGAGCACGCGGGGATTGCGGCCCAGCAACTCGTGTTCCTGATAGCCGCTCATGTGGCAATACGCAGGGTTGGTGCGCACGATCTTGCCCTGGGTATCCGTGACGATGATGCCCTGCTGGCTGCTCTCGAAAACGGTTTCCGCCAGGCGCAGTTCCTTGGCGCGCAAGCGCATGCTGTCCAGGTAACGCAGCAACAGAAAGATCAGCGCCAGGAGCAGGAGTGCGATGCCGAACAGCAAGCCGGTGCGAAAGTGGCCGGCACGCGCGAGATCCGCGCTCAATCGGGCGTGGTTGCTTTGCGTCAATTGCATCAAGGCCGTGCGCCCGGAGGCACGGACCAGTCCATGCAGGTCGGCGGCCAGCTCGGGCCCGTTTGCGCTGATGATTTCGGCATGGCGCGCGAGACGTTCGAACTCCTGGCGCTGCGGCGGCGTCAGTCCCCGGGCGATGCGCCGCATGCGCGCCACCGCCTCGTGCACGATGTTCATCGCATCGACGCTCGTACCGCTCTCCTCGCCCAAGGCCAGCAGGAACAGGGTGTTGTTGAGGCCGAGCAACTCGTGCTGCATCTCGCTGCCAGCGCCGACATCGGCCAGGGCTCGCGCGAAGTGCAAGGCATCACTCTGGAAATAATGCAGGGAATTGCGTACCAGGGCATTGCGGCGCTTGAAGTCGTTCCACAACGCTTCCTGATCCTGAACCGCCTGGTGGTAGGGCAGCCAGAGTCGGTGCAGGGCGATGTCCATCGCCACCTCGGCGGCCAAGGCGGCGCGCTGCTCCAGGATGCGTGCCATCCAGGCATTGGCCTCGTCGTAATTGCTGGTAACGCCGTGGCGCAGGCCGATGACCAGTTCGCGATAACGCCCCTGCGCGACTTCCAGCCCCTCCATGCGGGTGCGCAGGCTTTCCAGCCGCCCCACCCCGTCTTGCAGTGCGGGCAACGTGGCGGCAAGCAGCACGGCGAGCAGCACCAACAGCCATTTGACCTGCTTCAAGGTATTTCCTGTGGCAGGACGCCGTTGAGGCTGCCGAGAAAGGCCAGCAAGGCCTGCCGCTGCTCGGCATCCAGGCGCACGCCGAGCTGATGGCGCGCCATGGTATCCACGGCCTGTGCCAGGGTCGCGATGGAACCGTCATGGAAATACGGCGCGGTGCGCTCGACATTGCGCAGACCCGGCACTTTGAACATGTGTCGATCTTCTTCCCGCCCGGTGACGTTGTAGAGGCCCTGGTCGATCTGTTGCTGCGCCTTGCCTCGACCGGCGAAGAAGTCGCTCATGACACCCAGGTTGGCGTACATGTTGCCACCCAGGTTCACACCCTGGTGGCAGGCGATGCAACCGAGGTCGCGAAACAGCGTCCAGCCGCGACGCGCCTGTGCGCTCATGGCCTGAGGGTCGCCGCGCAAAAAACGATCGAAGGGGGCGTCCGGGGTAGTGAGGCTGCGCTCGTATTCGGCCAGGGCGCCCTGGATGTTCGTCGCGTTGATCGCACCCGACCCGGTCCGCGGCCAGATCGCGGCGAAGTCGCGCGAGTAATCCGCATCGCGCGACAGCTTGGAGATGACTTCATTCCAGCTGGAGCCCATTTCCACAGCATTCTCCAGCGGCCCACGCACCTGTTCTTCCAGGTTCGCGGCGCGGCCATCCCAGAACTGGCGGAAATTGAATCCGCTGTTCAGTACGGTGGGTGTATTCGCCGTGCCGAGGTGCCCGCTGACACCGACCGCCACGGGGCGCCCGTCGGCACCGGCCAGCAGCAGTGAATGGCAGGAAGCACAGGAGAGCGTGTCGTCATGGGACAGTCGCTTCTCGTTGAACAGACGCCGCCCCAACGCCACCTTGCGCGCATCCAGGCTCAGATGTCGCGGGATGGGCGAAGCCGGCTGCTCCGTGGTGGGAGGTACATAGTCAGGCAGCGCCATGGCGTCGTCCGCGCCCGGCGCGAGCAGCAGCCATGCCCCCCAGGCAAGAAATCCAGCGATAAAAAACAGCAAGGCTACACGCAGCTGAGGCATACCCTCCCCCTTGACGCCGAATTATCGGCAGATTCCGGGGATACTTGAACCATTACCCATCGTGGCCGGGCGTCCGCGCCCATCGGCGGCGGTCAGGGGCAGGGGGCGTCAGCCCCTGGGGTGGTGTTTCTGGTGCAGGGTCTTCAGGCGTTCCTGTGCCACATGGGTGTAGATCTGGGTGGTGCTGATGTCGGCGTGTCCCAGGAGAGATTGCACGCTGCGCAGGTCGGCACCGTGGTTGAGGAGGTGGGTGGCGAAGGCGTGGCGCAGAGTGTGCGGGGAGAGTGCCTTGCCGATGCCGGCAGCCTGGGCATGGCGCTTGATGAGGTACCAGAATGTTTGCCGGGTCATGGCGCCGCCGCGCTCGGTGATGAACAGGACGGCGCTTTGCCGGCCCTTGAGGATCACAGGTCGCGCCTCCCGGACATAGCGGCCGATCCAGTCTTGGGCCTCCTCGCCCAGGGGGACCAGACGCTCCTTGCTACCCTTGCCGAAAATGCGGGCGACGCCATCCGTGACGCTGACGGCGGCGCTGGGTAGATTGACCAGTTCGGAGACGCGCAAGCCCGCAGCATAGAGGGTTTCCAGCATGGCGCGATCGCGCAGGCCTTTCGCGGTCGTGACGTCGGGGGCGAGAAGCAGGGCTTCCACGTCCGCTTCGCCCAGGCTCTTCGGCAAAGGCCTGGGCAGGCGCGGCGGATCGACACGCAGCGTCGGGTCGTCGCTGCGGCGACCTTCGCGCAGCAGCCAGCGGTAATAGCGCTTGATGGCGCTGAGTTGGCGGGCGAGGCTGCGGGCGGCGATTTTTTCGTCCAGGCTGCGGTGGGCGAGGAAGGTCTGGACCTGCTGGGGGGTCGCCAGGTCCGGAGCCTGGCCCTGGCTTCCCAGCCAGGTGAATAATTGCGCGAGGTCGCGGCGGTAGCTCTCCAGGGAGAGCGGTGCCAGGCCATCCTCCAGCCAGAGCGCGTCGCAGAAACGGTCGAGTTCGGCGCTCTCGGTTTCGCTGCTCATAATCCTTGAATCCTCAGTTGAACACGCCCGAGTGCGCGCCTGGCGAGTTGTCTGGCATCGTCACGATCGTCGATGAGCGCGCCTATGACGAAACCTCCCTCAGTGGTGAACTCGGTAAAAAGGAAAACGCTGACTGTGCCGGGCGGTGTCGGCTACCCATGGCCCTATACTGCACGCAGAAAATTGAACTTGAACGGTGACGGTACACCAGTTTGCCGGCATTCGTGAGTGTTTCAATCATGTGAATGCACTAGGAGAATGTCTTGTGCTCGGTCGCAAGGGTTGATCGAAGCAGCGGTGTCAGTTCGGGAGAAGGTCAGTTACCTGGTACCCTGGCCGATACCAACTCCCAGCCAGGGACAGCCAAACGCCAATCTGTAGCAAGGCGACCGTTACCTCACCAGAATTTCTCCACCTCTATCCTGCCGCAATGATGCTTCGTAATAAAATGCCAAAGTTCCTTGCCACCTACTGGGCGCATATCACTGGCTTGTTGGTGACCTCGGTAATATTGATCGGCTTTGAGGGTTTAGGCTTGGGGGGGATACTGATAGTCCTAGGAGTAAACAAATTTGGCACTCTACCCGTCCAGTTAGCATGGCTCTCCAGCCTGGTCCAGGCAACGCATGGCATTCCCGTAACGCGACGCGTCCTGTGGGCCGCATTGATTTTATTCGCCGTGACATTAGTCAAAAGCGGAATATCGTTCGGGCAAAAAGTCATCGCTTTGCGACTGCGCATCACCATATCGCAGCGCATCCAAGCGAAAACCCTTGCTGACTTGCACCGCATACCACTCTGGTACTTGCAATCAGAACGAACCGGTAATTGGAATACATTCCTCATTCACTACAGCAGGGATGTCGGGTTGCTCATCGAAGCTGGTTCATTGGCTGTTGCCAGCATGTTGACCGCGCTTGCGTATGTTATATTCGCCGTCCTGCTGTCCTGGCGTTTTACCTTGCTGGCCATGGCGCCACTCGCGGGCATCATGATGGCTCTGCACCCTTTGGTCAGGCTGCGCCTGCAGCGCGCGAATCAGCGTATGCAGGCATCACTGCGGGAGCTTGGTGGTATTGGCCAAGAGCATCTTGCCTTGACCAAGGCGGTACGCGTTTTCGGAAGGCAAAGATGGAGCAGCGCCCGCTTCGCTGAAGCCCAGGATGTTTTCTTTACCGAGGACTTCCGCGTCGGGGCGCTGACGGCATTGAGCCGGCCCTTGTTCGAATTTTTCAGCGTCATGGCTTTTGCCGTTATCGTGCTGGTGGGGGTTTCCATCTTATCCGGCTCGGACGAAGAACGTCTCGGCCAAATTGCGCTATTTTTGGTGATTGCATTTCGTTTGCTGGACCCCGCTGCGCAGATCACCACCTTTCTGGCCCAATATTCGCGGGCCAGCCCGATAGCAAAAGCAATCCTTGAGTTTTACGACGACACGGATCGGCTGGCCTTGCAGAATGGGACCCTGCCATTCACAGGGCTAAAAAGTGGAATAAAAGTAAACAACGTGTCATTCCATTACGCCGAAGGAAATCCAGCAGCCCTGTGCAACCTTTCCATGTCAATTCCTAAAGGTAGGACAACGGCCGTCGTCGGCGCCTCGGGATCCGGAAAGTCCAGCTTGGTGAATCTCCTCATGAGATTGTACGACCCCACGAATGGGGCCATTCTCGTCGATGGCATCGATCTTCGGGAAATAGACATCGATAGCTGGCGCGGACAAGTAGCCGTTGTCAGCCAGGAGGTCCTTATTTTTCACGCCAGCATATGGGAAAATATGCGCTTTGCCCGCCTCAATGCCAGCGATGAAGAGATTGTCAGGGCATGCAAGCAGGCTCAGGCTCATGACTTCATCATGACTATGCCCGATGGATACGACACGATACTTCAGGAGCGCGGCGCGCGACTTTCTGGAGGCCAACGCCAAAGAATCAGTCTTGCCAGAGCACTTCTGAGCGATCACGAGCTGCTGATTCTGGACGAGGCCACGAGTGAGCTGGACCAGATAACCGAACGCGCGATCAAATCAGCGTTGGTTCGCGATCGGCAAGGACGTACACTGCTGGCGATCGCGCACAGACTTACCGCTATTGCCCATGCCGACCACATCTATGTTCTCGATGCCGGACGCGTCGTCGAGGAAGGCAGCCATGACCAACTTCTGGGACTGGGCGGCTACTATTACCGTATGGCTAACGCACACCCCATGGAACACGATCAGGAAGATAAAAAGTGAGCAACATCTCCTTTACCGCGCTGAAAGCACCACGCTTGGCCGAAGGTTGCTGGCCGACCCCTGAGCAGACATTGCTCTTGCACGCGGCCTTGTCGGAACAAGACCATGGCATTGAAGCGTGGCGGGAATGGAATGCGGTTCACGATATCGAGCGGGAACATATCGATATTGGAAGCTACCGACTGTTACCCTTGGTCTACGTCAATATCTTGCGCGGAAATACAGATCTACCGCACGCCAAGTTGCTGAAGGGACTGTATAAACGCACCTGGTATGAAAACCAGGTCAGGCTCCGCGCTTGTGCCTACGTGCTGCATGCTTTGCATGATGTCGGGATCGATACGCTACTCCTGAAGGGACAAGCCCTCGCACTCCAATACTATGGCGAAGTTGGTGTCCGGCCGATGAATGATATCGACATTTTTGTGCCGAAGTCGAATGCGCTCAGGGCCGTCGAAGTGCTGGTTCGACTAGGGTGGTCGGCAGTGGGTGACACTCGGATTTCCGCGGATATCCTGAATGTCAGGCAGTCTCATTCCATGATTAACGCGGAGGGGGTCGAAATCGATCTGCATTGGTGTGTACTTCACTTCTGTCAGGATGAACGGATTAATGCCGGATTCTGGGATGCTTCGGTACCGATAAAGTTCAGTGACGTAGAAACACGCGCGCTCTGCCCCACCGACCAGTTGCTGCATGTTTGCGCCCATGGCTTGATGTGGAACTCGGTGCCACCGATCCGTTGGGTGGCCGATGTCTTGACTCTGCTCAATGTCGCCAAGGAAAACATCGACTGGGACCGGTTGGTGTGGCTTTCTGGACCATGCAATGCAAGCCTGCAATTGCATTCTGCGCTTTCCTATTTGTGCCGTGAGTTTAAGGCCGATATCCCTGACGAAGTAATCGCCAAGCTCGAAATGACGAAAACGACGCCAATACAGAAAAAGCTTTATACCACGCAAACTCACGGCGGGGTTTGGCGACCCGTCCGCATACTGTGGTTTGGCTTTCTTTTGAACAACCAGTTTCGCGCCGGCAAACACACGCCGTTTGATTTTCTGGCTTACCTGCGTACGATTCGTGAAAAAAACAATATCTGGCAAGTCTTAATATGGGCTGGCTCAAAGACCCTGACCAAAATCTTCAGGCAGATCGATATTGTCGTTGCCCAGTTGCGTTGACGTTCGTGCAAGCGTACGTCGGCGATCGAGGGCCGCTTTGACGATCGCCACATAGTCCCCTTGCTGGTTTTTTTGGCGTTTTCCAAGATTGTCTTCGTGTATCCGGCGATAGAGGAGAACCGCCGGCAACATGCGTATACGCAAGCCGGCGTCCTGGGCCCGCATGTACCAATCCATGATTGAACCCAGCACATAGTTCTCGTCGAAATAGCCGACCCGAAGGAATGCCTCCCTCCTGATCAACACGGTGCCGGGGACCGGTGCAGGAAGACCTGGCCCGATCTCAGTCTCTGAATTAGGGGGTCGTCCGGTGAAATTCACGACATGGCAGAACACCGCGTCCAGTCCGGGTTCCTCTTCGAAGGCACGGAACTGGCGCTGTAGTTTGCCCGGTGCCCAGAGGTCGTCAGCATCGACGAAGGCAAGCCAATCGCCCTGGGCATGGCGTACCCCATGGTTCGTCGTCGGCGGTTGACCCGGGCGCTCGGACGTGAGGCAGACCACGGGCGGCCCGAACGAGCGCGCCACTGCCAAGGTCCCATCCGAGGAACCATTATCCACCACCAGCACTTCCAGATTCGGCCAATTCTGACCAAGCACGCTCTCGATAGCGTCGTGCAGATAGGCTTCGGCGTTTCGCGCCGGAATGATGACACTGATCAAGTCCATGCTCGCCGCAACCTCGATTTCGCCCTTCGCAACAGCCCGATAGGAGTAGAATAGTTTCGCCGCGCGAGTTCGCTCACATCGTCGTTAGGCTCATAGCCTAACTCTATACGGCTTGAAGAAATATCGTAGAACGATGGGGCATGTCTAGAAGTGCCGTTGAAGACGCCGAAATGAACGTTGGTCGGTGCCTCAATACTGCATGTGAACAGCCGCACCAGATCGCCATGAGTCAGCACGCGATCGCAGCCCTTCGTGGTCGGCCAGATTGCCCGATCGTTTGGCGGCAGGACACGGCCCAAACGGAGGCAATGAATCGATAAGCCCGTGCTTTCGGCTAACTGGCGCGCATATTTTTCCGTTTCCAGTTTGGTCAGGCTGTAGAGTTGTTTCGGGTGAATTTCGATGGCTAGACTGCTCGCGAATACCACCCGCCTGCAGTTGGCAGCCAACGCGGCGTTAAGGACGTCAAGCGCACCACAAATATCGGCCCAGTAAATCGATTCGTCAGTATGGCCAAGATTGGCGGAAATTGCCAAGTGCACCACGGTATCGTTATTCACGCATAAGGCACGCATCGCTGCCGTATCGTGGACATCCGCGGTTATCACGTGCGTCCCATACAGCCGTCTGGATGATTGAATATCGATCAGCGTGAGTTCGTAGGTCTCCCTCCATGCCCTCGTCAGTACGCGCCCCACCCGCCCGTTGGCGCCGGTAATCAATATCCCACGGCGATTGATCGTCATGACAGCCAACATCTAAGATCGCGACCCAGCATCTCCTGAAGTCGAAGTATATCCTCGCGAAAGTATCGCTCGGTCAGTTCGTCGCGTACGCCGGGGTCGAGCTTGGCTGGAGGTGGGGCACCCGGTTCGACGAGCTTCCTTATGGTCCCACGCAACGACGCCGGGACCAGTTTACGGGTGACTTTCCTGATGAGTTGGCCGCGCTTTCCCGACGTATTTTCAAGTCTGGACACGTTGACGCGCCGGGAAAAATCCGGGACGAAGCCGGTATCGATATCCAGATATGTCATTATATCCTGCCAGACCACCAAGGGCGTTTCGTTCCAGTCCTCGTACAGATGGATGCGTATCCGGTCACGGGCAAAATACTTGAAATATCTGGCCATCGGCTCGGCGTAATGGGATCCGCTGACGTAACTTAGCTTAGGATGCCAGTTGTTCTTTCGCCGCTCATAATCTTGCCTTAAGGTGGCCAGGAAGTCTGAACACGGTTCGATGCCTTCCATTCTGGAATGGAGAAAGTGTGCGTAGGATCGCTCCGCCGGCTGTCTCAACAGGGTGATCAGCCTGACCTCTGGCAGGGTCTTGGCGATCCGCTCCGGCGTCGCCGCATCGATCAAATAGGATACCGATGCCTCTCCTCGTGCTTGGGCTTCACCGGTTCCGGCAAACAGCGCCTTGTAGGTGTCTAGTGTGGAAAAGTCAGCAGGGGGTGGGGGGTGTGACGGGGGATAGCAGGGGCCAGCGAACTTTAAGCGATTCTCCCAGCCGCTAAAGTAGTTCGGTTCCTTGTAGGGCATGCGCACATCAGGGTGGGCACGTAGGAAAGTTGTCATGGCGCTTGTTCCGCTTCGAGCGGCGCCGATGATGATGAAATTGGGCAATGTCATGATTTCGCAACCCGCATCAATATCTCTTCATAACCGTTCACACACTTTTCCCAGTCGAACAGACTATTCGCCCGGTTACGGCCCGCTTGCCCCATGGCGAACGTTTGCTCCGTATCCTTCAGGAGTCGCTCCATTCCCTGCGCCAGCGCGGATGCTGAACCCGGTTCCACCAGGAGGCCAGTGACACCGTCATCGACCACTTCGGGCAGCCCCCCGATGCGACTGGCCAAAACCGCGCGTCCAGCTTGCATCGCTTCCAGCGCCACCAAGCCGAAGGATTCACTGTGCCGGGACGGTACCAAGGCAAACCAGGACCGGGCAAGCCATTCGGCCAACTGCTCGGCGCTGACGACCCCGAGCAGTTGCACCGATTCCCGCAAGCCCAGCGCTTCTGTCATCCGGTGGAGAGTTTCGTGCATCGGGCCGGTTCCCGCCAGCACAAGTTTTGCCTGTGGGTGTCGCTTATGGACCTCGGCGAAGGCATCGATGGCAAGGTCAAAACCTTTATCCATCACCTGCCGCCCCGCCATGAACAGCAAAGGATTTTGGCTACGTTCCACCGCTGTCGAGCATGTCACCACCGGCTTGCCGACATAAAGGCATTCGGCACGATCGCGGGCCGAAGGCTGAAAACGCACTGTGTCATCAAGGCGTATCCGCGAGTTTGTCGTGATCCAGTCTGCCTGCTGCAGGAGACTTTTGACTGTCGGGAACTGGTCGGCACTGTCGGGAAGGTCATGCACGGTCACCAGGAGCGGGATACCTCGAAACGCGGGACAACCCAGATAGGCGTGCAGAATCGGGCCGCCGACATGGAGATGAACGACATCGGGCGAGAAAGCTTCAACGGTCGCGCGGATATCCTTCTGAGCTCTCAGGAGCATCGCCGGATTACGCAGCGCGATGCCTTGCAAAAAAGAGACTCGGCATACGGCAATGCCATTCCAGTCCTTCGTGTCCGGCAGCGTTTGATCGTTGCGGAAGCTGAGCACCTGGACCCTGTGTCCACGCTCCTTCAGCGACAGGCTGATCGAACTGGTAAACAGCTCTATGCCTCCGATATTGGGAGGGAAAAGAGGGCTCATCTGCAGGATGTTAACGGGTCATGTCCTCATAAAGCCGTTGATAGGCATCAACGCAATCGGACCAGGCGAACTTCGTGGCGGCAAGCAATGCCGCGTTGCGTCCCCAGGTGGAAAGCTGTTCCGGGGAGTTCAGCAGGGCAATGATCGCATCAGCCAAGGCATCGTCATCGCCTGGAGGCACGAGGTAGCCAGTCCGCTCTTCAACGATATCCTGCAGTCCACCGACACGGGAAGCGATGACCGGCCGACCTTGCTGCATAGCCTGCAGAGCGACGAGGCCGAAGGGTTCCTGCCAAAGCGAGGGAACGACCACGATGGCCGCCGCCGCGATCAAATCAGAAATTGCCTCGGGCTGGGTCCAGCCAGTAAAGTGAACCGTGTTGTCCAGTGCCAGTGTGGCGGCCAATCCACGTAGAGAATCCGCCTCCGGGCCGTCCCCGGAGATGGTTACCTTCATGTTTGGGAATGACTTATGCACTCTCGCCACGGCCCGGAGGAACACATCGAAGCCCTTTTCCGGAATCAACCTTCCCATGGCGAGAAGGTGGTATGGCGTGGAGGGGAAGTCAGTCTGGCGGTCGGCGAATATAGCGCATGGCAAGCTACCGTATACCCGCTCGATTTTCTGTTCCGCAGTGGGAAATAGTTGGCGCAGTTTCGTCGCGACGAAATCCGAGGGGGCAACAACGCTAACGACAGACGACAGGATCTTTTCCAGTAACGAGGAAGACGTGTGGATGGTTTCCAGTAGTCCATCATGCGCAGTATATAAAGCCTTTGGCAGGTTACGGGCCCGAGTATAGAAAAACGCGGACGCCTGGCTGGTGTGTAGGTGTAGCAAATCTGGCGAGAAATCTGCCACCAAGGTGTCCACTTTCTGTTGTATTTTCATTATCCCGACCAGGGAGCGTGCGATCAAACTACGCTGGAAATGAAGTCTCGTTATGGTGTAGCCCAGACTGTCGTCGAACTCGCTCTGGTCAGGCAACGCTCCTGTTATGATCTGGCATCGATGGCCTTGGCTGATTTGATGCTCGACCAAGTGCCGGACAAACACCTCCATGCCACCGATACGGGGATGAAAGGATTCCGTCCAGTGAAGTATGCGCATGGCCAGTAGATGAAATTATCTGGCCAGGAATTCAGTCAATAAATTCACGTTTTCCTTGCGATCAAGACCCAAATAAAGTGAATAACACGGGGTCTGTTGGGCAATGGCTGAAATCGATTTTAGGGTGTGCCTTGAGTCGATGCCAACGCGCAATTGCAAAACGGTGTTGGGCGCGACCGCCGTCAGTGCCTGCATGGCGGAAATTCTTTCTATTCTAGGGCTTTCCACTTCGCCTACAGTCACGGCGAATAACGCGACAATTTTCGCTCGCTGGGCAAGTTTCAGTTGTAGCGTGGGGACTGCCTGATACAATATTTTCTCCTCGTTTTCTCCTGCGTAAGCGGGTTCAAGGTGGGGATGAAAATCCCTGTCGCCACGGTGAATCTTGCCCGAGCAGTACAAACTGAAAACAGTCGGCTCTGGATCGGCTCGGATAAGGCAATAATCGTCGCCCAGGTATTGCAATGGCGAGTCCAGGCAGGATAGCGCCGTGGTTGATTTTCCCGATCCGCTTGGCCCCAGCAAGAGCGCTGCGCCGCGTATACCGCTCACCGCAGCAGCATGCACGAGATGTACGCCTAGGCCGGACAGCCAGGCTCCCCAAAGCAATAAAAGTGGCGATCCCCTTTCCGCGATCGGCATCTGCGACGCATCGGGGGTCCAGTAGATAGCCCGATTTAATTCGCGATCCAACCACAGCAGGCTATTCAGTGTCGGTAAGTACAGACCGAAATAGCGCGGTGTATCGCATTGCCACGCATTATCTTTCGAGGTGGCCCAGGGCGCGTCAGGTACGGTCACCCCACTTGCCTTGCCATCCCAGACGTAGACATCCAATCCACTTCTTTCCGAGTTCGCGGCAGGGTGATGCGCCAGTGCCGGCAAAATCAATCCGGGCATGGCGGAGTCGGCGAAATGACAACTGACATGATACCCCGCCAAATCGAAGCTGCGGTCTGAAGCCACGCCCAATGACCAAGCGCGATCCTTTGCCAGGAACAATGCATCATGAAAAGAAGCAGCCGGATCGGACGAGGTGGGAAGGCTCAAGAGTTCTCTCCTCGGTACGCGGGCCAACCTGTTGGCGTTACGTCGTGGATCGGGTCGATAAGCAGCAAGGCTTCCATGTCCGTGTACTTGGATAGCACGGGCGAGGCATAGGCGACGCGGTTTTTCGTTGTCGTGTCGTTTACAATTTCCGCATTGCTATCAGAGGCATGGAGCAAACCATTCGTTACCATTTCTTCCAGAAATTTCTTAACCTCCACCGTCATGGCTGGGTCGGCACCCTCGAAATGTTGGCCCATGAACATCGGCAAAGCTCCTTCGCAGAGGGGGCCTAATAATAGCCGTTCCCAAATGGCACAGGCCGTACCCTCCAAGCTGTAGTAGCTACCTGATTTGAGGTTGATCAAAATGGCTTCACCATCGATCACCTCATCGACGACATCGTGGCGATTTATCGTATAAGACGTGGTCTTCATAAACAGGTCGTCCCATTGAGTTGGATGTGAATCGGATAAGCAACCTACAGATTTTCACCCGGCTTGATAATATGCGAAGAGAACGAACGTAACAGGCCCGCCCATGGCCGACCATTGTACACGAAATAGTGGATGTTCACGCCATAACTCGCTGGCAGTGTGAGAGAGGCCCAGCGTGGCAGAGACACCCATTACTGTGTGTCCCCCGCACAGATCCGTACTTGCCAAGTTCGACACCCTTCGTGAATTTTCGCGCCTGATTTTATCCTGTAGTGACACGTCTATGCTGTACTTACAATGTGTTCCATTGATAACAACTCTACAGCGGCGACATGTTCATCAAGATCACCACTTCCGGTCCGCGCCGGTACGTCGAGCCCGTGGAGGCTTCCTTCGCCTCTCATCTTTCCGAATGGCAGTAAAGACAAACTTCTTTGTACTATTCGCTGATCTGGTGCAGTCTGGTGACGAAGGGTGACAATTGCGCATACTGTGTGGGGGCAATATGGTGGCGAATAGGTTGCACCCTTCGGATCCGGTCTACCCCTTGCGGGTACAACGCAGCCAGGCGTGCAATCGGGTGCGTGGCGAGTTCGCCCAAAGGGTGAGTGTGATCGAAGGTGCGAGCCTCAATGTTCATCGGGCCTCACGGGGGAAGATGAGCGTTCAACTGAGGAATCAAGGCGTGTGCCCCTTCGTGTGCCAGCAGCCAGCGCTTGCTCTCGAGCTCATCTCCCCCGACACTGTGGTTGAAGCCGCCCAGGCCGTGCGCGGCGACGACGCGATGGCAGGGGAGGATGATGGGCCAGGGATTGTCCCCCAGCGCCTGGCCTACCGCTCGGGCGCCGGAGCCGACGCGGCGGGCGAGTTCGGCGTAGGAGAGCGTCTGGCCTACGGGAATTTCGGGTAGAGCCTGCCAGACACGGCGGCGAAAGACCGTGCCGCAGGGGGCCAGGGGCAAATCGAAACGCTGGGCCGGGTCGGCGAAGTAAGCTTCGAGTTGCGCGGCGATTTCCCGGACGAGCGGGGTGTCCGGTACCCATGAGGGCGTGGCGCGCGGCAGGAGTTCCAGCCGCAGTAGCGCGCCAGCGCCAAGGTAGACGCCGATCGCGGCAAAGGGCGCGGGCAGGATGGCGTCTGGGCGGGGGATCAAGGTGCCTCGATTGCCCGGGCGAGGTGGAGCAGCGTGATCTGCGCGGCCTCGTAGTCGAGCCGGCCAAGCTGGTGCAGCAGTCGCTCGACGGATTTTCGTTCCACGTGGCCTGCCAGGGCGGCTTCCAGGAGGTCGCGAAATTCATGCGGCACGATTTTGGACGCCTCGAGCATGGCGGCGAGCTCGCGCAGCAGCGGGCGGGCATCGGTCCGTTCCCGGCCGGCCACGGGCCTGGCGTCCAACCGCGCCAGGGCGCGCAGCACGGCGCCCAGCACGTCGGAAAATTCGGCATTCGGCGTGGCCTTGCCCGCCAGCAAGTTCGCGTCGAACCGAGCCGCCGCGGCTCCCAGCGCGCCCGCGCCGATGTTGCGCGCGAGGCCCTTGATGCTGTGGACGATGCGCCTGGCGTCATCGACCTTCCCCGCGGCCAGAAGAACCTCGATCCGATGGCTGGCATCGGCGAAGTCCGCGTAAAAGCTCTGCAATATGACGCGCAACAGCGCCCAGTCGTCGTCCATGTTACGCACGGCTCCCGCCAGGTCGAGGCCCGGGAGACTGAAGGGGGCAACCTTACCCGGCGCCCGCGGCGCGTTCGCCGCACCGGCTCGCACCGGAATGCATTGCACCAGGACACGGGCCAGTTCGCGCGGGTCGACCGGCTTGGCAACGTGGGCGTTCATGCCCGCGGCCTCGGTAGCCCGGCGATCCTGGCTCATGGCGGCCGCGGTCATGGCGATGATCGGCAGGGTGGCCGTGCGGGCGCGAATTTCCCGGGTCGCCTCGAAGCCGTCCATCACCGGCATCTGCAAGTCCATGAGGACGGCGTCGTAAGGCGTGCCGGCCACCATTTCCACCGCCTCCGCGCCGTGTTGGGCAAGCTCCACCCACAGACCCATTTTCTCCAGAAATGCCTTGGCCACCACGCGGTTGGTGGGATTGTCTTCCACCAGCAGGACGCGGGCGCCACGGATATCCCGTGTCAGTTCGGCAAGTTCGTCGCCCAGGGTGGGGCTCTCGGTCGCGGGTTCGGGCGCGCCCGCAGCCACAGTGAGCGGCACGCTGAAATAAAAACGACTTCCCAGTTCCGGCGTGCTCTCCAGGCCGATTTCCCCGCCCATCAATTGCACCAGGCGCCGGCAGATGCTCAGTCCCAGTCCACTGCCGCCGAACTGGCGCGTGATCGAGGCATCTGCCTGCGAGAAGGGGGTGAAGAGCTGGGTCTGTTGCTCCGCGGATATGCCGATGCCGCTATCCCGCACCGAGAAGTCCAGGCGGAGCGCGCGGCCCTCCAGCCGGGTAGCGGTGACGCCGAGGCAGACCTCGCCTTGCCGGGTGAACTTGACGGCATTGCCGACCAGGTTGCTGAGCACCTGGGAGAGCCGCAGGGGATCGCCGCGCAGATGGCTGGGTACCTCGGGGGCCACATCAAAGCGCAGCACGATGCCTTTTTCCTCGGCGCGCACGGTGAACAGGGCGCAGAGATTCTCGAGCAGTTCCTCGATCCGGAATTCGACGTCTTCCAACTCCAGACGGCCGGCCTCGATCTTGGAATAGTCGAGGATGTCGTTGAGGATGCTCAACAGTGCACGCGACGAAGTCAGCAGTTTGGCGACGTAGTCGTGTTGCCTGCGGTCCAGCGGGGTATCGAGCAGCAATTGCGACAGGCCGATCACCGCATTCATCGGGGTGCGGATTTCATGGCTCATGTTGGCAAGGAAATCGCTTTTCGCCTGATTGGCGGCTTTGGCCTCGCGGGTGGCCGCGGCCAGCGCACTCGTGCGCTCGGCCACTTCGTCCTCCAGGCCGCCGGTGAGCCGAGCCAGGCGTGTGCTCATGTGGTTGAAGGCTCCCGCCAGTTGGCGGAATTCGCGCGGCCCCGCGATCTCTACCTGGGTGCCGACGGCACCCGCGGCGAGGTCGCGGGTCGCCCGCAGCAAGAGCCGCATCGGGCGAATCAGGCGCATGCCGAAACGCCAGGCCATGAGCCAGGTCAGCACCAACACCAGGGTCAACCCCGAATAAGCGATACGGCGCAGGCGCGAGAGTGGGGCCAGGGCTTCCTCGGTGTCGATCTTGACCACCATGCCCCAGCGCAAGGCCGGCAGGTAGCGCCAGGCAGCCAGGATTTCGCGGTGCGCGTAATCGTGGGTGATGCCGCTACCGGCGACACCGCTCAACGCCTGCTGCATCGGTTGGGCAGCGTCCTTCAAGGGAATGCGATAGCGGAAGGCGGCATGCTCGATGTGGCGCAAGGGGCCGGTGTAGAGCGCTTCGTTCCCCGAGCGCGTGGCGAGCACGGTTTCCCCGCTGAGCCCCAGGCCGTCCCGGGCAGAAGTCACCGATTGCAGTTGTTCGAGGTTGATCTGCAATACCAGGACGCCGATGGATCGCCCGCGCTGAAAGATCGGGGTGACCAGGAAACTCGCGGGCAGGTTGCCGGAGGGAGCGTATTCGAGAAAGGGCGTGAGGTTGGTTTGCAGATAGCCGCTCGCCAGGCGGAAACCTTCGGCCAGATGCGTGTTGCGCAATGGTCCGGTCAACAGATTGCTGCCGAGATCGGCTTCGTGTTTGACCGAATAGACCACATTGCCATGCAGGTCCACCAGAAGGTAATCGTAGTAGTGCGGGTTGCGAAAGGCCAGAACGGGGTCGATTCCCTCGCACAGACGGCGATAGGCCGGGCTGTCGTGGCCCAGGCGCGTCCAGGCATCGGTAAGCCGCCGTAGCGCAATCGCCAGGTTCGGTGCGGCGCTCATTTCCAGGACGTCGTCATAGCGTTCGTTCAAATAGGCGTCGATCTGCGCCGCTTTCTTGTCGGCGACGTGTCCCAGGTTCTCGGCCACGGTCTGGCGCAACGAGTTTTCATAGGCGGAAAGCAGGTACTGGCTGGTCCCCGCCAGCGGCAGGGCGGCGATGGCGAGAAAAGCCAGGGAGAGCCAGCTGCGCAGGGAAAGATTTACCGTCCGGTCACTCATTTCCCAGCCAGATCGACGATGCTCAGCCATTCTGCCTTGCTGCGGGTGACGGGAAAAGGCGTCGGGCGCAAGGGTTCACCCAGATCGAAGACGATGTCGAAGCCGCCCCGAGGCCGTGCTTCACCGATGCGCGCGGATTTCCACAAGTGCCCGGTGGCGCTATCCACCGCCAGCACGCCCGAGGGCGCGTTTAGCGTCTGTTTTTGCAGCATCAGCCGGACGACATCCATATCGGCCGTCCCGGCCGCGGCCACGGCCTGGGCCCAGAGCTTCACCCCGACATAAGCGGCCTCGCCCGGGTCACAGGTCACCTTGTCGCCGCCGTAGCGCCGCTGCCATGCCTGAACGAAGCGCCGATTGGCGGCTCCCGGCAGACTCTGGAAATAGCTCCAGACGGCATAGTGGCGGCGGCGACGCAACTCGGGCAGGGTCTTGAGCTCGGGTTCGCCGACGCTGAAGGAAACCACGGCCTGGTCGCCCATGCCTGCGGCATTCAAGGCACGGAAGAAGGCCTGGTTGCTGGGGCCGTTGATGGTATTGAAGACGACATCGGGGTGTGCCTCGCGGATTTCCCGGGCGATGCCGTCGAAGCCGCCGTCGCCCAGCGGGCGGTAGCGCTCGCCCAGGATCACGCCGCCACCGGCCGCGGTCAGGTCGGCGATCAGCCGGTTGGCGACGCGTGGGAACACGTAGTCCGAGCCGACCAGAAATACGCGGCGACCGAGCCGGTCCAGCGCCCAGCGCGTGCCGGGAACGATCTGCTGGTTGGCGGTGGAGCCGGTGTAGAGGAGGTAGGGCGATTGTTCCAGGCCTTCGTATTGCAAGGCGTACACCATGAGGTGCTGGTGTTTTTCCACCACCGGCAGGACGGCCTTGCGGCAGGCCGAGGTCCAGCAGGCGAACAGGACATCGACGTGTTCCCGGGTAATCAGACGTTCGGCCTCGATCGCCGCCGTGGCCGCCCGGGAATGGGTGTCGCCCGGCACCAGTTCGAGCAAACGTCCTTGTACGCCGCCCGCGGCATTGATTTCTTCCATGGCGAGTCTGACCGCGTCCCGCAGCGTCCGGCCTCCGCCCTCCATGCTGCCGCTCAGGTCATAGAGCACGCCGATGCGCAAACGCTGGCGGTCCGGGGGAGAACAAGCGGGCAGCAGGATCACCAGCAGCAGGACCAGGCAGCGCGCCAGGGCGGGTGGTCTCACCCCGCCACCACCACCCGGTTTCGCCCCTGTTGCTTGGCCTGATACAAGGCCGCATCGGCATTCAGGAAGAGTTCGCTGGGATCGCCATCCATGCTGGGTTTCAGCGTGGCGCAACCGAGGCTGATGGTGACGCAGGGGGCGACCGGGGAATCGTCGTGCTCCATGCCCAGGGATTCGATGATCTGACGAACCCGCTCGGCGATGGTGTGCGCGCCCGCGCTATGGCAGCCCGGCAGGATCACCGCGAACTCTTCGCCACCGTAGCGCGCCACCAGGTCGCCCGGGCGCAGTTGCGAGGCGGAGAGGGCGATCCCCACCTGGCGCAGGCACTCATCGCCGGCGCCGTGGCCATAGCGATCGTTGTAGGCTTTGAAGTGGTCGACGTCGATCATGAGCAAGGACATGGGCATCAGGTTGCGTGCCGCGCGGCGCCATTCCTGGCGGATGGTCTCGTCGAAGCGGCGCCGGTTGGGAATGCCCGTGAGTGCGTCGATGGAGGCTTGCGCTTCGAGCGGATCGGTGCGCAGCTTGAGATTCAGGTGGGTGCGCACGCGCGCGCTCACCACGGGCAATTCGAACGGCTTGGCGATGTAATCGACCGCGCCGCAGTTGAAACCGCGGGTCTGGTCCGCAGCCTCGCTCCTGGCGGTGACGAAGATCACGGGAATGCCACGTGTGGCGGGATTCTCCTTCAGCCGCCGGCATACTTCGTAGCCGTCCATGCCCGGCATCATCACGTCGAGCAGGATCAGGTCCGGTTTCTCCGGACCGTCCGCCAATTCCAGCGCCCTTGCGCCCTGGGTGGCGAACTTGATCTGATAGAACGGGGACAGCACGCCCGCCAGCAACTCGATATTGGTCGGCACGTCATCGACCACGAGGATCAACGGTTTTCCCCGGCGGTGGGCCAACAAGCGCGATTCGGCATGCAAGGGTTTGTGCGCTTCGCCCTGATCCGCGCGCGCCGGCTTCTCGCGAAACAGGCGCGGCCCAGTCGGTTCCCGCGCCACGGAACGTTGCAGGTCATCCAGGTGCTCCAGGATGCTGTCGCGCGTGTCCAGCAACTCCATCGCCAGGGCCCTGGCTTGCGCCGTCTCTCCCCGTGCATGCAGGCGGACGATCTCGGGGCCCAGTTTGTGCACCACCTTGTGGATGGGGGCGAGCTCCCGGAAGGTCGGAAGATGGCCATAACGCTCCAGCCCCTGGTGGTCGTACCACTGGCCGAACCGGCATTGATGGTGATCGCCGAGCTGAGTCTGCGCCAACTGCAAGTCATCGCCATCGAGGTGGTCGAGCACACACCTGACCCAGCCGATGTGGTCGTATTTTGCCACCAGCAAAGGGAAGTCTTCCATTTCCCAGGGGATGTCCGCCCAAAGCGACCACTGCGCATCGGGATGGTATTGCGCCACCCAGCCGGGCACCTCGGCCGCCGGCATGGGGTGGCCGATGCCAAAACCCTGAGCGATGTCGCACCCCAGGCGCATCAGCATCAAGCCCTGTTCCGCGGTTTCCACCCCCTCCGCGATCACTCCGCGACGGAAAGCCTTGGCCAGGCCGATGACCGCCTCCACCAGGATCAAGTCGTCGCCATCTTCGAGCAGATCGGCGATGAAGCTGCGGTCGATCTTCAATACATCGACCGGAATGGCCCGCAGGTGGGAAAGCGAAGCATAGCCAGTGCCAAAATCGTCCAGGGCAAAGCCGATACCCCAGTCACGGCAGGTCTCGATCGCGGCGCGCACATGTTGGGTATCCTCCAGGGCCGTCGATTCCAGGATTTCCAGTTCCAGACTCTGCTGCGGGAGGTCAGGATAGGTATCGAGGCTCGCGCGCAGCCTCGTGAGAAAGTCCGAGTGTTGCAGTTGCTTCATAGCCAGGTTGACACTCACGCAGAGCGTCAGGCCGGCAATCCGCCAGACGCGGATTTGCGCCAGTACCTGATCGATGACCCAGTTACCAATGGCGACGATCGGGTCGTGCGGTTCGATCCGCGGCAGGAATTGGCCCGGCAACAGCAGTCCGTATTCGGGATGCTGCCAGCGCAACAGCGCTTCCATGCCCACCACCTGGCCGCTGCGCATGTTGACCTTGGGTTGGTAGTGGAGCCGCAGTTCGCCCGCGGCCAGAGCCTGTTCAAGGCGCGCGGCGGGAAAATCGCCAGCCGATGCGGGACTCAACGATTCATTCCCAGGCATGGCTTGGGGGGTACAGCCTCGTTCCGCGGCCCTTCGCTTCCTGCTGTCTCATGCGCACACATCGTCCAATCTCGGTATCAAGGACCACAAGCGTATCAAGACTGAGTCCAGATTGACACAGAGAGCAAACAACCAGGTAATAACATGCAAGGCAGATTACTGGTGCGGCGTAATCATCCGCCGTAGCCATTCGTGAAAATGGACCATACCGTCCTCGGTCGGTGACTGGTAAGGGCCGACCTGGCTGATTCCCTGCTGCCAGAGGGCTTTGCGGCCCTTGTGCATGCCGTAACAGATGTCGTCGTCCTCGATGGCGGTCTCGCGGTAGGCCGCCTGCTCCGCCTCCACGAACTCGCGCTCGAACAGGGCGATGTCTTCCGGGTAATAGAATTCGACGACGTTGAGGCAGGAGTCCACGCCCGTGGGAATGATGTTGCTGACCACCAGGGTGTGCGGATACCACTCCACCATCAGCGCCGGGTAGTAGGTGAGCCAGATGGCGCCGTGCGCCGGGTCCGCGCCGCCCCGGTAGCGCTTTACCTGCTGGTGCCAGCGGTTATATACGGCGCTGCCCGGCCGCGCGAGATGGTTGTTGATCCCCACGGTCTGCACCGAATACATCTCGCCGTATTCCCATTTGAGTGCATCGCAGTCGACGAACTGGCCCAGGCCAGGATGGTAGGGGACGACGTGGTAGTCCTCGAGATAGACCTCGATGAAGGTCTTCCAGTTGAATTTGTATTCGGTGATCTGGGTGCTGTCGTAGAGATAGCCGCTGAAATCCATGTCGGCGGCCACGCCCAGGCTGGCGAGGTCGCTGTGGATCGCGCGAGGACCGGAAAACTGGAGGCCGTTCCACCCGGACAGCGTCGTCTTGCCCAGGTTCAGACAGGGATTCTCCGGGAATTGGGGCGCTCCGAGGAGTTTGCCCTGAGTGTCATACGTCCAGCGATGGAAGGGACAGACGATGTTCGCGGCGTTGCCTCGCCCCTTGCGCATCTGCGCCTGGCGGTGGCGGCAGACATTGGACAGGAGTTCCACGCCATTCGGGTTGTTCACCAGCATCTTGCCGCCGTCATGCAGCCAGTCGAGTACGTGAAAATCTCCTGCGGCCGGAACCATGAGTTCGTGGCCGACGTAGTTTGCGCCCTGGCGGAACAGGAGTTCCATCTCCAGTTCGTAGATTTCCGGATCGAAGTACCAGTGCACCGGCAACGCCGGGCTGACCTTGGTGAGAAGCGACGAGGCCGCCAGCTCAGTCATGGCGCAACTCCCCTGAATCGGTAATAAAAGGGTGAATGAAGCCCCAAAATGGGGGGGCGCGATTATGCCCCCCGCACCTCTCCGGGGCAAGGCACAATTCCCCCCGCGTCGCCGGAGCCGCCAGCCACCGGATCGGTGCAGAGGGCGGCGGCGCTACAGCGCGGCGATTTCCCGAGCGGAAAACCCTGCGGCCAGGCGCGCGGGCTCGTTGAACGGGCGCCGCGGCCGCGGTACCCCGGGTTGGTCCAGCAACGCCTGGAAAGTCGCTTCCACCTCCAGTCCGCGTAGTCCGCAGAGATGGCGGAACCAGCGGTCTCCGGCCGCGACGTGGCCGATTTCGTCGCGCAGGATGATGTCCAGTAGGGCGGCGCCCGCAGCATCGCCATACCCCTTGAGCTTGCGCTGGATCTCCGGGGTCACGTCCAGACCGCGCGCCTCCATTAGGCGCGGCACCAGAGCCATGCGCGCGAGCGGGTCATGCGCGGTCTTCAGCGCCATTTCCCAGAGGCCATCGTGTCCGGGGAAGTCGCCGTAGTCGCGGCCCGCCTCGCGCAGGTGCGCGCGCAAGAACGAGAAGTGATCGGCCTCTTCGGCGGCCACACGCAGCCAATCGCCATAAAATTCGGGCGGCAGGTCGGAAAATCGCTGCACCGCATCGAGGGCCAGGTTGATGGCGTTGAATTCGATGTGGGCCAGCGCGTGGATCAGGGCTGCATGATTTTCCCGGCCATTAAGCTGGCGCCTGGGCATGGCCTGGGGGGGCAGCAACACGGGCCGCACCGGGCGGCCTGGAGTATCGAGCGGCGTCCCCATGTCGCCGCAATGCAGCTCACCCCCTTGCCAGTCCGCCCAGAGACGAGTCGCACCTGCCAGCTTGGCCGCGACGCTGGACTCCGCCAATACGTCGCGGGCAGCGGCATGTACCGAGATCAACGGTATTCCACCAGGTCCTCCAGGGGCAGTCTCTGTTTTTCACCCGCGACTCCGGCACAATGGCCGAAGGCCAGGATCAGCGCCGGTTCGTGGCGCGCGGGGTCGATTTCGAGCAAGCGCCGCACTTCGTCCGGATCGAAGCCGCCGATGGCGCAGGAATCCAGTCCTGCCGCGGTGGCCGCGGTCATCATGTTGGCCGCCGCGATGTGGCACTGGGTGATGCTCCACGCCTTGACGTCGATGGCGGCATGGAAACCGCGGTAGTTCTTCAGGGCGCCCTCGAACTGGCTGGGCGGATATTCGCGCGCCAGCAGGCGACGGGCGTATTCGGAATCCGGGTCCATCTCTGCCAGCTTGGCCAGGATCACCACCACCGCGGCGGCCGTTCCCACCTGCGACTGTCCGAAGCAGGCCGACTGGAGAGCCAGCTTTTGCTCTGGCGCGGTCAGCACCACGAATTTCCATTGCTCCAGGCCGAAGGAGGAGGGCGACAATCTGCCCGCTTCCAGGATGTAGGCGATATCCGCAGCGCAGATCGGGCGGTCGGCCTGGAACAGGTGGCAGGCGTAGCGTTTTGTAAATAGATCGAGTAGTTGCTGTTTCATGCTGGAAGACTCGTTGAAAGCGCGGCATTCTACGCGACCCCTCCAAACTAGGACCGGCTGATGGCTATCCCGATCCCGGAATTCAAGGTATTGCTCTACGGTCCCGGCTTGCCCGCGGTTGGCAGGCAGGCACACGCACGCTTCGAAGGCAGCGTGCTGACGCTGATCGCGCCCCGTACCATGGTGATGGTAGCGGCCCAGGATATCTCCCTGGCTACCGGTGGCTATGATGGGCGTCAGTGGACGATCCGCTGGAAGGCGAGGGAAGGCGACTATTCGGCCCTGCTTCAGGGAGATGGGGCGCTGCAAGCCTTTATTGCGGCCGCGCCTCGTGAGGTCGGCGCGCAACTGCGGCGGTCGCGAGCCAGCCAGAAGCGCAAAACCCACCCCTGGCGCGCGGGCCTGGCACTCTTGCTGCTGGCACTGGGCGGGCTTATGGTCTACGGCCTGCTCGCGTACCTCAGTGATTGAGCTGCTATGCGCTAGCGCACAGCCGATGTTCGGGTGCTCCGTGTAAACTTATCGTTCTTACCCGAGATGCAGCCGAACACGATGGCAAGCGAGCCCCTCTTCGAACCCAGGCAGATCGACCTGACCGCCTTGCGCCAGGGTAGCGTGCTCTTTGCCACGCTATCCGACGCGGATGCCTGGGAGCTGATCGGGCTGGCCCGACAGGAGAATGTGCCGGCCAGGCAGACCATCTTCCAGGTGGGGCAGAAGGGTGACAGCCTGCATATCGTTCTGGAAGGCCGGGTCAAGATCAGCCTGAGTTCGGAGGAAGGCAAGGAGGCCATACTCAGCATCCTCAGCGCTGGAGAAGTCTTCGGGGAGATGTCCTTGTTCGATGGCGAGCCGCGCAGCGCCGCCGTCACGACGATGGAGCCTTGCCGCTTCCTGGTGTTGCGCCGCCAAGCCCTGCTGCCGTTTCTGGAAAAACGCCCGCAGGTGATGTTGGAACTGATCGCCGAGATGTCGCGACGCTTGCGCGCCACCAACACCCTGGTCGGCAATCTGAGTTTTCTCGACCTGTCGACGCGGCTGGCGCGAATTCTGCTCAATCTGGTGCAGCAGTACGGCAAGCTGACCGATCAAGGCATCGTCATCGGACTCAAGCTGTCCCAGGAGGAACTCGGGCACTTGGTCGGTGTCTCTCGCGAGAGCGTGAATCGCCAGTTGCGTCTCTGGGTGGAAGCGGGGGTGATCGCGCACGACCACGGCAGCCTGATCGTGCGCGATTCGGACGCACTGTTCCGCGAGGCGCTCGCCCCCTGAACCGGCATAATTCTGGCGTGGGGGCCCGCGCTTGCGTATCCCATGTAATCATTGCAACAGTCAGACTATAGATTCGCTTACGCAGTATCCACTTTTCAGGAGAGTCAAATGAACGTGAACCCCCTCGCAGCCTCCATCGCCCTTGCCCTCGCCGCCATGAGCAGCGCCCAGGCGGGCTCCTCGACCCTGGCCGATGCCGCCAATTCGTATCGGACCTTCTCCTGCCTGCAAGGCAAGCAGTGGTCCTCCGAGGCCAGCGCATGCGTCGAGGCCAGCAAGGCCGCGCCGGTAGCGCCCGCCGCCGCAGCACCGGTCGTGGTAGCACCTGTCGTGGTAGCACCCGTCGTAGCGGCCCCCGTCGCGCCGGCACCGGTGGCGGCACCCGTCGTCGTGGCTCCGGTAGTCAGCAACGAATCTCGTTCCGTGCTCTACCTGCCCACCGGAATGCGCGACACCAGCGCGATGATGATCGAACGCATCGCCCCGAACCAGGTCGTCGCCGGCCAGCCGTTCAACTACAACATCAAGGCTACCAACCTGACCCCGGGCACCTTGTCGAACGTTGCGGTGCAGGATTTGTGCAGCAGCAACTTCAAGATGCTCACCTCCACCCCGGTAGCCGAGCGTGTTGGCGACAGCCATCTGCTCTGGAGAGTGGGCGACATGAAGGCGGGCGAGTCGCGCATCATCGACGTCAACGGCCAGGTGGTCGATGCCAACAAGGCCCAGACCTGCTTGTCCGCGAACTATGACCAGGCCTCCTGCCTGGCATTCAACGTGGTGCAGCCGCAACTGACACTGAAAGCCAGCGCCCCGGCCGAAGTCATGCGCTGCGATGCCATCCCGCTGAGCTACAGTGTGGCGAACCCGGGAACCGGCGCCGCGCAAAACGCCACGTTTACCCAGATCCTGCCCGAAGGCATCAGCCTGAAAGACGGCAACGCCACGAGCGCGCTCGGCGAACTCGCCCCCGGCGCCAGCAAGGATATCCAACTCAGCGTCATGGCCTCCAAGCCCGGCGTCTACGAGTTCCATCCCGCGGCCAACGCCGCGCCTGGTCTGAAGGCGGATGCCGTCACGACCACCCGCGTCACCCAGCCGGCGTTGCAAGTGAGCAAGCAGATGGCGCCCGCTCAGTATCTGGGCCGCAGCGTCGACTACGACATCACGGTGAGCAACAGCGGTGATGCCATCGCCCGCAATCTGGTCGTGGAAGAAAGCGTGCCCGCTGGCGCCAAGGTCAACAGCGTTTCCGACAACGGACACGTCGATGCCGGCCGCATCGTCTGGAATCTGGCCGATCTGGCGCCCAAGCAGAGCCAGACCGTCAAGGTCAGCCTGCAGCCGCAATCCGTGGGTGAGGTCGCGACCAGCACGCAGGCGACCGCCTATTGTGCCGATGCCGCCAATGCCATGGGCAAGACCGCCGTGGTAGGCATTCCCGCCATCCTGCTGGAAGTGGTCGATCTGACCGATCCGGTCGAAGTGGGCAAGGAAACCACCTACGTGATCACCGCCACTAACCAGGGTACCGCCATGGATACCAACATCCGCATCGTTACCGATCTGGAAAGCTCCATGCAGCTGGTTTCCGCCGGTGGCGCCACCGAAGCCGCGAGCACGGGCGGGCGTGTCACTTTTGCCCCGCTGCCCAAGCTGGAACCCGGTGCCAAGGCGGAATGGCGCGTGACCGGCAAGGCCGTGGCGCCTGCCGACTCCCGCTTCACCACGATCATGACCACCGACGAACTGCAACGCCCGGTGATGGAAACCGAAGCGACCACGCTGTACAAATAAGCGCCCCCGGCGCCGTAACGGGCAGCCCTAGGGCGGCCCGTTTTTTTCGGGTTCCGGAATCCGGCGCCATGTTGGGAGCGGATTCGAAAGTAGGGCGGAACCGTCTCGCGACCTTCCGTCCCGCTCGCTCGCGATATCCCGGGAACAAAGTGCAACATTCCAACCACATGACATGGGTATGATGTACACCTTTGTCATGCAACCCATGGGGAAATAAAATGCAGACATCTCATCGATTCGAACTGGGCACGCTGGCGGTTCTGGTGGCTTTGAGCCTGGCTGGCTGTGGCGACAAAGGCTCAGGCAAGGAGTCGCAGGTAGCGGCGAAGGTGAACGGTGACGAACTCACGGTGCATCAGCTGAATTTTGAGTTGGCCAAAGTGGGCAACCTCAGCCAGGATCAGGCCAAGCAGGCGGCCAACCAGGTATTGAAGTCCATGGTCGACGAGCAGTTGCTGGTGCAAAAAGCGGTCGCGGACAAGCTCGATCGCGACCCGCAGGTCGTTCAGGCGCTGGATGCCGCACGCCGCCAGATTCTGGCGCAGTCGCTGCTGCAAAGATTGATCGCCGGCCAGACCAAGCCCAGCGACGCCGAGATCGTGGATTACTATGGCAAGAACCCTGCCTTGTTCTCTGACCGCCGCATCTATCGCCTGGAAGAGGTCAACGTTCAGGTCACCCCGGCCAGTCTCGCCACGGTCAAGGCGCAATTGCAGAAAACCACCAACCTGGGTGACTTCGGACTCTGGTTGAAGGAGCAGAAGATTCCCGCGCGGGGAGGCCAGGTTACCAAGGCGGCCGAGCAGCTGCCCCTGGAATTGCTGCCGCACCTCGAAAAGATGAAGAGTGGGCAGACGTTCATCTTCACCAGCCCGGGTACGCTCACCATCGTCGCCCTGATAGGCTCCGAATCACAACCGCTGACGCAGGAACAGGCCAGGCCGATGATCGAGCGCTTTCTCGCCAATGCGAAAAAACGCGAAGTGGCTGACGCGGAACTGAAGAAGCTGAAAGCAAGCGCGAAGATCGAGTATCTGGGCGACTACGCGAAGTTGGTCGAGGCTGCGGCTTCTGCCCCGGTACCCGCGGCTCCGGCGGCTCCGGCGAACAGCAACGAAAAGGCCATCGAGAAGGGCATGAGCGGCCTCAAATAGGCGGCCGAAGGCGGGTCTCCTGCAGCGCCAGCTAAGGCTTGGGCGGCTGGGCCCGGGAAGCGCGCTGCAGGGCGTCCTGGATGCGCGCGGGGTCCTTCGCGCGCAAACCTTTGGCCAGGGCGCGGGAGGCATCGCGGCGCATGCCGACATAGGTGCGCAGCGATTCCAGCGCCGTGGCCGAAGGCGCGTTCGGGTTCAGGCGCAGCTTCGCCAGTTGTTCGAAGCTTTGTTCGTACGGACTGCTGACTTCCGTCTCGATGCTCCCGGCCAATTGATCGAAACTGGACGCCGTCCCCGCATGGTTGAGGAGTGCATCCCAGCGTGCGCTGATGCGGGCGTCTTCGCCTAGTAGTTCGCTGATCATGCCGCGCGCCTGCAACTCTTCGCTCCAGCGGTAACGTGGTGCGGGGATGCTGACGATGAGCAAGGACACGCACGCCACCAGGGCTATGGCCGCGTGGCTGCGTCCGCGCCCACCACCGGGGAAGAGCGCCACGCCGCACAAGGTGCCGCCCAGGAGGCCGCCGATGTGGGCGGCATTGTCGATGCCCGTAACCTGCAAGCCCAGCGCGATGGTGACCACGGAGAAGCCCACCACACCCCAGAACAGCCACTTGAACTCGGCTCGATCGAAATGCGTGCGCTCGCGCCAGAGATAGATCATCAGCGCGCCATAGACGCCGAAAATGGCGCCCGAGGCACCGCCGGAAACAGCCCGGTCGCCCTGGGCGATGAGCGATAGCAGGTTGCCGCAGAGGCCGCTGCCGAAGTAGATCAGTGCGAAACGCCCCCATCCATACATGCGCTCCACCAGTCGACCGCCTTCCCACAGAGAAAGCATGTTCATCGCCAGGTGTAGGATGCCGAAATGCAGGAACAGCGCGCTGCCCAGACGCCACCATTCGCCATCCTTGGTCGCCGGTCCGAAATTGGCTCCCCACGCCAGTTGTACGCTGTTGGCGCTATGCCAGAGTCCGGCGCCGTGGCTGAGCATCAGCGCAAACACCAGCAGATTGGCGGCGATCAGCAGCAAAGTCAGGGGTACGTGGGCGACGCGCTTTTGCAATTGATCGAGGATGGGCGGATGCGAGGAGATCAAACCAGGTTTACTGCGGTGTCCGTGGGCGTCCCATCCTGTTGGCGGCATGCTTTGAGTCATCGATGATTTCCTGAGCTCGGTCACCGCTGGCAACCTCGCGGCTGGTCTGGTCAAGCTTGCGTGATGTTGAAGTCGTTTCCTCCGGGAATTCGAACACCCTTCGGGGTGATCTGCGGTCACGACCCCTAGAAACAGGTCAAGTGTGCCACGACCTCCTGCCAGCTCTCAATTTTTTCCGGTTACTGCGGTATTGAGGAGTGCTTGCTCGGGACGCCTGGGTGCGAGCGCGCGAGCACGGGGGTACCAAAGGAGCGCGGAGCGATGCGCTGGATGACAGCCGCTAGGCGCACCCCGGCCTTGGGGCGAATCATGGGCATTTAGGGGTTGGATGGCGCGCGAAGTCACAGTAGAATCAGCGGGCCGGCCTCTGGGTTCCCCGGTCGTATTGGATCGAGTCCAATCGCGCCTACCAACACAAGCCCACGATAGTGGTATGGACTAAAGCCCTTTCGAGGGCTTTTTTCGTTTCCGAAGGGGTTATATGCCTGTTATTCGTCTTCCCGATGGTTCCCAGCGCGTATACGACGCGCCGGTGACGGTCGCAGAGGTGGCCGCCAGCATCGGCGCCGGCCTGGCACGTGCGGCGCTCGCCGGCAAGGTGGACGGCCAGCTGGTCGATACTTCTTATCGCATCGAAACAGACGCCCAGCTCGCCATCATCACCGATCGCGATGCCGCCGGCCTCGAACTGATCCGCCATTCCACCGCTCACCTGCTGGCCTATGCGGTGAAGACGCTGTTTCCGGACGCTCAGGTGACCATCGGTCCTTCGATCGAGGATGGTTTCTATTACGACTTCTCCTACAAACGCCCCTTCACCCTGGAAGACATGGCAGCGATCGAGAAGCGCATGGGCGAACTGGCGAAGAAGGACATCCAGATCACCCGCGAGGAATGGGATCGCGACCAGGCGGTGGCCTTCTTCCAATCCATCGGCGAGCAGTACAAGGCCGAGATCATTTCCGCCATTCCCCAGGGGCAGGTGATCTCCCTGTACCGAGAGGGCGACTTCATCGACCTTTGCCGCGGGCCCCACGTGCCGTCCACGGGCAAGCTCAAGGTGTTCAAGCTGATGAAGCTGGCCGGCGCCTACTGGCGCGGCGACTCGAAGAACGAGATGTTGCAGCGCGTCTACGGCACGGCCTGGGGCAACAAGGAAGATCTGGCCGCCCACTTGTTTCGACTGGAAGAGGCGGAGAAGCGGGATCACCGTCGCCTGGGCAAGCAACTCAACCTGTTCCATCTACAGGAAGAATCGCCCGGCATGGTTTTCTGGCACCCGCACGGCTGGGTGCTCTGGCAGGAAATCGAGCAATACATGCGCCGGAAATTCGTCGAATACGGTTACCAGGAAGTGAAGACGCCGACGGTGATGGACAAGTCCCTGTGGGAAAAATCCGGCCACTGGGAAAACTACCGCGAGCAGATGTTCACCACCGCGTCGGAAAATCGCGATTACGCGGTGAAGCCGATGAATTGCCCCGGCCATGTGCAGATTTTCAACCATGGCCTGCATTCCTATCGCGATCTGCCGCTGCGACTGGCCGAGTTCGGCTCTTGCCACCGCAACGAGCCCTCCGGGGCCCTGCATGGGCTGATGCGGGTGCGTGCCTTCACCCAGGACGATGCTCACATTTTCTGCACGGAAGCGCAGATCCAGTCCGAGGTGTCGGACTTCATCCGGATGCTGCAAACCGTGTATGCCGACTTCGGCTTCGACGAGGTGCTGGTGAAGCTGTCCACCCGTCCGGAGAAACGCGTCGGCACCGATGAGACCTGGGACAAGTCGGAAACCGGGCTGGCGGCCGCCCTGAAGCAAAACGGACTGGTCTTCGAATACCAGCCGGGAGAGGGCGCTTTCTATGGTCCCAAGATCGAGTTCACCCTGAAAGACACCCTGGGCCGCCTCTGGCAGGTTGGCACCATCCAGCTCGACTTCAACCTGCCGGTGCGCCTGGGAGCCGAGTTCGTCGACGAGGACAACACCCGCAAGCCGCCGGTCATGCTGCATCGCGCGATCCTGGGTTCACTGGAGCGTTTCATCGGCATACTGATCGAGCATTACGCCGGGAATTTTCCAGTCTGGCTGGCCCCGGTTCAGGTGGTGGTCATGGATATCACCGACGCGCAGGCGGAATACGCCGCGCAGATCGTGCAAGACCTTAAAAAACAAGGGATACGTGCGGTTTCGGACTTGAGAAATGAGAAGATCACCTATAAAATTCGCGAGCACTCCATGCAGCGTGTCCCCTACCTGATCATCGTCGGCGAGAAAGAACGCCAGGAAGGCCGGGTGGCTGTGCGCAAACGCGGAGGCGAGGATTTGGGCGCGATGGATTTGGACGCCTTCCTCGGAATACTACATTCGGGTTCATGAGTGAGTGAACCACCTGGGGAGCCGACGCGTTTGGTCGGCTCCTCGTTTTTTTCAAGGGGCTTGAGATAGCACAGGATAAAGAACCCCGGATCAATGGTGAGATTGACGTCTCCCCGATCCGACTGGTGGGAGTGGAGAGCGAGCAGCTGGGTATCGTCAGTCTGCGTGAAGCATTGGCCATGGCCGAAACAGCCGAGCTGGATCTGGTGGAGATTGCGCCGCAAGCGCAGCCCCCGGTTTGCCGCATCATGGATTACGGCAAATACAAGTACCAGGAAAGCAAGAAGCAGCACGAGGCCAAGCTCAAACAGAAACAGATCCAGATCAAGGAAGTGAAGTTTCGTCCGGCGACGGACGATAACGACTATCAGGTCAAGATACGCAACCTGATCCGCTTCCTGGGCGAAGGCGACAAGGCCAAGATCACGCTACGCTTCCGTGGCCGGGAAATGGCCCACCAGGAGTTCGGCCTGGATTTGCTCAAGCGGGTAGAAGCCGATCTCACCGAACACGGTGTAGTCGAGCAGTTTCCCAAACTCGAAGGCCGCCAGATGATCATGGTGCTGGCGCCGAAGAAGAAGAAATAGGTCGGGTTTCGATCCGCCTGGGTTTTCGTTATTTCGAGGTGGGTACGAGCCTCGCTAATCCTCGTACCGACAAGTGCCGTCCGGCCGTTCAAGCACTCCCGTAGGGAGTCGCCGGAGAGCATCGAAGAAAATGGAGCAGTCATGCCCAAGATGAAGACCAAGAGCGGCGCCGCCAAGCGCTTCCGCGTGCGCGGTAGCGGCAGTATCAAGCGTTCGTCCGCCTATATGCGCCACATCCTGACCAAGAAGAGCACGAAGCGCAAACGTCACTTGCGCGGGATGTCCGACGTCAATCCCTCGGATATCGGCCATGTCCGCGACATGATGCCCTACGCATAAGGAGATAGAGCATGCCTAGAGTCAAACGTGGTGTAACCGCACACGCCAATCACAAGAAGGTCATCGACGCAGCCAAGGGCTATCGCGGCCGTCGCAAGAACGTATTCCGCGTCGCCAACGAAGCGGTCATGAAGGCCGGCCAGTACGCCTATCGCGACCGTCGCCAGAAAAAGCGCCAGTTCCGTGTGTTGTGGATCGCCCGGATCAACGCGGCCGTACGCGCGATGGATATCGATCTGAACTACAGCCAGTTCATGTGCGGCCTGAAGAAAGCAGCCATCGAGATCGACCGCAAGGTACTCTCCGACATGGCCGTGTTCGACCAGCCCGCTTTCGCCAAGATCGTCGAGCAAGCCCGCGCCTGTCTGGCGGTGTAAGCGCCCCCGAGGCGAATGGGGGAGGCCTTGGGGCCTCCCTTTTTATTTTTGGAAACAACGGGTTCTCGCATGAATCTCGATGAAATTCTCAAGGATGCGGAAGCGGCCTTTGCCACGGCTTCCAGCCTGCCCATACTCGATCAGGTCAAGGCGCGTTACCTGGGCAAGAACGGAGCCATCACGGAGCAGATGAAGTCGCTGGGGGCGCTGCCCGTCGAGGAACGCAAGGCCGCGGGCGCGCGCATCAACCAGGCCAAGGACAAACTCGAAACCCTGCTGCGCGCGCGGCGCGACGGTATTCAAGCCGCGGAACTGGAACGGCAACTGGCGGCCGAGGTCCTCGATGTGACCCTGCCGGGTCGTGGCGATGCCGTGGCATCTCTGCATCCGGTCACCCGTACCATGGCACGCATCGAGGCCTTGTTTTCCTCGATCGGCTTCACCGTTGCCGATGGCCCGGAGATCGAGACCGATTTCTACAATTTCACCGCTCTCAACATCCCGGAAAACCATCCGGCGCGGGCCATGCACGACACCTTCTACCTGGACGGCGGCAAGCTGCTGCGCACCCACACCTCGCCGGTGCAGGTGCATTACATGCAGAATCAACAGCCACCCCTGCGCATCATCGCGCCGGGTCGAGTATATCGCTGCGACTCCGACGTGACCCACACCCCCATGTTCCACCAGGTGGAAGGCCTGTGGGTGGACGAGTCGGTGACTTTCGCCGACCTGAAAGGGATACTGGCCGACTTCATGGCGCGTTTCTTCGAGCGCGGTGATCTGGCCGTGCGCTTCCGCCCCTCCTTCTTCCCGTTCACCGAGCCCTCGGCGGAAATGGATATCGGCTGCGTCATCTGCAACGGCGCCGGTTGCCGCGTCTGTTCCCACACCGGCTGGCTGGAAGTGCTGGGCTGCGGCATGGTGCATCCCAACGTGTTCGGCCATGTCGGTATCGATGCCGAGCGCTACCAGGGCTTCGCCTTCGGGCTGGGCGTCGAACGCCTGGCCATGCTGCGCTATGGTGTCGATGATCTGCGCCTGTTCTTCGAGAACGATTTGCGCTTCCTCAAACAATTCGCTTGAATCCTTTGCCAGCACTCAATCATGCAATTCTCCGAAGCCTGGCTTAGAAGCCTCGTCAATCCCGCACTCAACACCCAGGAACTCGGCCATCTCCTGACCATGGCCGGGCTGGAGGTCGAGGCCTTGACCCCCGTGGCGCCGGCCTTCGATCTGGTGGTGGTCGCGGAAATCCTCTCCGCCGAAAAACACCCCGACGCCGATCGCCTCCAGGTCTGCCAGGTGAACGTCGGTGCCTCGCAGCCGCTGACCATCGTTTGTGGCGCCGCCAATGCCCGCGCGGGCCTGAAGACCGCCTGCGCCCTGGTCGGCGCGGTGTTGCCCGGGGACTTCGCCATCAAGCAGGCCAAGGTGCGCGGCGTGGCCTCTTACGGCATGCTCTGCTCCACCAAGGAGTTGGGCGTGTCCGGAGATGCCGCCGGCATCCTGGAACTCTCGGGTGACGCGCCTGTCGGCCAGTCGCTGCGGCGATGGCTGAGTCTCGACGACCAACTCCTCACCTTGAAGCTCACGCCCAATCGCGGCGATTGCCTGTCGCTCCAGGGGATCGCCCGAGAAGTCGCGGCCCTGGCCGATGCACCGCTCATGTCGATCGATTGCGCGCCGGTCGCGGTGACTTCGGACGCCACCCACCCGGTCGCCATCGAGGAGGAAACCGCCTGCCCACGCTATTGCGGTCGGGTGATCCATGGCCTCGACGCGAATGCCGCGACGCCGAACTGGATGATCGAGAGACTGGAGCGTTCCGGTTTGCGTGCCATCCATCCGGTGGTGGACGTGAGCAACTACGTGCTGCTGGAACTGGGCCAGCCCATGCACGCCTTCGATCTCGCCAGGCTGCAAGGTGGCATCCGCGTGCGCATGGGGCGGGCGGGCGAGACGCTGGCGCTGCTCAACGAGCAGCACATCACTCTGGCCGGAGATGCCCTGACGATCGCCGACGACAGCGGCGCCCTAGCCCTGGCGGGCATCATGGGAGGCGTTGCCACCGCGGTGTCGCCGGCCACGAGCGCCATATTCCTGGAAGCCGCGCATTTCCATCCCGATGCCATCGCCGGCCGCGCTCGCCGCTATGGCTTGTCCACCGATTCCTCGCACCGATTCGAACGCGGCGTCGATCCCGAACTGCCGCGCCGGGCGCTGGAACGAGCCAGCCGCCTGATCCTGGATATCTGTGGCGGTGCTGGCGGCCCGGTCGTGGAAGTCGGTCCAGGTGTTCCGGCACGCGCACCCATCACTTTCCGCCCGGCCCGAGTGCGTCGCCTGCTCGGCTTCGACCTGGCCGATACCGTCATTCGCACCCTCCTGCTGCGCCTGGATCTGAAGGTCGTGGGTGAGGCCGAGGTATGGCAAGTTTCCGTACCCAGCCATCGTTTCGATCTCAACGCTGAAGTCGATCTGATCGAGGAAATCGCGCGAGTCCACGGCTATGACGCGATTCCCGTTGCGGCCCCGCGCGGCCAGGCCCGGATGTTGCCGGTAGGGGAGGGTAAGCGCACCCCGCATGACTTGAAAAAACTCATGGTGGCCAGGGGCTACCAGGAAATCATCACCTATAGCTTCCTCTCCGAGGAATTGGACCGCGACTTTCGCACGACGGGGGGCGCATTGCCGCTACTCAACCCCATCGCCAGCCAGATGGGCGTGATGCGCGGTAGCCTCATGGGCGGCCTGATCCAGACCTTGAAACATAATCTAAACCACGGCCAGGAACGCCTGCGTCTGTTCGAGATCGGTCGCGTCTTCCTGGCGGCCGATGCCGATGCCCAGCCGCTCCATGCCGCCGGACTGGTTTTTGGCGCGGCACACGCCGAACAATGGGGCGAGCCCACCCGCCCGGTCGATTTTTTCGACCTCAAGGCCGATGTCGAAGCCCTGGTGCAAGCGCATACCGTGGCCTTCCTGCCGGCTACGCACCCTGCGCTGCACCCGGGCCAGTGTGCTCGTGTCCATCTGGACGGCGTGGCGGCCGGCTGGATCGGCGCCTTGCATCCGCGCCTGGTGCAAAGCCATGGTTTGTGCCGCGCGCCCATCCTGTTCGAGATCGACCTGACTCCCCTGTTGGCGGGTCAGGCGCCGCGCTACCTGGGTGTGCCCCGTCTGCCCTCGGTGCGTCGCGACATCGCCGTGGTGGTCGATGCGCGTGAGCCGCTCGCGGCCATGCTGGAGGGCGTGCGGGCCGCCATGCCGGCGCTGGTTTCTGAATTCGCCCTGTTCGACGTATACCAGGGGCAGGGAGTGGATCAAGGGAAAAAGAGCCTTGCATTCAAGATGTTGTTACAACATACTGAGAAAACGCTTACAGAACCAGAGATCGAGTCTGCTGTGCAGAACGTCGTCGGCATCCTGAGCGACCAATTCAATGCCAACTTGCGACGCTGACGGAGACGAGCACGCATGACCCTCACAAAGGCTGAACTTGCCAACCTGTTGTTTGAAAAGGTGGGCTTGAACAAGCGCGAAGCCAAGGAGATGGTGGAAACTTTCTTCGAGGAGGTGCGTACCGCGCTGGAAAAGGGCGATAGCGTCAAGCTATCCGGCTTCGGCAATTTCCAGTTGCGCGAAAAACCGCAGCGCCCGGGGCGCAACCCCAAGACCGGCGAAGAAATGCCGATCACGGCCAGGCGAGTCGTGACCTTTCACGCCAGCCAGAAGCTGAAAGCCATGGTGGAAGAGGCCCATGTCGGACCATCTGCCGAACTCTGAACTTCCCGCCATCCCGACTAAGCGGTACTTCACCATCGGTGAGGTGAGCGAGTTGTGCGGCGTGAAGCCGCATGTGCTGCGCTACTGGGAGCAGGAGTTCACCCAGTTGAAGCCGGTCAAGCGGCGCGGGAATCGGCGTTATTACCAGCATCACGAGGTCATGCTGATCCGCCACATCCGCGAGTTGCTCTACGAGCAGGGCTTCACCATCAGCGGCGCGCGTAATCGCTTATCCAACGAGGAGGAAGTCGAGTTCGTCGTCGCCCTTCCGGAGCCTGACGAAGAGCTGGATGCCACTGCCATCCGGCGAGAACTCGTAGAGATACTCGAACTGCTACGATAAAGGCACTACAAACACTTCAGGGCATCCTGATTTGTCTTTCCCGCGAGGGCTGCCCCCCCCTGGAAAACCGCCTGAATGCCCAATGATCCGTGACTATCGCGGGCAAGCCCGCTCCCACGATCCAACGGCGGAATCCGGGATCAACCACGCCTGGTTGCCAGCATGCGCGAGCATGTAGGCGTTTCGATGCCCCATGATGTGCCGACGTAGCGCCCATTTCAGTCCCGTGCCAGCCACTTCAGCAAGATCTCGAATAACTTGTCCGGATCGACCGGCTTGGGAACATGGTCGTTCATCCCCGCCTCGATGCATCTTTGACGATCTTCGTCGAAGGCGTTGGCCGTCATCGCCAGGATGGGGGTGTGGGTATGCCCGGGCAGCACCCGAATCGCCCGTGTCGCATCCAGGCCATTGAGGTTCGGCATCTGCATGTCCATCAATATCAGTGCGTACCCGGAGTTTCGTGCCATTTCCACCGCCTGGACGCCATCTTCGGCCAGATCCACCACGAGACCGACATCTTCCAGCAGTTCCCTCGATACCTCCTGATTGATCGGCTCGTCTTCGGCCAGCAGGATGCGAGCACCCGCGTAACGCGTTCTTAGCCGCACTTCCGCCGTATCGTGCTCGATCACCGCGGCCGGTGCCGCGCCGTGGCCCTTGCCCAGTCGGAAGGTAAACCAGAAGGTGCTGCCCGATTCGGCCTGGCTTTCCACCCCGATTTCTCCGCCCATCAACTGCGCCAGCCGCTTGCTGATCGCCAGGCCCAGACCCGTGCCGCCGTACTTGCGGGTCATCGAGCCGTCCGCCTGCTCGAAAGCGGTGAACAGCCGCTGCTGATCCAGGGCGGCTATGCCGATGCCGGTGTCCTCTACTTCGCAGCGCAGCAGCACGCCATGCGGGCTTTCCTCCAACATGCGGATACGCAGGGTGATGCTACCCTGGGCGGTGAACTTGACCGCGTTGCCGGCGAGGTTGAGCATGATCTGGCCCAGACGCAAGGGATCGCCCACGAGTGACAAGTGGGCGATGTCCTGTGGCAGGTCGGAATGCAGCTTGAGCCCCTTTTCCACGGCCTTGTTGCCGATCAGGCTCATGAGCGTTTCCAGTACCTCGCCGAGCTTGAAGTCGACCTGTTCGAGGGTGAGCCGCTCGGCCTCGATCTTGGAGATGTCGAGGATGTCGTTGATGACATGAAGCAGGTGCTGCGATGCCTGGGTGACCTTGGTGAGCTGGGCGCGTAACTTTGAATCGGTTGCGTGGCGCAGGGCCAGGTCGGTCATGCCCATGATGGCATTCATGGGGGTGCGCAGTTCGTGGCTCATATTGGCCAGGAAGATGCTTTTTGCGCGGCTCGCGGCTTCAGCCGCATCGCGCGCCACGACCAGTTCCGCATTGGCGCGGATCAGGTCGCCGCTACGTTCGGCCAGCATTTCTTCGAGATGGTGGCGGTGGTGGTCGAGTTCTTCCGCGTTGCGTTTCTTCTCGGTGATGTCTTCGTGTATGGCGACGTAGTGGCTGACCCGCCCATCCACCCGGCGGATGGGCGCGATATGGGCATTGACGAACTGGGGGCTGCCGTCTTTCTTGCGGTTGATGAATTCTCCATGCCAGGCACCTCCACCCTTGACGGTCGACCACAGGCCCTCATAGGTCGCGGCCGGTGTGAGCTCCTCTCCGAGAAAACCGGCGGGCTGCCCTTGGGCTTCGTCGAAAGAGTAACCGGTGGTCTCGGTGAAAGCGAGGTTGACGTACTCGATACGGCCCTCGGTATCGGTGATCATGATGCTGTTCGGATTCTGGGCCACGGCTTCCGTGAGCTTGCGTACATTCTCCTCGGCCTGTTCCAGGTTGCTAAGGTCGATGCCCATGCAGAAAAATTCCGGGCTTTGCCTCTCGACCTTGACGACGGTGTGGCTCAGGTAGCTAGGTACGGAATGCCCCAGTTTGTGCTTGAGGAGCAGGCGACCGGAGGGAAGGCCGGCCTCGAACGTAGAGTGGATGGAGCCCTCGATTTTTTCATGCATTTCCTCCGGGAGGATCAGGTCGAGCAGGTTGCGCCCCAGAGCCTCCCCGGCCGAGTAACCATAGGCCTTCTCGGATGCCTGGTTCCAGTAGGTCACGATGCCGCCCGGCTTGTAGCCCAGGATGGCTACTGCGTCGGTATGGTCGAATAGCTGGTGGAAACGTTGCTCGCTCAGATGCAGGGCGATCTCTGCCTGTTTGCGCTCGGTGATGTCCTGCACCGTGCCGCGCAACCCCACGACATCGCCGCTCGCGTCACACATCGGGTCGGCGCGTGTGTGTATCCAGATTTGGCTGCCATCGCCGCATAGCGCGGGTAGTTCCAGGTCGTAGCCCGTTCCTGTCCGGGCGGCGTGTTGCACGGCAGTATTTATAATTTCCCATGCCTGCGTGGGGTACATGACCCCGCGCTGCTGCGCAAACGGCGGGATGGAGGCTCGTTTGTAGATACGGCAAACTTCCTCGGACGCCACGACGGCATCCGTCCTGGCATCCCAGCGCCAACTGCCGATATGGGCGATGCGTTGCGCCTCCGCCAGATCCAATTCCCTATCGGCCAATATCTGCGCCGCCTGGATGCGTTCCGCGATTTCCTGCCGTAACCGTGTCACGAGGTCCACGGCCATCGCATCGAATGTACGCGATAGATCGCCCAACTCATCCCGAGCCGCGATGGCGCTGTGCTGAGTCAAGTCACCCTGCGCTACGGCGAGGACGGCGCGGTGAAGCCCGGACAAGGGGCGCAGGACACGCCGGTACAGGAGCATGGCCAGGACAACCAGGATCAGCAGCATCAGCGCGGGAATGGCGACGGCCAGAATGTGAAACACCCGTTCCGTGTGGCGGTGGAGTGCTAGTTCCTCATCGGCCCAGCGTTCCGCCGTTTCTCTAAGAAACTGGGTGTTGGTGACCAACTGGCTCACCAGAAGGTTGAGTTGACGCGCCCTCAGGTCGCCCGTGCCCGAACTCGCGGCGACCAGTCTTTGGAATATCTCGGCGAGCGCCCTGGCCTGGACGATCGCCTCGGCGGATGCCGGGGGATGGTCGTTCGCCCGAGTTTCGAGCGCACCCATGATCCTGGCGTGGTGTTTCCACCATTGTTGCGCCGCCCTCTCCTCGGAATACGTGGCGTATTCGTGGGTGAGGGCGACCAGGTCGGATACGTCGAGAGAGAAGGTCTGCGCCCGTTCCTGTGCATGGGATATTTCGGTCAACTTGAGCGTGATGAACCAGTTGGCAACGCCCAGGCCCATCACCATCAGAATGGAGGCCAGGACGGAAATGCTCAGCAGTGTTCTGATTCGCATGGGTCAATCGTCGATGCTGACCGCACCAGGGCGAACCTGGCGCAACGGCTTGGTGTAGACGAAGTCCAGATAGTTCGGTGAGTGCTTGCCGGCGACATAGCCTTCCGCTACCGCCCAACGGGCCTCGCCTTCCATCGTGGTGAGTAGCGACTGCGCCAGGGTGAGGCGATAGTTGTAGCGCGGCCAGATCCAGTCGATGAACGACTGGTCGACGTGGAGTCGCTCGCGCAGTATGGCCTGGGCTTTCAAGGGCTCGTCCTTGATGAACCGTTGTGCATGGTCCAGGGCACGCAGCAGTTTGACGAGGTCGCCGTCGCGAACCCCAATCAGCCTCCTGTGTGCGATGAGGTTGAAGTTTTCCGTGTAGCCGCCGGATTTCGCCAGTGGCCTGCTCGCGGGAACCGTCGTTAGCGTTTTGAACGGGTAAGGCTCCCAGATGCTGAGGGCGTCTACCTTACCCTGCCTCAAGGCTTCCATCATGGCTTCGGGTTGGATATTGCTGACTTGAACCGTCTTCGGGTCGACGCCGTTCAACAGCAGCAGCGTGTCCAGGTAGTAATGGCCGGCAGATCCGACCACGGTTGCGATGCGCTTGCCCACGAGTTGCTGCGGCCGGGTAATGCCCGTGTCGGCGCGGGTGATGACCTTCACGTCGTCATCGCTGGTGACGAAGGTGGCGATCACGGCATACGGCTGGCGCTGGAAACTGTTGAACATGACCACGGCTTCCGAACAGGTCGCCAGGTCGGCCGACCCTTCCATGACTTGTTGCAGGCTGCGGTGCCCGCCGATCACCTCGTCGACCTTGAGAGCCAGGCCCTCCGCGGTGAAATAGCCCTGGCGCTGGGCAACGAAAATGGGCAGCGACAGCGGCGTCAACGAAACCGAAAGCCTGAGCGGTTCCGCTGCGGGGGCGTCGGGCATTCCGAAAAACGACAGGAACACCAGCAACCATAACGCCAAGAGGCCCCGCGAACCGCCGCGCGCAGCGGATTCAAACCGTGTCGAGGTCGTCCCGCAACCCGCGCGCGCACGCCCCGGCCGCACGGGAACGACGGCCTCCTGCCCCGATGCGATATCGCCTGGCAAGGCGGGATTCATGCCATTCCCAACGGACGGAAACAAGTGCCGACTCCTCTGCGCAAAAGGCTGGCATATTATAGGCTGCGAGCCCCTGCAAACACGTCACGGCTTGCTAGCCGAGTACGTCCAGGCCTTCGCGGGCGAGCATCTCGGTGAGTTTGATGAGCGGCAGGCCGATCAGCGCATTGGGGTCCTCGGTCTCGAAACGGGCGATCAGGGCTATCCCCAAGGATTCGCTCCTGGCGCTACCGCAGCAGTTGTAGGGCTGGTCGCGGCGCAGATAATTCTCGATCTGCGCGTCCGTGTAATTGCGCATCACCAGGCGTACCGGCACGTTGGTGGTTTGCAGGTTGCCGGTTCGGGCGTTGAACAGGGTCAGCGCGGTATGGAATTCCAGTGCCTTGCCGCGCATGGATCGCAGTTGCGCCACCGCCTTCTCGTGCGTGCCCGGCTTGCCCAGTTGCACGCCTTCGAGCAGTGCCACCTGATCGGAACCGATGATCAGGGCATCCGGGTACTGCCTGGCCACGGCCTGTGCCTTCAGCACGGATAGCCGTTGCGCGGTCTCGTCCGGCGACTCGCCCGGCAGCGGGGTTTCGTCAACATCGGGCGCAGCGACTTCGAACGCTATGCCCAGTCGCGCCAGGAGCTCGCGGCGATAGGGGGAGGTGGAGGCGAGGACGAGTTTCAAGAATAACTTCAATCGCGGGCAAACCCGCTCCTACAGAGTCAATCCGGTTGAATTTCCACCAACACTTGATCGGGCGTCACCACGTCGCCCTTGGCGACATGGATGGCGACCACGGTGCCAGTGACAGCGGACTGGATCTCGTTTTCCATCTTCATGGCTTCGATCACCAGTACGCCATCGCCCGCCTTGACCTTTTGACCGATTTTCACCAGGACGTCGACGATGCTGCCTGGCATCGCCGTGGTGACATGGCCGGCATGGGTCGGTCGCGGGCGCGCCTTGGTGCCTCCTGGAGCGGCCTTCTTGCCGGCACTCGCACGGGCACCGCCACCGGGGGTGACCTCGATCTCATCCAGCGTCTCCACGCGCACCTCTTCCGAGACGCCATCCACATGCACGAAGAACGGGCGGATGTTATCCCCGGCGTGGCCGGTACCACTGATGCGGATGTGGTAAGTCTCGCCGTGCAGGGTGACGTTGAATTCGCTGGGGGCGAAGTAGGCCGGGCAGGTCGCGGCTTCGCGGGCTTCCGGCGGCAGCAGCGGCTCCGGTGTCAAGCTGCCGGCCGCGCGCTCCTGCAGGAAGGTGCGCGCCAGATCCGGGAACATGGCGTAGGTGAGTACGTCCTCGTCACACTTGGTCAGGCCTTCGGCCTCGGTACGCAACCGCTCGAGCTCATCACCGATCAGGTCGGCGGGGCGACAGGTGATGACGTCCTGATTACCCACGGCCAGTTTCTTGACTTGTTCGTTGACCCTGCCTGGAGCCGCGCCGTAGCGGCCGAGCAGATAGTTTTTCACCTCGTTGGTGACCGACTTGTAGCGCCCGCCGGTGAGCACATTGAGCACGGCCTGGGTGCCTACGATCTGCGAGGTGGGCGTGACCAGGGGTGGGTAGCCCAGGTCTTCTCGCACCCGCGGGATCTCCAGCATGACGTCATCCATGCGGGAGAGCGCACCTTGTTCCTTCAACTGGTTGGACAGGTTGGAGATCATGCCGCCTGGCACTTGTGAAACCAGGATGCGGGTGTCGACCAGGCGGGCTTCCATCTCGAACTGCCAGTATTTCTTCCGCACTTCGCGGAAGTAGGCGGCGATTTCCTGGAGCAACTGCAAGTCGAGGCCGGTGTCGTAGGCCGAGCCTTGCAAGGCGGCGACCATGCTCTCCGTGGTGGCATGACTGGCCCCTTCGGAAAACGCGGAATTGCAACAATCGATGATTTCGGCGCCGGCTTCCACGGCCTTCATGTGCACCATGGTGGAGAGGCCCGCGGTGGCGTGGCTATGGGTGTTGATCGGCAGGTTGGTTGCGGCCTTGATGGCTTGCACCAGGTCGAATGCGGCGTAGGGGGTGAGCAGGCCTGCCATGTCCTTGATGGCGATGGAGTCCACGCCCATCTCGGCCAGAGTCTGCGCCATGGCGACGAAATAGGGGACGTCGTGCACCGGGCTCACGGTGTAGGAAATCGCACCCTGGGCATGCTTGCCGGCCATTTTCACCGCTTCGATGGAGACCCGCATGTTACGAGTGTCGTTCATGGCGTCGAACACGCGGAACACGTCGACGCCGTTGTCGGCAGACTTGCGCACGAAGGCGCGCACCACATCGTCGGCGTAGTGGCGGTAGCCCAGCAGATTCTGGCCGCGCAGCAGCATGTTGATCCGGGTGTTGGGCAGCGCCCGGCGCAGTTTCTTCAGGCGTTCCCACGGGTCTTCCTTGAGGAAGCGCACGCAGGCGTCAAAAGTGGCGCCGCCCCAGGCTTCCAGGGACCAGAAGCCCGCGCGGTCGAGTTTGCCGCAGATCGGCAGCATGTCCTCGGTGCGCATGCGCGTGGCGATGAGAGACTGGTGGCCGTCGCGCAGGACGAGGTCGGAGATGTGTACTTTAGCCATGATATTTCCGTTACATGCCTAGGTGGGCGGCGATGGCCGCCGAGATGGCGGCCGCGGTCAGTTCCGGAGGGCGGCGTACCGCGTAGTTCAATAGCTCCGGGTGCGCTTCCACGAAGCTGGTATTGAAGCGTCCGGTGCGGAACTCCTCGTTCTTGAGGATTTCCTTGTAGTAGGGAATCGTGGTCTTGACACCGTAGACGACCATGTCATCCAGGGTGCGTAGTCCGCGCGCCATCACGCCTTCCCAGTTCAGTGCCCAGACCGTGATCTTGGCGCACATCGAGTCGTAATAAGGGGGGATGACGTAGCCGGAGTAGATCGCGGCATCCGTGCGCACGCCCGGCCCCCCTGGCGCGTAGTAGCGGGAGATGCGGCCGAAGCTGGGGAGGAAGCCATTTTGCGGGTCTTCCGCGTTGATCCGGAATTCCATCGCGAAACCGCGGTGGTGGATGTCTTCCTGCTTGTATTGCAGGGTCAAGCCGGAGGCGATGCGGATCTGCTCCTGGACGATGTCGATGCCGGTGATGGTTTCCGTGATCGTGTGTTCCACCTGGAGGCGTGTGTTCATCTCCATGAAGTAGAACTGATTGTCGGCGTCGAGGAGAAATTCCACCGTGCCGGCGTTCTCGTAGCCCACGGCGCGGGCCGCGCGCACCGCCAGCTTACCGATGTATTCGCGCTGCGCTTCGGTGAGCTGCGGCGAGGGGGCGATCTCGATCAGCTTCTGGTTGCGCCGCTGGATCGAGCAGTCGCGCTCGTAGAGGTGCACCGTGTTGCCGTGGGCATCGCCGATGACCTGGACTTCGATGTGCTTGGGATTGACCACGCATTTCTCGATGAAGATCTCCGGCTTGCCGAAAGCCTTGCTCGCTTCCGAGACGACGCGCTCGTAGTTCTTCATCAGGTCGGCTTCGGAATCGCAACGGCGAATGCCGCGTCCGCCGCCGCCGTTGGTGGCCTTGAGCATGACCGGGTAGCCGATGCCTCCGGCCAGGTCGCGGGCCTCCTCGACACTGGCCAGATTGTGGTCCGAGCCGGGAATGACCGGAATCCCGGCCTTGATCATGGCCAGTCTTGCCTGAATCTTGTCCCCCATGCGCGCGATGACCTTGGGGGAGGGGCCGATGAAGCGGATGCCGCGACGCGCGCAAACCTCCGCCAGGACCGGATTTTCCGAGAGGAAACCATAGCCCGGGTGCAGGGCATCGCAGCCCGAAGCCACGGCCAGGTTGACGATGTTGTGGGCATTGAGGTAACCCACGACCGGGTCGGAACCGATGTTGTAGGCCTCGTCCGCTTTTTTTACATGCAAGGCGCTGCGATCGGCATCGGTGTAGATGGCCACCGACTTGATGCCCAGTTCCTTGCAGGCGCGCACGATGCGAACCGCGATTTCACCCCGGTTGGCAATGAGTATCTTGCGAATCACGCTGGAGACGTTTTTGACATTGGAAGCGTCACACAATATCATTATCGGCTTATGTCTGCACAGACCGTGATGGATCCCATTCGTTTTGCCCGCGAGGCCGCCAGCCTCGGGGGTGAGTTCGCCCTGGCGGAGGTGGATCGTTTGCGGGATGAGTTGGTAGAGGAGGGCGGTGTGGTCACCGGTGTGGCCACATATCGCCTGGAAGGCGCGCTGGTGGGAGGTCGTCCCGCCTTGCGCCTGCATATCGATGCGAATCCGACTCTGCGCTGCCAGCGTTGTCTCGGTCCCTATGTCCAGCCTCTGCGGGTCGAGGAGGTGATATTTCTCGCTCGTAACGACGCGGAAATGGAACGTTGGGAGAAGATCGATCCTTTGCTGGACGTGATCGTGGCCGTGGAGCACATGGATGTGCGAATGCTGGTCGAAGATGAAATTTTACTGAGCTTGCCGGTAGTACCTCGACACGAGGAAGACTGCCCGCGGCATGATGATGTTCTAGGAGAGCACTGATGGCTGTACAACAAAACAAAAAATCCCCGTCCAAGCGTGGCATGCACCGCGCCCATGATTTCCTCAGCGTTCCCGGCACAGCCGTGGAGCCGACCACGGGCGAGACCCATCTGCGCCACCACATCAGTCCCAATGGTTTCTACCGCGGCCGCAAGGTGGTCAACACCAAGAGCGACAACAGCTGATCCGGCCCGCAAGCCGACTCCGTCCCGATCGGTCCCGAATAATGGGTGGGTGTGGCCGTTCGGGCGGGTTGACTGCGTATGCGTGAAATCACGATTGCCATCGACGCCATGGGGGGGGACCACGGTCCTCATGTCACCGTCAAGGCAGCCTTGAACATCCTGCACCGCGAGGACGACGTCAACATCGTCCTGGTCGGTCTGGAAGACGCGGTCCACGCGGAACTGAAATTGCGCCGGGTGCAGGTGGGCACGCGCCTGCGGGTGCATCACGCCTCCGAGGTGGTCAAGATGGACGACCCCCTGTCCGTCGCGCTGCGCAGCAAGAAGGATTCCTCGATGCGGGTGACCGCCGACCTGGTCAAGCGTGGCGAGGCGGATGCCGGGGTTTCTGCCGGCAATACCGGTGCCCTCATGGCGGTTTCCCGCTTTGTCCTGAAGACGCTGCCTGGAATCGATCGCCCCGCCATCGCATCGACCCTGCCATCGCATACCGGCAGCACGTATATGCTTGATCTGGGGGCCAATGTCGATTGCACGGCGCAAAACCTGTTGCAGTTCGGCATCATGGGCTCGGCGCTGTGCGCGGCAATCGAACACAAGGAGCGGCCCAGCGTCGGCTTGCTCAACGTAGGCGAGGAAGACATCAAGGGCAACGATGTCGCCAAGGAGGCCGGAGAACTGCTCCGGTCCAGCGGGCTTAACTTCTACGGCAATGTCGAGGGCGACGATATCTTCAAGGGCACGGTGGACGTGGTGGTCTGCGATGGTTTCGTCGGCAATGTCGCGCTGAAATCCTCCGAAGGCCTGGCCAAACTGATCGCCGAGGTCTTGCGCCGGGAGTTCAAGCGGAGCCTGTTCACGCGCATGGCCGGTTTGATCGCGCTGCCCGTGATTCGCGCCTTCAAACGCAAGATGGACCCGCGCCGCTACAATGGCGCCAGCCTGCTGGGCCTGAACGGTGTCATCATCAAGAGCCACGGATCGGCCGACGTATTCGCTTTCGAGCAGGCCATCCTCAAGGCGGTGGAAGAGGTCCGCGGTGGCCTGCTGCGCCGCATCGCCGAGCAGGTCGGCGCCCACCAGGCCGGAGAGCTCGTTTGAGAGGAGAAGCAGTTTGAGTCATGCCCGCATCATCGGCACTGGCAGTTATCTGCCCGACCATATCCTGACCAACAAAGACCTGGAAGCGCGGGTGGATACCACCAGCGCCTGGATATTCGAACGCACCGGAATACGCGAACGCCACATCGCCGCGGAAGGTGAATTCACCAGCGACCTGGCGCTGCATGCGGCGCGGCGGGCGATCGAGGCGGCCGGGATCGAGGCTGGCGAAATCGGCCTGATCGTCGTCGCTACCACCACGCCGGACCGGATATTTCCGAGCACCGCCTGTAAGTTGCAGGCCAAGCTGGGCATCGTCAACGGCTGCCCCGCCCTCGATGTCCAGGCGGTATGCAGCGGTTTCGTCTACGCGGTGTCGATTGCGGATCAATTCATCCGCTCGGGCCAGGTGAAGTGCGCCCTGGTGGTGGGCGCGGAGACGCTCTCGCGCATCACCGACTGGAACGACCGTGGCAACTGCATACTCTGGGGCGATGGCGCCGGCGCCGTGGTGTTACAGGCATCCGAAAGCCTCGGCATCCTCAACACCCATCTACATGCCGACGGGCGTTATGAAGACATGCTCTATGTCGATGGCGGCGTCTCGCGCGGGAGCGAGGGCCCGGCCTACATGCGCATGGCCGGTAACGCCGTGTTCAAGATGGCGGTCAAGACGCTCGACGCCATCGTCGACGAGACCCTGGCCGCGAACGGTCTGGAGAAGGGCGATGTCGATTGGCTGGTGCCGCACCAGGCAAATATTCGCATCATCCAGGCTACTGCCAAGAAATTGGGGATGAGCATGGACAAGGTGATCGTCACCGTGGCCGGCCACGGCAATACCTCCGCCGCCTCCGTGCCGCTGGCCCTGGATGTCGCGGTGCGCGATGGCCGGATCAAGGCCGGCGAGCTGGTGCTGATGGAAGCCTTCGGTGGCGGTTTCACCTGGGGTTCGGTGCTGGTGAGGATGTAGGGCGGGTCTCGGTCCGCCGTGCTGGCCGAATGAATCCGGTCCTACTAGGAGACACAATGAAATTCGCATTCGTATTCCCCGGCCAGGGCTCGCAATCGGTGGCCATGATGGCCGCTTATGGCGACGAGCCGCTGCTGCGCGACACTTTCGCCGAGGCCTCCGCCGTGCTGGGCTTCGATCTCTGGGATCTGGTGGCCGCGGGCCCCGCGGACGTGCTTAATCAGACAGTGAACACCCAGCCGGCCATGCTTGCCGCCGGGGTGGCGCTCTATCGCCTCTGGTTGGCGCGTGGCGGTGCCGTACCCGCGTTCATGGCGGGTCATAGTCTGGGCGAATACACCGCCCTCACCTGTGCCGGCGGAATCGACTTCGCCGCCGCCATTGGCCTCGTGCGCCTGCGCGCTGAGGCCATGCAATCCGCGGTGCCGGAGGGAGTGGGCGCCATGGCGGCGATCCTCGGCCTGGATGACGCCGGGGTACGCGCCGTGTGTGCCGAGGCGGCCCAGGGCGAGGTGCTGGAGGCGGTCAATTTCAATTCGCCCGGCCAGGTGGTGATCGCCGGCGACAAGGCCGCGGTCCTGCGCGGCATGGCGCAGGCCAAGGAGCGGGGTGCCAAGCGCGCCCTGGCGCTGCCGGTTTCCGTGCCCTCGCACTGCGCCTTGATGAAACCTGCGGCCGAGAAGCTGCGCGCGGCGCTGGCCGGGATCGAGATCCGCGTACCGGCCCTGCCCGTGGTCCACAATGCCGACGTCGCCACCCACACCGATGCCGACGCGATTCGCGATGCGCTGGCGCGGCAATTGTTCAGCCCGGTGCGCTGGGTGGAATCCATGTTCGCCCTGCGCGATGCGGGGGTGCGGCTGATCGCCGAATGCGGTCCGGGTAAAGTCCTGGCCGGCCTCAACAAGCGCACCCTCGACATCCCCACGCTGGCCATTGCGGATGCCGCCACGCTGGCGGAAGTCCTGTCGAAAACCCAAGCCTGAGGAATCTGAAATGGACGGAAAGATCGCACTCGTGACCGGCGCCTCGCGCGGCATAGGCCAGGCCATCCTGCATGAACTCGCCCGTCGCGGCGCTTTTGTCATCGGCACCGCCACCAGCGAATCCGGAGCCATGGCCATCGCCACCGCGCTGGCCGCGTCCGGCCTGAAGGGCGAAGGCCTGAGGCTCGACGTCACCGACGCCGCGGGTGTAACGGCCAGCATCGATGGCCTGCTCGCCCGGCATGGCCGCATCGACATCCTGGTCAACAACGCCGGCATCACCCGCGACAACTTGCTGATGCGCATGAAGGACGAAGAGTGGGATGCCATCCTGGAGACCAACCTGACTTCGGTGTTTCGCCTTTCCCGCGCAGTGCTGCGGACCATGATGAAGTCCCGTTACGGCCGCATCATCGGCATCGCCTCGGTGGTGGGGGTCTCGGGAAACGCCGGTCAGGTCAACTATGCCGCGGCCAAGGCCGGCATGATCGGTTTCTCCAAATCTCTGGCTCAGGAAGTCGGCAGTCGCGGCATTACGGTAAACTGCGTGGCCCCGGGTTTCATCGACACCGACATGACTCGCTCCCTGCCTGACGCTGCGCGCCAGAAACTCCTGGAGCGCATCCCTCTCGGCAAGTTGGGAACCCCGGATGATATCGCCCATGCGGTGGCCTACCTGGCCTCCGCTGGGGCTTGCTATGTGACGGGCGCTACCCTGCACGTCAATGGCGGGATGTACATGGACTGAGAGCTTTTCCGGGTAAATCGTGGTCGTCTGATTTTTTTTGTTGGGGGTTTGCTAGAATTCCCCCGCTTTTATGCTAACGGAGTTTTCTGATGAGTGATATTGAAGAGCGTGTCAAGAAGATCGTTGCCGAGCAGTTGGGCGCGAATGAGGCCGATGTGAAGCTGGATTCTTCCTTTGTCGACGACTTGGGCGCTGACTCGCTCGACACCGTGGAACTGGTGATGGCTCTCGAAGAGGAATTCGAATGCGAAATTCCCGATGAGGATGCCGAGAAGATCACCACCGTGCAGCAGGCTGTTGATTACATCAACGCGCACAACAAGTAAGACATCGTAGTTCGAGTACCGGGACGGGCTCCGCGCCTGTCCCCCCTTTTGGGGGCCGGCTATGGTTTCCCGCAACACCCTATCCTCCGAGGAGTGCACAAGTGTCTAGGCGCAGAGTCGTAGTCACCGGTCTTGGTATCGTTTCTCCGGTTGGCAACAGCGTGGATGAAGCCTGGGGCAATCTTGTGGCAGGCCGCTCCGGGATCACCCGCATCAGCCGTTTCGATGCATCCGCCTTCTCCGTCCAGATCGCGGGCGAAGTGAAGAATTTCGACCTGGGAAAATACCTTACGCCCAAGGATGCCCGGCGCATGGATGTCTTCATCCACTATGGCATGGCCGCCGCGATCGACGCATTCAAGGATAGCGGACTGATCGTGACCGACGCCAATCGCGAGCGCATGGGCGTCAACATCGGTTCCGGCATTGGCGGCCTGCCGATGATCGAGGAAACCCACAAGACTTACCTGGAGCAAGGGCCGCGCAAGATTTCGCCCTTCTTCATCCCGGCGACCATCAGCAACATGATTTCCGGCCATCTCTCCATACTTTACGGCCTACAAGGCCCGAACGTCGCCATGGTCACGGCCTGCTCCACCGGCACCCATGCCATCGGCGAGGCCGGACGCATGATCGAGTACGGCGAAGCCGACGTGATGGTCGCCGGGGGTGCGGAATCCTGCATCTGCCCGCTGGCCGTGGGCGGTTTCGCGGCGGCGCGCGCACTTTCCACCCGCAACGACGATCCCGCGGCGGCCAGCCGCCCCTGGGACAAGGGACGCGATGGTTTCGTCCTGGGCGAGGGCGCGGGCGTCCTGGTTCTGGAAGAATACGAACATGCCAGGGCGCGCGGCGCCCGCATCTATTGCGAGTTGGTCGGCTACGGCAAGAGCGCGGATGCCAACCACATGACCGCGCCGATCGAGGATGGATCGGGCGCGGCCCGTTGCATGCACAATGCCTTGAAGAATGCCGGTCTGAACCCCGACCAGATCGATTACATCAACGCCCACGGAACCTCCACTCCCCTGGGTGACCTGGCCGAGACCAAGGCGGTAAAACTGGCACTGGGGACGCATGCCAGCCGCGTGATGGTCAGTTCCAGCAAGTCCATGACGGGCCACCTTCTGGGCGCGGCCGGTGGCGTCGAGGCGGTGTTCTCGGTGCTGGCGCTGGCGCATCAGGTCGTGCCGCCGACTCTCAACCTCGACGAACCGGACGTGGGTTGCGATCTCGATTACGTGCCCAACACGGCGCGCGCGGCTCGGGTGAACGTGGCCTTGTCCAATTCCTTCGGTTTCGGTGGCACCAACGGCACCCTCATCTTCGCCCGGACTTGAGCGCGGTCTGCCTCGTCAATGGGTTCGCGGGGGCTGGGCTCGACCCACAGGATCGCGGCTTGCTCTACGGCGACGGGGTCTTTCGCACCCTACGTGTGTCCGGGGGGCGGCCCTGCCTCTGGGAGGAACAGCTGGATCGATTTGCCGCCGATGCCGCGCGCCTGGGTCTGGATTTCCCCGAAGCCTCGCTGTGGCGCGGGGATCTGGCGCAACTGGCGGCCAACCTCGCCGGCGGCGTACTCAAGTTGCTCCTGACCCGTGGCGGCGGGCAGCGCGGTTATCGCCCGCCGGAGACCCCCAAGCCTTGCCGCATGCTGATCTACGATCCCGCGCCTCCCCAGAGCGATGCCTGGCCTATGGCCGGCCTCAACTTGCGTCTGTGCGAGCTGCGCCTGGGCGCACAACCCCTGCTGGCGGGCGTCAAACACCTCAACCGCCTGGAAAACGTCCTGGCGCGGGCCGAATGGAATGACCCCGCCATCCACGAAGGCCTGCTGCGCGACGAAGCGGGTCGAGTGATCTCGGGCGTCATGAGCAATGTCTTGTTCTGGCGGGAAGGGCATTTATGCACCCCGCGCCTGGACCGCTGCGGCGTGGCCGGGGTGACGCGAGCGCGCCTGATGCGGCGGGCCGCCGCCGCCGGCTACCCCGTCCGGGAAAGCGAGTTCGGCCTGGACGAGGTGCTCGCGGCGGACGAAGTCATGGTATGCAACAGCGTGATCGGCCTGCATCGCGTCGCCCGCCTGGGTGAACGCACCTGGCCGGTGCCTGCGGCCAGCACGCGCCTGCGCGCCCTGCTCGATGCTTAAGGGGGCCTTCAGACTCGCCTTCCTGTCGCTGCTGTGCGCGGCGGCCTGGCTGGCCTGGTATGCCACTTCACCCATGCCAGGTGGGCCTTATCCTCTGGCTTTCTCGGTGGATCGGGGCAGCTCGTTGAAGACCGCCGCGCACGACATGGCGCAGGCTGGCGCGTTGCGGCGGCCCTGGGCCTTCGTCTTGCTGGCCCGCTTCAGGGGGGCCGCGGCCGAGATCAAGGCGGGTAGTTATGCCTTGAACGCCCCCACCACGCCGCTGGGCCTGCTGCGCAAGATCACGGCCGGCGAGACCGTCCTGGGCAAGCTGACCGTGCCCGAGGGCTGGACTTTCGCCGAGATGCGCCGCGCCCTGGACGCCCATCCCGGTTTGCGCCACGACAGCACGAGCATGGATGAGGCCCGTTTGCTGGCGGCCATCGGCGCCAGTGAGCAGCAGGCGGAAGGGCGGTTCTTTCCGGATACCTATTTCTTCGACCTGGGCAGCTCCGATCTGGCGCTCTACAAGCGCGCCTACGCCGCCATGCGCCGACAACTCGATGCCGCGTGGGCGACGCGCGCACCCGGGCTGCCCTACCGGACGCCGGACCAGGCCCTGACCATGGCTTCCCTCGTCGAGCGGGAAACCGGCGCGCCGGAAGAGCGGCCCCTGATCGCCGCGGTCTTCATCAATCGCCTGCGTCTGGGCATGCGTTTGCAGACCGATCCCAGCGTCATCTACGGGCTGGGAGCGCGTTATGATGGCGGCCTGCACAAGGCGGATCTGCTGGCCGACACTCCGTTCAATACCTACACGAGGGCGGGACTGCCGCCGACGCCGATCGCCCTGCCGGGCGTGGCGGCGCTCTACGCGGCGCTGAATCCGGACACCAGCCGGGCGCTGTATTTCGTCGCCCGTGGCGCCGGCCACCACGTGTTCTCCGACAATCTCGATGCGCACAATCGCGCGGTCAACCGTTATGTGAGGGGGCGCTGATGTCAGGTCTGTTCCTTACGCTGGAAGGGGTCGACGGCGCCGGCAAGAGCAGTCATCTGGACTGGCTGGCGGGCTGGTTCCGCGAGCGCGGCCGGGTGGTTCACCAGACGCGTGAACCGGGCGGCACGCCCGTAGGAGAGAGCCTGCGCGGGATCGTCCTGCACCAGGCCATGGCGGCCGAGACCGAAGCCCTGGTGATGTTCGCGGCCCGCTGTGAACACCTCGATCGGGTCATTCGCCCCGCCCTGGCTGCGGGGGAGGTCGTCATCTCCGACCGTTTCACCGATGCCAGCTTCGCCTACCAGTGTGGTGGCCGCGGCCTGCCCGAGGCGCGTCTGGAAGTGCTGGAGAACTGGGTACAGGGCGATCTGCAACCCGACCTCACCTTGTTGTTCGACGTGCCCACCGAGATCGCCGCGGCACGCCTGGCCAACGCGCGCGAACTCGACCGCTTCGAGCGTGAGCAGAGCGAATTCCACGCACGCGTACGCGCGGCCTATCTGCGCCGCGCCGGCATGCACCCGCGGCGCATCCGTGTGATCGACGGCAGCCGCAGCATCGCCGCGGTGCGCGTCCAGTTGGCCGGAATACTGGAGAAGTTGGCGTGATCCACCCCTGGAATCTCGGGCTGTTCCGGCAACTCGGCACCGACCCGGAACACATGCCGCATGCCGTGCTGCTGCATGGGCCGGCGGGCGTGGGCAAGCTCGACCTCGCCGTCGAGTTCGCGCGCTGGATCTTGTGCCAGCAGCCCGGGCTGGACGCCGCCTGCGGCCTCTGCGACGCCTGCAACTGGTTCGATCAGGGCAACCATCCCGATTTCCGCCGGGTGGAGCCCATGGAAGCGGAGGCCGATGAGGCCGACGCCGCGCCGGCCAAGAAGGCGCCGAAGAAAGGCAGTCGGGTCATCAAGGTCGATGCGATCCGGGAAATCGGCGAATTCCTCAGCCTCAGCGCGCATCGCGGCGGTTGGCGGGTAGCGCTGATTCAACCGGCCGAGTCCATGAACCCGGCCGCGGCCAATGCACTGCTCAAGACCCTGGAGGAGCCGCCCGAACGCGTGCTGCTGTTGCTGGTCTCGCATCAGCCAGGGCGATTGTTGCCTACGGTGATTTCGCGCTGCCGTAAGGTGCCGGTGCCCCTGCCACCACGCGACGCCGCCCTCGCCTGGCTGCGCGCCGCGGGCCTGGCCGATGCCGTGGCGCCACTGGCCGAAGCAGGGGGCGCGCCGCTGGCCGCGCTGGCCTGTGCCGAGTCGGAACGCGCGACGCGGCGCGAGGCCTTCCTCGACTTGCTGGCGCGGCCGCGTCACCTCGATGCCTGCCAGGCCGCGCAGTCGCTCACCCTCCCCGAAGCCTGGGGTTGGTTGTCGCGCTGGGTGCACGATCTCCTGATGCAGAGCCTGGCCGGGCAGACGTATTATTTTCCGGGCCGTGCCACCAGCCTCGCCAGCATCGCCACCGGCACGGCGCTGTCCGATCTGCTCGCCTTGCAGCGGGAACTGGCCCTGGGCGGGCGCTGGTTGCAACATCCGCTGAATGCACCGTTGTTGCTAGAATCCTGGCTCATCCGTTACGGAGAAATCGCGGGAGATCGGACGTGAGCGAGACCCCGAAGCCCCTCGCCAGCGGTCGGGCCGGCATGCTCTCCCTGACCATCAAGGAGCGCACCGCGCTCTATGCCGCCTATCTGCCCTTCGTCAAGCAAGGGGGGCTGTTCATCCCGACTAACCGGCCCTATCAGATTGGCGACCAGGTTTACATGCTGCTCACGCTGCTGGACGACCCCAACAAATTGCCGATTTCCGGCAAGGTCGTGTGGATCACTCCGGGGGGCGCCCAGGGCAACCGGCAGCAGGGGATAGGCGTGCAATTCGACGAAAACGAAGGCTCCAATACCGTGCGCGTCAAGATCGAGGGCATCCTCGGCAATGCCATGAAAGCCACGCGCCACACGCACACCATGTAGACCTGCCTCCCATGTTTATCGACTCCCATTGCCATATCGACTTCCCCGATTTCACAGCGGATACGGTGCTCGCGAACATGCAAGCCGCGCGGGTGAGCCATGCGCTCTGCGTTTCGGTCAGCCTGGAAAACTTCCCCCGGGTCCTGGCCCTGGCCTGCGCCCATGACAACATATTCGCCTCGGTCGGTGTGCACCCTGACCACGAAGAGGGGCGTGAGCCCGACGTGGCGGAACTCGTCGAACTGGCGGCGCACCCTCGGGTGGTCGCCATCGGCGAGACGGGTCTGGATTACTACCGCCTCAAACGCGAGGACGTGGATTGGCAGCGCGCGCGTTTTCGCACCCATATCCGTGCCGCCCGCGCTGCGGGTAAGCCGCTGATCATCCACACCCGCAGCGCTGCGGTGGACACCCTGGCGATCATGGTGGAGGAGGGCGCCGAGCTTGCAGGCGGAGTCATGCACTGTTTCACGGAGAACTGGGAAGTTGCGGAGGCGGCGATGGCGCTGGGTTTCTATATATCGCTCTCCGGCATCGTTACCTTCAAAAGCGCCAGGGACTTGAAGGAGGTCGCGCGCAGGCTGCCTCTGGAACGCTTGCTGATCGAGACGGATTCACCTTATCTCGCGCCGATGCCACATCGCGGCAAGCGCAACGAACCGGCTTATGTGCGCCACGTGGCCGAAGAAATCGCCTTGCTGAAGGGGCTGCCCCTGGAGGACGTGGCCGCAGCCAGCAGCCGCAACTTCTTCACCCTGTTTCCCGCCCGAGCGGCGGCGGCCAGCGATCATTGAACGTGGAACCCTGCCACGGTAGGGTCGACGTACCTGCCTTACGGATCGGCATCCCCCTTGCTCGTTGACCTATCCAGTGGATCGCGTGGCGCGATGGCGCTCACCCCTCTGCCGCGCGCGCGCCGGCTAGCGCGTGGCGCAATTCATCCGTGACCGAGGCGAGCCGCACGGCCAGGTGCGCGCCGATGTTGCGCATCAGGGTCAGGGCAATATCCGGATGTTCACGGTGCAGGCGCTCCAGGTCGCCACGATGCAGACTGAGTGTCTCGGTGGAATGGGCCGTGGCGATGGCGTCGGCAGAGCGCGCGGCAGCGCGCAGGATAGCCATCTCGCCGAAAAAAGCACCGGCACGCAGCACGACAAGCCGCTTGAAGCTTGTGCCACCATGCATCGGCACTCGAATCTCGATGCGGCCTGAAAGCAGCAGGTAGAGGGTGTCGCCAGGATCGCCCCGGCGGAACAGGTGTTCTCCCTCGGAATAGGCGTGATCCCGCGTGTACTCGAGCAGCCGCGCGATCTGGCTATCCTCCAGGCCACGCAGCGCGTCAAGATCGTGGATGCGGTCGGGTACCGCGGCATCCGGCCGGAGTTGGTCCTCCAGAATTGCGTCCTCCGACGACTCCAGGGCCAGATCGGAGTCGTCGAACCAGCATCGGGGTGGCAGCCGGTTGCGCATGCTCGACTCGGCGATCTGCCGCCCGCGGGCATCTCCGGGCGAGATCGAGGATAGGGACAGGCGCACGCCGTGCTTCTCCAGGTGCCGGGCGATGCGTTGGATCGTCCCGGCACCGGACGCATCGATACTGCCGACCTGCCGGAAATCGAGAATGATCTGGCTCACACCATTGGCCAGCGTCTCGATTTCATCCATCAGCAGTTCACCGCTGCCGAAGAACAACGGGCCAGACAACTCGACCAGGGCGATCTGTCCACCATGCTGACGCAGCGCTTCCATGTGCGCCAGCGGTCGCATGACGGCGGAATGGCGTTTGTCACCAGGATAGACGCGGGACACGATGGAGCGGCTGTTTTGACGCACGAACAACACCATGGCCAGCATCACCCCCGTCGCCATCGCCGCCAACAGATTGACCGAGACGGCCACGCCCATCACTACCAGCATCACCGACAGGTTGCCGCGAAGTTGAATCTGGAAGTCGGCGCTGCCCTCCTTGCGCCACCAGGCACGAAGCTGCAACTTCGCCCAGGGATCGATAATGCTCCATGCCATGAACAGCAGCAGCGCCGCTATGGCGAGTTTTGGAATCCAGACGACGAATAGCGGCGTCAACAGCAACAGCACGAACATCACACAGGCGAAGGTGATACTGGCCACCTGGGTGCGCCCCTTCATCTGCCGCGACACCAACTGGCGGGAATTCGAGGGCGCGCTGGGCAGCGCGCCACCTAAGCCGCAGATGCAGTTGGCCAGGCCCTGGCCGAGCAGCAGGCGCTTGCTGTCGTGACGCGTGCCGTCGACCAGATCCTGCTGATTGGCGATCACCAGTGCTTCGAGCGAATTGAGCGTCGCCAGCGACAGCGCGGGGGCCATCACCATTCCCAGGTCGTGCCGCCAGTCGAATGCCAATGGCGTGTTGAAGTCCAGGGCGGCGATGCCGCTGGCCGGGTGCAGCGAGGTCACCGCGGGCAACATTTCCCCCAGGGGCATGCCAGGCGCCCAGCGCGTCAACAGAAAATGGCACAGCGTTCCAGCCAGCAAGCCGACCAGAGACCAGTGCAGCATCGGCAAGGCTAGCCGCAGTCGCGCCATGAGGAGCAACAAGGCCGCGACCGCGAACAACCGGATCAGCACCTCCGAGATTTCCGTGCCGGCCATGGTCCCTCCCCCGGAGAAAATCATCGACATGGCACCAAACATCATCGACAGTGCGACGCCATTGGTAAATCCGGCGAGCACGGGCAATGGCGTGAAGCGAATGATCCGTCCAAAATTCAGGGCGCCAAACGCCATCTGGATCAACCCGCCCAGCGTGACGCAAGCGACGCCGAGAAAGACGACGTGGGTGATATCGCGCGCCCCGCCCGAGCCGGCTAGACTGGCCATCAGACCGGCGAAGATCAGGGTTTGCGCCGGACGCGGACCGCCGTACAGGGGCCCGGATCTACCCACCAAAGCGGGGATCAGCGTGCCCAGCACCGAAGCCAGGAAAGCCGCGACGATGCCGGTATTGGCAAAGGCATGCCCGAGGGGCGCATAGGCGAGAAAACCGTAGCCCACATCGCTGGCAAACAGCCCCAAGGCAACGACGGCCCCGGCCCGTGGATTCAGCAAGCCCGCCCGCCAGTCGCTCGCCGATGGCAACCGTTGTCGCTGTTCAGTGTCCTGCATCGTGCCGAAGTCTCCTGCCTGAAAAAAGCGCGGAGTTTATAAGAATAATGTGACAGAACCCGCATGGGCGTTGCGGATTGCAAACCCTCGATGCAGGGCAGGTACACAGATGTCGGCCCCGCACGCGGGCCTGCGTGGCGAGTATCGGGAAGGACCGGTGAGTCAGCCGCTGATGGCTTCCTGTAGGTCCTCGAGAACCCGGCTCAGGTGCTCATCATTTTTCAGTGTCTGCTCTTCCAGCGAGTAGGCGTTCCTGGTCAGAGGCCGCACCACTTGTAGCAGGCTGGCTTCCTGGCTTTCGCTCAGGTCGAGGCTGCTGAAGGTGTCCTCTACCTGGCGTTCCAGATTGCCCAGGGTCGTTGCCACCTCGGCGTGGTTTCGGCCAAAGGCGTCACGGATCGTGACGAGTTCGGTCTGCGCGGAACGCATCGCCGCGGCCAGGCGTTGCTGGCGCTTTCTTACCGATAGTTCGTTGGCCAGCGCCAGGATGCGGTGCTCTGCGCCTTCGACGAGCAGGGCGGCATTGTCTTTCATGCGGCCGTAGCGTTCTTCGTCGTCGGTGGGCATGTTTTTGATCAGTACCGTGACATGCGGGAAATTCACCACCGTGCGGCTGCCGTAGTCGAATATGCGGCGGGTATCCTGCCCCAGATTCATCAGCAATTCCTGTTCGATCAGACTACAGCGGCGCTCGCTATTGAGCGTGAGCGGGCCGCCCTCGTATTTCAGTTGTACGCTCGCGGACAGGCCATAACTGCCGAAGCCGTCGAGTATGGCTCCCGCCAGGGCTTCCATGCTTTGGCAGGAAAACGAGCGGCTGAAGAAGTGCAAGATGACGCCCATTTCGCCACCGGCCGAGAGCGCGGTCATCGCCATGCTCATGGTGTCGCAGAGGTTCCTGCGCAGATCGGCGACTTCCTGTCGCGTGCGCAGGGCGATCTCGACCTTGTGCCGGATCTCGGTCGCGGACAGCGGTTTCAACATGAAATCGTCGCCACCCGCGTCATAGGCCGCCAGCCTGGTCTCGGCATCGTTCTGGGCGGAGACGAAGATGATGTAGATATCCTGACCCGAGGGGCTGCGCCGGATGTGTTCGCAGGTCTTCAGGCCATCCACTCCGGGCATCAAGATATCCAGCAGGACGATGTCCGGGCGGTCCGCGGCGATTCTGACCAGACAGTCATCACCGCTGCTACTGGTGCTGAAACGGTAGTTGTTCTCCCCAAGCAGGGCCTTTTCCAGGTGAAAGATGAGTGGGTCATCATCCACCAGCAGGATGTGTGCAGTCATGAAGTGCTCGATCGTTTATCGCCCACGATGGGTGCGCCGTGTATCCAGGACACTATCGGCACCCGAGGCGGGAAATTGAGTGTTTCCGAGTGCTTCGTCTGAAAATGATACTTCAGACTGAACGCCTCAGGCGAGCTCCAGCGCCTCCTCGAAGCGTAACTGGATGGCACCGGACGCGTCCACGTCGATGTTTACCTCGCCGCCATTGGCCAATCGCCCGAACAGCAATTCGTCGGCCAGCGCGCGGCGCAGGCTGTCCTGGATCAGCCTTGCCATGGGGCGCGCACCCATCAGCGGATCGAACCCTTTTTTCGCCAGCCAATGGCGCAGGGTATCGGAGAAATGCGCCTCCACTTTCTTGGCATGCAGTTGCTCTTCCAGTTGCATCAGGAACTTGTCCACGACGCGCAGGATGACGTCCTCTCCCAGCGACGCGAAAGAGATGATGGCATCCAGGCGGTTGCGGAATTCAGGCGTGAACTGGCGCTTGATGTCCGCCATTTCGTCACCGGCTTTCGAGGCCTGGGTGAAGCCGATGCCGGTCTTGGTCATGGCCTCCGCCCCGGCATTGGTGGTCATGATGATCACCACGTTGCGGAAATCCGCGCGACGGCCGTTGTTGTCGGTCAATGTGCCGTGATCCATGACCTGGAGGAGAATGTTGTAGACGTCGCCATGCGCCTTCTCGATCTCGTCGAGCAACAGAACCGCGTAGGGCGTCTTGCTGACGGCCTCGGTGAGCAGGCCGCCCTGCTCGAAGCCGACATAGCCGGGGGGCGCGCCGATCAGACGGGAGACGGCGTGGCGCTCCATGTATTCGGACATGTCGAAGCGGATCAGTTCCACCCCCAGGACGTAGGCGAGTTGCCGCGCCACTTCGGTCTTGCCCACCCCGGTCGGCCCGGAAAAGAGGAAGGAGCCGATCGGTTTTTGCGGGTTGCCCAGCCCGGAGCGCGTCATCTTGATGGCGCAGGCCAGCGCATCGATGGCTTTCTCCTGGCCGAAGACCACGGCCCTGAGGTCGCGATCCAGGTTCTTCAGCGCGTTGCGTTCATCGCTGGCGACCGTCTTGGCCGGTACCCGCGCGATCTTGGCGACGATGTCCTCGATTTCGCGGGGAGTGATCACCTTCTTTTGTTTCGATTTGGGCTGGATGCGTTGCGCCGCGCCGGCCTCGTCGATCACGTCGATCGCCTTGTCGGGCAGGTGGCGGTCGTTGATGTAGCGGGCGGAGAGTTCGGCCGCAGTGGACAAGGCGCCGAGCGTGTATTTGACCCCGTGGTGCGCCTCGAAACGCGATTTCAAGCCGCGCAGGATGGCCACCGTCTCTTCCACGCTGGGTTCCTTCACGTCGATCTTCTGGAATCGCCGCGACAGCGCGTGATCCTTCTCGAACACGCCGCGGTACTCGTTGTAGGTGGTTGCGCCGATGCAGCGCAGCAAGCCTGCGGACAGCGGCGGTTTCAGCAGGTTGGAGGCATCCAGGGTGCCACCCGACGCGGCACCCGCTCCGATCACGGTATGGATTTCGTCGATGAACAGAATGGAGTGCGGCGTACCGGTGAGCTGTTTGATCACCGCCTTGAGGCGCTGCTCGAAATCGCCGCGATACTTGGTCCCGGCCAGCAAGGCCCCCATGTCCAGGGAGAAGACGACAGCTTCCTTCAGGATGTCGGGCACGCTGCCCTCGACGATACGCCGCGCCAGGCCCTCGGCGATGGCGGTTTTGCCGACACCGGCCTCGCCGACCAGGAGCGGATTATTTTTACGCCGTCGGCAGAGCGTCTGGATCACGCGCTCGACTTCCATATCGCGCCCGATCAGCGGGTCGATCTTGCCGGCCTGGGCCTGGGCATTGAGGTTGACGGTGAAGGAATCGAGAGGGGAAGCCGCGCCGGCTTCTCTTTCCTGCTGCTCCGGGCCCGCTTCCGCGCGCCCGCTTGGGCTGGTGTCCGCGGGGGTCTTGGCGATGCCGTGGGCGATGAAGTTCACCACGTCTAGACGGCTGAGCCCCTGTTGCGTGAGGAAATGCAGGGCGTGTGAGTCTTTTTCACCAAAGATGGCCACCAGCACATTGGCGCCGGTCACCTCTTTCTTTCCGGAAGACTGCACATGCAGGATGGCGCGCTGGATCACGCGCTGGAAGCCCAGCGTGGGCTGGGTGTCCACCTCCGACTCGCCCGGGATGCGGGGGGTGTGGCGCTCGATGAAGTCCGCGAGCTGGCGCCGCAACTCCTCCAGGTCTGTGGCGCAAGCGCGTAGCACCTCGGCCGCCGAGGGGTTGTCCACCATGGCCAGCAGCAGATGCTCTACCGTGATGAATTCATGCCGTTTCTGGCGAGCTTCCATGAATGCCATGTGCAAACTGACTTCCAACTCCTGGGCGATCATCGATCTTCCTCCATGACGCATTGCAGCGGGTGCTGCTGGCTCTGCGCGTACTCCGTAACCTGATGCACCTTGGTCTCGGCCACATCGCGGGGGTAGAGCCCCGCGATACCGACGCCTTCATTATGCACTTTGAGCATGACCCGCGTGGCTTGTTCACGGCCCAGGTGGAATACCTGCTCCAACACCTCGATGACGAATTCCATCGGCGTGTAGTCATCGTTCAGTAGCAGAACCCTGTATAGCGGGGGAGGTGGCGCCAGGGTTGGCGCCAACGCCAACTCGTATTCTTCGTGGGGCCGGACAGCCATGGTGGGGGACAGAAAGACGCGACACACCCATAGTGGCGCCGCCAGGGATTTTTTCAAGGCAAGGTTTTCTTGCAAAACGATTGACGTGGCTTGCATTCCACAGGTAAAAACTCAGCCGTTTGCATCGGGCAACGACTTGGTACAGACGGGTTGATTCGTTTTTTGATTTAGGAGCGGTTTCATGGCAACTGGCATTGTTAAATGGTTCAACGACTCGAAAGGCTTCGGCTTCATCACCCCGGATGGGGGGGGGGATGATCTGTTTGCCCACTTTTCCGCGATTGCGGGCAAAGGCTTCAAGACCCTGAAGGAAGGACAAAAGGTCAGCTTCGATATCACCGAGGGGCCGAAGGGAAAGCAAGCCTCGAACATCAACCCGCTCTGAGCGGGTTCTTCGGACGGGCGGGACTTTTCCCGCCTGTGTCCCAGGCCCCCTGTGCTATACGTCATTCATGGCGTTGGCACGGGGTGGCCAGGATGAGAATTCCAGCAGGATCGAGTGTGGGTGAAGCGAGTGGTGGGGCGGCTCCGGACGTCTCGTCCCGTAGGGTGGTCGTGGCCCTCCTTGCCGGCCTGGAACGGCAGAAAGAGGAGCTCGGGCCCATCGCCGACGAGCTCCTGGACTTGCTGCATCACCTGGGAGCGGGCAAGCCCCCTCCACAGGATCGGCGGTTCAGTCCATCCAGCGAATGATTTCCTGGCCAAAGGCGGAGCAGGAAACCTGGGTAGCGCCTTCCATCAATCGCGCGAAGTCGTACGTCACCTTCCTGGCACGGATCGCGCCATCCATCCCCTTGATGATCAGATCGGCGGCCTCCAGCCAGCCCATGTGGCGCAGCATCATTTCGCCCGACAGGATGATGGAGCCTGGATTGACATAGTCCTGGCCGGCATACTTGGGCGCGGTGCCATGGGTGGCTTCAAACATGGCGGTGGAGTCGGACAGATTGGCTCCGGGTGCGATGCCTATGCCGCCCACTTCCGCCGCGAGTGCGTCCGAGACGTAGTCGCCATTGAGGTTGAGGGTGGCGATCACATCGTACTCTTCCGGCCGCAGCAGGATCTGTTGCAAGAAGGCGTCGGCGATCACATCCTTGATGACGATTCCGTTGGGCAGTTTCACCCACGGGCCGGCGTCGATCAGTTCGCCGCCGAATTCGCGTATCGCCAGGTCGTAGCCCCACTTCTTGAAGCCACCCTCTGTGAACTTCATGATGTTGCCCTTGTGCACCAGGGTCACCGAGCGGCGCTGATTGTCGATGGCGTACTGGATGGCGCGGCGGATCAGGCGCTCGGACCCTTCCACGGACACCGGCTTGATGCCGATCGCGGAGGATTCCGGGAAGCGGATCTTCGTGACGCCCATCACCGATTGCAGAAACTCGATGACCTTCTTCACTTCCGGCGTGCCGGCTTCCCACTCCACGCCCGCGTAGATGTCCTCGGTGTTCTCGCGGAAGATCACCATGTCGACGCGCTCCGGGTGCTTGACTGGGGAGGGCACGCCCTCGAAGTAACGCACCGGCCGCAGGCACACGTAGAGGTCCAGCATCTGACGCAGGGCCACGTTGAGGGAACGCATGCCACCGGAAGTGGGGGTGGTCAGCGGTCCCTTGATGGAAAGGACGTAGTCTCGCACCGCCTGCACGGTTTCTTCGGGCAGCCAGTGGTCGGCGCCATAGACCCGGGTCGCTTTTTCGCCGGCATACACTTCCATCCATTCGATCTGGCGCTCTCCGCCGTACGCGCGGGCGACGGCTGCATCGAGCACGGCGCGCATGACCGGGGTGATGTCGACCCCGGTGCCGTCACCCTCGATGAAGGGGATAATCGGCCGTTGCGGCACGTTCAGGCTTCCATCGGCAGCGACGCTGATCGCGCTGCCCGTGGTGGGCGGCTGTATATGGCTACTCACGATAACTCCTTGAAAAAATGGCGAATCTGATGGCCCGTCTGGTCCTGTTCAACAAACCCTATGGCGTGCTCAGCCAGTTCACCGCAGAAAACGGGCATCGTGGCCTGCACGACTTCATCGATATCCCCGGAATCTATGCGGCCGGAAGGCTGGATGCGGATAGCGAGGGCCTGTTGATTCTAACCGACGACGGCGCGCTACAGCATCGGCTTGCCGATCCCCGCCACAAGCTGCCCAAGACCTATCTGGCACAGGTGGAGGGTGCGCCCTCGGAAGCCGGTCTGGAACCGCTGCGCCAGCCCATGGATCTGGGCGACTTCATCACCCGCGCGGCTCAAGCGAGGCGGGTCGCCGAGCCCGACTGGCTCTGGCCGCGAGATCCGCCGGTGCGCCGGCGCCTGGTCATTCCAACCAGCTGGATCGAAATCATCCTCGCCGAGGGCAAGAACCGCCAGGTACGACGCATGACCGCCAAAGCCGGATTCCCCACGCTACGCTTGATCCGCGTCGCGATCGGCAACTACCACTTGCGGGGTCTACTGCCGGGGGAAATGAGGAGTGAGTAGCCGGCTCAGCCGGAAATGGGGATTTCCAGGGTGATGCCGAGCTGGAGCGGCTCCGCATGCTCGTTCCAGCGGCGGATATCGGCAACCTTGACGTGGTAGAGTTTGGCGACCCGATAGAGGGTGTCGCCACGGCGCACGGTGTGCGAACGCATGGTCGGGCGTTTTACCCTGGCGACTGGGGCAGGCGGGGGCGTATTGCTGGCAATTTTTGCGGTGGCGGGCACCAGCAGGGTCTGCGCATTGGCGACCTTGCCACGGAATAGTTTGAGCGGGTTGTGTTCCTTCAGCCAGTCCAGGCTCACGCCGAACTCTCCAGCGATCTTGCTGGCGCTTTCCCCACGGTGCGCGGCATAGCGGTGCAGGCTGAATTGATCGACCCCCCCTTGCCGATGCAGGTTGAACTGGAAGGTCTCGACCCGCTCGGTGGGCAGCAGCAGGACATTGCGGCTGTCGGTATAGATCACGCGGCGCTGGAAGCCGGGGTTGAGGGAGAGAAATTCGTCCAGATTCATTTCCGCCAGACGCGCGGCCTGTTTGGCCTCCATGGGCTGGTCCAGGGTGACCTGCATGAAATAGGGCTCGTTGGCGAGGTCCCCCGGATGGATGCCGAAACGCTCCGGGTCGCGCAGGATGTTGCGCACCGCGATCAGTCTGGGCACGTAATTGCGGGTCTCCAGAGGCAGTTTCAGGCTGGCATAGTCCACAGCCTTGCCCTGGCGACGCGACTGTGCGCGCGCCACGCAGCCTTCGCCACAGTTGTAAGCGGCCAGCGCCAGCTCCCAGTCACCGAACATGGTGTGGAGGTTTTGCAGATAGTCGAGCGCGGCACGGGTGGCGGTGAGGACGTCGCGGCGGCCGTCGTACCAGGCGTTCTGCTTGAGCCCGTAGACCTGCCCGGTAGCGGGCATGAACTGCCAGATGCCGGAGGCTTTCATCGGCGATAGCGCCTGCGGGTTATAGGCCGACTCGATCATGGGCAGGAGCGCGATCTCCATCGGCATGCCGCGCTTTTCCACCTCATCGGCGATGAAATACAGATACAACCGGCTGCGCGCGATGCCCCGCTGCAAATAGTCGGGGTGTGCACGGAACCATTCTTCCTGAACCCGGGTGAGGGCGGGGTCCGATTCACCGAGGCGGAAGCCGGCGCGCAAGCGTGCCCAGAGGTCGGTCTCCACCTCGGCCGAGGCCGATCCGGCAAGGGCATAGCTGATCTTGAGGGCGGGGACTTCGGTGTCGGCCACGCTGGGTGCAATGCCGACCACCAGGCCGAGGAGGAGGGTGATGAGACAATATCGACTGAGAGGCATCGGCAGGGCGGGTTGGTGACAGCGAGTCAAGTGGCGTAGCGCGGCTCGGGCCGCACCACCCCGAATGCGCGACATCGTACCCTTGTTGCTCCTTGAAATCAATGCAAGTGACTGTTCTTATTACGAAAGGAGTAGAGATATCGTGCGTTCAGCGCTCGTCTCGCCAGCGCCGAACGGCGGCGAAGGCCTCCAGGCCTGGCTGTAGGGGCGTTCCGAAGTGTTGCGCGGCCGCAACGACGACGAGCGCCTCTTCACAGCGCAGGAAGGGGTTGGTGGCGAGTTCCGTGCTCAGGCTGACGGGCACGGACGGTTTGCCGCGCAATGCTCGCACCTCCTCGAAGCGCAGCAGCAGGGCCGGGTTGTCCGGTTCCAGTTCCAGCGCGAAATCGATGTTTTCCAGGGTGTATTCGTGCGCGCAGTAGACCAGCGTGTTCCCCGGCAGCGCCTTGATGCGCGCGAGCGAGGCGTGCATCTGCGCCGGAGTGCCCTCGAAGAGGCGGCCGCAGCCGCAGGAGAACAGGGTATCGCCGCAGAACAGGGCGCCTTGGCCGACGTAGCAAAGGTGGCCCAGGGTGTGGCCGGGCGTGGCGAGCACCTGGAAGCCCAGGCCGAGCGCCTCGATGTTGATCGTCTCGCCGCCGGCAAGCGGGTGTGTCCTGCCGGGGATGCTCTCCCGCGCCGGCCCATAGACGGGCAGGTCGTGGCGCGCGGCGAGTTCACGGATGCCGCCGACATGGTCGGCATGGTGATGGGTGACTAGAATGGCAACCGGCTTGAGGTGGTGGCTATCCAGCCAGGCTAGAATCGGCGCGGCTTCTCCAGGATCAACCAGTATTGCCGAACGGTCGTCGTGGAGGGCCCAAACATAGTTGTCCCGGAAGGCGGGGATGGCAGTTACTCTCATGCCGACATTGTCGGCGGATTTTTCGGGGCGTCAAACTTGCAGACCTGGTTTGAAAGCGAGTTGGGGCTATATCTCCTGTCGCGGGAACAGGCCTGGTTCGACGCCGTCAGCGCCGATCTCTTCGGTTTCAACGCCATGCAGGCCGGGCATTGCGCGGTCGAGTGCCTGCGCGCGAACCGCATGCCGCATCGCTTTTGCGGCGGCCAGGGGGCGGGCGAATTGCATTGCCTCCCTGAGCAGTTGCCGATTGCCGGCCTGAGCCTGGATCTGCTCGCCTTGCCACACCAACTGGAGTTTTCGCCGAACCCGCACGCGGTGCTGCGCGAGGCGGAGCGGGTGTTGCGCCCGGAAGGCCGTTTACTGCTCTCCGGCTTCAACCCCCTCAGCCTGTGGGGGGTGCGCCGCGGCCTGACGCGCCAGAATGCGGATTGGCCCTGGCGCGGGCGCTTCATTCACCTCGCCCGGATCAAGGACTGGTTGGCACTGCTGGGCTTCGAACTGGTGGGCGGGCGCATGGCCTGCTACGCGCCGCCGCTGGAACGTGCCGCCTGGCTAGAACGTTTCGCCTTCCTGGAGGCCGCCGGGGATCGCTGGTGGGCCTTGGGTGGAGGGGTCTACCTGATCCACGCGGTGAAGCGGGTGCATGGCATGCGCTTGATCGCGCCCAAGTGGGAGGGGCAATGGTTGCCTCGCCCGACCTGGGCGGCTCGTAACTCTTTGAATAAAAATGACTGAAGAAAAAATTGTGGATTTGTACAGCGACGGCGCCTGCAAGGGCAATCCGGGCGTGGGCGGTTGGGGCGTGTTGCTGCGCTTTGGCGAGGTGGAGAAGGACTTGTGCGGCGGCGCGCGTGCGACCACCAACAACCGTATGGAGTTGCAGGCGGTGATCGAGGGCCTGAAGGCGCTCAGTCGTCCCTGCCAGGTGCGGGTGCATACCGACTCGAAATATGTGCAGCAGGGCATCTCGGAATGGCTGCCCAACTGGATACGCCGCGGCTGGAAGACCGCGGGTGGCGCGCCCGTGAAGAACCAGGATCTGTGGCGCGAGCTCTCGCAAGAGGCAAACCGCCATCGCGTCGAATGGCTCTGGGTGAAAGGCCACGCCGGGCATCCGGAAAACGAACGTGCCGATGCCCTGGCGAACGAGGGCGTACAGAAGACATTGAAGGAAAAAACATGACACGACAGATCGTGCTGGACACCGAAACCACGGGCCTGGACCCGGCGTTGGGGCACCGAGTGATCGAGATCGGCGCCCTGGAAATCGTCAACCGCCAGGCGTGCGGCGCGACCTATCACGTCTATCTCAATCCGGATCGCGAAATCGACGCAGGGGCCGTGGCCGTGCACGGCTTGACCCACGAATTTCTCGCCGACAAGCCGCGCTTCGCCGACATCGCCCAGGACTTCCTGGAGTTCGTGCGCGGCGCGGAACTGGTGATCCACAACGCGCCCTTCGACGTGGGCTTTCTCAACGCCGAACTGGCGCGGCTGGACGAGGGCCCGGTCAAGCGCCACTGCACGGTGCTGGACACGCTGAAACTGGCCAAGGAGATGCACCCCGGACAGAAGAACAACCTGGACGCCTTGTGCCGGCGTTACGAGGTGGACAACTCCGGTCGCGCCTTCCACGGCGCCTTGCTCGACGCGCAATTGCTGGCCGAGGTCTACCTGGCCATGACACGCGGGCAGGAGTCCCTGGGCATCGACATCGCCACGCCCGCCCAGACCCAGGCCGCCACCCTGGTGCGGCGCGGCCCGCTCACGGTGTTGCGCGCGGATGCCGCGGAAAATGCGGCGCATGCGGCGTATCTGGTGGGGTTGTCCAAGGAGTGCGCGGAGGTGCTGCCATGGTGAAGTACGCATGGCTGTGCGCCGCCGTTTTCGCCGCTGCACTGCCGCTTTCCTGTGCCGCCGCGGAGTTGAGCGAGTCCGACTTTCTCGGCGACTTTCCCGTGGTGCTCACGGCCAGTCGCCTGATGCAACCCGCCCAGGATGCACCCAACAACATCAGCGTGATCGACCGCGCCATGATCGAGGCATCCGGCTTTCAGAACCTGGCCGAATTATTCCAGCTGGTGCCGGGTTTCTACGTCGCCCAGAGAAACGGCTACGGTTTCGCAGTCACCAGCGGCCTGGTCGACGAGTACTCGCGCCAGATGCAGGTCTTGGTGGACGGGCGTTCGGTCTATCAGCCCACGATGGGTGGGGTGCAGTGGGATGCGCTGCCGCTGGCCATCGCCGACATCGACCGCATCGAGGTGGTACATGGCCCGGATGCCGACAGCTATGGCGCCAATTCGATGATGGGGGTCATCAATATCCTCACCCGCCACCCGGATGAGGAGGGAACCACGCTGTCGCTCACGGCCGGCAGCGAGTACCGGCGCGACCTCCTGTTCCGCTGGGCTGGCGGCGCAGCCAGCAAGCAACGCGTCACCCTGGGCTGGCAGCAAAACGAGGGCTTCACCGGACTCGACGACAGCACGCGCGCGCCGCTGTTCACCTATTCGGGCGACATCGACGTGGGGCCTGGGCGCAGCCTCAATCTACAGATGGGCTATGTCGGCGGCACCCGAGGCGCGGGTGAACTCACTCAATATGGCGACGGCACTTCGCTGCCCCACGACCAGAGAGTGAACAGCCAGTTCCAGCAGCTCGACTACCGCGCGGGCCTCTCGGACGGCGGCGAGTGGCTGTTCAAGGCGTATCACAACTATCTGATGGACAAGGAGACCGTGCCGGTCGGCCCTGGCGCGCCCATCACGATCTACCACGGCATTCCGGTCTACCTCCTCCCTGGCAGTTATGAACTCGACCTCCTGTCCGAGCGCTGGCATCTCGAGACCCAATGGAACCGGCCGCTGAACGACGCCGCGCGCTTCTCCCTGGGGGCGTATGCGCGTCATGACGCCGTCAATTCCCCCCTCTATTACGGCACGGGCCAGAATCTCACGGCCGCCAGTTGGGGCGCGTTCAGCCATGCCGAGTGGCGCCTGGCCAGAGCATGGCTGCTCAACGCCGGAATGATGTGGGAATACCACGACCTGGCGGGCGGTCGTGTATCGCCGCACCTTAGCCTGAGCTGGCAACCCAGCCCGAACCACACATGGCGCCTGGGAGTCGCGCGCGCCTATCGCGATCCCCTGGAGTTCGAGAAAAACGCCGACTACGCGCTCACTCTCAAGACCACGGTCGGCCCCTATACCGAGCGACTCTTCGGCTCGAACCCCGGCGTCCAGCCGGAGAACGTGCTCTCCCGCGAGATCGCTTATCTCGGCAGCTGGCCGGAATTCGGCTTGACGGGACAGACTCGTATCCACATGGACAGCCTGGGAGGGCTGATCGACATCCAACAGGGCGCAAAACCGCCCTACCATCTGACGAATGTCGGCGTAAGCCTGGATCGCGGCGTAGACGCCACGCTGCGCTGGCGCTTCGCCCCCCACACTTTCGTGCAGATGAACTATGCCTTTCTGCATATCGACACTACGCTTTTCGCGCAGCCATACTTCCCGCCGTTGCTGGTCAGTCTGCTGGCTTCGCATCGCTTCGGACATGGCATCGATATCAGCCTGGGATATTACCAGAGTGCCTCGCTGGTCATGATCAGCAGCGACAGGCCGCCGGCCTACCACCGCACCAATTTGCGCATCGCACGGGAGTTCAAACAGGATGGACACCCGGTTCGGCTGGCCTTCATCTTGCAGGGATTGGGTGCCGAAAATTACGGCTACAACTACTCGGTTGCCACCCCCGCGCGGGATCTGCAACCGCGGCAGGTCATGCTGCAATACCAGGTGGAATACTGAGGGACGCTGCGGGTGAGTGCCCCCAGGCCACACGGATCGATGGCCTCGCGATTGCGCTGGGTGTTGGCCTGCCTTGTCGCCTGCGTGCTGCCCCCCGCCTGGGGCGATGGCACGGTGCAGTTGATCGCGAGCGAGGAGGGCGGCGCCTACCTTGAGGCGGCGGATGCCTTCCGCGCGGCGTTCGGGGCCGCACATCCGCTTAGAAGCTGGTCGCTGGCGCAACTCGACGGCGCGCAGCTGCGCGCCCTGAGCGGCGAGCACGATCTGATCGTGGCGATCGGCCTGAGGGCCGCGCGCACGCTGGCGTATCACTATGGCGGCCAGGCTGCGGTGCTCACCCTGATGCTGCCGCGTGCATCCGCGGAGCGTCTCCTTTGGCCGGTCGGCGTGCCGCGCCGCAAGGTGTCTCACGTCTACATCGATCAGCCCGCCAGCCGCACCCTGGGGTTGGTGGCCGCGGCATTTCCCCAGGCCAGGCGGGTCGCTCTGGTGGTCTCCGCGGAGAATGCCGAGGCGGTGAAAGCCTTGCAGCAGGATGCCGTGCGACGGCATTTGAGCCTCAACCTGAACACGGTGGCACAGGCGGACGACGTGGCCCCCGCGCTGCGCGAGGTGTTGCCCGATTCCGACGTGCTGTTGCTGCTGCCGGATTCCATCGCCATCCATGCCGGCAATGTCCAGAATGTGCTCCTGACGACTTACCGCTATCGCGTGCCGGTGGTGGGGTTCTCCCACGGGCTGTCGAGGGCGGGTGCGGTTGCCGCGGTCTATTCTTCCCCGGCACAGATCGGCCGCCAGGGCGGGTTGATGGCGCTGCACTGGAAGCCGGAAAACGGCGACTTGCCAGCGTCGCGCGATTCCGACGCATTTTCCGTGGTCTTCAACCCTCAAGTCGCCCGTTCCCTGGGCGTGATCCTGCCCGACCTGGCCCAGGTGCGCAAACTGCTGGGGGCGGAAGAGGACTGAGTGCGTCGGCCCGGGCAGGCCTCCTGCGCGGAAGTGTCTATCCGCGCCAGGGTGAGTTACAATGGCCGATTCGCCGCCCAAATAAATGGGCACGCGTTTCATTACGCCATCAACCCCGTCTGCCGGGGCCGCCTTTCGGGCGGCAGGCCGACGCAGGAGCCGTTCATTGCCTTCCCCCCTCGTTAATCCCAGCCCGGCCTTCGCCGACCTCGGGCTGTCCGCCCCTTTGCAGCGCGCCATCCAGGATGCCGGCTATGTCACGCCGACGCCGATCCAGGCGCAAGCCATCCCCCTGGTGCTGGCCGGTGGCGACCTGCTCGCCGCGGCCCAGACCGGCACCGGCAAGACCGCCGGCTTCACCCTGCCGATCCTGCATCGCCTGAGCGCCAAGCCGCTGACCCCGAAGCCCGGTCGCCCGCGCTGCCTGATCCTGGTGCCCACGCGGGAACTGGCGGCCCAGGTCGAGGAGTCGGTGCAGACTTATGGCAAGCACCTTGCCCTCGTCTCTATGGTCATGTTCGGCGGCGTCAACATCAATCCGCAATACAAGGCCCTGAAGGGGCGGGTGGACATCCTGGTAGCTACTCCGGGGCGATTGCTCGACCATGTCGGACAAAAGACCGTGGACCTGTCCGGCGTCGAAATCCTGGTGCTCGATGAAGCCGACCGCATGCTGGACATGGGCTTTATCCGCGACATCCGCAAGGTGATCGGCCTGATCCCGAAGCAGCGCCAGACTCTACTGTTCTCGGCGACCTTCTCAGAAGAAATCCGCACGCTCGCCAACACGCTGCTGAACAATCCGGGCACCGTCGAGGTCGCGCGCCGCAACACCGCCTCGGAACTGGTGGAGCAGTCGGTGCACCTGGTGCCGCAGGGACACAAGAAGGAGTTCCTGGCCCATCTGATCCGTCACCACAACTGGCAGCAGGTGCTGGTGTTCACACGCACCAAGCACGGCGCCAACAAGCTGGCCGAAAAACTCATCAAGGACCGCATTCCCGCGGCCGCGATTCACGGCAACAAGAGCCAGGCGGCGCGCACCCGCGCGCTCGCCCAGTTCAAGGACGGCACCTTGCAGGTGCTGGTGGCGACCGACATCGCCGCGCGCGGCATCGATATCGACCAGTTGCCGCAGGTGGTGAATTTCGAACTGCCCAACGTGCCCGAGGATTATGTGCACCGCATCGGCCGCACCGGCCGCGCCGGCAGCGTCGGTGCTGCGGTGTCGCTGGTGGACAACGAGGAAATGGGATACCTCAAGGATATCGAACGCCTGATCAAGCGCTCCATCGCTCGCGTGGTCGTGGAAGACTTCGTCATGCCGGAAACGGCGGCCTCGCATCTGGGCATGGACGACGAAGATCGCCGCCCACCGCGGCCCGCGGGCGGGCGCAATCCGCCGAATCGCAGTGCCCCCAGGCGCGCCGACGCTCCGCGCAAACCCCCGGCACCGGGCGGTGGCAAGCCCGCACGCGGGGGCGCGCCGGTGCGCCACGGCGCGCGCCCGTCCGCGGCTCTGCTGGGAACGAAAAAGGGTTCCTGAGGACGCCCGCCATGTTGCTCGTCCTCTATACTTCCGGGACACTGTGCCACGAAGCCCGGTAATGAGATAATGCCGCCATGAACGCCTCGCCCCCCGCCCCTCCCCGCCGCCGCATGCAAGAGCTTCTGGCTATCCCTGAACGGCTGCGTACCGAAGCCGAGTGGGATGAGTTGCATGAGCTGGAAATCTCGCTCGCCCCCGGAAACCGCGCCGACTCAGGGGCGCCGCGCCCGCAGCGTAGCAACGATGTCCCGCGTCCGCCGCGCCAGAACAACCCCTCCGCGCCGCCCAGACCCAGGCCGGTGTCCGCCGAGGGTGGAGAGGCGAAGAAGCCTTTCCGCAAGCGCCAGCGCAAGCCTTCCAAGCCAGGTGGCACGGGCGGGCCGGCCGGTCCCGCCGAGTCCACGGAGTAAGCGGGTGTAGGCCGCGAGGTCATGTCCTGGCAGGGGTTCGCGCTTGCGTCCGCTTTTTTTGCCGGTTTGACCGCCGTTTTCGGAAAGTTGGGCGTGGAGGGGATGAATTCCAACCTGGCCACGCTGATCCGAACCCTAATCATTTTTGCGATGACGCTCGCCATCGTCACGCTGCGTGGCGAGTGGCACCTTCCCCGCGTGGTCGAAGCGCGCCCCGTCGCTTTCCTGGTGCTTTCCGGGCTGGCGACCGGGTTTTCCTGGCTGTTCTACTACCGCGCCTTGCAAATGGCTCCGGCCTCACTGGTCGCGCCCATCGACAAGCTCAGCGTGGCCGTCGCCATCCTGCTGAGCGTCGTATTCCTGGGCGAGGCTTTCACGCTCAAACTGGCCATGGGCGGGGGCCTGATTCTGCTCGGCGTGCTGATCCTCGCCTGGCCCTGAGCGCGCGGGGCAGGCCGTCGCGTCCCGCGCCTGCTTATTTGCGGTAAACCGCGGCTTTCATTTCCAGGCCGTTGCTCATGTAGGCGTGGAAATACTCCAGGTTGTTGTAGCGCGCGCTGCCGGCCTTGTCCGGTTCATGGCGTGTGGATCGGTGACAGCCCTCGTAACGCTTTTGCAGAGTCACCAGGGTGTCGCCGCCGCGGAAAACGGGCCAGTGCGTGGCTTGCCCCAGCAAGGGAGAGAGGATCTCCGAGCGTAGACGGTTTCCGGCGGCAACGACATGGCAGCTGCCGCAGGAAAAGTTGAGCTGGCCGGAACGGCTGTAGAAGGTTTTCTTGCCGTCTTCGTAGGCCTTCAGGGCCCCCGTGCCTTCCACCCTGATGTTCATCCTCATGCCATCCGATAGCGTGCGCATATAGGCGTCGAGCAGCCCCATGGTCTTGGGGTCGCCATAAGCATAGGGTTCCTCGCCATTGGCCTTGCGGCACTCGTTGAGGACGTCCTCCAGCGTCACCACCTTGGCGCGGGCTTCGTCGTACTGGGGATAGTTGCCGGCGATCTGTTTGCCGCCGTTGGGAAGACAGTCCGCATAGGACTTGCCGCTCTTCAGCGGGGTCTTCCAGAGCTTCTCGCCCTTGTCGAGCTGGTCCAGGAAAGGGGGGAACTCCATGATGCTCCTGTACTGGCTCATGGCATCCGGGTCGAAGGCCAGGGCGCCATGGATGCTGACCTCCACTTTGATGTCGGGGTATTTGTTCTTGAAGTAGGCGACCAGTTTCAGCCGGTCGTCCTCCGGCGTTGCGTTGGCGCACACCGCACCCAGCAACAGACCAACACCGGCCATCGCGACCAGGCATTTCTTCATTCCGTTCTCCAGAATATGATTCGTTAAAGCCCGTAGAGGAAATCCACGACCTTATCGATTTCTTCTTCGGTCAACACCTGATGTTTGCCGATCGGGGGCATGATGGTCTCGGGGTTGCTGGCACCCGCATCCCATATCTTGGCGCGCATGACCGCCTTGTCGGGGAAGCGCGCTTGCATGGCGATCAGCGGGGGACCGCTGTTACCTGTCTGCTCGGCATCAGGCTGGGTTGGCAGGCCGTGACAGGCCAGGCAGTTGCCCTGGGAACGATTGAAAACGATATCCTTGCCGCTTTCGGCGGCGAACGCCGTGCTGGCGAGCAAGGCGGCGAGCAGCCCGGCGATGGCGCGATGGCGCATGTGGTCCCCCTTTCTGTTTTGACTCTGTCAAATCCACGTTTGGCCCGGAGCATCCCGGGCTTCAGAAGATCATTTTTCCGCCTTCCCCGCCTTGCCGTTCTGTTGCCGCTGCTTCATCTCGCGCAGACGAGCATCGATGATCGAGAGCGTGTAAAAGTCCGCTCCCCCGGCTTTCTGCGCCAGTTGCAGTTGCTCGATGGCTTCGCTCTGGCGTTCTTGCAGGGCATAGGATTCGGCTTGCGCCAGATGCGATTGCGTCATTTCCCCCAGTGCCTGGTGGGCTTCCGCCAGAAGGCTATAGAGGCGGGCATCGGCGAGCCAAGTGCGCTGCTGTTCGCCGACGAAGATGAGCGCTTCGCGCGGTCTTCCGGCCGCGAGTAGCGCGCGCGCGTAAAGGTAGGTCAGGGGGCGATAGCTGGCGAATTGAGGGATGGCATGAGCTAGCAGATCGACCGCGCGGGAATACTGCCGCTCGCCCAACGCGAGTTCCGCCTTGAGGGACAACGCTATGGGGGAGGACACCTTGCTGGCATCCAGCTGAGCCATGGCGGCATTCGCTCTTTCCAGTTTTCCCGCGCGCAAGGCGGCGCTGGCCAGGCCATACCAGTTCGCCGGTTCGGGATCGGTTTGCACCAGAACTTCGAAGCGGTGCAGCGCCATGGCCGGCTCTCCCTCGTTGGCCTGGATGCGCGCCCGCACGAACTGGAACTCCAGGCTGTCCACATGCTGGTGATAAGGCATCCGCGCCACCCGGTTCTGCATGTCGGCAATGCGCTGGTAGGTCAGCGGATGGGTGCGCATATATGCTGGTGCGTTGTTTTCGTAGATTCGTCCCTGCGCCTGCAAGCGTTCGAAGAAGGTGACCATGCCCTGCGGGTCGAATCCCGCCCCTGTCATGATCTGGAGCCCCACCCGATCCGCCTCACTTTCATTGGCGCGGGTGAAGTTGAGCTGGTTCTGGATGTTTAAGGCCTGGGTCGAGGCGATGGCGGCTTCCGATACCTGGCTATTGGAGCGTGCCGCGAGAATCGCGACCGCCAGGGCCGCCAGGGTGGCGATGCCGGTGAAGTTCTGGTCGCCCACCATGCGCGCGATATGGTGCTGAGTGACGTGCGCGGTTTCGTGGCCGAGTACGCCGGCCAGTTCGGATTCGTTGCGGGTCGCGGAAATCAGGCCGGTATTCACGCCGATGAAACCGCCTGGCATGGCGAAGGCATTGATGCTCGGGTCGCGTACCGGAAAGTAATCGAAATGACGCCTGGATTCCGGGGAGGCGGCCGCCAGCTTGTCGCCCAGGGTGTTCAGGTAATCCTCGAGGATCGGGTCGTCCAGGTAATCGGCCTCGCCACGCACCTGGCGCATGATCTCATGGCCGATCTGGTCTTCCTGGGATTCAGAGAGCGCCGCGCGGCTGGAGTCGCCCAGATCGGGCAGGCCGGCGGCCAGAGCGGACTGGACACCGAAGAGGAGGAGGAGGGCGAGGGTGGAGGCTTTCATGGAGGTTATGATAACGGCCCGCATCCCAGGTTCCCCTTCTTGCCATGAGCGACTTTACACATTTTGACGAACAGGGCCGCGCCGTGATGGTCGGCGTCGCCGAGAAAGCGGAAACCCGGCGTGTCGCTGTGGCCACGGGCCGCATCCGCATGCAGGCTGCCACCTTCGCCATGATCCGCGACGGCGCCGCCACGAAGGGCGATGTAGTCGGCATCGCACGCCTGGCTGGCATCATGGGATCCAAGCGTACCCCCGACCTGATTCCGCTGTGTCACCCCATCGCGCTCACGAAAGTGGCCCTGGAGTTCAACCTGATCGCCGCCGACGCCGCCATAGCCTGCACCGCCACGGCCGAGACCGTGGGCCGCACCGGGGTGGAAATGGAAGCTCTCACCGCCGTCAGCGTGGCCCTGCTCACCATCTACGACATGTGCAAGGCGGTGGACCGGGGCATGGTGATCGAGTCGCTGCGCCTGGTTGAGAAAATGGGGGGAAAGTCGGGGCACTGGCGGGCGGAAGCTATGTAGGGCGCTTCGAAGCCTTGTGCCAGCGCGTAGAAGCTGGATGGCTGGCGCGCGGGAGCCAGGCCTTTATTTAACATAATATACATTCTGGTTCAAATTCGTATAGTGGGTCGTGCATCTTCTGCCGCTGGGTGCGGTCAAGTATCCTCAGTTGACCGCTCATTTTCCCTTGTGAGGCCCCATGAGCTTTAAGGTTTGCGCCTTCGATCACGCTCACCCTTTGGGTGAACCCGCTACGCGCCCGATTGCACGGCAGGCGACGCCTGGCTGCGTTGCACCCGCAAGGGGTACGCCGGATTCGTACGGCGGCCGAGCCGCCAACGACTCCGCTGCTTCTCCTTGCAGGGAGCGACCATGCGCGTCGTCGCGCCTTTCGACAACTCGCCAGAT
>CAILNT010000060.1 GCA_903835655.1 uncultured Pseudomonadota bacterium | reverse complement strand
TCAACGGCGCCCCAACCGACGACCGGTCAACGGTGCTGGAGTTGTTCGACAACTGGCTGAATGGGGGAGGGCGGTCATGAATCCGATGCTGTCCAATCTTGCTACGGCGGCGGTCTGCCGGGTGTTGATCCATCCCAACAATGGCGTCCCGAAAGTCTGGATCGCCGTGGCCAGCACCGTCAGCACAATCAGGGCCTGGCGGGTCTGGGGCAGCCTGAAACGTGGCAGCCTGCAATTGCGTGAGTCGACCTGGAACGAACTGGTGGCTAATGTGGTGCCGGCAAAACACGCCAAGGGCTATGAGGAGCTATCTGGCCAGCCTCGGTGGTTCGAAGTCCAGCAACTGGTTGCGGCGTATTTGCATGGCAAGCCCTTTATGAGCGTTGAGGGCTACCAGTTGGGGCGGGAGGCTGAAAGTCTGGTCCCTGATCACAATCTGGACGTCGCCTTGCGCAGAACCGCTCCGGGTGTTCTGGGAACTGGCGGAAACCCCTTCAAGGTGGTGTCCGCTGAAATGCCTGCTGAAGCCAGATCATCAACGCGCATGCTGGGCAAGGACGACATCCTCAAAGCTGTCGCCGCGCCCACAGGGCGGTCATACGCCTGGTAATCCCCCACCCCGCTTGGCCTCTGGCCTGGCGGGGTTTTTTATTCATGCTTGTCCTGGCTACTCCCCTTGAACTTCACCGCGCCCGTAGGGCGCATTCTTTCAAGGAGAGCAACATGAGCAAAAAAGTGACGCTGAGGATTGATGTCGATACCCATCTCAACCTGTCGGCCAGGCAGGTGGGGGAGCTGGTGTATCGGCTGATCAACGCGGGGTTGGAAGGCGCCCGGAAAACCATCGAGACGAACCAGGGCGATGTTGTCGGGGCCGAAATGGCGGCGTCGCTCGACTTCATGAGCATCGTCGCCTGTCCGGTCCATCCGGAAGCCGGCGAAAGCGACCAGGTCGTGCCGCTGAGTGCCACTGCGGTGAACCGCTGTTTGGTGATCGTCTCGGGTGGGATAGCCGATTATGTCCATGACGAGGGTGTCGAAGTGGAACTGTTCGACTGGGATAACTACCGCGCCGAGACCGCCGAAGGGCGTGCGGAGATGCATGTTCCAGCGCACTTCGTGGATCTGGCGCAGCCTGCGGGCGTTCCTGTTCAACGGTCAGCGTTGCCATAGATCGACCAGGGAGAGCTGGAAATGAAACACCCGTTGATTGACCACGACGCGATCGAGCAGTGCGCGAAGGAGGTCGGTGTCGATGCTGATCTCTGCGAGCACCTGCTGGAGTTGACCTTGCAAGCGCACGATAGCCAACAACCTCAAGACAGCCTGCACACACGAGAGGGGCGCAACGCCTATAAGGCCGGCATAGACCGGCTGATCACCGAGCATGTGGAGCAGGAACTGGCGGCCAATTCGAAAGGAGTGCCGTCATGAAAATCAAGCTCACAACTTGGCACAGCATGCTCGCGCGGTATGGCGACTACGAGGCCCGCCGACGCCTTCGGTGGCTTCAGAGAGAATGGGTCTTTATCAAGGAGAAGCGCGATCCATTCTCCTTGATCCACGATCTGGTGCATCTCTGGCCAGGGCGAGTACCCACCGAGAACCGCAAGAAGTTTGCGGTTCCCATCCGTGGATTGCTACGCGAAATCCGAAGGCGCCGGGAACACACCAACGCCCTGTGCGCACCGGGTATGTCCCGCCAAAGGCTGCCGTAAAGCAACATCCGCCCCCGCCCGGTCTCTGACCTGGCGGGTTTTTTATCGCCCGCTGTTCTCGCTACTCCCTTCTGCAACCGAAGCGCCGGCATGAGGTTTGTCATCCTCGCCGGCTTCATCCAACCAGCCGCCCGTGGGGGCGGCG
>CAILNT010000059.1 GCA_903835655.1 uncultured Pseudomonadota bacterium | reverse complement strand
GCGGCTTTACAGCCACGCTCTGCCTGCGCTACATGATCCGGCGTCATGCTTCGCTCCCCAGATAGGCTGCGATCACCGCCGGGTCATTGCGTACCGCTTCGGCCGGGCCTTCGGCGATCTTGCGGCCGTAGTCGAGCACGGCGACGCGGTCGCACAGGCCCATGACCAGCTTTACGTCATGCTCGATCAACAGCAGGGTGAGGCCATCGGCGCGTAACTCCTGCATGAGTTCACCCATCTGCGCACGTTCAGACGGGTTCATGCCGGCGACCGGTTCGTCCAGGGCCAGCAATCTGGGTTCGGTGGCCAGCGCTCGGGCGATCTCCAGGCGACGCTGGTCGCCATAAGCGAGGTGGCAGGCCAGGACCTGCCCCCGGGCGGCGAGCCCGACCCGATGCAGCAGTGCCTGCGCGCGCTCTTGCGTATCCGCCTCTTCCGCGCGCGTCCTGCGGCCGCGGAATACCGCACCCAATACGTTCGCGCGGGTACGGGCATGGCGGCCGACCATGACGTTCTCCAGCGCGCTCATGTTGGCGAACAGGCGGATGTTCTGGAAGGTGCGGGCAAACCCCAACCGGACGATGCTGTGCGGTTTTTGCGTCTGCAAGGCAACGCCGTCCAGGCGCACGGCGCCGCTGCTCACCGTGTACAAACCCGTCATGCAGTTGAACAAGGTGGTCTTGCCAGCGCCGTTCGGGCCGATCAGGCCGTAGATCTCGCCGGCCTCGACCGTGAGCGTGATGTGATCCAGCGCCTGGATGCCGCCGAAGCGCTTGCTGACGTCTTCGACGCTCAACAAGGCCACATCGGGCCTCGCATGGCGGTGAAAGTGGCGACACTCATTCAGGCGCGCGCATCGTAGAGGCTGGCCTGTTCCTGCTCGGCTACGCCATCCTGGGCCGCGAATTCGCGGCGCCGCAAACGTGAGGGCAGGAGTCCTGCGGGCCGGAACAGCATCATCATGACCAGTGCGACCCCGAACAGCAGCATGCGCAGGTCCGACGGGTCCACCACTACATGGCCCAGGGTGGCGCGTTGCAAGTCGCCCAGGTAACGCAGCGCCTCGGGTATCAAGGTAAGCAGGGCGGACCCCAGGAGCACGCCGGGGATGTTGCCCATGCCGCCCAGCACGATCATGCACAGCACCAGAATGGATTCCCACAGGGTGAAGCTCTCCGGGCTGATGAAGCCCTGGAATGCGGCGAACAGGCCACCGGCCAGCCCACCGAAGCTGGCACCCATGGCGAAGGCCAGCAGTTTCACGTTGCGCGTGTCGATGCCCATCGCCGCCGCAGCGATCTCGTCCTCGCGCAAGGCGGCCCAGGCGCGGCCTATGCGCGAGTCCTGAAGGCGCATGGCGACAAAGATGGCGAGCAGGACGAAGGCCAGGAACAGGTAGTAGTAGAGGGTGGTGGGCGGCAGGGTGAGCCCCGCGACATGCAGCGGCTTACCCAGGGAGAGGCCGGCCACACTCACCGGGTCGATCCGATTCATGCCCTGGGGGCCGTTGGTGAGGTTGAAGGGGGCATTCAGGTTGTTCATGAAGATGCGGATGATCTCGCCGAAGCCCAGGGTGACGATGGCCAGATAATCGCCGCGCAATCGCAAGGTGGGCGCTCCCAGCAGCACGCCGAAGAGGCCTGCCAGCGTCGCACCCAGCGGCAGCACCACCCAGAACGGCAGGTGCAGGCCGAAATGCGGGCTGGCAAGCCAGGCGTAGAGATAGGCGCCCAGCGCATAGAAGGCGATGTAGCCGAGATCGAGCAAGCCGGCGTAGCCGACGACGATGTTCAGGCCGATGGCCAGCAGCATGTAGAGCAGGACGAAATCCAGCACCCGCACCCAGGCGTTCCCCAGCCCCAGCCCCACCAGGAAGGGCAGGACCGCGAGGAGCACGGCCAAACCGGCGAAGGCAAGAAGCGGCCGACGGCGCAGCGCTTCAGGCACGATTGGCCACCCGCTCGCCCAGGAGGCCGGAGGGTCGCAGCACCAGAACGCCGATCAGGACGAAGAAGGCGAATACGTCCTGATAGTTGCTGCCGAGAAAGCCGCCGGTCAGGTCGCCGATGTAGCCCGCACCCAGTGCCTCGATCACCCCCAACAAGAGCCCGCCCAGCATGGCGCCGGCCAGGTTGCCGATGCCACCCAGCACCGCTGCGGAAAAGGCTTTCAGGCCGAGCATGAAGCCCATGTAGTAATGCGCCAGGCCGTAGTAGGCGCTCACCATCACCCCGGCGATGGCGGCGATCGCCGCACCCAACACGAAAGTCGCGGAAATCACCCGGTCCACGTTCACGCCCATCAGTTCCGCCACTTCGCGCGACTGCGCCGTGGCGCGCATGGCGCGGCCCAGTCGCGTCTTCTCGACCAGCAGCCACAGGCCCGCCATGAGCAGCAAGGCCAGGACAACGATGGCGATCTGCAACAGGCTGATCTGGGCGCCGAAAAAGACGTATTTGTCGCCGGGCAATATGGCGGGAAAGGACACGTACTGCCGCCCCCAGATCAGCATCGCCAGGTTTTGCAGGATGATGGAGACGCCGATGGCGGTGATCAGCGGCGCCAGGCGTGGCGCCCGACGCAAGGGGCGATAGGCGATTTTTTCGATGGCAAAGGCCAGCGCCATGCACGCGGGGATGGCCACCAGAATGCCGGCCAGCACCACCAGCACCCCCGGTAGTTCGGGCGCCACCCCGGTCAGCAAGCCGATGGCCGAGAGGGCCACCATCGCGCCCACCATGGTCACTTCACCGTGGGCGAAGTTGATCAGCTCCAGGATGCCGTAAACCATAGTGTAGCCCAGCGCTACCAGGGCATAGATGCTGCCCAGCACCAGGCCGTTGACCAATTGTTGCAGGAAGATGTCCATTTCTGGCGAGGGGCTACTCGCTACTCGCCACCCCTACTTCACCGTTTCCAGCACCCGCCACTTGCCGCCCCTGACCTCGTACAGGGTCACGGCGCCGCCCTGGGTGTCGCCCTTGGCATCGAACTTGATCGGGCCGCAGACGCCTTGAAGATCGGTCTTGGGCAGCGCCGCCAGGATTTTTGCCGGGTCGGCCGAGTCGGCACGCTGCATCGCCGCCACCAGCACGTTGACGGCATCATAGGCATAGGGGGCGTAGAGCTGGATGGGGCCGTATTTGGCCTCGAAGCGCTTGCGGAAATCCGGGCCGCCGGGCATGGAAGCGATGGGCAGACCGGGCGAGGAGGCGACCGCGCCCTCTGCATCGAGGCCGGCCAGCTTCATGAAGTTTAGATTCTGCACGCCGTCCCCGCCCAGGAAGCGGGCATTCAGGCCCAGCCTCTTCGCCTGTTTGAGCATGGGGCCGCCTTGTGGGTCCATGCCGCCGAAAAATACCAGATCCGGCCCTTTGCCCTTGATGCTGGTCAGGATCGCGGTGAAATCCGTGGCGCGGTCGTTGGTGAACTCGTGCGCCACCATCGTGCCGCCGGCCGCCCTGGCCGCCTTCTCGAACTCGTCGGCCAGGCCCTGGCCGTAAGCGCTGCGGTCGTCGATGATCGCGATTTTCTTCGCGCCCAGCTGGCCCACCGCGAACTGGCCCAGTGCGCGCCCCTGCTGGGCATCGTTGGCCATCACCCGATAGGCGGTCTTGTAGCCCTGCGCGGTATAAGACACTGCGGTGGCGGAGGGGGAAATCTGGGGAATGCCGGCGTCGCTGTAGAGGCGGGAAGCCGGGATCGTGGTGCCTGAATTCAAGTGCCCGATCACCCCCACCACGCCGGCATCGACCAGCTTCTGGGCGACGATGGTCGCGGTCTTGGGCTCCGCCTGGTCGTCCTCGCTGAGCAGTTCCAGCTTCACCTTCTTGCCGCCCAGCGTCAGGCCACGGGCGTTGATTTCATCCACCGCGAGGCGAGCCCCATTTTCGTTGTCCTTGCCGATATGGGTCTGCGGGCCGGTCAAGGGGGCGACGGAACCGATCTTGATGAGCGCGCCGCCGTCCTGGGGCTTGCCGCAACCGGAGAGAGTACAGGCCAGCGAAAACGCCAGCGCGGAGACTGCGAACATGCCGAAATTCACCTGTTTGCCCCTGAATGTCTGGAATAACGGGCGATTTATATCACAGGATGGGCCCGGCATCGCGCCCGAGGATGTGCCGGTCGAGGCGTCCTGCACTTAGGGCGGAACGCGTAGCGGTTCCGCCATTCAATCGCCAAGCCAGCGCTCGTGCCGTGGCTCATGAATCCGGATGCCAGTTCAGCCCAAGTCCCGCACGCGGGAAAATTCGCGCAGATTGCGCGTCACCAGCGTGGCCTGATGACACAGACCTATGGCATGGGGCGGATAACGCCGGCCCGCCGGCTCATCCGCCCTACGCATGCTTAGCCGCGTTAGCCACCCTTGCATCGCGGTCAAGCCCGCTCCCACGGGGCTTACACGAGCGGTGCATGCTCACGGAGGCCGCGGCACCCGGGTTCAGGCTGCACCTGGCAGTTATGAAGTGCTCAACCGAGGAATCAGGGATTATCATTTCGCCGCTCTGTTCCCTCACGCCGAAAGGATGTCTCAGCATGCGTTTCGCCCTCGCCCTTGCCGCGATCCTCGTCTCCCAGGCTCACGCCGATTCCCCGCTCGAATTGAACGTCTACGGGCTTTCCCACCACTGGAACCGGGCCGAGGCGCGTGCGCTGAACACCGACCATGAAGTCAATCCCGGACTCGGTCTGCGCTATGAACTGGCGCCGGTCGAGTGGTGTTCGACGCCCTTCGCGGAAGCGGCCATTTACCGTGACTCCGGCGCCAACGCCAGCTATTACGCCGCGCTGGGCTGCAAGGGCTTCAGTTTGAGCGACCATGTCCGCCTGGGCGCGGGTCTGGCCCTCATGCAGAGCCAGACCTACAACCACGGCAACCCCTTCGTCGCCCCGGTGCCGCTGCTCTCCTGGCAGATCTCCAGCGTCACCCTCAACTTCATTCAGTACCCGAGGATCAAGAGTCTGGGCATCATCGATACCACCGGACTCTACCTCTCGATTCCGCTGCGCTGAAGTCGCAGGCGCTGGTCCACTTCGGACTGTGTGAGCTGATAGAGCGCGTCGAGGAAGTGGGTCTGGAAGCTCCCCGGGCCGCGGGCCTGTTCGCCGGCTTGTTCACCGGCGATGCCCATGATGCCCATGGCATGTGCGGCCGCATCGAAGGCTTGCGCATTGACCGCGGCGAATGCGCCGGTGAGCGCGCTGGCGGTGCACCCCATGCCGGTGACGCGGGTCATCAGCGGGTGGCCATTTTCGATCCGGGCGACGCGTTCGCCTTCGATGACCAGGTCGACCGGGCCACTCACCGACACCACGCAGCCCGCGGACAGGGAGAGGGCGCGGGCATCCTCCAGGATCTCGTCGGGCGTATGCCGGCTGTCCACTCCCTTGGCGCCCGGCCCCGTGCGGACCAGAGAGCGAATCTCGGAGGCGTTGCCGCGGATGATGGTAGGGTGGACGGCTTCGATCAGCTTTTCCACCGTGGCGGTGCGGAACGCCGTGGCGCCGCAACCCACCGGGTCCAGGACGATGGGAATCTCGCACCGATGGGCTTCCTTGCCGGCCAGGAACATCGCCTCGACCCAGGGCGGGCTCAAGGTCCCGATGTTGATGACCAGGGCCCGCGCCATGCGCGTCAATTCCTCCACTTCTTCGATGGCGTGCGCCATCACGGGGGATGCGCCGAGCGCGAGCAGGGCATTGGCGGTCGTGTTCATGACCACATAGTTGGTGACGTTGAGTACCAGGGGGACTTCATCGCGGATGCGCCGGATATCCTGCCAGATCATCTTTCTCTCCAATGCGTTGGGGAACCGCTGAATAATTCGAAGCGCGGGCCAGCCCGCTCCTGCGAGCCTTTGTTATTGTGGGCGTCGTGCCCACGCGGCCGCTAGGCCGCTTCCAGTTTGGCGTATTCCAGCAGGAAGGCCTTCTCGCCGATTTTCGGGAAGTTGATCTTGATTTCCATGTCCGGCGCCTGGCCCTGGTAGCCACAGACCACGCCTTCGCCGTAGCGCACGTGTTTGACGCGGCTGCCGACCTTGAAGGGAACATCGGCCAGGCGCTTGGGCGGCGGCGGGGCGGCGGGGACGATCTTGCGGGTGACGAAATTCGTGGCCGGCGCGCGGGCCGCCTGGGCCGGCCTGGGGGCGCGCAAGGACAGCGAGCGCACCAGGTGTTCCGGAATTTCTTCGAGGAAGCGGGAAGGCAGGCCGTAGCGTACCTGGCCGTGCAACAGGCGCGATTGCGCGTGACTGAGGTAGAGCTGCCGGCGCGCGCGGGTGATGGCGACATACATTAGACGCCGCTCCTCCTCTAGACCGTCGGCTTCGGCGATGGCGCGATCGTTCGGGAACAGGCCTTCCTCCAGTCCGGTGATGAACACGGTGCGGAATTCCAGGCCCTTGGCGGCGTGCACGGTCATCAGTTGTACCGCGTCCTGGCCCTGGGCGGCCTCGTGTTCACCGGCCTCCAGGGCGGCGTGGCCGAGGAAGCCTTCCAGGCTCTGATCTTCGCTCTCCTGGGCGTAGGCCGCGGCGGCGGTGGCCATTTCGCCGAGATTCTCCACCCGGTCGCCGCCGTCCTTTTCGTTCTTGTAGAACGCCATGAGGCCGCTTTGGGCAACCATGTGGTCCACCTGCTTCGCCAGCGGCAGATCGACGATTTCGGCGCGCATGGCTTCGATCAGGGTCACGAAGGGGGCGAATTTCTTGCCTGCCTCGCGAGCCGCGGCCCACAGGCTGCCGCTCGCGGCCTGCTCGATGAGCCCTTCCAGGCTGCGGTTGCCGATGCCGCGCGCGGGGAAGTTCACCACGCGCAGGAAGGCGTTGTCGTCGTCCGGGTTGGCTGCCATGCGTAGATAGGCCAGGGCGTGCTTGATCTCGGCGCGCTCGAAGAAGCGCAGGCCGCCGTAGACACGGTAGGGGATGCCGGCGGAAAACAGGGCATGCTCGATGCCGCGCGACAGGGCGTTGGCGCGGTAGAGCACGGCCATGTCGATGTAGGGCTCGCCTTCGATGCGCAGGTTCTGGATCTCTTCGACCAGGAAACGCGCTTCCTCGCTGTCGTCATGGGCCTGGAAGTGGCGAATGGGTTCGCCCTGGCCCGCCTCGGTCCACAGATCCTTGCCCAGGCGGCCTTCGTTGTGGCTGATGACCGCGTTGGCGGCATCGAGGATGGTGGAGACGGAGCGGTAGTTGCGGGTGAGCTTGATCGGGGCTTCGATGCCATATTCCCGCATCAGTTGTTGCATGTTGCCGACGTGAGCGCCACGGAAGGCGTAGATCGACTGGTCGTCGTCGCCCACCGCGAACAGTGCGCCGCCCTGGCCATGCTCGGGGCCTTTGAGCAGCTTCAGCCATTCGTATTGCAAGCGGCTGGTGTCCTGGAATTCGTCCACCAGGACATGGCGGAAGCGTTCCTGGTAGTGCTCGCGCAACAAGGCGTTGCGAGTAAGGAGTTCGTGGGCGCGCAAGAGCAGTTCGGCGAAATCCACCGCGCCTTCGCGCTGGCATTGCGCGTCGTAGGCGGCGTAGTACTCGGCGAGATGGCGGCTGATCGGATCCCAGGCTTCGACCTTGTCCGCGCGCAAGCCCATTTCCTTGTTCTGGTTGATGAAGCTTTGCACCTGGCGCGGGTCGTACTTCTCGGTATCGACATCGAGTGCGCGCAAGGTGCGCTTGATGGCGGAAAGCTGGTCGCCCGAATCCAGGATGGTGAACAAGGGCGTGAGTCCGGCTTCGCGGTGATGCGTGCGCAGCAGTCGGTTGCACAGGCCGTGGAAGGTGCCCACCCACATGCCGCGCGTGTTGATGGGAAGCAGGGCGGTGAGGCGGGTGAGCATTTCCTTCGCCGCCTTGTTGGTGAAGGTGACCGCCATCAGCCCCATGGGCGAGATGTTCTGCTGCTGGATCAGCCAGGCGATGCGGGTGGTGAGCACGCGCGTCTTGCCGGAGCCGGCGCCAGCCAGAATCAGGGCCGAGGCCGGCGTGGTGACGGCGGCGAGTTGATCGGGGTTGAGTCCGGAAAGCAGATCAGTAGGCATGGGGTGCTTCTAATGTGGCGCCGGCGTCTCGCCGGCGAGAGGGGCCGGCGAGACGCCGGCACTACATAGGCTCAGTGCCAGCGCTTCGGCCACCTTGATGCCGTCCACGGCCGCGGAGAGGATGCCGCCGGCGTAGCCCGCACCTTCTCCGGCCGGGTAGAGGCCGCGCGTGTTCATGCTCTGGCAGGCGGCGTCGCGGGTGAGACGGATGGGGGAAGAGGTGCGCGTTTCCACGCCGGTCAGGACCGCATCCGCCATCGCGAAGCCATGGATCTGTTTGTCGAAGGCGGGCAGGGCCGCGCGCAGGGTGGCGAGGATGTACTGCGGCAGGCAGGAGGAGAGATCGGTCCAGTTCACCCCCGGCGTGTACGAGGGGAGGACCGTGCCGGGCCCGGTGGAGGCGCGACCGGCGAGGAAATCGCCGACCTTCTGGACCGGGGCGTGATAGTCGCTACCGCCGGCAAGGAACGCGGCCGCTTCCCAATACTGCTGAAAATCCATGCCGGCGAGTGGGTTGCTGTTCACGTCGCCGGGGAAATCGGCCGGGGTCACGCCCACGACCAGGGCCGAGTTGGCGTTGCGTTCGTTGCGGGAATACTGGCTCATGCCGTTGGTGACCACGCGCCCTTCCTCGGACGTGGCCGCGACCACCGTGCCGCCGGGACACATGCAGAAACTGTAGGCGGAGCGGCCGTTCTCGGCATGGTAGACCAGCTTGTAGTCGGCCGCGCCCAGGGTGGCGTTGCCGGCGTGGCTGCCGAAGCGGCAGGTGTCGATCAGCGCTTGTGGGTGCTCGATGCGCAAACCCATCGAGAAGGCCTTGGGTTCGATGTATACGCCGCGCTCGTGCAGCATGCGGAAGGTGTCGCGTGCGCTGTGGCCCAGGGCCAGGATGACGTGGGAGGCCGCGATGCGCTCGCCACCGGCCAGGGTGACCGCGCGTATCTGGCGACCCTCGCGTCCGTGCTCGATCTCGACATCGGTCACCCGGCTCTGGAAGCGGACCTCGCCACCCAGGGCCTCGATGCTGGCGCGCATGTGTTCCACCATGGTCACCAGGCGGAAGGTGCCGATGTGCGGCTTGCTGACGTAGAGGATCTCTTCCGGCGCCCCGGCCTTGACGAACTCTTCCAGCACCTTGCGGCCGTGGTGTTGCGGATCCTTGATCTGGCTGTAGAGCTTGCCGTCGGAAAACGTGCCGGCGCCGCCTTCGCCGAACTGCACGTTGGATTCGGGGTTCAACTCGCCGCGGCGCCACAGGCCCCAGGTGTCGCGGGTGCGCTCGCGCACCGCCTTGCCGCGCTCCAGGAGGATGGGGCGAAAGCCCATCTGCGCCAGCACCAGGCCGGCCAGCAGGCCACAGGGCCCGGTGCCGACGATCACCGGGCGCGAATTCAGCCCGGCCGGTGCCTGGGCCACGAAGCGGTAGGCCATGTCCGGGGTACGCTGGACGCGCGGGTCCGTGCCCAGGCGCCGCAGCACCTCGGCTTCATCGTGCACCTCCGCATCCAGGGTGTAGATGAGATGGATCGCGGAGCGCTTGCGCGCATCGTAGCCGCGCCTGTGGATCTCGTAGCGCAGCAAACGCGCCGCCGCGATCCCGAGCTTCCCGAGTATGGCCTCGGAGAGCGCGGTGGCGGGATGGTCGAGGGGAAGTTTGACTTCGGTTAGACGCAACATGGGGACAGGGCGGATCGTCACCAGGACGGTTTGCGAATCGGCCATTTTACCCTGTCATGGCGGTCGCGTCGGGACATAGAATTGCAGTCATCGATTCCCTCTCGGCCCCACCGATGGAACCGCCAGGCAAGCCACCCGCCGGATCGGCGCTTACCCTGCCTGCGGGCGAGGGGCGTTTCAAGCGGCGCCAGGCGCCGTTCACCTTTAGTGGAAGCATTATGAATATCGCCGTCCTGGAGCAGGCACAGAGCACCGCCATCGACCTCGGCCTCAAATTCGGCCCCAAACTGCTGGTCGCCTGCCTGATCCTTTTGCTCGGGCACTACGCCGGAAGCTGGGCCGGCAGGCTGACCCATGGGGTGTTGGAGAAACTCGATCTCGACCTCAGCGTGCGCCGTCTCCTGGTGCGCCTGGCGCGCCTGCTGGTGCTGGGTCTGTTCGCGGTGATGGCCTTGCAGAATCTGGGCGTGGAATTGCTGCCGCTGATCGCGGGGCTGGGCGTGGCCGGTGCCGGCCTTGCCCTGGCGATGCAGGGCGTGTTGTCCAATCTGGCGGCGGGCCTGACCATCATCTTCACGCGGCCGTTCCGGGTGGGGGAATACATCGCCATCGTCGGCGTGGAGGGCCAGGTCGAAGTCATCGGCCTGTTCAATACCCTCTTGAGCCATCCGGACCACTCGCACGTGGTCATTCCCAACCGCAAGATCGCCGGGGAAATCCTGCACAACTATGGCCAGATCCGGCAGGTCAACGTCAGCGTCGGCGTGGCCTATGACACCGATCTGAACGCGGCCCTGGCCGGCATCGACGCGCTTCTGGCGGCCAATCCCAAGGTGTTGCGCGACCCCGCGCCGCGCGTGCAGGTGGCCACCCTGGAGGACTCTTCGATCAACCTCGCCATCCGGCCCTGGGTTGCCGTGGGCGCTTACGCCGACGTGGCCGGCGAGATCAACCGGGCCGTCGTGGAAACCTTCCGGGCCCGCGGCATCAGCATTCCTTACCCGCAACGCGAAGTGCGTTTGCTGGAACCCGCACGGTGACCTCCGACCTCATCGGCTATGCCGCGGCCCTCCTCACCACCGCGGCCTTCCTGCCGCAGGTTCTGCATTCCTGGTCCAGCCGCGATCTGGCGGGGATTTCGCTCTCCATGTACAGCCTGTTCACGCTCGGCGTGGCCCTGTGGCTGGTCTACGGCATACGCTTGCAAAGCTGGCCGATCATCCTCGCCAATGCCGTCACCCTGACGCTCGCCGGCCTGGTGCTGATCCTGAAAATCAGCCACTTGCGCCGCAAGTAGGCAAGCATGCGCTTCCTCTATTCCCTCGCCTGGCTGCTGGCGCTGCCCGTCGCCTTCCTGCATCTGCTGAGTCGCGCGCGGCGGCAGCCGGCCTATCTCGATCACTGGGGCGAACGGCTGGGATACGCGCCGCGCCCGCCAGACACGCGCCCGCTGATCTGGCTGCATGCCGTTTCCGTGGGCGAAACCCGTGCCGCGGCCCCGCTGGTGCGCGCCTTGCAGCAACGCCATCCGGGACATGCCATTCTGCTGACCCATGCCACGCCGACCGGGAGGCAGACGGGGACGGAGCTGTTCGGCGAGCACGTGCTTCAGGCCTACCTGCCCTACGACTTTCCGCCGCTGGTCTGGCTGTTTCTGCGTGCCACCCGCCCGTGCCTGGGCGTGATCATGGAGACGGAGGTCTGGCCGAATCTCTATGCCGCCTGCAAGCGGCGGGGTCTGCCGCTGTTTCTGGTGAACGCGCGCCTGTCGGAGAAATCGGCGCGCGCGTATGCCCCCTTTCGCGGACTGCTGAGACCGGCCCTACTCGGCTTGGCGGGGATTGCGGCACAGACGCCCAGCGATGCGCGGCGCCTGTGCGAACTGGGCGCACGGGGGGTGGAGATCTGCGGCAACGTGAAATTCGACGTGGCCTCGCCCGCCGACACCGCGGCGCGTGCCGGCGCCTTGCGGGCAATATTCGGCGCCCGTTTCGTGTTGCTCGCGGCCAGCACCCGCGAGGGGGAAGAGGCCTTGCTGCTGGAGGCACTCGCTCGGCTGGCGATTCCCGGTTTGCTGCTGGTGCTGGTGCCGCGTCACCCGCAGCGCTTCGACGAGGTCGCCAGGCTGCTGGAGGTGTGCGATCCGGCCTATGTCCGACGTAGCGCCAATCGGGGGGTACCCGTCGAAACCCGCGTGTTCCTGGGGGACAGCATGGGCGAGATGGCGGCCTATTACGCGGCCGCGGATCTGGCTTATGTGGGGGGGAGCCTGCTGCCTCTAGGCGGGCAGAATCTGATCGAGGCGGCTGCTGCGGGTTGCCCGGCCCTGATCGGGCCGCATACCTGGAACTTCGCGGAAGCCGCGGATCAGGCCGTGGCCGTGGGTGCCGCGCGCCGGGTCGAGGACGCGGACGCGCTGGCCCTGGCGGTGCTGGGACTCTTCCGCGACCCCGAGGGCAGGCAGGCCATGCGCGAGGCGGGTTGGGCGTTCGCGGCGGCGAATCGGGGCGCGACCGAGAAAGTGATACAGATGCTGGAGCGGGGTTTGTAGCACAGCGGTTTCAAGGTTTATTCCAGCAACAGCGCGTCGAGCGCCTTCAGGTCGACCTCTGCAAGCGTGCCGCTGGCCGCTTTCAGCGTCAGGCCGGCGACCAGGGTCTGGTAACGGGCGGCGGCAAGATCCTTGCTGGTACTCGAGACCTGCTGTTGGGCATTGAGTACGTCCACGCGGGTGCGCACCCCGACCTCCAGGCCGAGCTTGGTCGATTTCAACTGCGCCTGGCTGGATACCAGTGCCTGCTTGAGTGCTTGCACCTGGGCATTGCCGGAAACCACGCCGAGGTAGGCCTGGCGCGCTTCGAGGATGGCCTGACGGCGCGCGCTTTCCAGGTCGAAACGGGCCTTCTCCAGGTTGGCGGAAGCTTCCCGCACGCGCGAGTCGACGGCCCCGCCCTGGTAGAGCGGCAGGGCGAACTGCAAACCGATGCTGCTGACGTTGCTGCCGACGCCGCCCGAGAGGCCCACTACCTGGTTGTGGTTGTCGCTGAAGCTGGCATTGAGGTCCAGCGTCGGGGCGTGTCCGCCCTTCTGTTTGTCCACCTCGCGCCGCGCCGCTTCCAGGCCGGTGCGGCCGAGCGCCACGGCGAGGTTGTCGCTGGCGGCCCGTGTCACCCAGGCGTCCATGCTGGCGTCGGGCAGCCGCATCGTGGCCTGGGCATCGAGGCGGGCCAACGCGGGCGTGTCCCGTTCGATGAGTCTTTCCAGCACCCGCTGCTTGACTTCCAGATCGTTCTGCCCGGCAATCTCTTGGGCCACGCCGAGGTCGTAACGCGCCTGCGCCTCGTGGGTGTCGACGATGGTCGCCGCCCCCACCTCGAAACTCTTCCTCGCCTGCGCCAGTTGTTCGGCGTTGGCCTGCTTTTGCGCGCCCACCGTGGCCAGGACGTCCCCCGCCTGGAGTACATCGAAATACGCGCGGGCCACGCGCAACAACAGATCCTGCCGCGCCACCTTCAGTTGCAGTTCCGCTTGCAGCACCTGCAATTTGCTCTGCGCATAGGTTTCCAGGTTCTGCTTGCGGTAGAGCGGCTGGGTCAGCGACAGGCTGAAGCCATAGGGATCGGATGACTGGGAATAGCCGCTGGGAAGGCCCGAGTATTCGCTGCTGGCGTGGCTCAGCGAGGCGCCCAGGCTGACCGTTGGCCGCAGCAGCGCCAGGCCTTGCGGCCGTTTCTCCAGGCCGGCCTTGTAAGCCTGCAAGGCGGAGGCATAGGTCGCGTCGTGGTCCAGGGCGAGCTGGTAAATCTGGCCCAGATTCGCACCCCAGGTAAGTTGGCTGGCGCAGGCCAGGGCAAGGCAGAGGGGCAGGCGCATGTTCTTCGGCTCAATAGGTGGGCATGGTGCGATCGACTTCCTTGGCCCAGGCGGCGACGCCACCGGCGAGGTTGATCACGTGGCGAAAGCCATTGTGTTCCAGGAGGCGGCCGACGTGAAAGCTGCGCACGCCGTGGTGGCAGATCACGACCGTTTCGCGCTCCGGGTCGAGTTCCCCCAGGCTGGACTGGATGCCGCTCATCGGTCGCGGCAGCGCCCCGTCCAGGTGGCAACGCTCGTATTCCCAGTCTTCGCGTACATCCAGGAGGAGGGGCGCCGGGCGCAGTGGGTCGTCCAGCCAGGCTTTGAGTTCGGCGGGGCGCAGTTGGATCAAAAGACGAAGCGCTCCGGTTCGGTGGCGTTGACCAGGGATTTGCTGACCGTCTCGAACAGGGGTACGCCCAGGCAGGCATGGGCGGTTGTGCAGGTAAAGAGGGTCGCCGCCATGGCCGGGCCTTCGCCCACGATGGCGAAGAGACGCCCGCCGGGGGTGAGGCGTTTCAGGTAAGCCTCGGGCGGCAGGGGCACCGATCCGGTCAGCACGATCACGTCGAACAAGCCGTCGCTGCTCCAGTCGTGGGCGGCATCGCCCAGCCGGGTGTGGACGTTGGTGAGTCCGTGGGCGTGAAACCGCCTTTCCGCTTCGCCGCCGAGGTCGGCATGGATTTCCACCGTGACCACGCTCTGAGCCTGGTGGGCCAGGAGGGCGGTGAGGTAGCCGCTGCCAGTGCCGATTTCCAGCACCCGGTCGCTTGCGCCGACCTGGACGGCTTGCAGGGCACGCGCCTCGATGACCGGTGCCCACATGGTTTCACCGTGCCCCAGGGGGATGCCCATGTCGACGAAGGCCAGCGACTGGTAGATCGAGGGCACGAAATCCTCGCGTTTCACCTTGAGCAGCCCGTCGAGTACTTTCGGATCCAGCACCTCCCAGGGGCGGATTTGCTGTTCGATCATGTTGAAGCGTGCCTGTTCGTAGTCCATGCAAGACCCCTTGGAATTTCGATGTATGGGACGCGCGTAATTGTAACCGGACACGGCCAACCCTGCTTTCCGGTCGCGGTCGGCGCATCGGATTCAGGTACGGCCTCGCCTCGCGGCCTACGGCGGGGGCACCCGGAACCAGGCGGCGTACAGGGCGGGGAGGAACAGCAGGGTGAGCACGGTGGCAATGAACAAGCCGCCCATGATGGCGATGGCCATCGGCCCCCAGAACACGCTCTGGGTGAGCGGGATCATGGCCAGGATCGCCGCCAGGGCGGTGAGCAGGATGGGGCGGAAGCGGCGCACGGTGGCGCCGACGATGGCGTCCCAGACGGCGTGCCCGGCGCGGATGTCCTGCTCGATCTGATCCACCAGGATCACCGAGTTGCGCATGATCATGCCGAACAGCGCGATCACCCCGAGCTGCGCCACGAAGCCGAAAGGGGCGTGGAACAGCAGCAGCGAGGCGGTGACGCCGATCAAGCCGAGGGGGGCGGTGAGCACCACCAGCAGGGTGCGCTGAAAACTCTGCAACTGGATCATCAGCAGGGTCAGCACGATGACGATGGCGAAGGGAAACACTGCGCGGATGGAGTTCTCCGCGTTGCCCGATTTCTCCGCCGTGCCGCCGATGTCGATACGGTAACCGGGCGGCAGGCGCGCGCGGATGGCATCGAGTTTCGGGTCGATGTCCGCGGTCGCCGTCGGCGCCTGGATGCCCTCGTGCAGGTCGCAGCGCACCGTGATGGTGGGCAGGCGGTCGCGGCGCCAGATCAGGCCTTCATCCAGTTCCGGCGTGAGCGTGGCGATCTGCGAGAGCGGCACGAAATGGCCGTCGTGGGTATGCACCTGCAAGTCGGCCAGATGCGAGAGGCGATCGCGGTCCTGGACTTCGGCGCGCTCCACCACGTCGATCAACTGGTCGTCCTCGCGGAATTGGGTGATGGGGGCACCTTCGAGCAGGGCATGGATGCTCTGCGACAATTCCTGCGAGCTGATCCCCAAGGCGCGCGCCTTGTCCTGGTCGATGTCGAGGCGCACCTGCTTGATGCGCTCGTTCCAGTCGAGATTCACGTCCCGGACGTAAGGGTGGGCGCGCATCAGCGTCGTCACCTCGCCGGCTATGGCGCGCAACTTCTCCGGGTCGCCTCCGCTTACCCGGAACTGCACCGGGAAGCCTACGGGCGGGCCGTTTTCCAGGCGCAGGACACGCCCGCGCAAGCCGCTGAATTCGCCTTCCAGGCGCTGTTCCAGGCGCGCTTTCACGGCTTCGCGCTCGGGCAAGCCGCGGGTCATCAGCACGAACTGGGCGTAATTGTCGTTGGGCATCTGCGGGTCCAGCGGCAGGAAGAAACGCACGCTGCCCATGCCGACATAAACCGCGTAATGGCTGATGCGGTCCTTCAACTGCGGGTCGTGGGCGATCATGGCCTCCAGCCGTTTCACCTCCCCGTCCGTGGCCTTGATCGAGCTGCCCGTCGGCAGCCACAGGTCGATGAGCAGCTCCGGACGGTTGCTGGTGGGGAAAAATTGCTTTTCCACCCCGGCCTTGAAGCCGGCGATCGCGAGCACGAAGGTAGCCAGGGTCAGGAGGATCACCGTCCAGCGATGACCCACGCACCAGTGCACCACGGACTTGATGCGTAGATAAAACGGTGAGGCGTAAGGGTCGCCGCCATGTTTCGCGGCGATCGCCATCAGCTTCTCGCGGTCCAGAATGCGCGAACCCAGCCAGGGGATGAACACCACCGCGGCCACCCAGGAGGTGAGCAGGGCGATGCCCACCACGGCGAAGATCGAGAAGGTGTATTCCCCCGCAGCACTCTTGGCGAAGCCCACGGGCAGGAAGCCGGAGGCGGTGATCAGCGTGCCGGTGAGCATGGGAAAGGCCGTGGACGTGTAGGCGAAGGCCGCGGCCTTGTGCGTCTCCCAACCTTGCTCCATTTTCACCACCATCATCTCCACGGCGATAATGGCGTCGTCCACCAGCAGCCCCAGGGCGATGATCAGCGCGCCCAGGGAGATGCGCTGCAAGTCGATGCCCGCCGGCTTCATCGAGAGGAAGGTGACCGCCAGCACGATGGGAATGGAGATCGCCACCACCAGGCCGGTGCGCAGTCCCAGGAACAGGAAACTCACCGCCAGGACGATGGCGACCGCCTCCAGCAGGCTCTTCATGAATTCGTCGATGTTGCGCCTCACTACTTCCGGCTGATCCGCCACCTGGGAGAGTTCTAGGCCCACGGGCAGGGTGGTGGAGAGGCGCGCGGTCGTGGCCCGAATTTGTTCGCCCAGCGCCATGACGTTGCCGCCACGGATCATCGACACCGCCAGGCCTACGGCTTCGTGCCCGTTCCAGCGGAAGTGCGGCTGCGGCGGGTCGGCGTAGCCACGCCACACCTTCGCGACATCGCCCAGGCGAAAGAGTTTGTTGCCGGCGCGGATGCCGATGGCGCGGATGGCCTCGACGCCGTCGAAGCCGCCGGTCACGTGCAGACGGATGCGATCGCTCGTGGTGTCGACACTGCCGGCCGGGGACAGGGTGTTCTGCGCCTGCAAGGTTTGCTGGATCAGGTGCGGGTCCAGCCCTAAGGTTGCGAGCTTGGCCGCCGACATCTCGATCCAGATGCGCTCGTCCTGCACACCGATCAGATTCACCTTGGCCACGTCCGGGATGCGTCGCAGTTCCAGGGCGATGGCGTCGGCCTGACGGCGCAGTTCGGCTTGCGAATAGCCGGCTCCGGTCAGGGCGAAGACATTGCCGAAGGCGTCGCCGAATTCATCGTTGGGAAACGGCCCTTGCACCCCGGCCGGCAGGGTCTGGCGGATGTCGTCGATCTTCTTGCGCACCTGATACCAGAGTTCCGGAACCTGTTTCGGCGGGGTGAAATCGTGCAGCTCGATGAACACCAGGGACTCGCCCGGCTTGGAGTAGCTGCGCACATTGTCGAGAAACGGCAGTTCCTGGAGTTTCTTCTCGATCCGGTCGGTGACCTGCCGTTCCACTTCGCTCGCCGTCGCGCCAGGCCAGAAACTGCGCACCACCATGGTCTTGATGGTGAAGTCCGGGTCTTCGGAACGCCCCAGCTGGAAATAGGCCAGGATGCCGCCCAGGGTGAGCGCCAGCATGAGATAGGCCACCAGGCTGGAGTGCTCGAGCGACCAGGCGGAAAGATTGAAGCGATCATTCATGGCGCGGACACCCGCACTTTTTCGCCTTCGGTCAGCTTGTAGGCGCCGGCGGCGACGATGCGCTCGCCCGTGGTCAGGCCACCGCGTACGCTGACGCCGTCCTCGCGCCAGGCGGCCACTTCGACCGGGCGCAGATGTACCCGGCCGTCGCTTGCGATCAGCCACACCGCCGGCTGCGTTCCCCGCTGAAACACACTGCCCAGGGGAATCAGGGCGAACGCGCAGGTTCCGGTGTGAGCCACCAGGACTCGCGCGGTTTGGCCCAGGCGCACGTCGGCGTCGGCATTCAGAATCGATACCCGCGCGGCATACGTGCGGGTCACCGGGTCGGCCTGGGGCGAAACCTCGCGTATCCGGCCGCGGTAGCGCTTGTTCGGCGCCGCCCACAGGGTCACTACCACGTCACCGGGCCGCTCGGAGGTTTTCCCCGGGTTCAGTTCCGCCACCTGGTTCTCCGGCACGGCGATCAACACCTCCTTCTCGCCGAGTCCCGCCACTTGCAGCACGGGCTGCCCCGCCGTCAGCACCTGTCCGGCCTCGGCCTGCACGCCGGAAACCACCCCGGAAATATCACAGCGCAAGGCGGTGTAGCCGCGCTGGTTCCGTGCCAGGCCGGCCTGGGCCGCGAGTGCCCGGTATCTTTCCTCGGCAGCCTTGAGCGTGGCTTCCTTGGCATCGAGCAGCGCCGTGCTCACGAACTGCTGTGCTTGCAGGTCGCGGTAGCGTTTTGCCTCCGCCTGGGCGAGACCGCGGTCCGCAGTGGCTGCGGCCAGATTGGCCTCGGCCCCCGCAGATGACAGGGCCAGATCGCCCGCATCGAGGCGTGCCAGTTCCTGGCCTGGAGAGACTCGGTCGCCAACATCGACGCCACGCGCCAGCAGCTTACCTCCGACCCGGAAGGCCAGGCTGATTTCGTGGCGTGCTCGAACTTCACCCGAATAATCGGCCAGGCCCCGGGCGAAACCCGTCGCGCCACCGGCTCCCACGGTGTGCGCCAGCACCGTTCGAGGCAGCGGCGCCGAAGGTATGGGGGGTTTGCCGCAGCCGGCGAGCAGCAGCAGCAGTATCCAGGATTTCATGGCGAATTCCTTATCGGTCGAGAGTGTGGCGATGGCGCAGCAAGGACGTTCCTCTGTACACGCTCATGCGGCCCTCCGGCTTATTCGTCTACGTCCGAGCCCAGTACGCGTCGCACCACTTCGCCCGGGAATCCTCGTCCCAGCAGAAAGCGTTGCTGTCTGGCGCGCTCTTGCGCATCGGCCGGGGCCAGGCCGAATTTCTTCAGCCATACCGCACGGGCCGCCACCAGGTCTGACTCCCGCGCTGCGGCGATGACCGCCGCGGACACCGAATCCGGCACACCCTTGGCGCGTAGGTCGGCTTTGAGGCGCACGCTGCCGTGGCGACCGGAGCGGGCATGCGCCAGGGATTCGGCGTAGCGGGCGTTCGACAGCAGGTTTTCCTGTTCCAGGCGGTCGAGCAAGGCGGCGATTTCCTCCTCCTCGCCGTGGTCTGCCAGTTTGCGGGCCAGCTCGGCGCGACTGTGTTCCCGCCGCGCCAGCAGGTTCATGGCCCGCTCGCGCAGATTCATGGGGCAACGGCCGCCGGCTTCACGCCGAGTTGTTCGCGGATCTTCGCCTCGATTTCCTGGGCGATTTCCGGGTGAGAACGCAGGAATTCCCGGGCGTTGTCCTTGCCCTGGCCGATCTTTTCGCCCTGGTAGGCATACCAGGCGCCGGACTTGTCGATGAATTTCTGCGCCACGCCCATCTCGACGATCTCGCCCTCGCGCGAGACGCCTTCACCGTAGAGGATGTCGAAGATCGCTTCCCGGAACGGCGGCGCGACCTTGTTCTTGACCACCTTGACGCGGGTTTCCGAACCGACCACTTCGTCGCCTTTCTTGATGGCACCGATGCGGCGGATGTCGAGGCGCACGGAGGCGTAGAACTTGAGTGCATTGCCCCCGGTGGTGGTCTCGGGGCTGCCGAACATGACGCCGATCTTCATGCGGATCTGGTTGATGAAAACGACCAGGGTGTTGGTGCGCTTGATGTTGGCCGTGAGCTTGCGCAGCGCCTGGCTCATCAGGCGGGCTTGCAGGCCGACGTGGGAGTCGCCCATTTCGCCCTCGATTTCCGCCTTCGGGGTAAGTGCCGCGACCGAGTCGATCACGATCACGTCCACCGCGCTGGAGCGCACCAGCATGTCGGCGATTTCCAGGGCCTGTTCGCCGGTGTCCGGTTGGGAAATCAGGAGTTCGGAGACATTGACGCCGAGTTTCTGCGCATATTGCGGGTCGAGCGCGTGTTCCGCGTCGATGAAGGCCGCGGTGCCGCCCAGTTTCTGCATCTGCGCGATCACGGACAGCGTCAGCGTGGTTTTCCCGCTCGATTCCGGCCCGTAGATCTCCACCACTCGCCCGCGCGGCAGGCCGCCTATGCCCAGGGCCACATCCAGCCCGAGGGAGCCGGTGGAAACGACCTGTATGTCGTCGGCGATGCTGCCATCGCCCATGCGCATGATGGAGCCCTTGCCGAACTGCTTTTCGATCTGAGCGAGAGCGGCTGCGAGCGCCTTGCTGCGGTTTTCATCCATGAGACTTCCTCCAAATTGAACGCCGGATTATGGCATGAGGGCCAGCAGGTTCCTGAGCGCGTGACGTACCGACTGCGCGCGGATTTCCTGGCGACTCCCGGCGAACTGCTGACGCTCGCTGACGAGTGCCGCACCCGCCAGGGCCCAGGCGAAGCACACCGTGCCGACCGGTTTCTCGTCCGTGCCGCCGGCCGGACCCGCGATGCCGGTGATGGCGCACGTGGCCTGCGCCTGGCTGCGCGCCAGCGCGCCCTGGGCCATCTCCCTGGCCGCTTCCTCGCTCACCGCGCCGCGGGCGGACAGGGTTTCTTCCCTCACTCCCAGCATCTCCTTCTTGGCCTGATTGCTGTAGGTGACGAAGCCGCGTTCGAACCAGACCGAGCTGCCTGCCACCGCGGTCAGCACCTGCGCGGCCCAGCCTCCGGTGCAGGATTCCGCCACCGCCAGCATCCAGCCGCGTCGCAGCAGGGCGGTGCCCAGTTCGGCCGCGAGCGCTTCCAGTTCTTCCTGGCTTACAGCCATCGCGCCACTACAAGGAGTACCCCGATGGCGTAGCCCGCGGCCAGGACATCGTCCAGCATCACGCCCAGGCCGCCCGCTACATGGGCATCGGCCCAGCCGATGGGAAAGGGCTTCCAGATGTCGAACAGGCGGAACAGGAAAAAGGCCAGCGCGTAGCCCGCCAGTGAAGCCGGGGCGAATGGCAAGATCATGAGGAAGGCCGCGACTTCGTCCCAGACGATGCCGCCGTGATCGTGTACGCCCAGCGCGCGGCCCGTCACGTCGCTGGCCCACACGCCTACCCCCAGGAACAGCCCGATCCAGGCCCAGTAGAGGGGGGAGCCGCTGAGCAGCCAATACAGGGGGAAGCCGACCAGGGTGCCGACCGTGCCTGGGGCGTAGGGCGAGAGGCCGGTGCCGAATCCCAGGGCGAGGAAGTGGGCGGGGTGGGTCAGCAGGAATCGGATGTCAGGCGTCACAGGCTCGACGTCGGCCCCGGAGGGAGAGGGGGGCTTATCAGGAAAAGTGGTCAAAACCGCGCTCCCGTATCTCCATCGCCGATCCATCCTCGGCCAGCAAGCTCAGACCGGGCTCCTCGCGGATACGGCCGATTCGTGTCACGGTAACGCCGGCATACTCCGCCGCGTCCAGGACATCCTGCGCGCATCCCGCCGCCGCGGTGAAACAGAGTTCATAGTCGTCGCCACCGGCCAACAAGCAGCGTCGTGCCAGGTCCACCTCGGGGCGAGGCGCCCTCGCCAGGCGCGTCGCGACCGCGGGATGCGCGGGCAGGCGTGCAAATTCCGTTTCGGCGCCGACCCCGGATGCGTCCAGGATGTGGCCCAGATCCGCCAGCAGGCCGTCGGAAATGTCGATGGCGGCGTGCGCCAGGCCCAGGAGTTCTTGCCCCAGCGCTATGCGCGGTTCCGGCGCGTGCAGGCGCATCAGGCAAGACTCGACTTCCTCGGCGTCATCCAGTTCGACTTCGCCCAGGAGGTAGCGCAGGCCCAGGGCCGCGCCGCCCAGATCGCCGGAGACCCAGATATCGTCGCCGACGCGCGCGCCACTACGGCGCAAGGCCTGGCCGGCGGGCACTTCGCCCAGGATGGTCACGGCGAGATTGAGGGGGCCGCGGGTGGTGTCGCCCCCCACCAGGCTGACTTCGAAACGCGCGGCCATGTCGAACAGGCCGCGGCTGAACAACTCCAACCAGCCCGGGTCGGTCGTCGGCAGCGCCAGCGCCAGCGTGGCCCAGCGGGGCGTGGCGCCCATCGCCGCGAGGTCGGAAAGATTCACGGCCAGGGTCTTGTGGCCGAGGAGGTAGGCGGCGACGTCCGGAAAGAAATGCTGTCCCGACACCAGCATGTCCGTGGACACCGCCAGCTCCATGCCCGGAGAAGCAGCCAGCAGGGCGGCGTCATCGCCCACCCCGAGCAGGGCATTGGGTGCCGATCGGTTGAAAAAACGCGAGATCAGTTCGAATTCTGAAGGCATGGTGGCAAGTGGCTGGTGGCTGGTGGCGAGTGGCTGGTCTCCGCGCCTTGGGCGCGCCGTCGACAAGCCCCTTGCCGCTCGTTATTCGCTACTTTTCTCCAAGTTCAACCGGCCGCGCCACACGCGCCAGCTTGTCCAGCACGCCGTTGACGAACTTGTGGCCGTCGGTGCCGCCGTATTTCTTGGCCAGGTTCACCGCCTCGTTGATGCAGACCTTGTAGGGCACGTTGAGGCTGTGGCCGAGTTCATAGGCGCCGATCAGGAGGGCGGAGTGCTCGACCGGAGAAAGTTCCCTCACCGGGCGGTCGAGATGGGGTTCCAGCGCGGCATCCAGGGTTTGCATGCGTTGCAGCACGCCTTCGAGCAATTCGCGCAAGAACTCGGTATTCGCCTCGGCGTATTCATGGGCTTCCTCGGCGAAACCGAGCAAGCCGGGCAGGTCCGTGCCCGCGGACAGTCGCTCGTACAAGGCGCGCAAAACCAGTTCGCGGGCAATGGGGCGGCTCCCGCGCCCGGTACCGGCCGCTCTAGAAGGGGCCGCCATCAAAGCGCCCGCAGCAGGCGCACCATCTCGATGGCGACACGAGCGGCTTCCGCGCCCTTTTCCGACATGCGAGCGGTGGCTTGGTGCTCGGTCTCTGTGGTCAGGATGGCGTTGGCGATGGGCAGGCCGGTGTCCAGTCCCACGCGCATGATGCCGGCGGCGGATTCGTTGGAAACCACCTCGAAGTGATAGGTCTCGCCGCGCACCACCGAACCCAGGGCGACCAGTGCATCGTAGTTGCCGGACTGCGCCATCTTCATCAGGGTCAGGGGGATCTCGAGCGCGCCGGCCACGGTGGCGATGCGGATGTCCTCCAGCGCCACGCCCTGCTTCAGCAGCGAGGCCTTGCAAGAGGAAAGCAAGCCTTCGCAGATGTCGATGTTGAAGCGGCTCATGACGATGCCGATTTTCAGCCCCTTGCCGTCTTCATTCGGTTCATATTCAAAAATCTGTGCGTAACGGCCCATTTCAGTTCCCTCGTTCCAGGTAACCCGTCACTTCCAGCCCGAAGCCGTCCATGGCTGGCATCTTGCGGGGAGTGGCAAGGAGTTTCATCTTGCCGACACCGATCTCGCGCAGGATTTGCGCGCCGGTGCCGTAATTGCGCAGGTCGAATTTCTTCACGGCCGCGGGGACGGCCCTCGGCAGGGCGCGCGCGCAGAGTTCCTCGGCGGATTCCGGACGATGCAGCAGCACCAGTGCGCCCGCGACTCCACCACTCGCGGCTTCCGAGAGGATTTTCAGCGCTTCCGGTACGGAATAAGCGTGTCCCGCGGTGTTCAAATCCAGCGTGTCGATCAGCGACACCGGTTCGTGCACCCGTACCAGGGTTTCCCGATCGGCGTGGATTTCTCCGCAGGACAAGGCCAGGTGCGTCGCGCGGCTGATCTTGTCGCGGAATACATCGAGGCGGAATTCGCCGTAGGCCGTGGTGATCGCGCGCGTACCCTCACGCTCCACCAGGGTTTCGTGGGCGGCGCGGTAGTGGATCAGGTCGGCGATGGCGCCGATCTTGAGTCCGTGTTCCTCGCTGAATTCCAGCAGGTCCGGCAGGCGCGCCATGGTGCCGTCTTCCTTGAGGATCTCGCAGATCGCCGAAGCCGGCTCCAGGCCCGCCATGCCGACCAGGTCGCAACCCGCCTCGGTGTGTCCGGCGCGCACCAGCACGCCGCCAGGCTGCGCGCGCAGCGGAAAGATGTGGCCGGGCTGGAGGATGTCCGTGGGCTGCGCATTCTTGGCCACCGCGGCCCGAATGGTGACGGCGCGATCGGCTGCGGAGATGCCGGTGGTCACGCCCTCGGCCGCTTCGATGGATACCGTGAAGGCGGTGCCGTGCGGAGTCTGGTTGTCGCTCACCATCTGTTTCAGGCCCAATTGTCGGCAGCGGGCGTCGGTCAGGGTCAGGCATACCAGGCCGCGCGCGTGTCGGACCATGAAGTTGATGGCCTCGGGCGTGACGTGCTCGGCGGCCATGACCAGATCGCCCTCGTTCTCGCGATCCTCCTCGTCGACCAGGATGACCATGCGGCCGGCTTTCAAGTCGGCGACGATTTCTTCGATGGGGGCAAGGCTCATGTCAGCACCGCCGGACCGTTCCAAGGTACTGATCTTCCCCTGGGGGGGAACGAGCGCAGCGAGTAAGGGGGCTGTTTCATATCAGTCTTTATCCTGTTCATGGACGTAGTTCAGCAGGCGGTCGGCGTAGCGGGCCAGCATGTCGGCCTCCAGGTTCACCCGTGCGCCTGCTTGCAAATCGCAAAGCTGGGTCTGCTCCAGGGTATGCGGAATGAGGTTGATGGAAATGTCGGCACCCGACACCTTGTTCACCGTGAGCGAAACGCCGTTCACCGCGACCGAGCCCTTGGGCGCCAGGAAGCGCGCCAGGGTCTCCGGTGCGCGGATGTCCAGGCGCCAGCTGCCGTCCTCGCCGCCGGCGGGCGACGCCGCCACCGGCGCGAAATGCAGGACGTGGCCGACGCCATCGACGTGGCCCGAGACCAGGTGGCCGCCCAGGCGGTCGGACAGGCGCATGGCCATTTCCAGGTTGACCCGTTCGCCCGGGGCGAAACCGATCGTGCAGGAAAAGGTCTCGGCGGAGACATCGACGCTGAAGCGGTCGTCGGTTTTCTCCACCACGGTGAGGCAGACGCCGTTGCAGGCGATGGAGTCCCCCAGCTTGACTTCGGTGAGATCGAGCCCGTTGGCCGCGACCTGGACGCGCGCATCGCCGCCATTGGTTTCTACGAGATGAGCGATGTGGCCGACGGCCTGGATGATTCCAGTAAACATGGTCTATCGGCTAAACGCCGTCCAAGCTGCGAGGAAACGAGCATTTTACCTAGATTCGCCGCCGGCTGAGTGTCCCGCGCCAGCGATCTGGCCGAAATAGGCAGGTTCGGTTCGTAACGGGTAGCTTGGCTGAGGGACGAAGCCCAACGATGAGTTGAGTTATGACCGGTGGGGCACATCCTACGGCGGCCGTTGGACTGTCGGGCTGGGTCAGATCGACCTCACTTTTTTTTACACCTTACCCGGAGGGGGAGGGCCAAACGCAAGACGGGCGCCGCAGCGCCCGTCTTGATTTTTTGCGTCAGCCGAGGGATCAGCCCGCGAACTGCTCCAGCTTGGGCGCCCGGATCACCTGGCCTTTCAGTCCGGCTTCCTTGGCTGTGCCACCGTAGGCCAGGGTCATCAACTGCGAGTAGTAGAGCACCGGCATGTTGAACTTGGTGCCGTATTTCTTGTTGATCTGGCCCTGGTAGACCTCGGTGTTGGCCTGGCACAGGGGGCAAGGCGTGACCAGCATCTCGGCGCCGCCGTCATAGGCCGCTTCGATGATGTCCTTGATCTGTGCCTGGGCCTTTTCCGGCTCGGAGAATGCCAGCGCACCGCCGCAGCAGGTAACTTTCTGGTCGTAGGGCACGGCCTCGCCACCCATGGTCTCGATCAGCTTGTCGAGGTACATCGGGTTCTCGAAGGATTCACCCGCGATGCCGAAGGGGCGGTTGGTCTGGCAGCCGACGTAGCCGGCGAACTTCATCCCGTTCAGCGGTTTCTTGATCGGCTTCTTCAGCTCGTCATAGCCCAGGTCTTCGATCAGGACTTCCACCATGTGGCGGACTTCCGGGATCACCTTGATCTGAAGGCCCGCTTCCTTGAGTGCCGCCTGGGTGTCGGCCATCAGGCCGGAGTTGTGCTCCAGGCGTTCCTTGGACTCGCGCGAGCCCAGCCAGCAAGCGGCACAGGTCGCGACGATGTCTTGGCCGGGCAGGTTGGTCTCGGCCAAGGCGAAGTTGCGCGCATTCATGGCGATGCGCGGCAGTTCGCCGGACTCGGCATAGCTGACGGACGCGCCACAGCAGTTCCAGTCCGGAATCTCGGTCATCTTGATGTCCAGTGTGTTGCACATGGAGTGGACCGAGGTCAGGTAGTTGGAGGCCGATGCGCCCTTCTGGGACGAACAGCCGGGGTAGAAAGCGTATTCCTTGCGTGCCATTGTTTTTCTCCTTACGCCTTTGCCTTTTCGGCCTTGTGCTGAGCTTCCAGTTCGTTCGCCTTGGCGAGCATGGCGTGGATCCCCTTGATGTCCTTGCACTTGTGCGCGATGCCCACCGCTTCCAGCGGGTTGAGGCGACCGGCCTTGACCAGCCCCAAGGCGACTGCCTGCATTTCCATCGCCTTCTTGATACCCGAACCGATGCCGTCCTTGAAGTACAAGGATTGGGTCAGCTTCACTTCGTTGACGCGGCCGGTCTTGGTGGCGTTGTCCCAGAAGGTCTTGGAAAGATGCTGGGTCGGCTGGTTCTTGGGCGACTGGCCGATGCGATAGGCGTATTCGGCCAGCCCGTGCATGACGTGCGTGACCGGTACCTTGCGCGGGCAGCGCACGTAGCAGTTGTAGCAGGAGGTGCACATCCACATGGAGTTGGATTTCAGCACCTCATCGCGCTTGCCGGCGCGGATCATCATGAAGAGTTCCTGCGGCGGGTGGTCCCAGCCGGCGTGGAAGTTCGTGGGGCAGGAGCCCGAGCAAAGCCCGCACTGCATGCACATCTTGACCCACTCGCCCATCTCGGCCTGTTCCTCGATTTCTCTGAGGAAGTTGTTCTGGTACTTGGCCGCCATCTGTTGATTGAGATCGCTCATGTGTTTTCTCCTGGCTTGGAAGCCCTTGAACGGGGAGGCTTAGAAGCCCTTGAACGGGCTGGGGGGGAAGGACTTGATCAGCGCCGCATAGTCGTTGATCTTCTGCGGCAGGGTGGCCATGTCGGTGATCGCGACTTCCAGGTCCATGACCCGCTCGGTTTCCAGATTCATGCCCTTCAAGGTGTCACCGACCTTGGATAGGCGGTAGCGTCCGAGTTCAGAGCCCTTCACGAAGTGGCACTGGTATTCCTCGCCGTGTTTGCAGCCCATCAGCATGACGCCGTCGTAGCCGCCGTTCAAGGCATCGGTGATCCAGATGGTGTTGACCGAGCCCAGGCAGCGAATCGGGATGACGCGCACGAACGGATCGTACTCGTGGCGGTTCATGCCAGCCATGTCGAGCGCCGGGTAGGCGTCGTTCTCGCAGGCCAGTATCAGGATACGCGGCTTCTCGGAGAATTCGTCCGGCACTTCCACCGACTTGATCTGGGAACCGACGGTGTTGACCGAGTAGTTCTCGAAGGAGATCACGCGCACCGGGCACGCGCCCATGCAGGTGCCGCAACGGCGGCAGCGCGACTCGTTGAACAGCGGGAAGCGTTTTTCGTCTTCGTCGATGGCGCCGAACGGGCACTCTACCGTGCAGCGCTTGCACTGGGTGCAGCCTTCCAGACGCACGGTCGGGAAGGATAGGTCGCCGGCGCGGGGATGCGCCGCGCGGCCCAGGCCTGCGTTTTCCATCGCCTGGATCGCTTTCATGGCCGCGCCCGTGGCGTCTTCCTGAGACTGGGCGATGTCCATGGGACGGCGTACGGGCCCGGCGTTGTACATGGCGGTGCGGCGGGTTTCGTACGGGAAGCAGATGAAGTGCGAGTCGTTGAAGCCGTGCTTGAATTGCGGCACATCCGGTCCCTGGCGGTAGGTCAGGTTGAGCACGGACTTGGACATCAGTTCGACGACATGCTGCTTGGCCGCCGGGTCACCGCCTTCCGCTACGCGGTTGGCCTCGGACAATTGATCGAGGTCGGGGCCGCTGGTGGGCACCATGCCGGTGGCGAGTACGACCAGGTCGGCCTGGGTGTTGACTTCCTCATTCAGGATCAGATCCTTGAATTTGACCGAACAGGCGTTGCCCGCTGCGGAAACGTCCGACACCACGCCCTTGGAGAAGATCACGCCCTTGTTCTGAGCCGCGCGGTAAAAGTCTTCGCCGTTGCCCGGAGTGCGCAAGTCGGTGAACAGCACCACGGTATCGATGTCCGGGTTGCTGTCCTTGAAGTACATGGCCTGCTTGATGCTGGTGTTGCAGCAGAAGCCGGAGCAGTAGGGCAGGTGGGTGCCGCTGCTATCCCGCTGGCCGGCGCACTGCACGAACACGACCTTGTTGACCGGCTGGCCGTCGGAGGGGCGGCAGATCGGGCGGCCAGCGGCGGCGGCCGCAATCGCGAGCGCTTCCAGTCCGGCTTGATCGACCACGTTGGGCGACTTGCCATAGCCCAGTTCGGGCAGTTTGTTGGCGTCGTAGAGAGTGAAGCCGGTGGCCTGGATAATCGCGCCGATGTCTTCGTTGGCGACGGCACCGGATTCGATGGCGATCTCGACCTTGAAGCGGCCGGGGGCGCCATCGGTCTTGGCGATCGTGGCGCTGAGATAGACCTTGATGTTGGAGTCGGCCTCGATGCGCGCGACCAGATCGGTGACACCGTTGTCTTCCGGGGCCTTGAAGGGCTCGCGGGTGGGGACGCGGCGATACAGTTTGGCCGCCCAGCCACCCAGGGCGCCGGTCTTCTCGACCAGGACGACCTTGTAGCCGGCCTTGGACGCTTCCAGGGCGGAAGTCATGCCGGACATGCCGCCGCCGACCACGAGCAGGGTCTTCACCGTGCCGGTGTTGGGGTTGCCGCCGGGCACCGTCATCGCCTTGACTTCGGCGCAGGCCATGCGCACGTAGTCTTCCGCCATTTCCTGGGTGGTTTCCCGCGCCGCGTCGGTGTCGGGACGAATCCAGATCACGCCTTCGCGCAGATTGCCGCGGGAGATAGCGGTGTTGGGAAAGTTGAAGGCCTCGGTCTTGGCCCGGCGCGAACAGGCGCAGAGGGCGGCATGGGTGACGCCCTCGTTGTCGATGTCGTTCTGGATCATCGCCACGCCCGCGGCGGAGCAGAGGAAGTCGTGCTCGCGCACGAGGTTCATCTTTCCGGACTTGGTGGCAGTCTTGACGAGGGCGGCGACATCGACGCGTTTGTCGATATCGCAGCCCTTGCAGATATATGCAGCGGTTTTGGTTTCAGCCATTTTTCTCAAGCCTCCGCACGGGCGACTTTGTTGACGACCTGGATGGCACGCAGTGCGGCCGCGGTCGCGCTTTGTACGGCGCGGTTCACATCCAGAGCATTGGTGGCGCAGCCAGCGCCGAAGATGCCGGCATTGGCCGGGTCGGCCATGATGAAGCCGGAGGAGTCAGACATCACCTCCCCTGGAATATCCATGCCCTTGACGGAAGGCTCCATGCCGACGGCCAGCACGACCAGGTCATGCGCGGTCGCGTAGCGCTTGTAGCCTTCGACGTTGACGCCGTTGCACACGGGGTTGCCGGCCTTGTCTTCGGTGATGCGCGCGACCTTGGACTTCACGAAGGACACGTTCGGGTTGGTCTTCACCTTCTGGTAGAAGTCCTCGAAGCGGTCGATGGCGCGAATGTCGATGTAATAGATCGTGGACTTTCCGGCGTCGCCAAACGCTTCCTGTACGTAATGCGTCTGCTTGAGTGAGGCCATGCAGCAGAAGCGCGAGCAGTGGCGCAGGTGGTTTTCGTCACGCGAACCGGCGCACTGGATGAAGGCGACGTTCTTCGCTTCCTTGCCATCCGAGGGGCGCAGTATCTTTCCGCCGGTCGGGCCGTGCGGATCGGCCAGGCGCTCGAATTCGACGTTGGTGATGACGTTGGCAAAGCGGTCGTAGCCGTAATAGACGATCTTTTCGGCGGCGTAGGGCTGCCAGCCGGTGGCCCAGACGATGGCGCCCGCGTTGAGGCTGATGGTCTCTTCCTGCTGCTCCAGATCGACGGCGTCGTACTTGCAGGCCGCCTTCGCGCGTTCCGCATCGGCGGTGCCGATAATGGAAGCGTCGATCACGTAGCGCTGCGGGTAAGCCATACTGGACGGCAGGTAGGCCGCCTTGATCTTGCCCAGGTTGTAGTTGAACTCGTCGGCGATCTCGGTCTGCACCGCACGCCCGCATTCGCCGCAGGCCGTGCAGTTGCTGTTCACGTGACGCGGCTTCAGCTTCACGGAGACGCTGTAAGCGCCACGGTCGCCTGAGATGCCGGTCACTTCCGCCAGTGTGAGTACCTGGATGCGCGGGTTCGCTTTCAAACGGCGCAGGTTGATCTCCAGGCCGCAGGTGGGATGGCACATTTTGGGGAAATACCGGTAGAGCTGAACGGTACGACCGCCCAGGTAGGGGTTTTTTTCCACCAGCACGACTTGCTTTCCGGTTTCGGCCGCTTCGAGCGCGGCCGTCATGCCGGAAATGCCGCCGCCCACGACCAGAATGGTCTGGTTGGTCGCCACTACAGACGTCATGTATCGCCTCCGAGGGTGAAGACTTTGAAAATCGGCATGGCGGGGCTACAGACGCGCCGCCAAAGAGGCGCGAATGGTACTCGCAAAGCTCGGGTCACCGCGACATCAGACTAATCGAAAGTTCTTATGAACGAATAGACGCGGTGTATCTGACTCGGTTTGTCGCGGGCTTGCCGGTGGCTCACGATCTGCAATGGACTCGGTCCACCACGCGGCGCACAATGGTCCGGATGGCTGCGACAGTTCGCGGTGTGCTCACCGGACCCCGATGTCATGACAAGCAATGCACCAAGCAACGAAGGCACGCCGGAGGGTCTGAACACAGTGCGCCAGCAGCTTCGCCAGGCCACGCACGCCGCGCACGTCCGGCTGAACCTGCATCCCCTCCTGGCCGGGCTCACCCGAGCGAATTTTCCCCTCTCGCAATATCGTTTGATCCTGGGCACCTATCACCGTTTTTTCAGCGTCGTGGAGCCTGCCATCCTCGACGTTCTGGCGGCCAGCGCTAGCGTATTTTCCTACGCGGACCGGCGCAAGCTGCCCTGGCTGGCCCTGGACATCACCAATCTGGGCGATGCGCTTGCGCCCCCGGAAATCGGGCGTGTCATCGAGGTGCCCGGTGACGTTGCGGAACTGGTCGGCACGCTATACGCCATCGAGGGGTCCACACTCGGTGGGCAGGTCATTAGCCGGCATTTGAGGGCGAATCTTGGCCTTACGCCGGAACGGGGAGCGCGATTTTTCGCTGCCTATGGCGCCGACACGGAAACTCGCTGGGCTTCCTTCTGCGCCTATGCCGAGGGACTCGCCGACGACCCGGTGCAACGCCTGCGCGCGGGGGAGGCAGCCCTGAACGTCTTCAATACCCTGGAAGGGTTGCTCGATGACTGCCTGCATCGGCAATCCTGAACACAGGGACCACCCCGCGAGTCTGGAAGGGGCGCTGCTCCAGTGTGCCCGAGAACCCATTCATCGTATCGGCAGCATCCAGGACGGCGGAATCCTGCTGGCTTTTGACGCCGTTGACTGGCGCTTGCGTGGGATTAGCGCGAATTGCGCCGCGTTGCTCGCCATGCCGCCCGATGCAGCCCTTGGCCTGTCCATCGACGCGCTGCTTGGCGTGGAATCGGCGGGCAAGCTACGCGAGATGGTGGCACGGCAACAGATGCCTGGCGCTTCCATCGGTTCGCTGGCCCTGGATCGCGTTGGCGGGACGGAGCATATGGATGCCCAGGTCTACCGCACCGAAGACCATGTCGTGGTGGAAATAGACCGTCAGCCCGCGGCGGGAGGCGACGTCTTCCACGAACTCTTCATTCCCATCCGCGATGCGCTTTGGCGCCTGTTGCGGAGCAGGATCTCGCCTGCTATGCGCATGCCGTGGTGGATCAGGTACGCCTGCTGACCGGCTTCGATCGGGTGATGATGTACCGCTTCGACAGCAACTGGGATGGGGAGGTCATCGCCGAGAGTCGGGAGGAGTCCCTGGATTCCTATTTGGGAAATCGCTTCCCCGCTTCGGATATTCCTGCCCAGGCGCGTTTGCTGTACACGAAAAATTTGGTCCGGATGATCGCCGATGTCGAAGCCGTCCCTGTGCCACTCGTGCTCTCCGGTGGAGAGCGTGCGGCGGTGGACCTCAGTTACTCCTGGTTGCGCAGCATGTCGCCGGTGCATGTGAATTACCTGCGCAACATGGGGGTCAAGGCCAGTCTCAGCATTTCCCTGGTGCAGAACGACCGGCTCTAGGGGCTGATCGCCTGCCACCATATGACGCCCAAGTTCGTTCCCCTGAGGGAGCGGGAGCTTGACGAGTTCATCGGCCGCGTCGTTTCGCTGAAACTGATCCACATGGATGCCCAGGAACGGGCAGCCATCAATGCCCGTATCCGCGAACTGCTGTTCTCCCTGACAGAAAAGATCAGGGGCGCTCAGGACCTGGGCGTGGTGATCAAGCTATACAGCGAAGATCTACTCGGCATCGTCCGGGCCGACTGCGCCATCGTCTCCCTGGGGGGGGCGCATCATCACATCGGCGTGGTGCCGGACGAGGTGGCGACAGAGCATCTGATCTCGATGTTGCGCGTGATGCAACCCGCGCCGGTCTTTCATACTGAACACCTGGCTGACCTGGGTCCCGAGTTCTCCGGGTTGCAGGACAGGACCTCGGGGATGTTGGTCGCTCCTCTGGACCACGAGGCGCGCGATTTCGTCATGTGGTTCCGCCCCGGCATAGTCCGCACTCTGCGCTGGGCGGGTGAACCGAACAAACTGGTAACGCAGGAAAACGGCGAATTGCGCATCTCGCCGCGCAAGTCCTTCGCCACCTGGAGCGAGACCTATCGCGACAAGTCCATGCCTTGGTCGCTGGTGGAACTGGATGCCGCGAATTCCCTCTCCCTCGCCCTGATCGAGGTCCTCGCCCAGCGAGCCCTCCGCTCGAAAGAAGATGGTTTTCGTCTGCTCGCGGAAAACTCCACCGATATGATCGTGAGTATCGATCTGACCGGGCGTTTCCTTTTCGTCTCGCCCGCCAGCATCGAATTGTTCGGAACACGGCCGGAGGAGATGATAGGTCGGCCTGTCGAGGACTACCTCCATGACGACGACCGGGTGATCTTGCGGCGGGGCCTGGAAAACCTCACCGAAACTGGCGCCACCATCACGATACTGGCCCGCGCCCGCAGCCTGAACGACAGCGACCTCTGGATCGAGGCGGCGATCAAACGAACCCGCGGTTCGAGTGGGGCGGAAGAGCTGGTAATGAATGCCCGTGACGTCACACAGCGGCACACCTACCAGTTGGCCATCGAGGATGTGCATCGCCGCAATGTTCGTATTCTGGACGCGGCCGGAGATGGGCTCATCAGCGTCGATCGAAGCGGCCTGGTCGTCTATGCGAACGAAGTGGCGTTACACCTCCTGGATATGGATGCGGCGGAGGTGTTTGGCAGTCATTGCTGGAGCGTACTGGTCGGTGCCGATGAAAGCGGCAAACCCGTCGATTCGACCAACTCCCCCTTCATCGCTACCCTGAATGACGGCGAGAACCGCCAGGCACCCATCCAGGCTCTGAAAAAATGGCAGGCGGAAAAACCCGAATTATTCGTTAAGCGCGCGTTATATACAGGCGGGACTGGACATGTAACCTACCCCAGGAGGGCTAGGCGTGTTGAAGCAGCACTGGCGAGCCCCTGTAGAGCCGCGATTATTTCTCTCTGTATCAACGGGTTGAAGTGTGCTTCTTGAGCCGGAGGGAATGATATGGGTGATGAGCGCTACGGCTGTGACCATATCCTCAAGCGCTGGAGTCGAGCCTCGAGGAGGATTCAGCCTTGCTTCACGACGGGCGCTTCCTCGTCCTGTGCTGTTGGCCTATCCTGCTGCTGACCATGAGCCTGGCCTGCGCCGCGTCTTCGGCCAGAATCATGATACAGTTTCTCGCGGCAGTGGATGGTGCCGGGCCGAATCTGCCAGCTTGGCCGCAACGGCGAGCCGGTGTGCCTGCGGTGACCTCGGTTCCACACTCCACGCTGCTCTCCTGCCCGGAAAGCGACCTCCATCGCGTACGGCGCTTCGCGCACTGCGCCAGGATGCTGCCATCCTGGATGTTTCACCCGACCCACTGCGCGAGGCGCCTTGAAGCAAATAGTTGCATTGATCCTGCTGGCTTGTGCCTTGCATGCTGCGACCAGCCTGGCCGAGGATGGGCGTGTCATCGTCAAATATCGGGGTACAGCGGCCACGCCACCGCTAGATTACTCGGCCCGGTTTTCTACTCGACTGGGGCTGGTCTTGCATTCCGGCCGGCATCTGGACGCCCGCATGCATGTGCTTCATGCCGGTGGACTCACTTCGGAAGCCCTGGCGGCACGCCTGAGCCGCCAATCCGAGGTGGAATACGCGGTTCCGGACCAGCGGCGTTTCATCTACACCTTGCCCAATGACCCGCTACTCTCCAGTCAGTGGTATCTCCAGGCGGCGACGGCCGCGACACCGTCGGCAATCGATGCCGTGGACGCATGGAATCAGACCACGGGTTCGGCGACGGTGGTGGTGGCCGACATCGATACCGGCGTGCGCTTTGACCACCCGGATCTGGCGAACACTCTGTTGCCCGGTGCCGACTTCATCCTCGACACGGCCAACGGCGGCGCCGACGACCATCCCAGCGCGACCGATCCTGCGGGGAGTGACCCAGGAGACTACGTCTCCGCGGCTGATCTCCGGGACTCCAAGCTGACGCAGGAGTGTAGCGGCGGTCTGAGTCAACAAAACAGCAGTTGGCACGGCACCCGGGTCATGGGCATCCTGGGTGCAGCGGGGAACAACGGAGTCGGCATCGCCGGCACGGCCTGGGGGGTAAAACTTCTGCCGGTGCGCGTGCTGGGCAAGTGCGGCGGCTTCGACTCCGACATCATCGCCGGCATGCTCTGGGCCGCGGGCATTTCCGGGACGCCGCAGAAGGGTGCGGCAAGCAACCCCAATCCGGCGAAAATCATCAACCTGAGCCTGGGTGGCAGTGGCAGTTGTACGGCCGCCTATGCGGATGCCATCAGCCAACTGACGGCGAAGGGGGTGCTGGTTGTGGCGGCAGCAGGCAACACGGTGGGACCGGTCGGCGTCCCGGGAAACTGTGCCGGCGTGCTGACGGTCGCGGGTCTACGCAATATCGGCGGCAAGGTCGGTTACAGCAGTTTTGGCGCGGAAGTCTCGGTGAGCGCTCCGGCGGGGAATTGCGTCAACAGCAGCGGCCCCTGTCTCTACAGCATGGGTACCACGACCAATTTGGGCACGACCGTACCGGCCACAAACGGCTACACGGATGAGACCAACTACAACATCGGCACCAGTTTTTCCTCGCCCCAGGTCGCGGGCGTGGCCGCACTCATGCTTTCACTTAACCCGGCTCTGCAACCCGCCGACCTCATCAGCCGCATCCAGCATTCCGCCAGGGTATTTCCCGTAGACCCTACCCTGCCCACCTGCCCAAATTATGCCAATTCGGGTAGCACCTCCGGCCAATGCAACTGCACCACGGCCACCTGCGGCGCGGGCATGCTCAACGCGGTGGCGGCGGTGGCCGCGGCCTGGCCGCCGACCGCGGCGATCCAGACGACCTCCCCCCTGACAGCGGGCACGACCGTAGGCCTGACGGCGGCCTCCAGCCAGGCGGCTCCCGGGCGATCCATCAGCACCTGGCAATGGCAACTCCTCTCCGCACCGACGGGTGCCAGCCTGACTTCCTACAATACTGCCACCACGGCGATACAGGCCGTGACGGCAGGAATCTATACCGTGTCGCTGACGGTGACCGACAACCTGGGCGCGAGCAATACGACCCAATCGACCCTGACGGTGAGCCCAGCCACCTCCACGCCTACGCCGCCCGCGGCGAGCAGTGGTGGCGGTGGTGGCGGGGCCATGGATTCAGACGCCTTGCCCGGACTGGCCGGATTGGTCACACTGGCCTATTTCGTTCGACGCAGCAAGGCCCAGAGCGTGCCGGCGAGATAACCGTAGAGATGCACCGGGGTCACCTGGGGTATGCCCAACCAACCCGTGGCCCCCAGCGGCGTGGTCAACGTGATCAGCACCTTGAACCATCCCCCCAGATAAAGCACGCCGGCAAACTTGCGAACCGGGCGAGCGAATGACGCGCGGACAGCCAGGTGCAGACATAACCAGGCAAACAGGCCATGCAACAGACCGGACATCCCGACATACCAGGTGATGGCCCAGGGCCCGAACTGCAACCCCAAGCCCACACCGGCGAGAGTAGCCAGCGTCGCGGCCGGCAGACGCGTGGACAATTGGAACTGATTGCAGCTCCAGACGATCAGCGCGGCCGCAAATAGATTGGCCGCCAAATGGACATGACCCAGATGAACGAACTGGGAGGTCAACAACCTCCAGGGTTCGCCGCTGTCCGCGCGCCAACCGAAATCGACGACGGCGGAATCCAGCCCGAAACTGGCCGCAGCCAACACTCCTGCCACCAGGACAACCCGCCGCTGCGCATCAAACTTGAAGGAAAAAGGATGGGAAATCCAACGGCCCCTTCTTGTGATTTCCGAGCAATTCTCACGCTCATGAAGGCCGTGGTCAACCGACTATTCCGCGCGCCCCGATGGATGGAGCCCGATTCACTTTGCTTTTCGTAGGCAGCCGCAAACCAACTGGCCTGACAGAAGCGGCGGCCACATACTCGGCCAGGGGACGGCAAGCTTGCGGCTGCGCTTCGTCGAATCAAGGATCAAGCATGCCGGCCTTGCGCATAAGTTCAGCCAGGAACGTGTCTTCCAGCGCGTATACCCCACGTGCGGCTTTCCAGATGAGTGCCTTGTCTTGTAGCGCGGCCAGCGACTGCTGCACGTTGTTCGTCTCTGGCTTCACCCTCGCACCGGGGGCAATAGCCGCCATCGTGGCCCGGTAACGCTCCATCGTCTTTCTTCCGGATGGCCACAAGATATGCAGGGGATTTCACCGATACGCACGGGGCCAGGTGACGTGGAGTCCTGATCTCAAGCACCGTGTGTGGTCGGAAGCAAACTGGTGGACAAGATGCCAAGGCGTTCACGCGTTCAGCCAATCACGCAGCCAGGGATACAGGAGCGCCATGACTACCAGGACGAAGCCGAGGAGCTTCAGCCGGTAGAAAGTCGCGGAGATAGGGGTACCTGGCTTATCCGCACTGCCGGAGTCCTCCTTGGATGGCTCGTCCACGCCTTCCAGAAACTCGCGCGCGCGCTCCAGGCAGCCATTGAAGGTGGCGCTGCCATAGCCGTCAGGGTCATCTTCCTCGTCGCGGAAACGCTGGTGCGCGGCTTCCATCTCACGGATGACGCCCTTGAGCCAGCGCTTCAGGCACTTCCGGGCCTGGCCGGGGTTACCCGCACACCTGGGGCAGTTTCTGGAGTGCTCGGGCGCGCGATGGATGGCGCGCTCCACTTCGACGATGGCGCTCAGCACCCATTCTCCGGTGTCGCCCCAATAGTTGCGATCCGCCAGCCGACGCTGGGCATCCTCGCGTTCGGGCTGAAGAATGAGTTCCATGAAACCGACATCCGCATTGGATCGCTCATCCATTCGAGTACCCCACGTGAAACGTAACGAAAAATCAGCCTCGGAAATCCTGGACCCTAAAGGGTGAGCGTAGCCCACGACAGTTGTCCGTTGCTGCCGCAGGAACGCCGCCTTTCGCCAGGCACTCCATGGAAGTACGCAAGGGGGAGCGGCGCGGGGTGGGACGGGCATTCATGGCTACTTCCCTCCTTTTCCGGCGACTTCGATACTGCCAACCAGGACTCCCTCGTTTTTTTCCGACAGGCGTAGGATGACTTCCTGATCCTTTTGTGCCGGGGTGCCGAAGCCAGTGGACAGGCGCAGCATGAGGGTGGTGTAGGGCGAGACGATCTGCTGGCGGTGGCCATAGAAGTGGGCGCGCACTTCGTAGCGCCCCGGTTTAGCCGTCCTGAGGGAGAACTCCTCCGGACCGTATCCAGCCGTGAAGTCGCGTGACATGCGCCCGCCTTGGTAGGTCAGCGGATGGGCATAGTAGGCTTTCTCGCCATTGGGGTCCGTCACCCATAGGTCGATGTCGGTATTGTCCGCGTCCCAGGCCAGCACGGCGCGCAGATCCAGCGTCAGGTTGCGCATGAGGCGCGGGTCTATCCTGGACAGATCCAGCCCGGGAGTGCGGGCGGCAATGGCATTGAGTTCTGCCAGGGCGATGAGGTCTATGTCGGCAAAATCCGCCCGCCAAGGTAGGCAGACGGCTTCCCACAGGACGTCGATGGCCGCCTGGCTCTGGCCGTTCGCGGCATAGGCCAACCCCAGGTCGCGTGAGGACTGGGGTTCGTCCGGCGCCAATTCCCGCACCCGCTTGAGCAGCGGCAGGGCCAGCCTGACCTGCCCGGCCTGGCGCAAGCTGTAGGCCAGGATGCGCAGGATGTGGCGATTCTCCAGGTTCATTTCCGCCAGGTTGGAGAGAATGCGTACGGCCAGATCGGTCTGTCCATGATCGAAGAAAATGTTCGCAGCGTCCAGGAAGAAGGCCGTGCTGTCCTCGTGGCTGCCACGCTCGTCCAGGTAGATGGCATAGCGCTCGGTGTCGCTGGCGTCCCGCAGGCGCCGGGCATAGGCTGCGTCCGGCTGCCATTGTTGCAAGTGGATGGCGGCCTCGGGACCGGCATCGGGGACAGGCGCACGCATCGCGTCCGATCCGATCTCCTGCATGCTCTGGGCGCTCTGTCCCGACGGCACCTGGACTACTCGTTCCGCCCTTTGGACCGCACCTACCGGCGGCGGCTGCTCCGCCGGCACCCGACGCTCGCTCATCCGGGCCGTTTGTTCCGCAAGATACCGCGCCTGAGCCGCGCTCATCGCGGCAGGGTCCATGTTCGGTGCCGGTGCCATCACCGCCATGGGCCTGCTGGCGCGATCCGGATCCTCTGTTGGCTTGGGCGGTTCCCCCTTGGGAAACTTCGTTTCCCACCATTTCACCTTCTCGGCGAAGCGGGGTGCGATGGAATCCAGTTGCGCGCTGCGGGACTTGACCTGTCCGGCCTGGCGCTGGGCAAGTTGTTGTTCGTACTCCACACGCAGATCCCCGGCCGGGGGCAGGATTTCGTAGCGCAGATAATCGGCCAGGCTCTCCAGGATGATGAGGGAGGTCTCCTCCGTAACCAGGCCGAAGCGTTGGCCCAGGCGGCGGATTTCAGCGCGGTGGAGATTGCGATCGGCCTCGAGTCGCCCCAAAGTCAGGCCGGCCCAATGCTGGGCAGCTACACCCGGGAAGACGTCAGCGCTTGCCGCATACGGACGCAATGCGGCCGCCTTCACCGCCAGGTGACGCTCCAGGCGTTCCCCTGTGGGTGACTCCAGGATCAGGGTGACTCGTGCGACGGGCTGAGTCAACTTCCCCGCCAGCATCAGATGCCCCCCTTCCGGGTAGGCGGATGCGCTGACGAGAGCTTCGGCGCCAGCACCCGAAAGCGCCACCAAACGGGTTCGGCGCAGACCGAGTTCGGTGGCGGCCTCCACCGGGGAAATTCGCAGCAGATCCAGGTAAGCTCCGCCGCTGGCTTCGGCGAGCGCGCGCAGGCGAACCGGATCGGCGCTGGCGGCGGCATTCACGGCATAGAGCGGAATACGGGAAGCCGGTGCTCCGGCCTCGCCCCAGTTCGCGAGACCGTCGGAAAACAGCAAGGCCAGGCTGTTCACCTCGCCCACCACATCGGGAACGGCCCACGAAGCAGGATTGGTGGCGCCATCGTAGGGCACGGCCTCAAGTGCCGTCCGCAAGGCCTGCCAATTGCCGCTCTTCACGCTGAAATTCCGCGGCACTTCGGCCTGATCTCGCGCCACCACCAGGCTGACGTCAACGTTGCCGAGTTGCTTGAACCAGAGATCGAGCAGCGCGAATTCACGAGCATGATCGCGACGGTTGCCGGAGCCCGATGCATCCCAGATCAAGGCCAGGGTGCGCGGGGCGACGCGTGGGGCCGCCGGAACATTCACCGGCACATCACCATAGAAGAAGCTGTCCTCTTCAAAGCGGTCGGCGACCAACATCTCCGTCTTCGCCGCCTGCCAACTCAGTTGCGCTATGCTGCCCGCCAACTTGGGATTCCAGCCTTTCTTCAGCCAGCGAACCACTGCGTCCCCGTCCTGCACTTCCCTGACGGCACCTTCCAGAACCGGACTCAAGGCCAGTTTGCCCGGTACGACGCCCGCCACATGCAAATCCAGGCTCAACTCGCCCACCTGGTCGCCGAAACCCAGGGGCAGGCGATAGCTAAGTCGACCATCCTTGCCCGGCGTCAGGGTTTCGCTGATGACCAGGGCGACGCGGCGCTCGCCTTTGGGTGGCAGAGGATAAACGCGCAACTTGAAATTGTTACCTTGGGTTTTTTCCAGCAGGGCCGGATCGGCGCCCCGGCGCACGATGTCTTCGAACACCTGTTGGCCGCGAGCCTTGTCCACCGGCGAGGCGGGCCGGAGGTGGCCATGGATGTCCAGGGCAAAGGCCGTGATGGTCTGGCCTTCCAGCAGGGGAAACTGCAATTCGGCCTCCAGCGCCCGCTCATTGGGGTTGTGCAACACCAGTTCGATACGGCTTCTGGCCAACGTACCGACGATGTCTGCGGACACCGTCACCCGCTCCAGGCTCACCGGCTGGCGCGCCTCCGGCACCGACAGCAGCAACCGGAACGCAGGCAGGACGGGGCGAGGCGAAGGTTCGGGCCCCATGGCTTCCTGGCCGGTGGTCTGGGCGACAACTGTGGTGGCACCAAGAGCCAGCACGGCTCCCAGGGCCAGGGCGGCAAGGCGTTGTGTTAAGGTCTTCATGGTTTCGTTGGCAGTGTGGCAAGAGTGTCAGGATTGGGACTGGGGAAGCGCTGCCTCAGGGCAGCCTCCCAGGCCGTGGTGTTATGGGGACGAGCAGGCAAACCCGGTTCCAGGAACAACTCCTGGACGGGTGTGCCGGGCCGGTTTCCCAGGAGCAGAACCGGGAATTTCAGCATGCGGGCCGAATAGCGGGACACCAGGGCGCCCTCCACCAGAAGCTGGCCATCGAGTTCGAGCCGAAAGCATCCATCCGCCAAGTGCGCAGGCATGTCAGGGAGGGCGTCTTTGCCAGTCCCGGGGTCAAGCAGGGCCTGGCCGCCGCTCCAGGAAATCTGCAGGGGGCCGTCCACCTTCCGCCACGACAGTTCCGGTCGGTTTCCACGGGGCTGGCAGTCTTGCAACTGCCAGGGAACCTGGGGCCGGGCTATCAACAGACGCAGGCCAGGCGAGGCTTGCGCAGAGGCCGGGCAGGCGAGCGCGGACAGGATGCCGGCGAGCAGGGCGATGGCGTGGAGTCGATATTTCGTAATGGCGGGCACCATAGGTTTTTCGTGAGAAGTGCTGTTTGACGCAAGTTGAGCACGGTCAGTTCGAAGTGTAATGACTTGTCTGCTTCAGTCGATCAAGAAGCGGACTCTGACCCCGACAGAAGGGGAAGAACGCCGTAGGGTGCGTATTCCGCCGCCTTGTCAGGCAGTTCTTTCTCGATGACCATCAGGTCCAGGTCGGAGTCTTCTGTCGCCGTGCCGCGAGCATAGGAGCCGAACAGAATCACGCGGGCCGGCGAACCTAGGCACTAAGTTATCGTGTTGGGGTTGGGTGGTTACTATACAATTTTTATCTGTGTATAGTAACTTGATGGAAGCCCTGCAATTGAGATACCGAGAGCTGTCACTAAGTGCGCAGACGGTCTACGCCGAGCTGGCTGACCAGGTGCAATCCCAGGAAGTCCAGACTTCGCTCGCCACGCTATCGGGCGCCTTCCACAAGCGCAGGTTGAAAGGCCGGGAATATTGGTACTTTGGCTACCGCGACCTAGATAGCGCCGGGCGCATGATCTACATTGGGCCGGATACGGAACGCGTCCAGACGCTGGTACGGCGATTCAAGGAGCAGAAGCATGCTGGCACGGTGGTTCCGCAGGCCAACGCGGCGATTGCCCTGGGATGTGAAAGCACCTTGCCCAAGCATTTCAAGCTCATCAAGCGCCTCGCAGATTATGGCCTGTTTCGCGCCGGCGGCATCCTGGTCGGCACGCACGCTTTTCTTGCCTATGGAAACATGCTGGGTGTGCACTGGAGCGATGGTGGCCGGACGCTGGACGTGGATTTCGCGCATGCCGGCAATAACGTTTCCCTGGCGCTGCCCTTGGACTTGCAGATAAATGTCCACAGCGCGCTCGAGTCGTTGGAAATGGGCTTGCTGCCGATTACGCAATTTGGCGGCAAGACGGGTGCGCAATACCGGAATCCGCAAGACCCTGAACTGCGGCTCGACTTCTTGACCAGCATGCACCGAGGCGACACGCTGGTAGTGGTCCCACGCCTGAACATCGCCCTAGAGCCGCTGAAGTTCATGGAGTTTTCGCTGGAAGGCACCGTCCAGGGGTGCGTGCTGAGTCGCGATGGCGCCTGCACCGTCAATCTTCCGGCACCGGAACGGTTCGCAGTGCATAAAATCATCGTTTACGGTGAGAGGCCGGTGGCACAGCGCACAAAATCTACTAAGGATTTACTTCAAGCCGCGGCACTCTTTAGCTACTTTATTAAGACAGGTCGTTGGCATGAAGCGCTGGCGGCATGGTCCGATGCCGCGAATCGGGGGCCAGGTTGGCGCAAACGCCTTACACAAGGTAGAACGGCATTGGTTCAGCTAGCGCCAGAGTTGGCGAGCATCCCAGAGGTTTGAGGTGGAGAGCCGGAAGCTTGCACTCTGCCAAGATCGAACCGGAGATCGGCTTCCACGAACTGCGCCACACCTACGCCAGCACCCTGGCCCAGATGGGGGTGGACCTGCTCACCCACCATGGAATGTGTCCTACACGCCCTGGGCAAACGGGTGGAAGTCGTCGTGATTTGAGGTATGGTCTCTTGTGGCGTGGAATCCGGAATGGCCAAAGGCATCTCGCAACCGTCCTGCGCACGCATGGGCTGCTGCAAGGTATCTTATATCGTGGTGGGTGAGGTGACCGCAGGCTTGCGCCGGCCATTGCCGGGATGGGCGGCGCGCCAGGCCTGGACCCGAGCCACCGCCTCCGGCCCACGGTGGTAGTCCTGGTTCTCCGGCTTGGCCAGCCATTTCGCCTGGCTCGCACGCTTACTCGCCACAGCTCAGGCATATCCGCTTCTCTGCTCGTCCCATGTCGGTCTCCAGCCAGGGCGCTGCCCCGACAACTACACGAGACCCGAGGAAGACAATAGAACACACCAGCCTGGAAAAACCCCAACCCCGAAGAAAACCCCCAAGAAAATCCAACTTCACATCGTCAGCCTTGAACCACTTTCATGTCGGCCGCGAAATCGTCACGGGGTAGTGACACTGGGGTCGCCGGCGCATGGAATCCTTCGGGCAAGACCGGGAACATCCCGGGGACATCTGAGGGACACGGCACAAAAGAAAAGGGCTTACATCGCTGTAAGCCCTTGATACTGCTGGCGTCCCTACGGGGATTCGAACCCCGGTTACCGCCGTGAAAGGGCGGTGTCCTAGGCCTCTAGACGATGGGGACTTTTGAGGCCGAAGGCCCGGTTTCCCGAGTCTTCTTGTCTGTGGTGGAGGTAAGCGGGATCGAACCGCTGACCTCTTGCATGCCATGCAAGCGCTCTCCCAGCTGAGCTATACCCCCACACGAGAGACATGCATTGTAGTGACGTCCTTCCATCCTGTAAAGTGGTTTTTCCCTATTTTGGCTGCGGGCATGGATGGAGAAGTGTGTGACTGGGCTATATTCCGCCCATGTGTCTCATTCTGGCGACCCCCTAGCATGAAGCTGACCTTGTTGAGCGTGGGTGACAAGCTGCCGGCATGGGCTAATGCCGCGGTGGCGGAATACCTGAAGAGGATGCCGCGCGAGGCGCGTGTGGACCTGGTAGAGGTCAAGCCGGATAAACGCGCCAACCAGTCCGCCGACTCGATCAAGGCGAGCGAGGCCGCTCGCTTGCTGGAAAAGCTGCCGTCTGGCAGCCTCCTGGTGGCGCTGGACGAACACGGGCGTGAAGTCAGCACGCGAGAACTGGCCGATCTCCTGGCCCGCTGGATGGGGGAGGGGCGTGACGTGGCCCTGGCCGTGGGCGGCGCCGACGGCCTGGCGGCCAGCCTGCTGGAGAAAGCCGAACTCAAGCTGTCCCTTTCACGCTTGACCCTGCCTCATGCCCTGGCGCGGGTGCTGCTGGCGGAACAGTTGTACCGCGCAGTGAGTCTGCTGAACAACCACCCTTATCACCGCGAATGACATGTCGAATCCTACCCTCCGCCTCTGGTTCCGGCGCGTCGCCCTGCTCGCCGTTCTCGCGGGAGGTGGTGTCGCGGCCTGGCAGCATTACGGTCAGGCCAAACCACTCGAAGTGAGCGTGGCACGTGCGGACTATGGCCGGGTCGAGGCCACGGTCGCGAATACCCGCGCCGGCACCGTGAAGCCTTGTCGGCGCGCGAAGCTGGCACCCCAGGGCGGCGGCCAGATCGCGCGCCTGCTGGTGCACGAGGGCGACCGCGTCCGGACCGGCCAGGTGCTGCTGGAGCTGTGGAATGTCGATCTCGCCGCCCAGGTGCGTCAGTCCGAGGAACAGATCCACGGCGCCCAGGCGCATCGCGCCGAGGCCTGTGCCGGGGCGGAGTCCGCGCGACGCGATGCGAAGCGGCAGCAGCAACTGGCGGAGCGGGGCTTCCTCAGCGCTGCCGCGGTGGATGCTGCGGTCAGCGGAGCCGAGGTGAAGGAGGCCGGCTGTCGCGCCGCCGAAGCCGATATCACCACGGCCGAGGCGCGCCTGGACACGGCCCGCGCCACCTTGACACGCAGCGTTTTGCGGGCGCCGTTTGCCGGCATCGTCGCGGAAGTCACCGGTGAACAGGGCGAATATTCCACGCCCTCGCCGCCAGGCATCCCAACCCCCCCGGCCATCGACCTGATCGACGACTCCTGCGTCTATGTCAGCGCACCCATCGATGAGGTGGATGCGCCCAAGATCCGCGTCGGCCTGTCTGCCCGCATCGCCCTCGATGCCTATCCCGGCCGGCATTTTTCGGGCCGCGTGCGACGCATCGCGCCCTACGTGCTGGAAGTGGAAAAGCAAGCGCGCACGGTGGAGGTAGAGGTCGCTTTCGTCCAGCCGGAGAGGTCCTTGCTGGCGGGCTACAGCGCCGACGCGGAAATCGTCCTGGAAGCGCATGACCCGGTGTTGCGCATTCCGACGCAAGCGCTGCTAGGCAAGGACCGGGTGCTGCTGCTGCGGGACGGCGTGTTGCGTGAACGCGCGGTGACTGTGGGGCTCAGCAACTGGCAGCAAACGGAAATCAGCCGTGGCTTGCAAGCCGGCGATCGGGTCGTGGTGTCTCTGGAGAAGGAAGGCGTGAAGGCTGGCGTGCGCGCAGTGGCGAAATGATCGAACTCGATTCGGTCACCCGCAGCTTCCAGGTCGGCGACCAGTGGGTGCGGGCGCTGCGCGGGGTGAGCGTCACGATCGCCACCGGCGAATTCGTGTCCATCATGGGACCGTCCGGTTCCGGTAAATCGACCCTGCTCAATCTCCTGGGCCTGCTCGACCGCCCCGACAGCGGGCTGTACCGCATCGATGGCCTGGATGTGACCGCATTGACGGAGGCCGAGGCGGCGCGAGTGCGGCGCGAGAAGATCGGCTTCGTGTTTCAGTTCTTCCATCTGGTGCCACGCCTGAGCGCGGCCGACAACGTCGCCTTGCCCATGATGCTGGCTGGGGTCCAGCCTGCCGAACGCAGGGAAAGGGTGGTACGGCTGCTCGCCGATGTCGGGCTGACGCAGCGCGCCAGCCATCTGCCAGCGCAGCTCTCCGGCGGTCAGTTGCAGCGTGTGGCCATCGCCCGCGCCATGTCGATGAACCCCAGCCTGCTGCTGGCCGACGAGCCCACGGGTAACCTCGATCGCAGCACCGGCCGCGAGGTGCTGGCCCTGCTGGAGGAGCTGAACCGGCGTGGCACCACCTTGATCGTGGTCACCCACGACCAGGAAATCGGCGCTCGCGCCGGGCGCCGTATCGCCATGGAAGACGGGCATGTGGTGGCGGACTCATGCCCCTCGGGTGCGCGGCCATGACCCCGCGCGACACCTTTTCCCTGGCCTGGGGCAGCCTTGCCTACCAACCCGGGCGGACGCTGCTCATCGCCCTGGCCATGAGCATAGGCGTCGCCTCCGTGGTGGTGCTCACCGCGCTAGGCGAGGGCGCGCGGCGCTACGTGCTGGATCAGTTCGCTTCACTCGGCACGGGACTGCTCATCGTCATCCCCGGGCGCGCGGAAACCTCGGGTGGTGCGCCCGGCGTGCTGTCCGGCCAGACCTCGCGCGATCTCACTCTGGCGGATGCCGATGCGGTCGCGCGCCTGCGTGACGTGGCGCGGGTCGCGCCATTGAATGTCGGTGTGGCGCAGGTGTCGCGCGGGGGATTGAGCCGGGAGGCCGTGTTGCTGGGCTCCACCGCGGGCCTGCTGGAAATCCGCCACATGCATCTGATCCAGGGTCACTACCTGCCGGCCGGTCCCAATGACCAGGCCACTCCGGTGTGCGTGCTGGGCGAGCGCATCCGTGCCGAATTGTTCGGCCAGGCAAACGCCCTGGGCGAGTGGGTGCGCATCGGCGACCGTCGCTTCCGCGTGATCGGCGTGCTCGCCACGCAAGGCCAGCAGATGGGGTTCGACAGCGACGAAACGGTGGCAATCCCGGTGGCGGCGGCGCAGCAGTTGTTCAACACGGTCTCCTTGTTCCGCATCCTGGTGGAGGCGCGCGGGCGCGATGCCGTGGCGGCGGTGAAGGAGGACCTGCTGGCCCTGCTCAAGGTGCGGCACGAGAATGACGCCGATGTCACGGTGATCACTCAGGATGCCGTGCTCGCCACCTTCGATCGCATCTTCACCGCGCTGACCCTGGCGGTATCCGGGATCGCCGCCATCAGTCTGGGTGTAGCCGGTGTCTTGATCATGAACGTGATGCTGGTCTCGGTGGCGCAGCGGCGTTCGGAGATCGGCCTGCTCAAGGCGCTGGGCGCTACCGCCGCGCAGGTGCGTGGTCTGTTCCTGGCGGAAGCCGGGCTGATCGCCGCCCTCGGCGCGGCGGTCGGATTGCTCCTGGGGCTGGCCGCCAGCTTCGTCCTCGGCCGCCTCTACCCGGTACTGCCGATCACTCCGCCGCCCTGGGCGATGGCCGCAGCGGTCACCACCGCCCTGGTCGCCGCCCTGCTGTTCGCTTGGCTGCCGGCGCGCAAGGCGGCGCGACTGGATGCGGCCCAGGCGCTGGCGAGGCGTTGATGCGTCTCCCCGACCTGCTGCGCCTGTCTCTCGGCGCCCTGACCCACCACCCCGGTCGCAGTCTGCTCTCCGCATTGGGCATTGCGGTCGGGGTGGCTGCGGTGATCCTGCTCACCGCACTGGGCGAAGGCCTGCACCAGTTCGTGCTTGCCGAATTCACCCAGTTCGGCACCAATCTGATCGCGGTCAGTCCCGGCAAGACCAAGACCCACGGCGGCGCGGTCGGCATGTTCGGCAGCGTGCGCCCGCTCTCGCTGGAGGACGCCCAGGCGCTGCGCCAGGTGCCGCAGGTGCAGAGCGTATGCCCGGTGGTCCAGGGCAACGCGGAAGTCGAGGGCGTGGGCCGCAGTCGTCGCGTCACCGTTTACGGCGTGGGCCCGGAATTCATGCAGACCTTCCGCATGCGTATCGCCGCCGGCAGTTTCCTTCCCGCCGACGATCTGCGCAGTCCGCGCGCCTTTGCCGTACTGGGCGCCAAGGTGCGCGACGAACTGTTCGCCGCGGAAAATCCCCTGGGGGCACTGATCCGCGTCGGTGGTCAGCGTTACCGTGTGGTCGGCGTTATGGCGGCCAAGGGCCAGGTGTTGGGATTCGATCTCGACGACACCGCGTTTCTGCCGGCCGCGCGCGTGCTGGAACTCTTCAACCGCGAAGGCTTGATGGAAATCGATGTGGCCCACGACCCGCAGGCCAAGCCGGAGCGTGTCCAGGCCGGGATCGAACGCTTGTTACGGGCGCGCCATGGTGTTGACGACTTCACCGCCACCCCGCAGAAACAGCAACTGGCTGTGCTCGATTCGGTGCTCTCCGTGCTCACCTTTGCCGTCGCGGCACTCGGAAGCATCTCCCTGGTCGTCGGCGGCGTCGGCATCCTTACCCTGATGACCATCAGCGTGAGCGAACGCACCGGGGAAATCGGCCTGTTGAACGCGCTGGGTGCGCGCCGCAGTCAGATCATGGCCCTGTTCCTCGCCGAAGCCGCGGGCCTGGCCGCCCTCGGCGGCACTGTGGGTCTGGGGCTGGGACTCGGATTGGCGCAGTTGCTGCATATCGTCCTGCCCGCACTGCCGGTGAGCCTGGCATGGGACTACGTCGCGGCAGCCCTGGCCGTGGCCGTGTGCATCGGCCTCGTCGCCGGCGTGGCGCCGGCCAGGCGGGCGGCGCGCTTCGATCCGGTGGAAGCTTTGCGCGCCGAATAAGTGGAAAATGCGCCCCCATGCCGAAACCCGTCTACCTCGCCTCGCAAAGCCCGCGCCGCCTCGATTTGCTGCAACAGATCGGACTGGCGCCCAGCGTCTTGATTCTGCGCGCGCGCGCCGAACGGGTGGATGTGGACGAGACGCCGCTGCCCGCCGAGCCGGCGCTCGACTACGTGCTACGCCTGGCGCGGCGGAAGGCGGAAGCAGGGGAATTCGCGCGGCGTGGACGCAGACTGGGAGACTGGCCGGTCGTGGCGGCGGATACCACGGTGACGCTCGATGGGCAGATACTTGGGAAACCCGCGGATGCCAGGGAGGCAGGGGCGATGCTGCGCGGCTACTCGGGGCGGTCGCACAGCGTGTTGACCGGGGTGGCGGTGGCCTTTCGGGGCCGGCTGGCCGTAGCGTACTCGCAGAGCACGGTGGTATTCCGGCTACTGTCGGAGTCCGAGATAGCGACCTACGTGGCATCTGGCGAACCCTTCGACAAGGCCGGCGCTTATGGCATCCAGGGGCGCGCAGCCCTGTTCATCGAGCACCTGTCCGGCAGTTACTCCGGCGTGATGGGCTTGCCCTTGTTCGAGACCGCGGAACTGCTGAAAGAGGTGGGTTACCCCGTGATCTAGCCACGATTCGCGATGCGCGCAGGGCGCGACTCACGAATACTGACTTATCGAGATTCTCATGAGCGAAGAAATTCTGATCAACGTGACGCCGCAGGAAACGCGGGTCGCCGTGCTGTATCTGGGCGTGGTTCAGGAACTGCATATCGAGCGCGCGGGCATGCGCGGCATGGTCGGCAACGTCTACCAGGGCAAGGTGAGCCGGGTGTTGCCGGGAATGCAGTCGGCGTTCATCGACATCGGCCTGGACCGCGCCGCCTTTCTCCACGTGGGCGACATCGTCGAGGCGCGCAGCGAGCATGCCGCGCGCCCGATCGAGAAGGTGCTGCACGAGGGCCAGAGCATCCTGGTGCAGGTCATCAAAGACCCGATCGGTACCAAGGGCGCCAGGCTTTCCACCCAGATCAGCATGGCCGGACGCTTCCTGGTATTCCTGCCGCAAGAAACGCGCATCGGTATCTCGCAGAAGATCGAGGACGAGGCGGAGCGCGAATTGCTGCGCGAGCGCCTGACCCGAATCCTGCCCCAGGTCGAACATGGCGGCTTCATCATCCGCACCATGGCCAACATCGCCGACGACGCAGAGCTGGCCTCGGATGTGGAGTACCTCTACACGCTGTGGGATGCGATCCGGGCACGTTCAGAGAACACCTCCGGGCCGAAGTCGATCTACCAGGAACTGGACCTGGCGCACCGCGTGTTGCGCGATTTCGCGACCGCCGAGACCACTCGCATCCTGGTGGATTCGCGCGAAACCTACCTGCGCCTGGACGCCTTCGCGGAAGAGTTCACCCACAACGTGCATGGCAAGATCAATCACTACATCGCCGAGCGGCCGCTGTTCGACCTCTACGGGGTGGAGGACGAGATCGAAAAAGCCCTGGGGCGGCGCGTGGACCTGAAATCCGGCGGTTACCTGATTGTCGATCAGACCGAGGCGCTGACCACCATCGACGTCAACACCGGTAGCTACACCAGCGGGCGCACCTTCGACGAGACGATCTTCAAGACCAACCTGGAGGCGGCCCAGAGCATCGCCCGGCAGCTGCGCCTGCGCAACATGGGCGGCATCATCATCCTGGACTTCATCGACATGGATAGCACGGAACACAAGCAGTCCGTGCTGGCGGAATTGACGAAGGCCTTGGCGCGCGACCATACGCGCATGACCATCAACGGCTTCACCTCGCTGGGCCTGGTGGAAATGACGCGCAAACGCACCCGAGAAAGCCTGACGCGGATACTCTGCGAGCCTTGCCCCACCTGCCAGGGGCGCGGCCAGATCAAGACGGCTCAGACCATCTGCTATGAAATCCTCCGCTCCATCATGCGCGAGGCCCGCCTGTTCAGCGCCCGCGAATTCCGCATCATGGCGCAGCAAGCCGTGATCGACATGTTCCTGGAGGAAGAATCGCAGAGCCTGGCGCAACTGTCCGACTTCATCGCCAAGCCGATCTCCTTGCAGGTGGAGAGTATCTTCACCCAGGAGCAGTACGACATCATTCTACTCTAAAAGTAGAATCACTTATTAATCATGTAGATACCCGTGCTATTGTGTTGAATGTGTAGCCAGCTACAACGCTAACTACACAAACGATGTCTGTATGAAAACCGACGGAAATGGACAAGAAACAAACTTTTATTGACCTCGCAAGAGATCAACTGACTTTCAAACTTCTCGACGCAGAGGCCCCGTTTGCCTTGGGGGACGAGAGTGCTATGTCTTGCTGTCCCGCCAGCTGGCGTAGCCGAGGAGTTGGTCGATGGCCTCGCCGAAGCCTTTTGGCCCTTTCCAGAACTTGCATTCGGCGATGAAGGCGTTGCGGTCGGCCTCGCGTAGCAGGATGTCGGTCTTACCCCCCATGTTGAAGGTCTCACCGGTGGCCTTCCCTTCAAACTGAGCATTGAGCTGCACGAGGAAGTGCTGGCGCAGCGCCTCCTCATCCATGGACTTGAAGGCCTCGGGGCTGCGCTCCATCACGAGCGCCATGTCCTGCATGATCTTCAGCGCATGATCGTATTGCTCCAAGGCCCAGGTAGGCTCCGGCGTGAACTGCGCAGAGCTTGCTGGTGGAAGTGATGGCGTTGCCTTCTTGCGTACGGTCGGCACCGCGTAGGTCTTCGGGGCGTCATCGCGGCGCTTGACGGGAATGCCGAGTGCCGCTGCCCTATGCGATTGTGCCAATAACCGCTCTCGCCGCCGCTGGATCGCTTGCTCCGCTGCACTCGGCAAGGTGCTGTTGTGGGCGTCGATCATTCCGCGCTGCCACCCCAGGTGCTGCTCGATTTCGGCGAGCACATGGTCCACCAAAGGACGGATTTCTCGCGGCTGATCCGCTGGAGATTCAAATCGCAGTACGAGTTCGTTCTTCTCGACAACGGCACGGGGCGGGTTCATCGTGGAGGTACTGGCCTTCGAATAGAACAGTTCCGGCTCGCCTTCAAATGGGATGCGTACCTCGATACGCTCACCTGGGACCATCACCGGTCGACTCCTATCGTCGATCCATCGCATCTGGTCATGCCGTATGTCAACCGGCATATCCTGATGGTCGGCATACCACTGATCCTGCAGCAGCTTAATCGGCATGACGCTGTATTTCTCGACTAGGTAGCGCTTCAGGTCTTCCGGAACCGTGTTTAGTAGCCTGTTCTCGTCCAGCGTCTCGACCTCCTGCCGCATTTTGTCCATCGTCAGTCGCAGGGAGTGGTCGAGATCATGAGTGACGAATAGCAGACCCTTGCTCTTATCAATGCTGCCGAACATGCTTGCTGGCCCATTTGGCAGCTGATGTAGAACGTGACTGCGTCAATGTTGGCGCGGCATCAGAGAGTTGCATTTCTAAGCTCCCAACAGGTTACAACGTGAATCGCCCGACCAACGCCGTGACCGTTGCGTTATGCGCAACGACATCATGCGGCACCAACAGGTATTTCCACGGCTTGCCACCCTGCGCTACGGAATACTCGCTGGCGTTCTTGCACCAGGTCACCGCCGCCTCGGCTTTCGCCTTCACGCCAGCATCTTCCATGTCCTTGGCCGCTTTGGTCTCGATGATCAGGTTGTAGTCGGCGGTCGTCGCGGCGAAATCCGGCAGGTACTCGGGCTCGAATCTGGCAGAAGCAGCACCGGAACGGTAGTAGATGTTGAACTGCCCCGCCACCGGCCGGAACCAGCGCAGGGCATCACGCTCCAGCACGCACGCCAGCACACGCTCGGTGTCGGAATGGAACTTCTGCACCGGGTAGGCGCATCGAGTGAAACCGCCATAGACGTACTGCGCGATCTTGCCCTTATCGGCGGGGGCCTGGTGCAGCGGCAGGATGTCGCCCTCGGCGGTAAAGGCGCAATGCTTGAGCGGGGTGAAGCCCTGGCTGACCACCACCTCGGATTCCGAAATATCCTCGTAGTAGTGCTGCGCCATTTGCAGATGGATGTTCTCGGCGATGGTCTTGCCGTAGTTGCTCAGGATGTTGTGCAGTTCGTCGTCCGTTTTCAGATAGGTTCTGAAGTGCGCGACCGCCTGCCCGGATAGCGCGTAGATCAGCTCGGCGTGCTCGTCGTAAGACACGTCGTCGTAGTTGATCAGCTCGCGGACGATGTAGTTCTCCAGCATCACTTCCATCACCGACGACGATTGCCCGTAGAGCACCTGTTTGCCGGTCTTCAGGCCCTGGCCAATCAGGGCCATGTCCTGTGGCTGGAAGTTCATCTTTGACAGGTCGAGCTGGAACACCTTGTAGCCGCTCTTCACCGGGCCTTTCGGCACCACGGAGATACGCGGAATATCAATCGTGTGCTCGACCAGCACCGCCACCGTCTTCTGGACAACATCGGCCACGGGTGACGGCCCGGTCGCCGCCAGCAAGTCACCTTGCTTGGGGACCAAACGCGCTTGCACGCGCTGGGTAATCTGTTCCTGGACGCTGGCCTGTGTCAGTGCCTGGGTACTGGCGATAAGTGGCTGGCCATCCTGCCGCTCACGGCTGATCTCGGCGATCACGTCCATAGCGACCTGGGCGATCTGTCTCTCTTCGTCGGTCTTGAGCACCGTGGCCGGCGCGGAACTTCCGTACTGCGCGCTGCCGGCATTCGCGCCGGGTACTTGCTGAGTGCCAGGCGCCAGGGTTCCCAGCATGGCGTTGGCCGTGGGCTGTACGGAAATACTCTTCAAGGTGCTGCCACTGCCGGTATCCGGCGTCAGTACCAACGCCTGCATGCGGATCGGCGAATCGCCGCGTCCGGCCTCGTCGATGACTTCCTGGAACTTGTCGTGGGCGATGATGTTCAGGCGGTCCACGACATCCACGCCGGTCTTGCGGCCATAGGGCAAGCGCAGGCCCCGGCCGATGGATTGCTCGATCAGCGTGCGGGCATTGGCGGCGCGCAACGGAACGATGGTGTAGAGGTTGGTGACGTCCCAACCCTCTTTCAGCATGTTGACGTGGATCACGATCTCGGTCGGCTCGTCATAGCTTTCCACCGCCAGCAGACGCCGGATCATTTCCTCTTCCTCGGCACCGGTACGGCTTGAATCGACCTGTATGACCTTGCCCTTGTAGCGGCCCGCAAAGAACCCATCGGATTGAATCGTCGCCATCAACGCGGCGGCGTGGGTCGTGTCGCGCGCAATCACCAGCATGAAGGGCTTCACTGGCTGGCTGCCGGGCTGCTGCGCCGAATTTTGGTAATAGTTCAGCAGATGGACCTTGGTTTCCTCATGGACGCGCACGCCGTCTTGCAGCTTGATCGTTTCCAGCGCGCTGGCACTATGGGCGCTCGGGTCGAAGTTCTGCTGCGTCACGACCGCTGGCTCCTTGACGAAACCATCCGCGATGGCGCGCGCCAGCGGGTAATCCATCACCACGTTCTTGAACGCTATGGTTTTGCCAACTGAGGTCTTGCCGCCGGCGCCCTCGACGAACGGCGTTGCCGTCAGTTCGAGGCCCAGCAAGGGGCGCAACTCGTTGAGAGACCGAATCTCCGCGCTCGCCCGGTAGCGGTGCGACTCGTCCATGATGAGCACCAAGTCATCCAGTCCGGCCAAGTAATCGAAGTAGCTCTGCCCCAGGTATTCCGACAGCCGCTTGATCTTCGGCGACCGCTTTTGCAACTGAGCGCCGCGCACTTCGGAATTGATCTTCGAGATGTTGAAGATGTTGACCTCGATGCCAGCCAGCAGGCTCAGGCTGCCGCGCTGCTCGTAGGTGTCGCCGGTGACCACCTCGGGCGGCGTGCTGGCAAACTCGGCGATGCCCTTGAACACGTACTTGGGCGAGTTCGGCGAGAAGTCTCCGATCAGCTTGTCGTAGATGGTCAGATTCGGCGCCAGCACAAAGAAGTGCCGGTAGCCGTAGGCCGCATGCAGGTAGCTGATGAACGCCCCCATCAGGCGTGTCTTGCCGACGCCCGTTGCCAGAGCGAAGCACAGCGACGGGAAGTCGCGCTCGAAGTCCGTCAGGGTCGGAAACTGGCCCATCAAGGCATCCTGCATCGCCTTCAATTCTTCGGGGGAGCGTGCCTTCGAGTCGCGTAACGCCGGCACTTGATCGACCGCCCAATGCAGGCGGCGCAGGCTTTCGGCTTGGGGCTCGCGCAGGCTCAAGCGGCCACTGATGGAGCGAACGAGGTTTTCCAGGCTCATGCGCCAGCCTTTTTGCGGAGGTCATCGGCCGTCACGCGAACGATCTTCTTGCCCTGTACCACGACAATCGCCGTATCGGTCTGCACCGCCGCTTTGCGCGCCATGGCAGTCGCCCGCTTCATAGCCGCTACCGAGGCCGCGATGTCCTTGTCCTTTGCCTTGAAAAGATCGCTCTGATTCATGCCTCGTCCTTGTTCTTGCGGGGTTTCCTGACGGGCCTCAGACTGCCCTCCGGAGTTGCGCCGCTCTCCGCTGGCGCCAGAAATCGGAGTTCACGCCTCAACTCGTTTTCCAGTTCCTCAACGGTCGGCAAATGAAGCTGGTAGCGGCTGGTGAAAATATTGCGTTCCTGCTGCTCGCCCAGCGTGTACCTCACCACGGCATCGTTCTTGTCCGGGCAAAGGATCAGGCCCAAGGTCGGGTTGTCGCCCTCGGTACGGCGCTCGCGGTCGTAATAATTCACGTAGAACTGAATCTGACCCAGATCGGCGTGGGTCAGCTTGCCGACCTTCAGGTCGATCAACACGAAACACTTCAACACCGTGTGATAGAAAACCAGATCGATGTAAAAGTGGTCGCCGTCGAGCGTGATGCGCTCCTGCCGCGATACGAAGGCAAAGCCTTTACCCAGTTCCAACAGGAAGGTTTGCAGATTGTCGATCAGCGCCTGTTCCAGCTTCGACTCCACCAGCCGTGGCGACTCTGGCAGGTCGAGAAACTCCAGCACCACCGGGTCTTTCAGCGCGTCGATGGGCCTTGCGATTTCCTGACCTTGAACGGCCAGGCGCATCAAGCCGTCTTTGTCCCGGCTTTTCGCCAGCCGGTCGAATAGCAGGCTGCCGATCTGGCGCGTCAACTCGCGTGCCGACCACGCATTGCGCGCCGCCTCGATCTCGTAGAACGTGCGCGCGGCATCGCGGCTCACCCGCAGCAAATTGCGATAGTGCGTCCAGGAAAGGTTCGGGTTCAGTCGGCCCGGTTTCCACGCCTCGCTCTTGCTGTCCACAGGCAGATCAGAAATCGAACGCGGTGCGTTCGATTTCTCGGTACCAAGCAGCAACGGATAGGAAAAATAGAAACTGCGGCAGTATTCCAACTGGCGTACCGACCAGCCTTTCCCAAACTCCTGCAGAAGCCGCTCGGCAAGGTCCGCCAGCAAGGCCTCACCATAACCAGCACGCCGCTTGCCCGCCTGCTCTTCCTCGACGATTTCCCGCCCGACCAGCCAATTCGCAACCACCTGTGTCGTGTTGACGGTACGGGCGATGTTGCTTCTGGCAGCATCCAGGATTTCACGCACCCGCCCGTACAACGGCGGCGCGGCAGGTACCGGGACATCATTATTCTTGGGCTTGCTGGCCATGCTCAACCCTCCTCGCCGAACAGGCCGCCTTGAGCGGGATTCCCGACAAGCGATTTTCTCCCCTCGCCCTCCGGGATAAGCAGCGACTTAGCGGCCGTCGTTTGGCCGCCTAGTCGATTGCTTAGGGGTTCTATCAGAGGGGCCGGGGGTGAGGGCTGTGCCATCGGCAAATTCGCCACGTTCAGGCAGTAATCGTCGTGCCCCCATTCGCAGCGCGACAAGACCATCTTGGGGATCTTCTTGACGGTGAGATTCGGGAAACGATTCGCCGCATCTCCTCCCCCCACCCGGAACGCCGAACAGCAGACCAGCAGCGTTCTCTTCCCTCGCCCGCTGGCGGGAGAGGGGCCGGGGGTGAGGGCGACCTCATCGCTCAAGGCCTGCAAAGCTTCCGGCGTCAGGCTTTGCGTGGTGACGTAGATGAAGTCGGTTTCGGTGCTCTTGCCGTGCTGCCAGTAGTGAGCATCGCTGGGGGCGTAGGTGAAGCCCTCCAGTTTGCAGATCGCCGCCGCCAGCATCTCGGCGTTGTATTCCTTGTTGATGACCCACTGGCCCCAGCGGTCTTGCTGCAACAGGCTGGGGGCGAGGCGGTAGTAACGGAAACCACCGCCGCCTTGCCAATTCACCACCTGGCTGATGCCGCCCTGGTCGTCACCGTCGATGACTTTCTTCAGGCGCGGAATGATGTGCGTATGGCAGTGCTCGCCCAACTCGATCATGATCCAGCGGCGGCCCATTTTGTGGGCGACGGCGCCGGTGGTGCCGGAACCGGCGAAGGAGTCGAGGACGAGGTCGCCGGGGTTGGTGACAAGCCCGAGAATGCGCGCGATAAGCTTCTCCGGTTTTGGGGTCGCGAAGACGTCCTGCTCACCGAAGAGTTGCTTGGTATGTAAGCTGGCTTCCTTGTTACTGCCAACCTCCTCGTGCGGCCACCACGTGCTGACGGTAATGCCACCCTTTAACTCAGACAAGAATTTCTTAAGCATCGGACGGCCATCTCCAGCCTTCCCGAATGTAATGCGCCCATCATCGAGCCAGGCTCGGTACTGTGCCTCATTACATCGCCAGTAACGCCCCTTCGGAGGAAGAAAGCTTTTCCCTGTCGGGCCGATAATTTCAAACTGCCCAGCAGAATAGAACTTCCCGGCAGACAAGTTCTCTGCCTTCCACGGACCACGCGGGTCATTGTCGGGCTTGGTGAACTTTGCGACCTGATCATCTGTTCGGTCGATCTTTCCAACTGCAAGCCGGTCTGGATCCTTTGCATAGACCAGAACGTGGTCGTGAGTATTGGAGACATGTTTTGCTGTCTGATTTGCCGTGTAGGCTTTCTGCCAGACAAAGTTTGCGACAAAATTCGCACGCCCAAAAACCTCATCACACAATACCTTCAGGTAGTGCGCCTCGTTGTCGTCAATCGTTATCCACAGCGAACCATCATCAGACATCAGCCGCCGAATGATTTCTAGCCGGTCCCGTATCAACGACAGCCAGATCGAATGCTCAATGCCATCATCGTAGTGGGTAAAGGCACTGCCGGTGTTGTACGGCGGGTCGATGAATACACATTTCACCTTGCCCGTGTATTCCTGCTCCAAGGCCTTCAATGCCAGCAGGTTGTCACCAAAGATAAGCTGATTATCGAAGATGTCGGCCTCAGTGACCCGATGCTTCGCGTGATAGCTCATCGCAGGGTCGCCCAACAATATGCGCGGCTCCAGCTTCGGCCGCACATCCTTGCCAATCCAGGTGAGTTCCAGTTTTTGCTTATGGCTGCTCATAAAATTCCGCCGGCCTCAACTGATTTGTGCGATACGCCATACCGCCGTGGCTTGTGTTGCCATCCAGTTCTGATGCGCCGCAATACGCTCCGGCGTCCATTCGGCGTGATCGGTCGCCAGCTTGCGGGTGATTGCAAAGCCGCTTTGTTCAAATACGGGGCGCTTTGCGGCGTAGCGGGTATTGCCCAAATCCTGGTTGGCACCGGCCTGCATCAAAGTCATGTTGCCCAATCGATAGGTCAACGCATCCACCTCTTCATCCGTGAATGCCTCCCAGTCGGCTTGGGGATTCTGAGGCAGAACATGCTCTATGTTGAAGCTGTCACTGGTGAAACTGTAGTCTTGCCCGGATAGTTGTTTTTCCAGCGCGCACAGAATGAACCTCACCACGCGGTTGTTGCGTGATTGCGTCGTGCGGATGGTTCTTTCGGCAAAGGCGGCGCGAAATGCCGCGTCGCCGGGATAGATGCTTTGCATGGCGGCGAGTGCCGCGCCCAGATTGGCCAACTCGCCTTTCGCTATGCGCTCCGCCACGGCGTTATAGGTTCTTTCCTGCTCGGCCGTGCTGTAGCTGCAAATCACGTTGAAACGCATTGAAATAACCACGCATGCCCGCATCAGGCCGGCGAAATCGGGGGGATCGAAAATGCGTTTGGCCGCCAACAGCAGCGGCAAGGGCTGGCGAACATTGAACGTGCGCAAGGTGCTGGCAAACCCCTTGGTTTCCTGCGGCCAGTCGGAGGCTTCGGGCGAAGACAACGCAAGGTAAGTGTCAAGGTCTTCTTCCATGTCGCGCAGGAGTTGAAAAACCCTCTCGCGCGAATTCACTTGATTGCGGACCGTCTTGAACAGTTCGGCCTGGCGCGAAAAGGTACGGCGGCTATTCCAATGGGCACGCAAGAAGTCAGGGAAGCTTTCCGCCCCCAGGCGGCCAACCATGGCCTCCCAGCGTTCCTCCAGATTGCGCAACTCGTGATCCTGGTCGCCGCCGCGATCAAGTACCGAAAACAAGTAATTTTTCAGCAGGTCGGTCGCCGATAGCCGCACGCCGCGCGCATTGAGCGTCTCGAATACCTTGTAGGCATTCAACTCATCGGTGACCGTGATAACCGTAAAAAAAAGGCGGTCGCTCATGTCCTCGACGAATTGAGCCAGACGCATCCCCTCGGTGCCCGTGCTTTTTTTCAGGTAATCGCCCACGCGGCGATCAAACCATTCGAAGGCCTTGCGCAGTAAATGCTCGGACGCACGAAATCCGCGTTGCGGCAAATGCCCCATCGGCACGATGAAACCCTGGTAATAGCTATTGTTGTTGCGGTTCAGCGTCAGTTTAGGGCGTGCGATCAGGGTGACGGGATCGAGATAACCGACATAGGTCTGGCGGATTTGATCCATGCGCCGCCTATTGGCATCGGGGTCGTTGCCGGCGTCAATCAGCCGTTGCAGGTTTTTCAGCACCGCAAGCACGATGATGCTGACGGTGGTCAGGCGTTGCTGCCCATCGATGACTTCAAAGGTTTTGTCGTCCGCTGATTGCAGGACGAGATAGCCCATGTAGTGAGCAGGTTCACCAGCCGGCTGGAGTGTCCCCAACAAGTCCATCCACAGGTCTTCCCACTCGTCGTCAGTCCAACTGTAGTCGCGCTGAAAGCGAGGAATGCGGTAGGTCAACCCATTGCCGATAAGCTTGCGGAACGTGTTGTTTTCGGTCTTGAAATTTGTCGCTGCCATGGGTCACTCCTCGTTCATCCCGGATTTTCTCTCCGTTCTGCCCAACAATCCTCCCGCTTCACGCTCGTACAGCTCCAGCTTTGGCGTTGCGTTTTTCAGCCGTTTTTCGACTTCCTTGATGTGCTCCGCCGGCGGAATCTGCTCGGGCGGGGTGCCACCGATACGCTTGATGGCATCGCGGACTTCCTTGCCGACCTGCTCGTGGGTCTGGATCGCTTGTGTCTGATTGCGAATCCCGTCGCGTGCCAGCTTGTCCCGCGTTTGGGTCACGCGGAACTGATTGGCGGCGAGTTCGGTGGCGTTCATCCGGTCCAGCAGATTGTCTTTTTCCGGGATGGCCTTGCGTGCCTTGATGGCTGCGCCGCCAAGGCCACCGTACAAGCCTTTGTAACCGGCATCGTGGAACACGCCAAACATCTTGCTCTGTACGCCAGCGTCTTGCGCGGCACCGGAGAGTGCCTTGAACTCTTCGCTGGTTTGCTTGCGCAGATCGAGCCGTTCCATGTCGGCGGCAGCCTGGTCGCTAAGCTCCTGCCGGCGGGCCTGGACAGCAAAGTATTTCTGAGCTTGGGCGATTTCCGGTTTACGCGGGTCGCCGTTCTGGGCAATGAGGTAGCAGGCGAAGCGGGAAAGATGATAGTCCTCAACCAACTGAACCGCACCTTTGCCGCCGGTGATCGGTTTGCCGGCGCCGGCAAAGTGATGCTCAGGGTTGTTTCCGGAGGTTTCGCAGGAAGTCATAGCCCGCTTGACGGCATCCTCAAAACGCCGCCACTGGCTGTATCCGAGCATGGACTGCAAGTCACGGGCGCTCCAGTACTCCGCGCCATGCTCGTTGGTCTGCCTCAGTTCCTCGAACGTCCGGGTGCCTTGCGTTGGCAGTTGTTTGTTCACTGGTTCACCCTATCGTCCGATCCCTGAGTTCGTGCAGTTGTGGCAACAGGGCCGGAATGTCGCTTTGGATAATGCTCCACAAGGTGTCGTTGTCGATCCCCAGGTAGGCGTGAATCAACCGGTTGCGGGTGGCGATGATGAGCCGCCACGGCAGTTGGGGATTGGCGGCGCGCACGGCATCCGGGATGTGCGTCGCGGCCTCGCCGATCAGTTCGAGGTTGCGCACGGTGGCGTCGTAATTCAATCCGCTGGCGACGAATGCAGCCTGGTCAAGGCCATCGGTGTAGGCAATGGTCTTCTCGGCAAAAGCGATCATGTCGTCGAGGTAGAAACGCCATGCCCGTTCCACTGGGTCAGACATGGACGGCCTCCTTTTCGACGAATGGGCGCAACTCGGGACGCAGGGCTTTCTCGGTCACGAGATCAATCGGCGCGCCGAACAGGTCTTCGAGATAGAACTGAACGCCGAAGTAACGTTCCGAGGTCGCGGGACCGTCGAAGGCGACCAGGACGTCAATGTCGCTGTCGCTTCGTGCGACGTCGCGGGCGGTTGAACCGAACAGGGCAAGACCCGTTACTCCGAAGCGAGCGGCTAGCTCAGGCTTGCTGCGAGTAAGCAGTTCGATGGCGTAAGTTCTATCCATTTATTTCTCCATGCAATTGTTGTGGTCGGGTGGGCTCGTATGGCGTTTCACTGAACTACCCATTCACAACAGAACAGCGTTCGCTGCGAGATTTTCTGGCCCAACTGACGTTCAAGCTCTTCGATCAGTTGGTCGCGTCGTGCCTGGATTTCATCTTGCCGGTTAAACAGTTCCCGGCGCTTCTTGTCGCGCTGCCCTTCGAGGTCGCGCTGTTCCTTTTGCGCTTGCAGCTTGTCGGCAAGGGTTGCCGCGCCTTTGCTCCTGGTTCGCGCTTCCTTGATCTGCCGGTCAAGCTCCTTGATCTCGCGCTCAAGGCCGACCTTCAGGTCGTCCGCCCAGGCATCGAGCTTTTCTGTTTCCTGAGTAAAGAAGCTCAGGTTGCGTGACTCAAGGTCCGTGATGACACGGGCCTTCTGCTGGTCGATCTGCTGCTGGAGGGTCGGCGGGATGGGCACATTGGCGGCGGCGAAATCGAGCATGTCTTGCTGAGATAGGGCCTGGTCGCTGGATGCGGATTGCTGAACGGATGCATTGTCGGCGCGTGGCAACGGCGTTGCACGCCCCGGCATGCCGAGCAGGCGATCCGTGATGTCCTGATCGTAGGCTGCTCCGTAGGTGTCCGTGGCGGCGGCCAGCAGATGTCCTTCGGTAGCGCCGAGTGATTGAATCCGCAGATGCTGGACCGCCAGTACCCCTTGCTTACCTCGTAGGCCTTCGATGACCGACACCTTGGCACCGTAGGCCTCGTAATCGAATACCAGTTTGCTGGGCGACAGCGGCGCACGCTGGGCCTGGTCGATCAATCCCTGCGCGAGTGGGTGCCCCAGCCGGTAGATGTGGGCTTCTTCACTCCGGCGCGGCAACTCATAGCGGCCGAGGGGGATGCCCTCCCCCCCGGCCCCTCTCCCGCAAGCGGGCGAGGGGAGTGAATGAAGCAGGAAGCCGGTATCGTCGTGGTCGAAACTCGCATGCCCGTTGAGCGCGGCACGGGTGAAGCGCATCAAGAGACGCTCCAGCTTGCCGAGGGAGGCGCGGGCATCCAGGTTGCGCAGTCGAAGCCGCTCCTGGACTTCCTCGTCAAAATTCTCCAGCAGCGCCTTGCGGGCGCCCAGCATGGCGTCGGAAATCTCGCCGGCCAGATCGAGTTGCAACTGCTCGAAGGCGGTATGGATGGCCTCGGGATGGCGGCAAGTCTGGTAAATCTCTGCAATACGTCGCTCGAAATCGACGCCGGACTCCACCGCGCCGAGCACTTCATCGCTGGCTCCGAAGACCCCATCGAAGAGCTGGAATTTCTGCGCGAGCAGTTGATAGACGCGGCGGTCGGCCTCGTTGTCGCGGTTCAGGAAATTGACCACGACCACGTCGACCTTCTGGCCGTAGCGGTGGCAGCGCCCGATGCGTTGTTCGATGCGCTGCGGATTCCAAGGCAGGTCGTAGTTGATGACCATCGAGCAGAACTGAAGGTTGATGCCCTCGGCGCCCGCTTCGGTGGCGATCATGATGCTGCCGCTTTTGCCAGAAAAATCGCGGAAATAATCGACCAGTGCGGCCCGCGTATCGGCAGTCCGTGAGCCGGTTACACGGTCGGTGCCGGCATGTCGTGCGATCCAAGCGGTGTAGATTTCCTTGGCCTTGGCATCGCTGTTGCTGCCATTGAAGAGCACGACACCGGGGCCATACTCGGTTCCGGCAAGCAGCTTCAATAGGTAGTCTTGAGTGCGCCGGGACTCGGTGAAGACCAGGGCCTTCTTGGCCGCGCCGAGTTCATCCAGCTTCTTGAAGGCAACGTTGAGCGCTTGCAGCAGCGCGGTGCCCTTGGCGTTCTCCGTGATGGAGATGGCCAGATTGCGGAACGATTCGAGTTCGCTGACCTCGGCCCTGATGGCGGCGATTTCCGCTGCGGCTGTAGTTTCGTTTGTGGCCTTGGTGCTGGCGTCTGCGGCGGCATCAGACTCGTCGGCCAGTTCGTCGAGGGCTTCATAGTCCTGGTCGAGTTCTTCGGCCAGGTCTGTACTTGCTGCCTTATCGTCGAGGGTTTGCGAGAGTTGGCCACTGAGTTGGCCACTGAGCCGCTTGATGAGGGTTTCCAGCGCCCCAGCGATGGCGAAGGTCGACGACGCCAGCAGCTTGCGCAAAACCAGCGTAATCAGCTGCCGCTGGCTGTTGGGCAAGGCGTACAGCGATGGCCGTTGCAGGAATTCCGAGACATCGTTGTAGAGCCTGGTTTCGTCGGCACCCGGCACAAACTCTTGCAGCATCGGTATGCGGCGGGTGTATTTGACGTAGGCCTCGACCTGCCGGCGCAGGGTGCGCTTGCAGATCGGCTGTATGCGGTTCTTGAGCGCGCTCAGTTGGCAAACCCGGCTGGCAGCTTCCTTGAGCTGGCCGAACTGGGCGCGAAAGCTATCGAGATCGCCGAAGACCCGCTCATCGACAAAGCTGATCAGGCCGTAGAGTTCGAGCAGCGAATTCTGTAGCGGCGTGGCCGTGAGCAAGACCTTGTGCGGGAGTGTCAGAGCGTCGCGCAGGATGCGGGCCGTTTTGTTCTCCGGCTTGTAGACGTTGCGCAGACGGTGCGCCTCGTCGATGACGACCAAATCCCAGGGAACGGATTGAACCTGGTTGGCCTTGCCGGCGGCGAACTGATAGGAACAAATGAGCAGCGTTCCACCCTTGCCGTGTCCATCAAACGGATTTTGCGCGCCGTCTTTGAGGGCTTGCCGGTATGACCTGGACTCAAGGATGCTGGCGGTGATGCCGAACTTGTCGGCCAGCTCCTGGTGCCATTGCTTGCGCAGGTTGGCGGGCGTGATGATGAGGATGCGACGTTTGCGCTCGGCCCAGCGCTGGGCAATCAACAGGCCGGCTTCGATGGTTTTGCCGAGACCTACCTCGTCGGCAAGGATGGCACCCTTGGACAGCGGATTGCTCGTGGCAAACAGCGCCGCGTCGATCTGGTGCGGATTCAGATCGACTTGTGCGTCCAGCAGTGCACCGGCCATGCGGTCCATCGAGTTGGACGCGGCACGGCGGGTAAGCTGATGCGCGAAGTAGGCGAGCTGGTGCGGGCTGTAGGACATCGGTTGGCTATTCTCCCTTATGCACCGGCAATCCTAGGGAAGAGATGGGGTCGGTCCCCAATGGGACTCGAAATCGAAGGAGAGCTGCCGGTGATGCCTGATCGCCAGCAGATAGAGAGTTCCGTCGATCCGCGCATACAGCAGCAGGTAGCTGGCAAGGATGTACTCGCGAAGCACTGCTGACTCGGGGAACAGCGTGGCTAGCTGTTTCTTCAGGCGTTCCAGCGCGTTCGTGGTCTCGACGGAATGCGGCTGCCTTGCGAGGAAGGGCCGTCCCATGTCGGGGAAACGCTCAAGGTTAGGGATCACGCTCGCCAGCAACTCGTCGAGCAGGTCGTCGAACGCCTGCGGGGCCTCGGCTTCGATCAGGAACGCCTCGATGTCTTCGAGGTTGCGCTCGAAGTTCTGGGTGAACTTGACGACCGATTTTTTTGCCACCGTCCTTGCTCCTGCCTGTCAGGCTGCGCGACGGCGTTTGATCTTCTGGAGGGCAGCGCGGGCATCCTGGACCCGACCAGCGGCGACATCTTCAAGCCCCTTGCCGGCCTCTTCGATCAGGAGCAGATGGATGCGCTCATGCTCCAGCTGGTGGTAGTAGTCCAGGCGCTGCGCATCAATCATGGCGACATAGCTCTCGCCGTTCTTGGTGATGATCTTTTCAGCGCCAGCCTTGACCTCTTCGGCCAGCTCGGAGAAGTTGGCGCGGGCATGTGAAAGCGGAATGATGTCGCTTGCTGCGAATCCCATGGCTGCCTCCTGAACTGCACAGGATGTGCAGTATCTTGTACATCATACGCTTCGGACGGCAGGGCGTGAAGTTTGTAGTTGAACGCGACAGGTCACCCGCCTGAACTGAGTACGTAGGCTGGCTACCAGAACGGCAGCGAATCAGGCCCAAGCACCGGGTAGCAGATTGCCCCTAGCCGCATGGCGAGCTGGGGGTGTTGCTCAAACTTGATTTGACGGCCTCTGGCGCGCAGCTGGCCACCAACGGCCGCACGTGCAGCAGAGAGCCGCTCAGCGGCGCTTACAGAGGCTGTCCCGGCGATGCTGCGCGCCAGCCGCTCGGCATCGAACGATGTCGCGAACTGTTTAACGCTGTCCCACTATGTTCGACTCTGTCCAGGTGGCTTTGCTTTTCTCGATCAAGGTCACGATGTCCAAGGATGTAACCGTCGATACCGCCAATGCTCCCATCTTGGCTTCGATGCGTAGCAGGTTCCGGCCATAACTCCGTTGTGTGCTGTTGCCGAGGCCGGCGAGGGTCTTCTCCCGGTAATCTTCGATCAACTGGCGAACAGTCCAGTCACGAAATGCTTCTGCGGTAGCCTTGCGTTTGTCTGCGGCTGGATCGCCGCCACGGTCTATCTCCGCGCGCTTCTCACGGGCGACTTTTCGCGCTTCAGCCAACCCAATGTCGGGGTAGTTGCCGATGGTAAGTTCCCTGGGCCTGCCTCCATGCCGATAGCGCAGAATCCAGGTTGCAGTGCCGGCGTTGGAAAGCGTGAATGTCAGCCCGCCCCCGTCGGAGATGGCAAGGGGCATTGGGAGCAGGATGGCATCCTGAGTTTCAGGGTCTCTTGAAAAGAGGGGCTCACCGTTCTTGACTGCACGCATCCAGTGTTGCAGCTGGATCGTGTCGAGCTTGCCCACGACTTTGGATCTTCCAGCCATAATCGCCCTCAAAGTAGCCTAGCTACACAGCTAGCTACACATTTTATTGGCGGTTGTACTAGATGGCAATGGACGGCAATAGACGACGAATCAAGTTAAATCAGTTACTTACATGCTTATCGAAGGTCGCCAACAGCGCCAGAAACACAACATCCGAATTGTACGACATCATTCTGCTCTAGCTTGAGCCCAACATGGCTTTGAGCGCGGAAAGCCGGCGCCGGCCCTCTTCGCGGACTTCGCCTCCGGCCTGCGGCGCGCCGCTGCGCTTGACTTCCTTCTGGTCGATTTCGTTCAGGAATCGCGAGGGTTCGCACGTCGCCATCTCGCCACCGCGCCGGCGCTTGCCGCACCAGGTGATGGTGAGACCACGCTGGGCACGGGTGATGCCGACATACATGAGTCGACGCTCTTCTTCCAGGCGAGGGCCCTCCAGGCATTCCCGGTGCGGCAGGATTTCTTCCTCCACGCCCACCAGGTAGACGTAGGGATATTCCAGGCCTTTGGCGGCATGCAAGGTGGAGAGCCGGACGGCGTCGGGCGCCTCGTCGGTGCGCCCTTCCAGGAGGTTCATCAGGGTGATGGTTTGCGAAAGTTCGATCAGGTTCTTGCCGTCGGCTTCGCCCTTCTTGCTCAGCCAGTCGACGAATTCGCGCACATTGGACCAGCGGGCGCGGGCGGCGCGCTCGTCTTCCGAGTCGTACAGCCATTCCTCGTAGTGGATGGCGGCGAGCAACTCTTCCAGCAGGGGGCCGGCCGCCTCCTTTTCCGCACGTTCCTCCGTGCGGCCGATGAAGTCGCAGAAGGTCAGCAGCGGTTCCAGTTGGCGCGGCGGCATCGCGGTCTGGAAGCCGGCCTCGAAGGCGGCCGCGTACAGGCTGATATGGCGCCCACCGGCGTGGTCGCCCAGCTTTTCCAGGGTGGCTACGCCGACTCCGCGCCGCGGTGTGGTGGCCGCGCGGATGAAGGCGGGGTCGTCGTCCGGGTTGGCGATCAGGCGCATGTAGGCGCATAAATCCTTGATCTCGGCCTTGTCGAAGAAGGATTGCCCGCCGGATAGCACGTAGGGGATCTTGGCTTCGCGCAGAGCCTCCTCGAATAGCCTGGCCTGGTGATTGCCGCGATAGAGGATGGCGTAATCGTCGAAGCGGGTGCGGTATTCGAATTTGTGCGCGGAGATGCGCAGCGCCACGGATTCGGCCTCGTGGCGGTCGTCGCGACATTGCAGCAGTTCGATGTGATCGCCCAGGCCGTGTTCGCTCCACAGGGATTTCTCGTGCAGGCGTGGATTATGAGCGATGACGCTGTTGGCAGCGGCGAGGATGCGCTGGCTGGAGCGGTAATTCTGGGTCAACGGGATGATTGCCAGGCTTGAGTAGTCCTGCCCCAGGCGGCGCAGATTCTCGACGTCGGCGCCGCGCCAGGCGTAGATTGCCTGGTCGTCGTCGCCCACTGCCGTGAAGCGCCCGGCGCTGCCGGCAAGCAGTTTCAGCAGGGCATACTGGGCGCCATTGGTGTCCTGGTATTCGTCCACCAGGAGATAACGCAGTCGTCCCTGCCAGGTGGCCAGCGCCTCCGGGTGTTCCTGGAACAGCAGCACGGTCATGCGGATGAGGTCATCGAAGTCCATCGCCTGGTAGGCGCGCAGGGTGTCCTGATAGGATCGATAGGCGAGCGCGACCTGGCGTTCGGCCTCGTCCACGGCGGCGCTCAGGGCGCCGCTCGGGGTAAGCAGGGCGTTCTTCCAGTTGGAGACGGTGGCCGCGGCCTGGCGCAAGCTGTTTTTGTCGCTGGTCTTGAGGATGTCGGCCAGGATCTGCTGGGCGTCCGCCGCATCGAGCACAGAGAATCGCGGCTTGTAGCCGATGCGACGCGCCTCGTGGCGCAGGATCTGCAACCCCAGGGAGTGGAAAGTGGAGACGGTCAGACCTTTGCCCCGCTTGCCGGGCAGTAATTCGCCGACGCGTTCGCGCATTTCCCGCGCGGCCTTGTTGGTAAAGGTGATGGCGGCGATATGGCGGGCGTCGATACCACATTCGTCCACGAGATAGGCGATCTTGCGGGTGATCACCCGGGTTTTTCCGGAACCGGCGCCGGCGAGTACGAGCAGCGGGCCGTCGAGATACTTCACGGCACGGCGCTGTTGCGGATTGAGGTCGGCGAGATCGGCGGGCATCAACCTTGATTCCTCGGTTGACCGCTCATTTTCCCTTGTGAGGCCTCTTGAGCATAAAAGTTTTTGCCTTCGATCACGTTCATCCTTTGGGTGAAGCCGCTACGCACCCGGCTGCACGGCAGGCGACGCCTGGCCGCGTTGCGCCCGCAAGGAGTAGGCCGGATTCGTACGCGTTTGAGCGCTACGACTCCGCTCCCTTGCCAGACAACTCGCCAGGCGCACACTCGGACGTGTTCAACTGAGGATTCAAGGATCAAAGAAAACGGCCCGCGCGAGGCGGGCCGTCGTCGGGCAGGATAGGGATCAGCGCAGGCCGTTGATGTATTCGGCCACGGCTTTCATTTCCTGATCGGTCAACTTGCGCGCGATGGTTTCCATCATCTTGCCGCCGTCATTGCTGCGGTCGCCGCTACGGAAATTCTTGAGCTGGGAGAGTACGTATTTGGAATGCTGTCCGGCCAGGCGCGGGAACTGCACCGGGATGCCGGCGCCTGTCGGGCCGTGGCAGGAAGCGCAAGCAGGCACGCCACTCCCGGCGTTGCCGCCCTTGTAGATCTTCTGGCCTTCGGCGATCAAGCTGGCGTCCTTGGCCATCCTGACCTTGGGTTGCTGCGCGCTGAAGAAGGCCGCCAGGTTCTGCATGTCATCTTCGGACAGCTTGGCGGCATTGGGCGCCATGGTGGCGTTCATGCGGATGCCGGCCTTGAATTCGTGCAGCTGTTTGGCGATGTATTCAGGGGATTGGCCTGCCAGCGCGGGATAGGTGGGGTTGGTGCTGTTGCCGTCGGAAGTATGGCAGGCCGCGCACACCTCGCTGACGATTTTTTGCGCCTTGGCGGCGTCGCCCTTGGCGGCGTGGGTGGTGGGCATGCTGGCCCAGCTATTGGCCCCAAACGTGGCGGCAAACAGCAGGCCAGTGATCAGCGCGTGATATTTCATGTTCGATGCTCCTGAATACGGGTTGGCAGCAGGGGAAATCGCGGCATTTTAGCGGCCTGTTTGTTATCATGCCAGTCTTTCGAGCGGGCTTTAAGTCCAATCTATCCTGCCATGCTCAACGCCGCATTCCATACGACCGTCGCGCAACTGCGCGAGCTCCCCCTCGACAGCCTGGCCGAGGTTGCCTTCGCGGGCCGCTCCAACGCCGGAAAGTCCAGCGCCATCAATACCTTGTGCAATCACAAGCGGCTCGCTTTCGTCAGCAAGATGCCGGGGCGCACGCAACATCTCAATTTTTTCCGCGTCGAGGAAAGCCGCTATCTGGTCGACTTGCCCGGCTACGGCTACGCGAGGGCGCCCAAGGATCAAAAACACGTCTGGCAGGCGCTGATCGGCGGCTATCTCGGGCAGCGGCCGCAACTGGCCGGCCTGGTCATGATCATGGACGTGCGCCATCCTTTGACCGAGCTCGACCGTTCCCTGCTGGACTGGTTCCAGCCTTCCGGACGACCGGTACATGTGCTGCTTTCCAAGAGCGACAAGCTCTCGCGCAGCCAGTCCTTGCCAATCCTGCGGCAAGTGCGCACTACCCTGCTCGGGGCGGGATTCGACGCCTCGGTGCAGCTATTCTCCAGCCCCAAGCGGGAAGGGGTCGAGGAAGTGGAATCGGTGGTGCGCGGCTGGCTGGGTGTGCAAAAAAAGAACCCGACCCCAGGGGATGAGGCCGGGCCAACCTTGTCTTGAACTCGCGTCAAGACGCCCGCCCAGGGAGAAAGCGGGGGACGGAGCCATCCGTCCGAGGGTTAGAGTGAGTTGCGTTGCCAGGGTTCCCGATCGTTTCGCTTGTAACTTCGGCATTTTCGTTTCAGAGGGAGAATTCATGTTCGATCTGTCCAGTTTTCCGCATAAACGCATGCGCCGCATGCGCCGAGACGAGTTTTCCCGCCGCCTGATGCGGGAACAGACCCTGACTTCGGCCGATTTGATCCTGCCGGTGTTCGTCCTCGACGGCGAGAACCGCATCGAGGAAGTGGCCTCGATGCCGGGCGTGCGCCGCATGTCGCTCGACCACCTCTATTCCGTCGCGGAGGAATGCCTGAAGCTGGGCGTTCCGGCCCTGGCCCTGTTTCCCGTAATCGACAGCGCGCTGAAGAGTCTGGATGCCGCCGAGGCTTACAACCGCAAGGGCCTGGTACCGCGCGTCGTGTCCGCCCTGAAGACTCGCTTCCCCGAGTTGGGGATCATCACCGACATCGCCCTGGACCCCTATACCAGCCACGGCCAGGATGGCCTCATCGATGCCAGCGGCTATGTACTCAACGATGAAACCATCGCCGTGCTCACCCGCCAGGCAGAGTGCCATGCGGCAGCCGGCGCGGACATCGTCGCTCCCTCGGACATGATGGATGGGCGCATCCATGCCGTGCGCGAAGCGCTCGACGCCGCCGGCCACCTGCATACGCGTATCCTGGCCTATTCGGCCAAATACGCCTCAAGCTTTTATGGCCCGTTCCGCGATGCGGTCGGTTCGTCCGGCAATCTGGGCAAGGGCAACAAGCACACTTATCAGATGGATCCCGCGAATAGCGATGAGGCACTCTGGGAAGTCGGCCTGGACCTGCAAGAGGGCGCGGACATGGTGATGGTCAAGCCGGGCATGCCGTATCTGGATATCGTCCGCCGGGTGAAGGATACCTATCGCGCACCCACCTTCGTCTACCAGGTGAGTGGCGAGTACGCCATGTTGAAGGCCGCCGCGCAAAACGGCTGGCTGGACGAGCGTGCCTGCGTGCTGGAAAGCTTGCTGGGCTTCAAACGCGCCGGCGCCGACGCGGTGCTGACCTATTTTGCCCTGGACGCGGCTCGCTGGCTGGCGGAGTGAGCGTGTCTCAGATGAAGCGTGTGCGGCGCTCGCGGTCGACGCGAATGATGTAGCGCTGGATTTCTGTTTCCACGCTGGGCGGCAGGTCGATGAACTTGCAGCCGGCGCGGTGTGTGTGGCGACCGTTCTTCAGCGTGATTTCGAAGGTGGTGCAGACGGCGAGGCTCAAGGCGAACTCGCCCGATCCGGGCAGGGTGATGCGACAACCGTGGTAGGTTCTGCCCGCAGTCAACTCCCCCCCCTCCTGATAGGCCAGGATGCCGACGCCGCCGATGCTGATGTCCACCACCAGCGCTTCGAGCATGCCCTGGTCGGCGTTGATCAGGCACTTCACCGGGTTGACCACCGAAGTCACCAGACGGTAATACTCCCGCCGCTGCAAGCGCAAGAGTTCCTCGGGCATCGCCACGCGGAATACGTTTTCATTGCCATGGACGGCCCGCTCCACGTTGCGGCAGGAAAACTGTACGCGCACCTGGTCGTGCGTGGTGGCGAATGTGACGCTGTTGGCGGCGAGCAGCTGGACATTCAGCCTTTCGTCCGGGCCATAACCCAGATAAATGGCTCTGGGCTCTATCGCGACGATGGAGGTCAGCAGGAAATCTTTGCCATTCTCCCCATACGCGGCGACGATGCCCTTGTCCTGCATGACATCACGCAGCACGCGCTCGATTTCTCCGTGGTGCCGAACCAGGTAGCGGTTGGCGTCATCGCTGGTAAGCAGTTCAATCTTCATGGGCGTATTGTATCGGCATGCGGCCCCTCTGTTTGAGCTCGCAATGATCGAACTTATACTGGGTGGGCGGCGTTTCGATTACGCGCGAGTATTGCATAAAACGAACTGATGGGGGCCCGGATTGATGGGGATACTGGATCGCTTCAAGGTTGCGAGCCGGAGTTGGGCGAGGACCATCGTCGCCTTCGAGTCGAAGCCGCGCCTGCGCGTGGTGGCCGGGGCTGCGGTGGCGTCCAGTGCCGGGCAGATCACGCGAGAGGACCAGTTCAAGATTCGTCTGGCGCATAACGACGAGCGTTCGAGGGATGCCCGGTTTTTCGTGGAGAAGCGCTATGGCGAGGCTGGCTTCCACGGCGAGGATCGTGCCGCACGCAGCACCTGCCCGGAGAGTATCACCCTGGCGACCTACCATGGCGAGCAGGTCATCGGCACCATGTCGCTGGGCTTCGATGTCGGCAAAGGCTTGCTGGCCGATGAGCTCTACAAGGTGGAGATCGATCTGGTGCGCGCTCGTGGCGGCTCGGTTGCCGAAATCACCCAGTTTGCGCTCGATACCCAAATGACTTCGAAGCGTTTTCTCGCCGCGATGTTCAACGTGGCCTACATTTACCTTTGCAACCTGTGGAGTTACACGGACCTGGTCATCGAGGTCAACCCCGCGCATGCGCCTTTTTACATCCGCATGCTGGGGTTCGTCGCCATCGGCGAAGAACGCATGTGTACGCGCGTCAGTGCGCCCGCCGTGTTGCTCTGGCTCAATCTCGTGGAGAAACAGAAAATCATGCGCGCAGTCGCGGGACAACATCAGATCGCCAGGCAAGACAAGACGCTCTACCCGTACTTTTTCCCGGCCCAGGAAGAAGCGCGCATCACCGATCGACTGCTGCGGGCCGAACCCAGGTGAGCGCGGATGGCCCCGTTCGACTACGACACCGCCTTTTCCCGCAACCTCGGCTGGGTCACCGGGCCTGAGCAGCGGCAACTGGCGGGCAAGCGCGTCGCCATCGCCGGCATGGGGGGCGTGGGTGGCGCGCACCTGCTGACGCTGGCACGACTCGGCGTGCGACACTTCCATATCGCCGATCTCGATACTTTCGAATTGGCCAATTTCAATCGCCAGACCGGCGCCACCCTCGGCAGCCTGGGTCGTCACAAGGTCCAGGTGTTGGCGGAACTGGCACGTGAAATCATTCCCGACTGCGACATCAAGATTTTCCCCCAGGGGGTGAATGCGCGGAATCTGCATGAGTTCATGGCTGGTGTGGATCTCTACGTCGATGGCCTGGATTTTTTCGCCTTCGCCGCCCGCGAGATGGTCTTCGCCTGCTGTCATGAAGAGCGGATCCCGGCCATCACCGTGGCCCCGCTGGGCATGAGTGCCGCGCTGCTCAACTTCCTGCCAGGGAGCATGAGCTTCGAGGATTACTTTCTGATCGCCGGGCGCCCCGAGCTGGAAAAGGCCGTCCGCTTCCTGGTCGGACTCGCCCCCGCGTTGCTGCATCGGCATTATCTGGCGGACGCCACGCGGGTCGACCTCAAGGCCCACAAGGGGCCGTCCACCATCATGGCTTGCCAGCTCTGCGCCGGTGTTGCGGCCAGCGAGGCGTTGAAGATTCTGCTCGGGCGCGGCAAGGTCTGGGCCGCACCCCACGCGATCCAATTCGATGGCTATCAAAACAGGCTCGCACATACCTGGCGACCGGGCGGGAATCGCCACCCGTTCAATCGCCTGGCCATCCTTCTCGCCCGGCGGCAGTTGGGAATATGACATGGTCCTGAGCCCACACCTCGAACGCATACTCGATCTGGCCCGCTGGGCGCCCAGCGGCGACAATACCCAGCCCTGGCGCTTCGAAGTGCTGGGGGATGAGCATGTCCTGGTTCATGGTTTCGATACCCGCGATAAGGTGGTCTACGATCTCGACGGCCGTGCCAGCCAGCTCGCGCTAGGGGCGTTGCTGGAAACCCTGGTCATCGCCGCCGGCACGGAAGGACGCCAAGCCAGGGTAGAGCGTCGCCCACAAACACCGGAAACGCATCTGCTGTTCGACGTGTATTTCCAGTTCGTGCCCGGCCTGGCACCCGACCCACTGGCCCGGTACATAGAGAAGCGCGTGGTGCAGCGCCGCGCCATGTCCACCCAGTCGTTGTCGGGCGCGCAGAAGAGGGCGCTGGCGAACAGTCTGCCCGAGGGCTATACGCTGAACTGGTATGAAGGTCTGGCCCAGCGTTGGCGCCTGGCCAGATTCATGTTCGACAACGCCAAGGTTCGCCTCATCGTCCCCGAAGGCTATCTGGTTCACAGCACGGTCATCGAGTGGAACGCCCGCTATAGCGAAGATCGGATACCCGATCAGGCCGTGGGCGTGGACCCTCTGACCTCGCGCCTGATGCGCTGGGCCATGGGGAGTTGGGCGCGTGTCGAATTCTTCAACCGCTACCTCTTGGGTCACCTGCCGCCCCGCATCCAGCTCGATTTCCTCCCCGGCTTGCGATGCGCCGCGCATTTCGCCTTGTCGGCGCTGTCCCCCCTCGAGACCGTGGACGGATACATCGCAGCCGGCCGCGCCTTGCAGCGTTTCTGGCTTACCGCCACCAGTCTGGACCTGTATGTCCAGCCGGAGATGACGCCGGTGATCTTCACCCGCTATCACCGCGCAGGACTGCGCTTTACTCGGCAGGCTCAGGCATCTGGACTGGTGGAGGGTCTCGACCGGCGCTTGCAGGGCCTATTGGCCGGTCAGGCCATCGAAACCCTGTTCTTCATGGGCCGGGTGGGGGCCGGAGCGCCGCCTCTGGCCCGCTCTCTCCGCCGCCCTCTGGAGCAGTTGCTCCTGACAGCCGGGTAGTCGGATCAAGGCGAGTCCCGCGCTCGGACGACGTACGCGTCGCCCGCCGGCCTATGCGTGTGCCGGATAACTCGTCTACCCTTAGGGCATATTCTGGGAAACGACATGCCCCATCCACTGTCCATCTGCATGATTTCGGATGACTTTCTGCCCGCCGCCACAGGGGTGGGTGTCCATCTCAAACTGATCGGCCCGGAACTCGCCCGGCGTGGCCATCGCATCTCGGTCATCACCAGTCGGCGCAAGGGTGAGGCGGAAGTGGCGCGCTGGGAAGGGGTCACCCTGTATCGAGTCAACACGCTCAAACTGTACGGTTTCTACCAGGCCTTGCCTTCCCGAACCACCGTCCGCCGGATATTCGAACAGGAGAAGCCGGACGTGGTGCACCACCATTACGTCGGCTTCATGATGAAACAGGTCTGTGCCGTAGCCGAGTCCATGCACTTGCGGCAAGTCTCCACCTATCATTTCAGCGCCGAGGTGCTGACCCAGCCGCTGCCCATGCGGCCTTTCCGCGGCCTGATCCGCAGGCAGATGGTGGATTACAACAACCGCTTCGACCTGGTCATCGCCCCCTCGCGGAACCTGGCCAAGCAGATCGCCGCCGAGGGCGTGCGTGCCCCGGTGCGCTACATCACCAACCCGGTGGTGTTCGATGACCGCGCCCGCGTCGTTCCCGCCGAGCGTTCATCCGGTTTCACCCTCCTCTATGCGGGGCGCTTGGGGCCGGAGAAAAATATTCCCTACCTGATCGAAGCTCTGGGCGTGTTGTTGCAGGAAATTCCCGACGCCCGCTTGTGGATAGCCGGGCGCGGCCCCGAACGGGAGGCCTTGACACGTCTGTGCACGCAGCTAGGGGTGGGCGCCTCGGTAGAGTTCCTGGGCTTCCTCGATCATCCCACCCTGGCGCGCTACTACGCCGCCTGCGACGTGTTCGTGCTGCCCTCGATACAGGAGGCGCAACCCCTGGTGGCCATGGAGGCTATGTGGTTCGGCAAACCCGTCATCGTCACCCGCGCCATCGTCGCGGCCGAGGAAATGGTGGAACCGGGCAGCAATGGTTACATCGTCGACCCCGACTCGGTCGCGGATCTGGTAGGCCGGCTTGCCAGCCTCGCTGCCAATCCCGCCCTGCGCGCCAGCCAGGGTGAGGCCAGCCGACGCCGCGCCGACGCCTACCGGCCCGAACTGGTCGTCTCGGCCCTGGAGCAGGCCTATCGCGACGTTCTCGCGCAGGTGGATCATGCCTAGGCCCCGCTACAAGGCCGTCTTTGTTTCGCCCCATCTGGACGACGCCGTCTTTTCCTGCGGCGGCGAAATCGCCCGAAGGGTAAGGCAAGGCCCGGTGCTGGTGCTGAACCTGTTTACCCGCTACCTGAGCGAAGTCAAGCTGCGCGGCATCGTCCTGGGGGATGAGCGCTATAGGGAGGAACAGGCCGCGGCGCAATGCCTGGGCTACACCTCGCACAACTTCGGCGAACTGGATGTCTCCTTCCGGCGACCGGCCTATCGTTCCTTGGGCAACATCTTCAAACCGCCCGTGCCCGAGGACATCGAGGCGTATCTGCCCGAGCTGCGCTTGCGGGTATTCGCCTATCTGGCGGCTATCGATTACGAGCGCCTCTACGTGCCGCTGGGCATAGGCTGGCACGTGGATCATGTGCTCACCCACCTGCTGTTCGAGCCCTGGTTCGGACGTGCCTCCTTGCTTCACTACGAGGATGCGCCTTATTGTCTCCTGCCCAATACGACCCGCTACCGGCTCGACGAACTGGGGACCTACCCGCGCGATGATGGGGATCTGAGCCTGGCGCCCTGGGGCGAAGGACGCGCCTGGTGGCAAACCGCCATGGCCTATGCCGACACCGCTCTGATGAAGAACCTGCGACCCTGGATCGTCAGAAAATCGGCCGTCCCGGTCGTGAGCGTCTACCTCTATCGGCTCCTGGCCCGCCATCGCCACCTGGCCAGGAATAGCCCGCGTACCCGGATACTGCACCCCAGCGTGCGTCCTGTCGGAGACGACTTTGCAGCCAAGCTGGAGGCCATGGCGCTGTACCAAAGCCAGTTCCAGGAGTTTTTTGCCGACGTGGGGGATTGCAAAAGCCTCTATCAGGGCTATGCGACGCGGATGCGGCTTCAGGACGAGCCGGTCGAGCGCTACTGGACACTGAGCAACGGTTAAATGCCTTGGGTCTTTACGATGAAAGTCGCACAGCGGCTTTTGACGCTCCCCTCGCCCGCATACGGGAGAGGGGCTGGGGCAGCCAGAGACTTGGCCGACGTATTCTGGCGGCCTAGTCGGTTGGCTGGTAGTTCCATCAGTGAGGGAACCGACATGGCCGGCCTTTCATGTTACGGGGCGACCGGTCGGCCATGGCGGATACCATGATGGTGTCGGAAAGTTTTACACCGGTAACGCCTCAACCCCTAGGGTATAGCCTGGTATCTGGTAATAAGGCATATGGAATCAAAGCGTTATCATGATTACGAGAGTGTTGGCACGACTTCTGCTAAGTATGGTCTGCCCGCCAAAACGGCGGCGGAAATGGCCTACAGAAATAACCTTCACTTGGGAGTAAATCATGACGAAATATCAAAAGACCCTCATCGCCGCCGCGATAGCCATGCTATCGGCAGGTGCGGTACACGCCGGTCCAGTCTTCATGAACGGTGTCAACGACGTCGCTTTCGACGTCTACGAAAATCAATATCGCCCGGATGCTTCATGTACTGCGGTCGGTGGCTGCATGGGCTCTGGCACGGGTCCAAGCGGATGGCAACTGGTCGACCGTAACATAGCCGGAAACGTTGCTTTGGGAGATTCGTTTGCCGGCGTGGCGGAGATCTATCAGATACTCAATGAGCCGAGCGGCATCATCAATCATGTCACGGACTTTTCTGGCTATTTCGCCCAGACCATTACAGGGCTCAATTTTGTAAGTGGTACCACCTATCAGATCGATTTCAGCAATCCTGGAGCCGGCGCCGACCCCTTTGGCCTGATGGGCGCGAACGAATCGCTGCTGCTGTATACGGGCACTAGCCTCTCGCTCGGCGGTACGGCGGCGGCTTCGCTCGTGTCAGCCACGACCGGAACATACTGGGGTGCTCTGGGTATCGGTGCGGTTAACCCCTTGAATGGCTATTCGTACACCCTGGATAATTTCGCGTTATCCGGGTCCAGCAGTTTCGTCGACAAATACTATTCGGCCCTGGACTTGGTTGACGTCGGACCTGCGTACAACGCCGGCAACTCCGGATTGGTCAATGACACCAGCGAGGCCATCGTCGGCGGAGTGACGACGGGCAACGTCCTGCTTTGCGCGCCGGGCGACATCGGTAGCGTTGCTTGCACCGATTTCGCGGGGAATGCGGACATCAAGAATAATCCCGCCTTTGCCGCCGGGTCTCAACCTTGGGAATATGTCACCAATGATCCCTTGTACGAGATTACTACGGTTCCCGAGCCAGGCACGATCGCCCTGTTGGGTATGGGTCTGTTGGGCCTGGCCAGGGCGCGCCGCGGCGCTGCCTGATCCGCGATACGCAACGTACGGTTATCTGAAAAAGGCGGCCCCGGCCGCCTTTTAAATTACCTGGATTCTGGCACGAGTGGTCGGTATGGTTTCGCACTCGCTCAGCCTCGATCCATGCGGCCGGAAGGGCCAGATTACTTGGCAGGATGGATAAGCGCATCCGCGTAGACTTTTATCATTGAAGCAAAGCCGAGTTCGTTCGATATCTTGATCGCGGTGAGTTCCACCATGTTATTCATGGAAAGTTTCTTCCAGATTCTTCTGGCCAAATTGGTCTGAAACATACAAACGATCACGATGCCATCCGGCGCCAGGGCGGCGCGATAGTGCTCGAACACCGTCAGCGGATTGGGGATGTAGTACAAGGATTCATTGAAGACGATGACATCGTAAAGGCTTGCGGGCTGATACGATTCCGCGGGTGTCAAAAAGAACCGGGTATGCTCGTCCTCCCGTGACTTGGCTAGACTGATCGCTTCTGCGTTCATGTCAACCCCAAGGTATTCGGTGTAGGCCATACGCCGTTGCAATATCCCTTCGCCGCAGCCAACATCCAGTATTTTTCGGTCCCTGGACTTGTAGTATTCGCAACAGCCGATGATCAAGCTGTAGCGGTGCGATTCCGCGACCTCTTTCATGTAAGCCCAGCGCCCGCTCACATAGCGTTTATCGGAGTCTCGTACCAGCAGCTTCCGATACCATTCTCCCGGCAAGGGGATGAAAGGCATGATCTCTACACCCGCATGAATCAGGAAACGTTTCAGTCTTACACCCATGGATAGCGACATCGATTCCTCCCGTGTGGATGGGGTCATGTGCCCCTGTTTGTGATGGTGTTCAACTGTCCCGATCCGGTGCGGCAAAGTGCAGCCACGCCGTGCCGAAGACGATCAGCGCAATGGCGAGCAAGCGGAACCAGGCGATGGTCTCTGAAAAAACGAAATAGCCCGACACGACGACGATGCCGTTAATGACGGAAAGTTGCACCGGCACGATCACGGCGGCTCGCCCACGTTGAAACGCGATCTGGAGCAGGGCCAGGCCCACCACATTGCTCAGAACCATGAATGGTAAAATCGGATTCAGCAAGAACGCAGAGGATTCCAGGTGCTGGCCTCGGAGTGTGATGTAGGCCGTCATCAACTTGGTGAGCACCGCGCCCATGCCGAAGCCGACACCGGAGGCGATGGCCAGCGGCAGCTCCGCGCGCTGGCTGCGCCACCCCCGCGCCAGCAAGGTGGCGCCCAAGGTCATGACGCCAAAGAGAAAAAGCGCCAGCCGTGGCCAGTCTATGTCGGAGGGGAGCGTGACCTTGGCTTCGAAGGCCAGCATGCCGGCACCCATCACGGTCACGGCCAGCCCCAGCCATTCGCCCAGCCTGAGTCGTTCATGCAGAAAAACCACGGCCAGCAACACAAGAAAAACATCGCCGACCGACAGCAGCGGTTGCACCACGCTGACCTCGCCCAGATCGGTTGCCTTGATAAACAACAACCAGCCTAATATCGTGGCAAGCAATCCGAGCATCCATTTCCCATTGCCGATGAAGCCCATGGCGATCTCGGCCCAGGATGCCTGACCCACTTGCGGGAGAGATGCGGCCGTCAGCTTCCATATAAAATAGCCGCTCTGCATGAAGAATGTCGCGGCCAGCGTAATCAGGACGACTTTCATGGGCGTTTCCAGTTTCAAGGGTGAACTGAATTGAATAAATCAGCGCGTCCCCGGCTGCTCCGCCGCGAGTCCACTAGCGCCATCCACATTGGCGACATCCGTGGCGGTCAAGGCCAAGTCGATGGCGGGCTCGTGTTTTTAGATCACTGTAGCTTCTTGAGATAGTCCTTGGAGAAGACCTTGTCGGGTAGATCGCGCAGCTTCATGTTGGCGTATTCGAGGATGGATTGTTCTCCCGGTTTGATGCCGTCCTGCATCACCAACCGGGTGGGCCGTTTACGTCCCCCCATGGACTGGAAGTTTTCATAGAGGCAGGTCTTCATCAGGCGGCCGGACAGGCCGTAGAACTCGGCCTTGCGCGGTGCATCATTCGACTTGTTCACCCAGAGCAAGACGCGGTGGTAGGTCACTCCGCGATCCACGGCCAGCAATTCCAGCACGTATTGATCCTCTCCCTGGAGGTTTTCGCTGCGCAATATTCTCGGAGAGTAATCGCCGCTGAAATTGGCTCGCGCCAGGTCGCCGTTGGCCACCTGGCCTGTGAGCCGTTGCGCGAGCCCCAAGCGTATGGGCTGGGACACATCGGGCATGAAGACCCAGAGATCGCGGCCTTTCATGAGCATGATCTGTCCCCGCTCAGAGGCCGGTTCTAGTATCATGACTACCGTATTTTCACTGCCCTTGGAGAGGACGCGGTACTTCCTCTTCTCCATATTCCCGTCGGGAGACGAACTGGCGATGTCGATATCGACCTGAAATCCAGTGGATGGGAAGCGGATTTCGTCCGCCTTTGCCACGATGCTCCGCGCCATGGGGTCCACATTCGAGATCGTTTCGGATTCACCGAAGGCGGTGGCGGAGGGGCCGATGATTAGACCGGCCGAGAATAGACAAACCGAAAAAAACGAACTTTTGGACATGTCAGGAATACTCCGATGAAGCAGCCCCCCACTGGAATACAGCGATGAGCCTGGTGCGTGTCGAAGCCGTTACCAAGGAATACCTGCTTGGCGAGCAGAAGGTGATTGCGCTCAACGATATCACACTCTCTTTCGAGGAAGGCGTGTTTCTGGCCATTGCCGGGCCTTCTGGTAGCGGTAAGACCACGATGCTCAACATCATTGGCTGTATCGATACGCCCACCAGTGGGAAAGTGTTTATCGATGAAGTCGAGGTGACCTGTCGCACTCCGGACGAATTGGCGGACTTGCGTGCACGAAGCATAGGATTCATTTTTCAGACATTCAATCTTTTTCCTGTGCTTACCGCTGCGGAAAACGTAGAGTATCCGCTACTACAATTGCCCGAGATCAGCCGGGATGAGCGCCGAGAGCGAGTGTCCCGCCATCTCTCCATCGTTGGTCTGGAACGCTACGCCCACCACATTCCCAATCAACTCAGTGGCGGGCAGAGGCAAAGGGTGGCCATCGCCCGCGCGCTGGCCATCGGCCCGCGCATCGTCCTGGCCGATGAGCCCACCGCCAACCTGGATAGTCGAACCGGTCAGGGCATACTGGATTTGATGAAAGAGATCAATCGCCGTTACGGCACGACTTTCATCTTCTCCACCCATGACCGTCGCGTCATTGCCATGGCGGATCGACTCGTCCGCATCGAGGATGGTCGCGTGGCCATGCTGGGATTGAGAGTGAATGAAAAATGGAAACTGGCCAGGCAACACGCCGTGGTACCCAGTGCACAAGGGAGAACAGAATGATTTCAACCAAGACCGATATCATCGCCGCACTGCTTCTGTGCCTGCCGGCCGTAGCCCATGCCTGGCATGAAAAACCGCCACCGCTAGCAGGCGTATCTTATGTCCAGTTGGCGGCCCAGGATGAAGACCTTCCCGCGTCACGAGACGCTTTGTTCGCCACGGACGCGGCGTCGCCGGATGCCGCCCCAGCCGACGAGAAGGCGCCGTTGCCTGGCTCAAAGGACGCACTGTTCGGCGACGATGCCACGGCGGGGCGAGCTCAGGTGACCATTCCCGTGCGGGGCGGAGCGGAGCCTGATTTAAAAGGGGATACCTTCGATGCTGCGCCCCGGGCCCACTCGCGCTCTCAGGGCGAGTCTCATCCCTGGCGGGGGTTCTTGCAGACCGAGTTGGCGTATACCTATGGCGACCCGGCACATTGGTCCGAAACCCAGGGGCGTCTGATGCTGGGAACTCAGGGCCATTTCGGCCCAGGCATCCAGTGGAAGGCCAGCGGACGCTTCGACTACAACGCGGTCCATGATCTTTCCAATTACTATTCGGGCTCGGTGCGTCACGACCAGCAGGCTGGATTCCGCTTTGGCGAGACGTATATGGATTTCACTTCAGACGGTTGGGATTGGCGCGTGGGACGTCAACACATCGTATGGGGCGAGATGGTGGGTCTTTTTTTCGCCGATGTGGTTTCGGCAAAGGACCTCCGGGAATATGTCCTGCCCGATTTTCAGACTCTACGCATTCCGCAGTGGGCCGCGCGCACGGAATATTTCAAGGATGACTTTCATGCCGAGGTGGTATGGATACCCTTCCCCAGCTATGACCTCATCGGCCAGCCTTTCAGGCTGGGCGGGGCGGGTGCCGGTTCGGATTTCTACCCTTATCCCTTGTCGCCCGCGGGTATTCCGATGATCGAAAATGAAGAAAAGCCCGGGTACGGATTTGGTCACGGCAATTTTGGGATCAGACTGTCTCGGCTGACGCAAGGCTGGGACCTGTCGGGCTTCTACTACACCAGCATGGATAGCTCGCCCACTTTTTTGCGCGACCCCATCGTGCAAACCCTGTTTACACCGGTGCATACGCGGATCGGGCAGGCGGGAGGGACACTGGCCAAGGATTTCGGCAGCTTCGTCCTGAAGTCGGAGGTGGTTTACACGCGCGGTCGGGAGTACAACGTGACCACGCTTGCGGACAGCGACGGTGTGGTGAAGCAGAACACCCTGGACTGGGCCGTGGGCCTCGATTTCAATCCGGCCGCCGACACCCGACTGAATGCTCAATTGTTCCAGCGCGTTTATTTTAATTACGATCCGGGCATCCATTTCGACAGGATGGAGAATGGGTATTCCCTCCTGGTGCATCACGATTTCACCCCCAAGTGGCAAGGGGAGATACTCCTGATCAGCAGTTTCAACCGCAATGACTGGCTGTTGCGCCCCAAGCTGACCCGGCAGTTCAAACCCGACTGGCATCTGACTATCGGTCTGGATGTCTTTGATGGCGCACCTACAGGCATGTTTGGCCAATACAAGAACTGTGACCGGATATATACCGAGGCGAGGTACGACTTTTGATCGGAGGTCGTCAGACATTCTGACGCAAGGCGTCCACCACCGGGATGGCGCGCACCCGCCACGCGGGCAGCATGGCGGCGAGCACAGTGGCGACCAGCCCCACGCCGAAGGCGCCGGCAACGACGGACGGCACGACCTGGATATGGGCGATGTAGCTCAGATCCGCATTGGGCGGCGGGGGCATGGGGATTCCAATGGCGGAAACGGTCCACGCCAGGATGGCGCCCAGGATGACACCGAGGCCGGATCCCGCCAATCCCTGGATGGCGCTTTCCGCAACGATGAGATTAAACACCGCGCCGCGGCGATTTCCCAGGGCCATCATGGTACCGAATTCGCCGACTCGCTCGAACACGGTCATGTTGACGCTGTTGATCACACTCAGCAGCACCATCACCAGAATGATGACGCGCAGGAAGCCAAACTGCGCCTGATACATGTCCACCGCATTGCTGTAGAAATCGTTCAGTTCGACCCAGGTCTTGACCTCTAGTCCGGATCTGGAATATCTGGCGCCCAGTGTCGTTGCGACCCTCTGTGTGTCCCGTGTGCGCTTGAGTGCAACGACCAGCGTGTTGACCCCCTCGGTGGCGAGTAACTCCTGGGCGGCGCTCAAGGGGATGAGCACGGCGAGGGCATCGTAGTCCTTGGAAAAAGTCTGGAAGGTGCCGACCACCTTGAATTCAACGCTGTTCATGGCGCCAGCGGAGGTGTTTGTCACCACGGTGGCCATATCCCCTGGTTTTAATTTCAGGGTGTGGGCCAACCCCTGGCCCAGCATCATGCCGTGATGATCGCCATCCTGGAGTCGGCGGCCCGCGGCGATCACCATGCCGGTCCCCAGGCGAGCTTCCCGTGACGGCTCTATCCCTTCCCCGATCATGGGCTGGTCCGAGCGGCCATTGTTGAGCAGGCCGGTGAAATACAGTCTGCCCATCACTTCATCGATGCCGGCTGTTCTGGCTATTTCCGTCTGCAACGCGACGGGATCGGAAATGAGATATTTTTCCGGACTGCGTGTCCCGTGCGCGAAATAACCGCTGCGAGACAATTGGAGATGTCCGGATTGGGAATGAATCAGGTTCTCGCCAAACTGTCCGATGATGTCATGGATAAATCCGCCGCTGAGGACCAGGCCGACCACTCCGGCCACGATGGCCAACAATGTCATTCCGGTCCGATTCTTGTGGCGTAACACGTTACGCAGGGCAAGTTTCCACACGAGGTGAATACCTCAACGGTTGTGTCGCAGCGCCTCGACGATCACCAGGCGAGATGCTCGCCATGATGGATAGACGCTGGCGAGCAGCGTGGTTGTGACAGAAAGGGCCGCAGCCTCCAGAACGATCCGTGGCGTGATGAGTATGGATGCATCGAAGCCTTCGGTCATGCCCGGCGCGGGGGGCATAGGGATGCCGATCGCCGATGCCGAATACGCAAGCAGTAAGCCGCCCGCGATCCCGAGTGCTCCGCCAAGTACACCGACCAGCAAGCCCTCCATGAGGAATAGCGTAAGGATGCGTTTTCGTTTGATTCCCAATGCCATGGCGGTACCGATTTCCACCGTGCGCTCCATGACGTTCATGGTCATGGTGTTGCTGATGCTGAGCACGATGATGAGCGCGATGATGAGCTTGACCACGCCTATCTGGCGCGAGAAGAGATCCACGGTCTTGTTGTAGAAATCCGCCAAATGGGTCCAGGGCACGATCTCGAAGTCCTGGAGCGCACGCTCTTTCTTCAGTCGCGCAACGACGGCATCCGTCATCTCGGTATGTCGCAAGGTCGCGATCCAGACATGGGCACCGGAAACCCGCAACAAGCTTTGTGCCATCCCGATCGGGATACGCAGGATGGAGTCATCGATGCCCTTCATGGCGGTAAAGGTGAGTCCCGTCACCGGCCCCTCGACGGCGTTGATGCCGCCGCTCGCAGTATTGACGAGCAATACCACCGTGTCACCTGGCTTGACTCCCAGATTGTCCGCCAGGCCTGCCCCCATCAAGATGCCCTTATCGTTCCCCGTGCGGAGCAGTTTTCCCTTGACGACGTGGAGATTGCGCAAGGCCGGATCCTTGGCGGGATCGATCCCCTCCCCGATGAATGTCAGGGTGCTTTCTCCATGGCTGACCAGACCATTGAAAGCCAACCTGGGAGCGATCGATTGCACTCCAGGTGTGTGCTCCAGGGCCGAGAGTGCCGGCGAGGATTTCGGGAGCAAAAAAGCGTAGGGGTCGGCCTGCCCCCGGTCGTGATAGCCGGGTCGCACGACCTGAATGTGCCCATATTGATTCGCGATGGCATCCTCGCGGGTTTCATGCAATATCCATTCGATGAACCCCGCGGCAAGCATCATGGCCACGACGCCAAAGCCGATTGCGATCACGGCGATATAGCTGCGCCTGCGCTGGCGCAAGACGTTGCGCAGTGCCAGGCTAAAATCAAGCAGCAAGGAATGGTAGAGCGGTGTGGTCACTGGGGGGGCAGGGTTTCTGGAGGTGATATTCATAGACTCTTGAGAATTTCCCTCGCCGCTTCGAGTTCGGGAAATCGCAGGCCGGAACTGGCTAACTGGTTGAGCCGCCTTTTTGCCTCGACCTTGTTGCCGGAACGTGCCAGAGCTAGGGCAAGGTGATACTGGGTGCTGCCAGCCTTGGGCGCCTTGGTTACCGCTTTCTCAAGCAAGTCCAGGCCGCTCTTGAATTGACCCTGTTCCACCAGGATCCACCCCAGGGTGTCCAACACGGCCGCGTTCTCCGGGGCCAGTTTCAGTGCCTGTTCGGCCGTAGCCAGTGCACGGGAATCCATTTCCCGTTGATAAAGAATCGCAAGATTGTTGAGGACAGAGGGATCGTCAGGATTGAAGCGCTTCAATGCCTCATATTGGGCGATGGCCTCCTTGTCCCTGCCGCCGAGCAGATACAGGCCGGCCGCGTAGGAACGGGCTGCATGGTCGTTGGGGTATTGCTTGACCCATGCCGCCAGGAAACGGTCCGCACCTTGCCTGTCGCCCGAGGCACTCATGGTTCCGAGGAGCTTGATCAGACTGGCCGTGGGCGCGCCACGATCCAGCGCCTGTTTGTAGGCCTTGATGGCTTGAGGATAGTGTTTCTGTGAGGACTGGATGTCCGCTTCGCGGTCGAAGCCGAGCGGTGACCTGGGTTGCTGGCCCTGGATCTGATGGGCAATGCCGAGCGCGCCATCGGGTTGGTTATCGGCCAGATCCAGCCGCATCAACGCATCCTTGGCCTCGAGGAAGTCCGGCTTGAGCCTGAGCGCCGTCTGCAAGCTCTCGCGCGCAGCGCCGAGTTGCTTGCTGGCGATCTGGGCAGCGGCCAGGAGTCGATAGGCCTGGGGCGATTGTGGCGCTAGTTGAGCCATGCGCGTGTAGGTGCGGATGGCGGCATCCTTGTCGCCGATGTCCAGTTGCGTGGCTCCTAGCAGATCCATGGCAGGGAGGCTCTCCGGATTGGCATTGCTGGCCTGCCTTGCACGGGCCAGCGCCTGGGCATTATTCTTCCTGGCCAGATCATGACGAATCAGCCCGGCATAGGCCAGGAGTGCCTTGGGGTCGGCCTTGGCGGCCTTTTCCAGCCAGGCAACCGCGTCATTCTCTTTTTTGCCGACCGTGGCCAGGTCGGCCAGCGCCAGCATGGCATTCACGTTGTTCTTGTCCACTGCCAGCACGGACTCGAAGCGCCTACGGGCGGCATCGGGTTGGTGATTCTGCACGTCCATGCGGGCCAGGTTGATGGCGGCGGGAAGAAAGCCGGGCTGGAGAGCCAGCGCCCGTTCCAGTTCCTTGCGGGCCCCGGCCAGATCCTGTTTTCCCAGCAGGGCGGCGGCACGGAGGTTGTGGGTGACGGGGTTGCTGGGCAGTTTCTTTTCCAGGTTTGCAATCGCCTGGAGTGCCCGGTCGTATTGCTTGTCCTTCATGTGCAACATCACCAGCGCAAAATCCACCTGGCCGGGTTTTTCGCTTAGCCTGGCGGCGGACTCCAGGTCGGTCATGGCCTCGCTGGTATTCCCCGCGGCCAGATGGTTCGCCGCCTGACTGGTCTTGATGGCGGCACTTTCCGGGTCCAGTTCGGCGGCCTTGTCCAGATAGCTCATGGCCTTGTTGTAGTCCTTGGCCTGGAGATAGGCCTCACCGCCCAGGGCGAGCAGTTTGACGTCGTCAGGGTGCTTGGCGAGGAGAGGGGCCAGAGTATTCAACGCGGCCTTGAATTCGCCGACCTTCAATTGGCTGCCAGCGAGTATTTTGGCGGCGATGAGATTGTCGGGCGCGGCCCCGAGCACGATGCCCGCGTTCTTCATGCTCTGATCGTAGTGGCCCAGGCCATAGCTGGCCCTGGCATAGGCCAGGACCGATGGCAGATGATTCGGGGCGACGCGCAGCACATCGAGTAGCACGCTGCTCGCTTTTTCCAGGTGGCCGCGCCGGAGTTCCAGGTTCCCGCGTGCGTACCTGACCATCGGGTTGTTGGGAGCGGTTTTTTCCGCGGCCTGTAGGGCCGCCTCCGCCGCGGCCATATCATTGCCGCGCAGCTGGATGTCATAGATGGCCAAATTTGACGCGACTTCGTCCGGCTTGGTTGCGAGGATGCGCCGATAGATCGTCAGCGCTTCCGCCGTTTTGCCCGCGCCGAGCAGCATCCTCGCCTTCATGTAGAGCGCGGCGACAGATTTCGCATCATGCTGCAAGGCGGTGTCCAGCAGCGCCGTGGCTTGAGCAGCTTGCTGGTTGACGAGAGCTATCCGAACCTTGGCTAGTTGCAGATCATTGGAGTAACTATTGCCTCCAACCGCAGCCAGCGCCTTTTCCCCTTGTTCTACCATGGCCGCGGCTTGTGCCGGCTGGCTCAGTCCCAGGTAGGCGTTGGCTTTTTCGGCCTGGATCGCGGCAAGCGACTGAGAGGCGACTCCCGCACCGGGAATCGCCAGTTTGACGACTTCCTGGAATTTGCCTTGTTTGACCAGGGCGCGTGCCAGGTCGGGCAGGACTTGATCCGCCGGCGCGCCAAGTTGCATCGCCTTGCGTAACTCCGTTTCGCAATTCGGCCACTGTCCCGCGGCCAGGAACGCCTGGCCCAGCAAGAGGCGGGCATCGGCACTGCCAGGCACCTTCTGTAGCGCGCTCTTCAGTTCGATGATCGCGGCCTTCGTATCGGATTTTTGTAGCGCCTGCCTGGCGACCGCGATGCGTTGTTCCGGGCTCACGTCGAAGCAGCCGGCCAGAGGCGTGGCGAGCATGAGCGCGAACAGAAGTCGGGGAAGGGGTTGGGAGAGCATGCTTGTGGCCTTCTGTCATGGTTCGGAGGGTTCCATTGTATAGCCTTAAAAACCTAGGTATTTCCCTTATTGTGTAGTGTTTACCCTGTAATCCATTTTTTACCACGGTCCTGGGGTGTCGCCGTGATTCGCGTAGGCGTGAACGTCATGCAGCCACGTCCGTGGATTGTCGGGCGTCGACACCCACCCCCATGGCTTGTCGGCTTTGCGACAACCGTTTGACTATATAAGTTGTTGAATTATAGTGAATTTATTTCTGGCATGCGGATTGCGGAAGGGTACACATCCTCCATCGTCGCTCTCCTTCTCATGGCCGAGATCATCAAACGAAACAAGGCGCTTGCTGTCAATCCGCTGAAAGTCAGTCAGCCGGTGGGCGCGTCGCTGGCCTTCCTCGGCGTCAACGGGGCGGTACCGATGCTGCATGGCTCGCAGGGGTGTACGGCGTTCGGCAAGGTGTTCTTCGTGCGCCATTTTCGCGAACCGATTCCCTTGCAGACGACGGCGATGGATCAGGTTTCCACGGTGATGAATGCCGATGACAACGTGATCCAGGGTTTGCTGACCCTGGCCGAGAAGAACCGGCCGGCCTTGATCGGCTTGCCAACCACAGGGCTGTCGGAAACCCAGGGCACGGATATCCACGGCCTGGTGAGCCTTTTTCGCGCCCAGCACCCGGAGTTCGGCGCAATCCCGGTGATCGCGGTGAATACCCCGGATTTCGCCGGCTGCCTGGAGTCGGGCTATGCGCTCGCGGTGAAGGCGATGATCGACGTGCTGGTGCCTGTGGCCCCGGCCGCGTATGCCGCGGACACGATCGCGGCAGGGGCTGCCTCCACGAAACGAGTCAACGTGCTGGCCGCCTCGATGCTCACCCCGGGCGACCTGGAGCACATCAAGGAAGTGGTCGAGGCCTTCGGCCTGCATCCCGTGGTTTTTCCCGATCTGGCCGATTCGCTCGACGGCCATCTCGGCGACGAGGATCCCAGCCCGGTGACGCTGGGCGGGACTCCGGTTGCGGCGGTCGCCACGCTGGGCGAAGCGGCTGCCACCCTGGTCGTCGGCGCCTCGCTCCACCCCGCGGCCGACTTGCTGAAGGCGCGCAGCGGTGTGCCCGATTATCGCTTCACCACGCTGATGGGTCTGGAAGCGATGGATGCCTTCGTCGCCGCCCTGGCTGAGATCAGCGGCCAGCCGGTACCAGAGAAAATCGAACGTCAGCGCGCGCAATTACAGGACGCGATGGTGGATACCCATTTCATGCTCGGTTTCGCCCGCGTCGCCATTGCGGCCGATCCCGACTTGCTCTATGCGCTGGCGGAACTGGTCAGTGCCATGGGCTGCGAAGTGACCGCCGCTGTGGCCCCGGCGAAAGCGCCGATCCTGGAGCTTGTGGCCGCGGCACAGGTGAAACTGGGCGATCTGGAAGACCTGGAACTGGCCGCGGTCGAACACGGCGTCGACCTGGTGATCAGCAATTCCCACGCCCTCGATAGTGCGCGGCGGCTGGGCGTGCCTTTGTTGCGCGCAGGGTTTCCGCAATATGACCTGATCGGCGGGTATCAGAAATTGTGGGTGGGGTATCGCGGCACGCGCCAGACCCTGTTCGACCTCGCCAATCTGATCGTGGAGCACGGCCATCATGACGTCGCCACCTACCGTTCCATCTATGCCAGCCGTCCCGGAGAGGCCGCAGATGCGACACCTGAAACTCGTCCACTCCACTGAAAGGGCCGCTGCCATGAAAGAGCGCGTGAAGATCGCCTTCGCCAGTTCCGACCGCAGCGTCGTGAACCAGCATTTCGGTGCCGCCGAAGCGTTCTGCATCTACCAGTTGCCAGCAGGCGAGGGGGCCGAAGAGGACGCCTGTCTGGTGGAAGTGGCGGAGTTTCACGATAGCGATGCAGTCATGGACGGTCACGAGGGCAAACTGGCCGGCAAGATCGCGCTGCTGGAAGGCTGTGCCGCGGTGTATTGCAACGCGGTCGGCGCATCGGCGATCAAGCAGTTGCTGGCCGCGGGTATCCAGCCTATGAAGGTCGAGGAAGGCACGGTCATAGCCACCTTGCTGCGTGGCCTGCGCTCGAAGAACGCGCCACCCGCCTGGTTGGTCAAGGGCTTGCAGGGCAAGGATAGCGACCGCTTCGCGGCGATGGCGACCGAGGAGTGGTCGGAATGATCGAGACTCGAGTCCGTGTCACCGCCGTCGCTACCGGCATGGCCTGGGTGGCGGCCAGCGAGGAATCCGGTTGCGGCGCATGCAAGTCGCAATCCGTCTGCGGCCTCTCCGGGCTGGGAAAGTTCATGTCGAACCGCCGCCCCGATCTGCGTATCGAACGCGCCGAATTCGATGCCCAGCCGGGTGACGAATTGTTGGTCAGCATCGACGCGGCCGAATTGCTGCGCGCCGGTCTGTTCGCCTATCTGCTGCCCGCGGTCCTGGCCGTCGCCGCCGCGGCCATCGCCGACACGCTCGGCGCGGACGATCTTGCCTGCGCACTGGCAGCCCTGCTCGGCCTGGGCATCGGCCTGGGCTGCGCCCGCCTGCTGGCGCCGAAGCCGCGCATCCAGGCACGTCCCCTTTCATCCACCAGGAGTACCACATGAACGAAATCCCAGTCATGGACACCCAGCACGCCCCCATCATGGAAACCGATTTCATCAAGGAAATGCTCAGGCAGACACGCGCCATCGACAGCTACGGCACCTACGACGGCTGGAGTGTGGAACGCATCCTGGCACCCTACATCGTCACCAAGGAACAGCGCCGCCAGATCCCGGTGATCGGCGACCCGGACGAACAAACCCTGTCGCGAGTAAAGGCTTTCTACAACGGCATTGCCGTGTTGATCGAGAAGGAATGCGGCCAGATCGCCGTGCCCATGCTCAATATCACCCACGAGGGCTTTGGCCGCGCGCTGATCACCGTCGGCAAACTGGTGGTGATGGACCGTACTGTGCGGGACGTCCATCGTTACGGCTACGACAGCTTCTCGAAGATGAAGGACGAGGCCGACAAGTTCCTGGCGGTGGCGCTGGAAATCATCGGCAAATACCCGGAAGTGGCGGGGTTGTGATGGAGGCCGGGTATCCCCTCTTTCATCGCGCCATTGGAGTCTGAAATGACCGACGACGAACTGAAGGCACTCGACCGCGAGGTCAAGAGACTCAAACGCATTTCCAGCGAATGGGCTTCCCGATTGCATGATCTGGTGGAAGACAAGTTACCGGCCGGTTATCTGGAAATTCCCGAGATTGCCCAATCCACATTTGACGCCTGCAAGGCCTGGAATGACGCCAGTGCCCACCTCGCGTCAGTACAGAAAGGAGACGCGTGATGGACGCCACGGCCTACGTCGCATTGACTCGGGGCGGCACGCCCTACAACCCGACCTTTGTAGTCGCTCTGGACCAGAAGATCTGCATCGGCTGTGGCCGCTGTTACAAGGTCTGCCCGCGCGATGTGTTCGAGCTGGTGGAGCGCGACGAAGACGAAATGGACGAAGACCTCGACGAAGATCAGATGAGCGTGATGTCGCTGAAGAACATGCAGGATTGCATCGGCTGCGGCTCCTGCGCCCGAGTCTGCCCCAAGGGTTGCCATACCCATCAAGCTCTGCCGGTTTCGATATAATTAACGCGCCCGACCTCATGCCCCGTCCACTCAAACACGTCTTCATCTGCGGCCAGGCCCGCCCTCCTGGCCACCCACGCAGTTCCTGCGCCGAAAAAGGCTGCCGCGAAGTGCTCGACGAATTTCTCTACCAGTTCCAGCAGCGCCAGTGCAACGACTTGGTCGCCATCACCACCACCGGCTGCCTCGGCCCGTGCGGCACTGGCAGCAACGTGCTGGTCTACCCGGAAGGCATCCTGTATGGCCAAGTCAAGAAAGAAGATGTCAGCGCGATCTTCGACGAACACCTCCTCGGCGGTCAGCCGGTAGAGCGCCTGAAGGTTCCGGCCGATCTCTGGTGATGACACCTGGTAATGCTACCGTTCTGCCCGAGGCGCTGGTCGAACTGTGCGTCAGGCTCTGTTTGGTGCTGGAGGAGGAAGCCCGGCTCTACGCCGGCGGCAAGGCGCCCTCGGTCCGACTGGATGAAGCCGTGTTCACTCGCGTCATCGACCAGTCCAACGGCCTGCCAGGCTATGTGGGCGTCTGGCGTGACACGCACGCCCAGAAATGCGGCAGCCTGATCCTCAACAGTGACGGCAGCTTCCACGGTGAATTCGACCTGCTCGTGCCGCACCCGGGAAACCCGGCCTGGTTCATTGAAGCCGTCACGGTCTGGGGCCGCGATGGTGTGGTGAAGGCGGAGCCAAGATTGCTGGCCGCGGTATGACGCCCTCCTTTCCCGCGAACATGCGCCTGCTGCTGGCGCACAAGCAGAAGACCAGCGCGCGCGTGCGCTGGGTGCGCTTTGCGCATGGTCTGTGCGCATTCCAGGCGCTACCGACACTGGCTTCGGTACTCGAAGTGGCGCCGCTCAACCGGGTCGAATTGCATCCCACACTGTATCTACGCAGTGCCGAGGCCAGACTCGGCCTGGATAGCGGAGGATTGGCGTTGGAGCCGGAATTCAACGCCAGTGTGGAGACTCCCGACGCCCTGATCCAGGTGCGACTGGCCACCTTCACCGGTATCGACCCACCGTTCGACGCGGCTGAAAGATTGGGTGGCAAGTTCATCGCCATCACCGAGGCACGCGGCTGCGCGCCGGTCGAACTGGAGTTGCTGCGCCAGGCCTATGCCGTCCTGATGGGGTAGACCGCTCGCGGCGAATTTCCAACCGGGCGCATTCCTGGATTCCACCGCGCTGCCTTCAGACGGCGAATCATGTCCTGATACGGCGTTTCTCCAGGCGATAATCCGGCCCCGCGCATCGCCGCCGGTCCCGTCCCACGCCGAACCTTGCCGCCCATGACCGGCTTCGAAATCCGGTAGCCGCGACATGGCATCGAGGATATGCCCGCGCACTGATTTTCGCCGGTCACTGCAATGAAACTATTTCAGGAATGAGTCATGTCCACCGAAGCTCCGAACGCCATCTACCTCAAGGATTACACGCTCCCCGCCTGGCTGGTCGATACGCTCGACCTCCATGTTTCGATCCATGAGGGGCACGCCGAGGTGCGCGCGCGGCTCGCCTGCAGACGTAATCCCGTGGGTATCGACGGCGCGCTCGTGCTGCATGGCGAGGCGCTCAGCTTGCGAGAAATTCGCCTGGATGGGGTGGAGTTGGCAGCCGATCGCTACATCCTGAGCGATGCCAAGCTCGTCATCTTCGGCGCGGACTCGACCGCGCTGCCTGTCGCCTTCCTGTTGGAAACGGTGGTGAACATCGAGCCGGATGGCAACACCCAGCTCTCCGGTTTGTTCCGTTCCAAGGACGGGTACTTCTCCCAGTGTGAGGCCGAAGGATTTCGCCGCATCACGTATTTCCCGGACCGGCCCGACGTGATGGCGCGTTATAGCTGCACGATCGAAGCCAGTATTGAGCGTTTTCCGCAACTTCTCAGCAACGGCAACCTGGTCGCTTCCGGCCTCAGTGCGGACGATGTCTCACGCCATTGGGCGCGCTGGGTAGACCCGTTCGCCAAGCCGGCCTACCTCTTCGCCCTGGTCGCCGCCAAACTGGATGTGCTGGAAGACCGTTTCGTGACGCAGTCGGGACGTAGCGTCCGCCTGGCGGTGTATGTCGAGCCTGGCAAGCTCGACCAGTGCGGCCACGCCATGGCTGCGCTGAAGAAGGCGATGCGCTGGGACGAGGTGCGATTCGGCCTGGAAATGGACCTCGACCACTACATGATCGTCGCTGTCGGCGACTTCAACATGGGCGCCATGGAGAACAAAGGCCTCAACATATTCAACACCAAGTATGTGCTGGCCCGCCCGGACACCGCGAGCGACGCCGACTACCAGAACATCGACCGCGTCGTCGCCCACGAGTACTTCCACAACTGGACCGGCAACCGCGTCACCTGCCGCGACTGGTTCCAGCTCTCGCTCAAGGAAGGCCTCACCGTGTTTCGCGATCAGGAGTTCGGCGCCGACACGCACTCGCGCGCGGTCACCCGCATCCAGGAAGTGCGCGGCCTGCGCATCGGCCAGTTTCCCGAGGACGCGGGGCCCATGGCGCACCCGATCCGCCCGGCCTCCTACTCCGAGATCAACAACTTCTACACCGCCACGGTGTATTCCAAGGGTGCGGAGGTCGTGCGCATGATCCACACGCTGCTCGGCCGAGACGGCTTCCGCGCCGGCACGGACCTGTATTTTCGGCGCCACGATGGCCAGGCCGTCACTTGCGAGGACTTCGTCGCCGCCATGCAGGACGCATCCAGCGTCGATCTGGGCCAGTTCCGCCGCTGGTATGCGCGTGCTGGTACGCCGCGCCTGAAGGCCCACGGGCATTGGGATGCGGTGAGCCGGCGCTACACCCTGACGCTGGCGCAATCTCTCACCCCGACGGCTTACGAGGCGCGCCTCGAAGCAGCCGGTGTGGTGATCGACACCGGCCCGCTACACCTCCCGGTCGCCGTCGGCCTGGTGCTGCCCGATGGCACGGATGCGCCGCTGCGCCTGGCCGGAGAGCTCGAGCCACTGGGGGGCACACGCGTGCTTTCCTTGATCGAGGCGACCCAAACCTTCGTTTTCGAGGACGTTCCGGCCGCACCCGTCGCCTCGCTGCTGCGCGATTTTTCCGCGCCCGTGCATCTCGATTTTGCACAGACGGATGCCGAGCTCGCCCATCTGATGGCGCACGACGCCGATGCGTTCAACCGTTGGGATGCGGGCCAGCGCCTGGCGACCCGAGTCCTGCTCGCTGGCATCGCAGACGAGGGCCGGGGGGGGGCCTGGATTTCCGATGCCTTCGTCGCGGCGTATGCTCGCGTGCTCGAAGCCGGGCTGAAACCGGGCAGCGACCCCGCTCTGATCGCCGAGGCACTGGCCTTGCCCGCGGAACAGGTCCTGGCCGAGGAGATGGCAGGACTGGGTCGGGTCATCGACCCGGATGTCATATACAACACCCGACTCCAGTTGCGTCGCCACCTCGCCACGCGGCTGCGGACTCTTTTCGAAGCCCTGTGGGTCGCGCTGGCACCCGGCGAAGCCTACGCCCCGGAGGGCGCTCAGGTCGGTCGGCGCGCCTTGCGCAACGCTTGCCTGGGCTATCTTGGCGAATGTGACGAGGCCGAACTGCGCGACTCGGTCTTGCCGCGTCTGCTGGCCCAATGCGAACACGGCGGCAACATGACCGATGTGATCGCGGCACTGGCCATCCTCGCCAATCTCGATCTGCCCGAACGCGAGACCGCGCTTGCGTCCTTCTACGCGCGCTGGCGGGACGAAGCCCTGGTAGTCGACAAGTGGTTGCAGGTGCAATCGGGTTCGCGGCTGGCCGATACCCCGGTGCGGGTGCGGGAACTGATGCGGCACCCGGCCTTCGACCTGAAGAACCCCAACAAGGTCTATGCCCTGGTGCGTAATTTCTGTAGTGCCAACCCGCGCCACTTCCACGCCGCGGACGGCAGCGGCTACCGCTTGGCGGCCGATGTCATCCTCTCGTTGCAGGCGATGAACCCGCAAGTGGCTTCGCGTCTGGCGCGCGCGTTCGACCGCTGGCGCCAGTTCGACGCCCTGCGCCAGGCCCACGCCAGGACTGCGCTGGAGAGGATCGCGGCCTGCGCGGGCCTGGCGAAGGACGTCGCCGAGGTGGTCGGCAACGCCTTGAAGTAACGCAGTCGCGGCGAGGCCGCCGCGACTTTCCTGCTACAGCTTCCGCGAGACGTAGCGCACGGTTTCGTCCTCCCGGTGCGCCTCGACCTTGAAGCCCAGACCCTCGGCCAGCTTGACCATGCGGCGATTGGTCTTCAAGACTTCGCCGTCCATCATCCTCAGGCCATTGGAGCGCGCCACGTCCATCAGCACGTCCATGAGCTTGTGGGCGATGCCCTGTTTCTGCCACTGATCGCTGACCACCACGGCGAATTCGCAGGATTCTCCATCGGCGTTGATGGCGTAACGCGCCACGCCTAGTTCCAATTCCCTGCCATTCACGGTGGTCACCGCCAGGAGCGCCATTTCGCGGTCGTAGTCGATTTGCGTGAAGCGCACCAGCATGGCTTGCGACAGTTCGCGCACGGCGTCCATGTAGCGGAAGTACTTGGTTTCCTCGGACAGACTGCGCACGAAACTCTGGGTCAGTTCCGCGTCCTCGGGGCGGATCGGGCGGATGACGACGTCGATCCCGTTGGGCAACTGCCAGGTGGTGACCAGGTGCGCCGGGTAAGGGTGGATGGCCATGTGCGCGTATCGATCGGCGCTGGATACGCGCGGGCCGATGACGACGCGGGCATCCAGGGCGAGGGCGCCGTGTTCATCGACCAGGAGCGGATTGATGTCCAACTCCTTGATCCAGGGCAGTTCGCAGACCATTTCAGAAACCCGCAGCAGTACCTGTTCCAGCGCGTCGAGATCGGCGGCCGGGCGGCTGCGGTACTCTCCCAGCAGCTTGACGACGCGGGTGCGATTGATCAGGTCGCGCACCAGGAAGCTGTTCAGCGGCGGCAGGGTGACGGCACGATCTTGCGCGGCTTCCACGTCGACGCCGCCGGTGCCGAAGACGATGACTGGCCCGAGTACCGGGTCGCTGGTGACGCCGACCAATACCTCGCGCGCATTCGGACGCTCCAGCATGGGTTCGATCACCACGCCGTCCAGTTTGGCGTCCGGGCAGCGGCTACGCACTTCCGCGAGCATGCTGGTGAAGGCGGAGCGCACGGCATGGCCGCTGGACAGCCCCAGGCGCACGCCGCCGACGTCGGATTTGTGGCTGATCGTCTGCGAATTGATCTTCATCGCGACCGGGAACCCCATTTGTTGCGCCATCAACATGGCCTCGGTGGGTTCGCGCGCGATCAGCGTCTGCGCCACCGGGATGCGGAAGGCCGAGAGCAGTGCCTTCGATTCCACTTCGGTCAACACCTTGCGGCCTTGCGACAGCGCGGATTCCAGGATCAGGCGCGCACCCTCGATGTCCGGAGCGGTTCCCTTGGCGATGGGGCCGGGGGTCTGCATCAGCAGACGCTGGTTTTCATAGTAGGCAGAGAGATAGGAGAACACTTCCACCGCCGGCTCCGGCGTGGTGAAGCAGGGAATGCCGGCGGCCTCGAAGCGTCGCCGGCCCTCCGCGACCTGGGCCTCGCCCATCCAGCAGGCGATCACCGGCTTGCTGGATTTCTTGGCGACCTCGACTACTGCCTCGGCGGCCTCGGTGGGTCGGGTCATGGCCTGGGGAGTGAGCATCACCAGCACGCCATCGACCTTCGGGTCATCCAGGCAGGCTTCCATCGCCGCCTGGTAGCGGTCGGCGGCGGCGTCACCGATGATGTCCACGGGGTTGCTGTGCGACCAGGTCGGCGGCAGGGCGGCGTTGAGCCGGAGCAAGGTCTCTGGGCTCAATGCCGCCAGTTCCACGCCCAGGTCGACCGCTCGATCGGTCGCCATCACGCCAGGCCCGCCGCCGTTGGTGACGATGCTGAGGCGTCCGCCGGAAGGCTTGATGTGCGAGGACAGCGCGCGCGCGGAGGCGAACAATTGCAGAATGCTGCCCACTCGCACCACGCCGGCGCGTCGCACCAGGGCGTCGAAGACATCGTCGGAACCGACCAGGGCGCCGGTGTGCGAGGCCACCGCCTTTGAGCCGGCTTCATGGCGTCCCACCTTCACCAGCACCACTGGTTTGACTCTCGCAGTGGCGCGCAGCGCGCTCATGAAGCCGCGGGCATCGCGGATGCCCTCGATATACATGAGGATGCCGCGGGTCGCGGGGTCGTAAGCCAGGTAGTCGAGGATCTCGCCGAAATCCAGATCGGCCGAGGCGCCCGTGGATATCACGCTGGAGAAGCCGATCCCGTTCGATTCCGCCCAGTCCAGCATGGCCGTGCACAGGGCGCCGGATTGCGAGACCAGTGCGAGGTCGCCGGACAACGTGGCGCCCTGGCTGAAGGTGGCGTTGAAGCCTATGCCTGGACGCTGCACGCCCAGGCAGTTGGGGCCGATGAAGCGGATGCCATGCTTCTTCGCCGCCGCCTGCACGGCTTCTTCCAGCGCCACGCCGGCGGGCCCAATTTCACGGAAGCCGGCGGAGAGCACCACCGCGTGGCGGATGCCGCGGGCACCGCAGGCTTCCAGAATGCCGGGAATGGTCGGCGCCGGCGTGGCGATCAGGGCCAGTTCTGGTGTTGCCGGCAAGTCGTCGGCCGAGGCATAACAGCGCTCACCATAGAGCTGATCGTGCTTGGGGTTGATCGGGTAAACCTGGCCGGTGAAACCGGACTTGCGCAGGTTGCGGAAGAGTATGCCCGCGACCGAACTTTCTTTTTCACTGGCGCCGAAGACGACGACGGAACGGGGCATGAAGAGGGGATGGAGATAATGCTGTGACATGAGTATCAGGCGGGTAGTTGGCGGTATGTGGTGATCGGTGGCCAGAGTCGTATCAATCGGGTTTACTGGCGGGCATGCTTGAGAATGGTACCGATGATAGTCCCACCGGCGTTACCGGGACATGAACCCGGCGTATATTTGCGTCTGGTTTTCCACACGCCGTTCGCCATGAGCACCGCTTACATCAGTCATCCCGAATGCCGCCTGCATGACATGGGGCACCAGCATCCGGAAAGTCCCTCCCGGCTCGGCGCCATCGGCGACCGTCTGCTTTCGGCGCATCTGTTCGACCATCTGTCGTACTACGAGGCGCCGCTGGTACACCGGGCGCAACTGGCGCGGGTGCATGACTGCGCCTATATCGACGCCGTCGAGGCCGCATCGCCCACCGAGGGCCTGGTCGACCTGGATGATGACACCGCGATGAACCCGCACAGCCTGGAAGCGGCCTATCGCGCAGCCGGCGCTGGGGTGATGGCGGTGGACCGGGTATTGCACGGCGAGGTGAAAAGCGCCTTCGTCGCCTGCCGCCCGCCCGGCCACCATGCGCTACGCCAGCGTGCGATGGGTTTTTGCATCTTCAACAACGTCGCCGTCGCCGCCGCGCATGCGCTGGAGGCCCATGGCCTGGCAAGGGTCGCCATCGTCGATTTCGACGTGCACCATGGCAACGGCACGGAGGATATTTTCAAGGACGATCCCAGGGTGATGCTCTGCTCCACCTTCCAGCATCCCTTCTACCCTTACTGCGGCGCGGACACGGAAAGCGATCACATCGTCAACGTGCCGCTGCCCGCCGGTACCACGGGAAAACGCTACCGCGAGGCGTTCGCGGAAAGGATATTGCCGCGGCTTGCCGCCTTCAAACCGGACATGCTGTTCTTCTCGGCCGGCTTCGACGGTCACCGCGAGGATGACATGGGCCAGTTCGGCCTGGTGGAGGCGGATTACGTCTGGATCACGGAGCAGTCGATGGCGGCGGCCGGGACACGGGATCGCGCCGTGTCACTGCTGGAAGGCGGTTACGACCTGTCGTCGCTGGGGCGCAGCGTGGCCGAGCATATCCGGGCGCTGGCGGGGCTATAGGCCATTGTTCTAGAAACCGCAGTTGGCCGCTCCATTACCCTCGTAAGGCCCCATGAACGGCCAAGTTTGTGCCCTCGTTCAAGCACACCAGTTGGGTTAGACCGCTACGCACACTCGGGTTCGTCCAACTGCGGTTTCTAGGATTATTCGCCCTCTCCCTTCGTGGGGCGGGCGGTCAGCGATACACTAGGTCTAGCGCGTAACCGGTGGCTTCGAGGGTGCCGGTATCCAGGTCGAGGCGGATTTCCTGCTCTTCTGCGTTCGCCATGCCAGCCTCCAGACGGGTGCCCTTCGCCAGGTATTCCCGAGGCGTGAATTCCCTCTGGGCGACCAGATCGTCGCGCATGTCGGTGAGGGTGAGGACGATCCGCGGCCAGGCCTGCGCTTGCCCCGTGCGGTTGGCGAGCAGCAGGGACAGGCGCACACGCGACTTGTTTTCCGCGTCGTGTTCCAGCGAAGACGCCGCGATGGATTTCTTGTCGAGCTGGCGCGGCAGCGGCACCACACAACCCAGTGGTTCGCACAGAGCCTGGAGGATGGGGCGCGTGTCGGGGAAGCTGGCGGCGATGTCCGCCCGCAAGATGAGAGCCAGTTGTAGTGCAAGTAAACCGAACAGGAGCAGTGCGGCGAGGCGCGGCAGGAGCCAGCGCGCGGGTCTGGGCGGCTCCTGCCATGAACGGGTCGGCAGTTCGGACAGGAGAATGGAGTCCGAAGTTTCATCTTGTATGGGCAAGGACTTCGCCACGGCCGGGGCAGGCGTCGCCATCGCCGGGATGGGGAGAACCCTGAATGGGGTGGGTGTGACCACCCTTTCCACCATGGCCGGGATTTCTGGTACCTTCAAGTCGCTCTTGGGAGGACTCGGACGATTTTCCTGAGCCGGGGGCACAGCACTCAAGTCGTTCGCCGGGCCGTCCCAAGAACGGCTTGGCCCCCCCGGGGGGCGGCTCGGACGATTTTCCTGAGCCGGGGGCACAGCACTATCGTTTGAACCTGTCACGGGTGGCAGCGCCTCAGGACGTTCCTCTCCCGCTGGCGCCACCCATTCCGCCAGCAGGCTGTCGTAGGCATTGAACACCACCCCGCATTGGCCACATCGCACCAAGCCGCGGCGCAAAGCCAGGTGTTCCTGGGTGACCCGGAAGTTGGTGTGGCATTCGGGGCAGGTAGTCAGCATGCGCTGGAGCGAGTCGCTACTCGCTGCCGGCGGCTTTTACGCCTTCCAGGCAGACCCAGCCTTCCGACTCGCGCCACAGCCGCATGGTGAAGTGCCGGCTGTAGATTGCCATGACCTCGTCGGCCTGTTCGGCGAGGATGCCGGACAGCGCCAGGGCGCCTCCCGGCCTGACGCGGGCGCTAAGCAAGGGCAGTAGCGCTTTCAGCGGATTGGTGAGGATGTTGGCGACTAGCACGTCGAACTCTCCGGCCGGGGCGTCACCAGGCAGGGAGAAGCTGGCTACCACCTTGTTTCGCTGGGCATTGTCGCGCGAGGCGGTGACTGCCTGGACATCCACGTCCACGCCAACGACCGTGCCCGCACCCAGTTTGGCTGCGGCGATGGCGAGGATGCCGGAACCGCAGCCATAATCGAGCAGGGAAGGTTTTCGGTCCCCGCTGTTTTGCAGGTGCGCTTCCAGCCATTGCAGGCAAAGGCGTGTGGTCGCATGGCTGCCGGTGCCGAAGGCCAGGCCAGGATCGAGTTCCAGGGTGACCGCGTCAGGGTCGGGAGCGTCGTGCCAGGAAGGCACGATCCAGAGCCTGGGCGAGATCGGGATAGGCTCGAACTGGGATTGGGTCAGGCGCACCCAATCCTGTTCCTCAACGCGCAGGACCTGGTGTTCGTGGTTGGCAGCCAGGCCCAGCCGGGCGAACAGGGCGGGCAATTCGACTTCGGCGTCGAGCAGGGCTTCCACCCAGTTGCGACTCCAGGCTTGCGGGTCCGCCAGGCCGGGTTCGCCAAATTGCGGCAATTCGGCCGCGGTGCCGGCATCGCGATCTTCGATGGAAACCGAGAGGGCGCCCGCGTCCATGAGGGCATCGGCCAGGGCTTCGGCTTCGGCTTGGTTCGCGGCGAGTTTCAGGGATAGCCACATGTCTGTATCAATGCTTGTTCATTCCCAGCTTGTTCTCCAGGTAATGAATGCTGAAGCCGCCTTCCAGTACCGTGCGGTCTACCAGCAGGTCCTGGTGCAGCGGGATGTTCGTCTTGATGCCTTCGACGATCATCTCGGACAGGGCGATGCGCATGCGGGCGATCGCCTGTTCACGGGTGGTGCCATAAGTGATCAGCTTGCCGATCATGGAGTCGTAATGGGACGGCACGTAGTAGTTCTGGTACACGTGCGAATCCACGCGCACACCCGGGCCGCCCGGGGCATGGTAGAGGGTGATGCGGCCGGGCGAAGGCATGAAAGTGGTCGGGTCTTCCGCATTGATGCGGCACTCCATGGCGTGGCCCTTGAAGTGGATGTCCTTTTGCTTGTTCGCCAGGGGCAGACCAGCGGCGATGCGGATGCTTTCCTGAACGATATCGACACCGGTGATCAATTCGGTCACGGGGTGCTCGACCTGAACGCGAGTATTCATCTCGATGAAGAAGAATTCGCCATCCTCGTAGAGGAATTCGAAGGTGCCTGCGCCGCGATAGCCGATGTTGCGGCAGGCTTCGGCGCAACGCTCGCCGATCTTGTTGCGCACTTTCGGGTCCAGGCCCGGCGCCGGCGCCTCTTCCAGGACTTTTTGGTGACGCCGCTGCATGGAGCAGTCGCGTTCGCCCAGGTGGATGGCATTGCCGTGGGAGTCGGAGAGAACCTGGATCTCGATGTGGCGCGGGTTGCCCAGGTATTTTTCCATGTAGACCACGGGGTTGCCAAAGGTCGCGGCCGCCTCGCCCTGGGTCAGTTGCACCGACTGGATGAGGTGGGCTTCGGTATGTACCACGCGCATGCCGCGTCCGCCGCCACCCCCAGCGGCCTTGATGATGACGGGGTAGCCGACGTCGCGTCCCATGCGCAGCCACTCATCGGGATCGTCGCCCAACGCGCCTTCGGATCCGGGCACCACCGGCACGCCGGCCGCTTTCATGGCGTCCTTGGCGGAAACCTTGTCGCCCATCAGGCGGATGGTTTCCGGGCGCGGGCCGATGAATACGAAGCCCGAGCTCTCCACCCGTTCGGCGAAGCCGGCGTTCTCGGAAAGAAAGCCGTAGCCTGGGTGGATGGCCTCGGCGTCGGTCACTTCGGCGGCGGCGATGATGGCAGGGACGTGCAGATAGCTTTTCGCGGAGGGGGGTGGCCCGATGCACACGGATTCATCCGCCAGGCGCACATACTTGGCCTCGGCATCCGCCTCGGAGTAGACCGCGACGGTCTTGATGCCCATCTCGCGACAGGCGCGCTGGATCCTCAAGGCTATTTCGCCGCGGTTAGCGATCAGGATTTTTTCAAACATGGGTGGCCTCCGCGGCGAAATATCCTTGGCGGCGGGTCGCCGCCAGGCGATTTAGCTTCGCTGCTGCGCTGCCTACCGGCAGCTGGTCGCCGCGGTTAGCGATCAGGATTTTTTCAAACATGGGTGGCCTCATTCGTAGTTGCCGTGAGTGGAAGAGCCAGGCGTTGCCGCGCGAATTCGCGCAAGGCGCCGTAGGTCTCCCGCATGGTCAGACTGAAAGCTTGGGCTTCGCCCAGAACCTCCGCCAGACCGACGGTGTGTTCCAGGTATTCATGAACCAGCCGGTTGCGCAGGCGGCGCATGCCCAGCCAGCGGGGCACGTCGCTGAGATAACCCCAGCGCTCGATTCGGTTGAGATTGTCGATGGCGGCACCGGGCTGCTCGCCTGCCGCCTGCAACAGCAGGGATATCAATTTGTCCACCAGGTTGTCCTGCATGCGCGAGAACTTGCCGACGAAGGATTCTAGGCAATCCGCCCCTTCCGGAGTGGCGATCTGGGCGATGAGCCAGTCCGGGCAGGGCTGGGCGTGCGCGAACAGGCGCCGGGTCACGTCGGCCAGCAATTCCGCTTCCCGATCCAGTACGCCGATCACCTGGCCCAGGCGAGCCAGCAGCGGTTCCGCCGTCACAATGGCACTCCCTCTGCGCGGGCGGCCAGATGCACCGGTTGCAGTGGCGAGCCGGCAAGATGGGTGACGATGTCGATACGCTGCTCGCCCAGGGCCATCTGCAAGCTGCCGTTGAGCTGCACGGTGCGCGCGAAGACGTGTTCAGTCTGCGCCGGCAATTCGACGTAGAGATCGATGTCGCCGCCCAATAGATCATCGCGTACGCGCGAGCCGAACAACCAGACCCAGGCCTCTGCGCCGAAGGCGCCGACGACCCCTGATTTGATCGCTGCGGCCTGTTCTGCTGCGAGACGCATGGCGCGCAAATTACCCAATGATGAACAGCGGCTCACCGTATTCCACCGGCTGACCGTTCTCGATCAGGATGGCCTTGATCACGCCGCCTTCATCCGCCTCGATCTCGTTCATGAGCTTCATGGCTTCGATGATGCAGAGCGTGTCGCCGGTCTTGACCGTTTGGCCCACTTCCACAAAGGATTTGGCGTTGGGCGACGGGGTGCGATAGAAGGTGCCGACCATGGGCGACTTCACCACGTGGCCTTCGGGGGCCGCCGGTTCCACCACGGCCGCGGCAACAGGCGCCGCCGCGGGCTGCGGCATGTAAGTGGGCATCATGCCAGGATGCATCATGGGTGCACCGGCATAGATGGTTTGTCCTGCCACCGCGCGGGTGATGCGGACTTTTTCCTCGCCCTCGGTGATTTCCAGTTCGGCGATGCCGGATTCCTGGACCAGGTCGATCAGTTTCTTGAGCTTGCGCAGATCCATAGCTTCATTCCTTCAGGGCGTTGAGGGCATAGCCCAGCGCGAACAGGTAACCCATCGCGCCCAGGCCGGAGATCACGCCGACCGCAAGATCGGAAAAATACGAATGCTTGCGGAACTCCTCGCGGGCGTGGACGTTGGACAGGTGTACTTCGATGAAAGGGAGGGCCACCGCAGCCAGGGCGTCGCGCAGGGCGACGCTGGTATGCGTGAATGCGGCCGGGTTGATGATGAGCCAGGTAACCCCCTGTCCGCGAGCGGCATGTATGCGCTCGATCAGGGCGTGCTCGGCATTGCTCTGAAAACACTCGACAGCCACGCCTGCGGCCGTGCCCTGTTCGATCAGGGTGGCGTCGATTTCGCTCAGGGTCTGGTGGCCGTAATGCTTGGGCTCGCGGGTACCCAGCAGGTTGAGATTGGGACCATGCAGAACCAGGATGCGGGCGGCGGGTTCAGCCTCTTGTTTCGGCGTGCGCTTGCGAGGCATGTGAGGGCTTGCAGGCTGGTTGGAAACGGCGGCGATTGTGCCGTAAATCACACCTAAAAGTCCAGAAACCCGCCGACTCTTGGAAAATCAAGGCGTTACCGGTCGCGGCGCCAGGCTCATGTCGCGCTCGAACCGCCGTGCCACCGATTCCGGCGTCAGGTCTTCCGGCAGCGACAAGTTGACCAGGGCGGGGGCATTCGCTTCCGCGTAAGCGCCGTAACGTTGTGGCGGGGTGGCAGGATACAGGCCGATTCCGGGCTTCTGGAACGCCGCGGCCAGGTGCATCAGTCCGGTGTCGACGCCGATCACGCCGCGTGCGGCGGCGATCAATCCAGCCAGTTCGGGCAGCTCCAGTCGTGGCAATACGACGCCGCCGGAGAGTCGCGACGCCAGTCGTTCGGCGCGCGCCTTTTCCCTTGCGTTTCCCCAGGGCAGGGCCACACCCAGGCCTGAGGCGACGATGCTCGCCAGCACGGGGGCCCAGTCTCGTTCGGGATATTCCTTTTCCGGGCGCGCGGTACCATGCAGGCAGACCACATAGTCTGCAGCCAGGCCGGTCACGGTAAAGGGTGGGGGCGCGCTCAGGCCGTAGCGGAGTTCTGCCTCGGCCCCACAGGGGTAGCCCAGGGCCTGCGCTGTGAGCAGGCGGTTGCGGGTGATGGCGTGCAGTTCGCGTGGCGCCGGGTAGCGCCGCGCGTAGGCCAGGCAGGCCAGGGACTCGCGGGCGCTGCCCCTGGCCAGACCCGCGCGCGGCCCGTACGCCAGGAGTGAGACCAGCGCGCTCTTGATCAAGCCCTGTGCATCCAGGACCAGGTCGTATCTGCGTGCCTGAATCGCGCGGCGAAAGGCCGCCATCTCTCTCCAGGGGTGGCCCTGGCCGCCACGCCAGCGTCGCAACGCCGAGGGTATCACCCGCGTGACCGCGGGATGCCACGCGGGAATGGCGGCGTAACCTTCTTCCACCACCCAGTCGGCGCGCAAGCCTGGAATTTGAGTCGCCGCCTCGGTCAGCGCCGGCAGCATGTGAATGACATCGCCCAGCGAAGTCATCTTGACGATGAGTATGTGCATGAACGGACGATAGCAGGATCGTCCCGGACGGTCCGGGCCTTCTTCGATGACGCGGGTCAGGGATTGCTGGCTCGGGTTTGCACGCTCCTCACCACGGCGGCGACCAGGGCTTCGATCTCGCTGACGGACAGATTCGGAAAAGTCTTCTGCAAGGTGTTCATGGCCCGGTAGAAGGCGGTGCCATTATGGTTGTTGGGGTCGCCCAGCAAAGGCTTGAGCAGTGCCTGGGCGGTTTCGAAGTGTTGCCTTAGCGCCAGATTGCGGCGGCGCTCCTTGCGGGCTCGCAAGGCGGGCGCGTGGATTTCCATCGTTTGTTCCTCCATCTCGTCGTTGGCCGCGCGGGCTCGCCGACCAAGGTGGGGCAGCGTAGCGCGGGAATGTGACGGCTACATTGTCCTGGTATCTTGTTACCATCGCCGTCGCAAGGCGCGCGATTATGCCCGCGTGTGGCCCCTTGCTCGCTGGAGAAACGGGAATTCTTGATTCAGGTCACGTGAACCGCGCCAGCGCCGCGAAGCGCGGCAACAGTTCGGCAGCGCCCTGGATGTCGCAGAGATGGGCGCGGATCTGGCCACTATCCTGCCCGGCCGCCTGTAACTGCAATGCGAGGTGGTGCACGTAGGCGTCCATGCGTTCCCGGTTGAATTCCGGGTGGAACTGGATACCCCATGCCTGGCCACCCACACGGAAGGCGTGGTGCGGTTCGAAGTCGTTGCCCGCCAGCAGGATGGCGCCGGGGGGGAGCGTGCGTACGCTCTGGGAATGCACGGCCGGGGCCAGGAAGCGCGCGGGCAGGTGGGAAAACAGCCGGTCGACGGCGGCCGCGGGGTGGAGCCGGATGTCGACACAGCCGATCTCCCTGCCGTCGGGATGGAAGTCGACCACCCCACCCATCGCCTCGGCGAGTAGCTGATGGCCAAAGCAGATGCCCAGGTAGGGGATTTCGGCGGCTACCAGGCGTGGCAGCCAGTCCAGCGCACGCCGCATCCAGGGCAGGGCGTCGGTCAGCATGGCATGGGCGCCGCTCATGATCACGCCGGCGCACTCTTCCATTTCCGGCAGAGGGGCGTCGCGCCAGATTTCCCGGACTTCGACCCGCTCGGCGGGAAGGCTCAGGCCAGAGAGCAGCCAGGCGTCGAAATCGCCCAGGCGGGCGGCGATTTCCGGGAAGGTGCTGCCGGCCTTGAGCAGAATGAGCTTGCGCTGCTTCACGTGTCGTTCCCGAGTCGGGTGACGGTGACGCCGACCGTCAGGGTATGCGCGCCGCCGCCGTGGATCACACCCTTGAACGGAGTGACATCGCTGTAATCGCGGCCCCAGGCGAGGGTGAGGTGGCCCTCGCCGCAGGCCACGCCGTTGGTCGGGTCGAAATCGAACCAGCCCAATTCGGGTAGCCAGACTCCGATCCAGGCGTGCGAGGCGTCGGCCCCCACCTGGGCGGGTTGGCCCTCCGGCGGAATGGTTTCCAGGTAGCCGCTGACGTAGCGGGCGGCCAGGCCCAGTCCGCGCAGACCGGCCAACGCGAGGTGGGCGAAGTCCTGGCAGACGCCGTGGCGTTCCCGCAGCACTTCGGAGAGCGGCGTGTCGATCTGGGTGGCGTTGGGACGGTAGCGGAAATCTGTGCGGATGCGGGCACTGAGATCCGCCACGGCTTCGAGCAGTCCCCGCCCCGGCGTAAAGGAGGCGCCGACGTAGGTCGTGGCCTCCTCTGAGGCGGCGATCATCGGCGACTCCAGGCAGAACTCGCGTGCGGCCACGGCCGCATCGGCGGGCCCGCGCAGACGCGCGGCCACTTCCTCCCAAGGGGGTGAGTCGTCCGGGAGGGGCGTGGGCAGGCGCTCGATCAGGCTGTGGGCGATCACGCAGAGCGAGGGGTGGGGCTGCTGCGACATGAACCAGGCGATCCGGTTACCCCAGGGGTCCGCCCGTTCCCGGTAGTCGTCCGGCCTGGGGTCGAGTTCCAACTGGCTGAAGAGCACGCGCTGTCCCGGCGTCTGGCGCGGCAGCAGGCGGGCTTCTCCGTAGTTGAGGCCGACTTCGTTGAGGTAACGGTACCGGGTGAGGTGTTCGATGCGGAAGCGAGTGGGCGCCGCCCCCTGAAAAATGGGGGAGAAATACGTCTGCGTTTGCGTCTGCGTTTGCGTTTGAGACTGCGTTTGAGACTGAGACTGGTTCATCGCAGTAGCGACTCCGCGTTCAGGGCGTGCAAAGCCTGCACGTGGGTGAACCAGGTCTGGGCGATGGCGTCTGAGGTCCCACTGAGCGAGCCGGTCACCTCTTTCAGTACCTGGATCAGAAGCTCGCGTTCCCCGGCATCGATGTACAAATCCTCGGCACAGTTCGCACTGGCCTTGAGACGCTCTTCCGCGCAGTGCAGCAGGCGATCTCCCTGGCAGCGTTGCTGCGGCGGTGCGAGCGCGTCGAGGTGCAGGCGCGCGGTATGGAGTTGGTAGACCAGTGCGCGTGGGCTGCCGGTGTCCCAGAGCAGCAGTTCCAGCACCCCCGCCAGGAACGGCTCTCGGCGGTAGCGGCGGCGGAAGGTGATCAGGCTGTCCGCGCTGGCGAGCACCAGGGACAGGCTCTCGCGCTCGGCTTCGTCGGCCAGTCGCGACTCCAGGATACTGCCGAGTACTCCGCAGGCGGAGAGGCCGCGCTCGATACGCCGGCCCAGATCGAAGAAACGGAAAGCGTCGGCGTGTGGCAGGGTTTCCGAGGCCAGGCCCGCCAGGCCCGCCAGGGTGTCGATCAGCCGCCCCAGCCAGAGGTCGGTGCGTTCGTGGCCGTGGCCGCGGTGGCGCGGGCGTTTGCCCCAGTCGCGTTCGATGCGGCCCAGCAGACGCCAGATCGCCACCGACCAGTATTCGCGCGTGCCGTAGGCGCAGCCGAGCAGTGCGCGCACGGAATCGGCGAGATTACCGGGGCGTTCCTCGTAGGTGAGCAGGTCGCGAATCTCGCAGGCCAGGTCGGCGGGCGGGTCGCTGGCGTCGTGGCAACGGCTATGACCGATCATACGCATCAGGGCTTCCAACACCGGTGCCAGTCCCGGGGTGATGTCCTCTTCCCAGAGTCCGTCCAGCACAGTGCGCAGCAGACGCGCCACACCCTCCGCGCGTTCCAGGTAACGCCCCGCCCAGAACAGGTTGTCCGCGGCGCGGCTGGTGAGGATTTCCGTTTCCGGTCGGCCCGCTGCGTGCGTTAAGGGACGCCTGGAAAGTGGCTTGGGCGGCCCCGGTGTGACCCAGGTGTCTTTCGACAGGGCGCCGCTCTGGCCGGAGAGCAAGGCCGCGCTGCCGCAGCGGGTAAGGCCTCCGGGCAGTGTGGCATAGCCCTCGCCATGGCTGACCAGGAAGGTGCGCAAGCTCATGTGCAGCGGCGCCATCCGCTGTTCATGCAGCGCCGGGACACTGGACAAGGCCAACGGCTGCTGGCCGACATAGAGATGTGGGCGGGCGCGGATGCGTTCGCGCCAGGCAGCCAGTTGCTTGCGGTCCAGGGCCGCGCCCAGCACGATTTCGTTGCTCTGGCCGCGGGCGATGGGTTTGAGCACCAGGCCGGGCAGGTTGGCCAGCACGTACTCGCATTCCTTCTCCTGTCCGCACCACCAGGTCGCCGCGGTCGCCAGCTTCAACTCCTCCCCCAGGAGCGCCCGCGCCAGCATCGGCAGGAAGGGCAGCAGCGCCGGGTTTTCCAGCAACCCGGAACCGGGCGGGTTGGCCATCGCCACCGTGCCGCGCCGCAGGGCTTCGATCAGGCCGGCCGTCCCCAGGCGCGAATCCTGCCGCAGTTCCAGCGGGTCGCACCAGGCCTCGTCGACACGGCGCAGGATCACGTCCACCGGCTTCAGGCCGGAGACCGCTTTCAGCCAGACGCGGCCCTCGCGCACGGTGAGATCGTCGCCCTGGGCCAGGGTGTAGCCCAGGCGCGCGGCCAGATAAGCATGTTCGAAATAGGTCTCGTTGGCCGGGCCGGGGGTGAGCACCACGACATGGGGATGTTCGTCCCCCCCGGGTGACAAACCGGCGAGTGTGGCTTGCATCGCTTCCAGCCAGTGCGTGAGCTTGGCCACGCCGGAGTCCTCGAGGAGTTCCGGGAAGCTGCGCGCCATCACCGCTCGGTTTTCCAGGGCATAGCCGAAACCGGAGGGCGATTGCGTGCGGTCCGCAGTCACCCACACCCGGCCATCCGGCCCGCGCGCGATGTCCGCAGCATAGAGCAGCAGCTGCCTGCGGTCGGGCAGGGCGCCCAGCATGGGGCGCAGATAGCCCGCGTGGGCGTAGATCAGTTCCGGCGGCAACAGGCCGCGTTTGAGCGTGGTCTGGTTGCCGTACAGATCGCGCAGGATCAGGTCGAGCAGGCGCGCGCGCTGTTCCAGCCCGGCGGCAATGGACAGCCATTCGCCGCCATCGAGCACCAGAGGAATCGGATCGAGTTCCCAGGTGCGGCTATAGCCGCGCGGGTCGTCGTAGACGTGGTAGGTGACCCCGTTCTCGCGCAGCAGGCGGCCGATCCGCTGGCCGCGCTCCACCCACTCGTGCGACCCGAGCCGGTTCAAGCCATCGACCAGGTGCGTCCAATGCGGGCGCACACCGGCCTCCGCGTCCCACATCTCGTCCCAGGCGCCGAGGAGTGGGCGGTAGTCGGCGCAGACGCTGAGAAGTCGATTCATCCGCGAATACTACCCAACTGGCGTGCTTTCGTAGCGCTGTCAGCGCTACTGGGCAACACTCACTCCGGCCTTCTGCGCAGATCCAGGGTGTAGGGATACTCGTGCGTAGGTTCCTCCGGCGGGGGTGCCATCGGCCGCAAGCCGCTGCCCTTGGGGAAGAATTCCGCCAACCGGGCCAGATCCGGGGGCACTGCGACGGGTCCTGGCGTGTGGTTCCAGTCCTGGAAACGGTTGACCCGGCGCGACTCGGCTTCATTCGCGTTGATCGGGAACACGTCGTAGCTGAGCCCGCCCGGGTGGCTGACATGGTAGGTGCAGCCGCCGACGGCCTTGCCGGTCCAGGTGTCGATCAGGTCGATGACCAGGGGACTGTGCACACCTATGGTGGGATGCAAGGCGGAAGGCGGTTGCCAGGCGCGGTAGCGGATGCCGGCGACGTATTCGCCATGGCGTCCGGTCGAACGCAGCGGCACGCGCCGGCCGTTGCAGGCGACCACGTAGCGGCTGTCGGTGAGCCCCGTCAGCCGTACCTGGACGCGCTCCACCGAGGAGTCCACGAAACGGGCGGTGCCGACACTGCTGAGTTCCTCTCCCAGTACATGCCAGGGCTCGATGGCGGTCCTCAATTCGATTTCGATGTCGTCGATCTTCACCGTGCCCACGCGTGGGAAACGGAATTCGATGAAGGGGTCGAGCCAGTCCGCCTGGAAGGGATAGCCCGATTCCTGGATGTCGCGCACCACGTCGAGCAAGTCGGCACGCACATGGTGCGGCAGCATGAAGCGGTCGTGCAGTTGTGTGCCCCAGCGCACCAGGCGGTGGCGGTAGGGTCGGTCCCAGAAGCGCGCCACCAGGATGCGCAGGAGCAGCATCTGTGCCGCGCTCATGCGCTCGTGCGGCGGCATCTCGAAGCCGCGGAACTCCACTAGGCCCTGGCGCCCGCTCGGACTGTCCGGCGAGTAGAGCTTGTCGATGGAAAACTCGGAGCGGTGCGTGTTGCCGGTGAGGTCCACCAAAAGGTTGCGCAACAGCCTGTCGACCAGCCAGAGCTGGTTGGTTTCGCCCGCCGGCATCTGCTGGAAGGCGATTTCCAGTTCGTAGAGTTTCTCGTCGCGTCCCTCGTCGACGCGCGGCGCCTGGCTGGTGGGGCCGATGAACATGCCGGAAAACAGGTAGGACAGGCCGGGGTGGTGCTGCCAGTAGGTGACCAGGCTCATCACCAGGTCGGGGCGGCGCAACATCGGACTGTCGGCGGGTGCTGCCCCCCCGAGGGTGACGTGGTTGCCGCCGCCGGTGCCGGTGTGGCGTCCGTCGAGCATGAATTTTTCCGTGGTCAGCCGCGCCAGGCGGGCTTCCTCGTAGAGGATGCGGGTGTTCTCGACGAGGTCTTCCCAGTTGCTGGCGGGGTGGATGTTGACTTCGATGACGCCCGGGTCGGGGGTGACCATGAGGCGTTGCAAGCGCCAGTCGCGCGGCGGCTCGTAGCCTTCCAGGATCACCGGGGTCTCCAGCAGTGCGGCGACCTGTTCGATGGCCGCGGTGAGTTCGAGGTAGTGTTCCAGCGTAGTCAGGGGCGGCATGAAGATGCGCACCACGCCGCCGCGCGCTTCCACGCACAGTGCGGTATGGATGACCTTGATTTCCCCCTTCAATGCGGGGAGTGGGGGGATTTGTATGTCCGCCGCCGCCTGCGCCTGGATTTCTGGATGCGCGGTCACTTCCGGTTGGAATTCGGAAAAGCGTCGGGCGATCTCGCCATAGGGATCCGGGAGCTTGCCGCGCGGCGCGAACATGTCCAACGGCCAGGTCGGGTCGCGTTTTTCTTCCGCCACCCAGGGCAGGCTATCCAGGGGCAGGCGCAGCCCCATCGGCGAGTCGCCGGGGATCAGGTAGAGGCGGCCACGGCGGAACGCCCAGGCGCCGCTCTTCCATGCACTGGTATCCCAGTCCCAGGCGATGGGCAGGACGTAGCCCACGGGTTCGTCCAGTCCGCGCGCGAGTTTGTCGGCCAGGCTGCGGCGCTCTTGCGGGTCTTTCAGGTCGGCGTGCAGGGCGTCGAGGTTGACCGGGAGTTCACTTTCCTTCAGCAGATAATGCAGGGCGTCCTCGTAGCCGGACTGGATGTAGCTGTCCGCCAGGCCGAGGTGAGCCGCCAGCTTCGCCATGAAGGCGGCGGCCTGGGGGGCGCAGTGGCCGTAATCCCGGCCTTCGTCGGCCAGCAGGGCCGGGTCGCGCCAGAGCGGCACTCCGTCCGTGCGCCAGAACAGGCCCAGCGCCCAGCGCGGCAAGGGCTCGCCGGGATACCACTTGCCCTGGCCGGAAAACTTCAGTCCGTCGGCCGCGAAACGTTTGCCCAGGCGGTTCCAGAGATCCTGGGCGCGTTCCAGCTTGTGGGCGCCAAGCGCGGCGCTGTTCCACTGCGCCGATTCCATGTCGTCGATGGAGACGAAGGTGGGCTCGCCGCCCATGGTCAGGCGCACGTCGTATTCCAGCAGCTTCGCGTCCACGGCGCGGCCCAGGGCGTCAATGGCGGCCCACTGGTCGTCGCGGTAGGGCTTGGTGACACGCGGGTCTTCGTGGATGCGGGTGACCGTGTTCTCGAAGCTGAAGCTGACTTCACACTCGTCCATCGCCCCGGTCACCGGCGCGGCACTCACCGGGTCCGGCGTGCAGGCCAGCGGGATGTGGTTTTCCCCGGCGAATAGGCCGGAGGTCGGATCGAGGCCGATCCAGCCCGCACCCGGTACATAGACCTCGGCCCAGGCGTGCAGGTCGGTGAAGTCGGCTTCCGGGCCGGAGGGGCCGTCGAGGGATTTTAGGTCGGCGGTGAGTTGCACCAGATAGCCGGAGACGAAGCGGGCGGCAAAACCCAGGTGGCGCAGCAACTGCACCAGCAGCCAGGCACTGTCGCGGCAGGAGCCGCAAGCCCGCTCCAGGGTTTCCTCGCAGCTTTGTACGCCGGGTTCCATGCGGATGTTGTATTGCAGTGCCTTCCAGACCTTCTGGTTGATCTCCACGAGAAAATCCTGGGTGCGGCGCTTGCCGCGATCCACGCCCGCCAGCCATTGCATCAGCAGCGGCCCGGACTCGGACAACTCGCAATAAGGCACCAGTTCCTTGGCCAGTTGCGGGTCGTATTCGAATGGGGTTTCGCTGGCGTATTCCTCCAGGAAGAAATCGAATGGGTTGATCACCGTCATGTCGGCGATGACTTCCACTTCGATGTCGAAGTGCGTGGTCTTCTCCGGAAACACCAGGCGCGCCTGGAAATTGCCGAAAGGGTCCTGCTGCCAGTTGAGGAAATGCTTCTCCGGCAGGATGCGCAAGGAGTAGCCCAGGATCGGCGTGCGGCTATGCGGGGCCGGGCGCAGGCGCAGGATGTGCGGCGCCATGTTGACGGGACGGTCGTAGCGGTAATGGGTCTTGTGGCGAATGGCGACGCGGATGCTCATGGCAGTATTGATCCGATGTGGGTGCCCCCGTTAAAAGCAAGATTCGCGCCTGCTGGTCTGGAGGGCTTGCCAGGCCCGTGAATGCGTTGGGTGGCGCTGTCATGGGGCGTTGTCGATGCTGCGCAGGGCACCATGCTCGCCTGTTTGCACTCTATTGGTGCATAGGCGCGCGCGGGGAAAGCGGCAGGCTTGCGGTAAAATTCGACACATCCTCTCTCGACGCCCCCCACCATGTCCGGTAACACGATAGGCCTTCTCTTCACGGTCACTTCTTTCGGTGAATCGCACGGACCCGGCATAGGCTGCGTCGTGGACGGCTGCCCGCCGGGGTTGGCCCTGTGTGCCGCCGATATCCAGCTCGATCTGGATCGGCGTAAACCTGGGACTTCGCGCCACGTCACGCAGCGACGCGAATCAGATACGGTGGAAATCCTCTCCGGCGTGTTCGAGGGCCGGACCACCGGCACGCCCATCGCGCTCCTGATCCGCAACGAGGACCAGCGCAGCAAGGATTACGGCAATATCGCCGAAACCTTCCGTCCGGGCCATGCCGATTACACCTACGACCAGAAATATGGTTTCCGCGACTACCGCGGCGGCGGCCGCTCCTCGGCGCGGGAAACCGCGGTGCGGGTCGCGGCCGGGGCGATCGCGAAGAAGTGGCTGTTCGAGCACCACGGCACGGTGATTCGCGCTTACCTGGCGCAGCTCGGCCCCATCGTCGTGCCTTTCCGGAGCTGGGAGAGCGTGGCGGGAAATCCCTTCTTCTCCCCCGACCCGGAGTCCGTGGCGGCCCTGGAAGCCTACATGGACGAACTGCGTCGTGAGGGCGATTCGGTCGGTGCGCGCATCAACGTGGTCGCGGAAAACGTGCCCCTGGGGCTGGGCGAGCCGGTCTACGATCGCCTCGACGCCGACCTGGCGCATGCGCTGATGAGCATCAACGCGGTCAAGGGCGTGGAAATCGGTGACGGCTTCGCGGTGGTGGCGCAAAAAGGCACGGAACACCGCGACGAGATGACGCCGCAAGGCTTCCTCTCGAATCACGCCGGCGGCATCCTCGGCGGCATTTCCAGCGGCCAGGACATCACCGCGGCCATCGCCATCAAGCCCACCTCGTCGCTGCGCATCCCCGGACGTTCGATCAACCGCCAGGGAGCCGCCATCGAAGTGGTGACCCACGGCCGCCACGATCCTTGCGTCGGCATCCGCGCCACCCCCATCGCCGAGGCCATGTTGGCCATCGTCCTGATGGACCACGCCTTGCGGCAGCGTGCCCAGAACGCCGACGCACGCTGCCCGACGCCGGCCATAGCAGGCCAGGTCTGAATCCGCCCATCCCCGCCCGGCGCGCCAGGCCATGACCGCCGTGCCCTACTGGCGTTTGTCCAGTTTCTATTTCTTCTATTTCGCCTTCGTCGGGGCGATGGCCCCGTTCTGGGGGCTTTACCTGCATTCCCTGGCGTTCAACGCCTTGCAGATCGGCGTGTTGATGTCGCTCTTGCAGGTGATGCGCATCTTCGCGCCCAACATCTGGGGCCATATCGCCGATCGCACGGGCCGCCGCGTCGCCATCGTCCAGGCGGCTGCCCTGGTTTGCCTGGTGGCTTTCGCCGGCGTGTTCTTCGCGAAGAGCTTCTGGTGGCTGTTCGCGGTGATGTCGCTCATCAGCTTCTTCTGGAGCGCCTCCCTGCCGCTGGTGGAGGCGACCACCTTGTCGCACCTGGGTGCGCGCAGCGATCGCTATGGTCGCATCCGTCTCTGGGGTTCGGTCGGCTTCATCCTGGTGGTGGTGGGTCTGGGGTCCTTGCTCGATCATGCCCCGATCAGCCTGGTTCCCTGGGTGGTGATCGGCCTGTTGGTCGGCATCGTTCTGACTTCCCGGGTCATTCCGGAGGCGGAAATCGCCCACCACGAAGCGGTCCATATCCCCTTGCGCTCCGTGCTGCGCCGCCCGCAAGTGCTGGCCCTGTTCAGCGCCGCCTTGCTGATGGCCGCAGCACACGGCCCCTATTACACCTTCTTCACCATCCATCTGGTGCAGACCGGCTACAGCAAGTCGGTGGCGGGCTGGCTCTGGGCGCTGGGCGTGGTTTGCGAGATCGGGATTTTTCTCGTCATGCCACGCGTGTTTCGCAAGGTGCGCCCGGAAACCGTGTTGCTGCTCACTCTGCTCGCCGCCGCGGTGCGCTTTCTCCTGATCGGCTGGCTGGCCGACGATCTGCCGTTGCTGTTGCTGGCGCAATTGCTGCACGCACTCACTTTCGGCGCCTATCACGCTTCTGCGCTTGCCCTGGTGCACCGCCATTTCACCGGCCGCAACCTGGCGCGCGGCCAGGCGCTCTACAACAGCATCGCCCTGGGGATAGGCGGCACCGTCGGCAGTCTTTATTCCGGCGCCGCTTGGGACTGGATCGGTCCAGGCCCGACCTTCAGCCTCGCATCCGGTTGCGCCTTGCTTGGCGCCGGGGCGTTCGTCTGGCTGGGCCAGGCGCGTGCCCCATCGGGTGGCTAGTCCCGTCGTCCCCGGGCACGCCCCGCGTCGGCGTATTCGTCTATCGAGCCTTGTGGGGGCGGATGTGGCGGCTCCGGGGCGTCGGGCGGTTCCATGCGGGGTTTGCGGCGCGGATGCCTGAGGCGCTCGCGCCAGTATTCCAGGGGGGCTCGTGAGTGCTCGCCAATCTCCACGTCGACCCGCAACGGGTCCACGTCCGCCACGGGATCCCGCGCGCATTCGCGGCGCGGCGTCGGGCCAGACCCGGCATGCAGGGCGCACTCTCCAGGGGCGAACTGGCCTGTCACCCTGGAGCGCCTGCCGGGGCGCTACGCTGAGGCACGTCCGACGGCCGCGCGGATGCGCCGTATCGTGTCCGAAACCGGCGCCTTCCCCGACACCTCCAGCCCGAAGTTGCGCGCGATCTCGTTGATTCTTGCCGGGTTGAGCGGCATTCCCCCAGCATCGATGGCGCTGAGCAAGGCCCTGGCCTGGCGCAGTTGGGGGTCGCTCCGTGGTTTGAACAATTCTCTCAGCCAATCAGGCAGCCTGGGCATCGCCGTAGCCTCATCCATGTCCGAGCCGGCATCGTAATCCGGTTCCTGCGTCGAGAACAGGGCGGGTGGACGCGTTATGAAACCCCGGAACCTCGGGGAAACGCTGAACGAATAACTAGCGCGCCTGCGGCTACGAAGTTGCAAGCAGGGCCTGCGCCTGCATTTCGCAGGCATACCGGGTGGCCGCATCCAGCCCGTGCAGCCAGCGCCACGGGATGGCTCCCGGCCCGTAGAGCGCTCCCGCCAGCATGCCGGCGATGGCTCCGGTGGTGTCGGCATCGCCGCCGCGGTTGACCACGTCGATCAGGCAATCCTCGAAGCCGTCGGTGTCGAAGAAAGCCTGGAATACGGCCTGCATGGTTTCGACGATGTAGCCGCTGGGATTCATGCGCTGGCGGCAGGCGCGGAAGGTGAACTCCGGGTGCTGCTTCGCCAAGGGGTGGGCGCGCTGGTGCAGCAGATCGAGCTTGGAGGCGCCTCGCAGCGCGTCGTGCACCATCAAGGCCAGGGTTTCCGTGGCGGCGTCGGACAGCGGGTTGTTGTGGGTGACGTGCGCCTGCGTTCGGCAAGCCGCTCGCACCTCGGTTTCCGACAGGCCGAGCGTGGCCAGCGCCACCGGCAGGACGCGCATGGCGGCGCCATTGCCGGCGTCGTGTTCATCGGGCGGCCGCTTCGGGTCGCCGGTCTTGCGAAACGCGAGCAGGCCGCGGCGCACGGTGCTGCCGATGTCCACCGGCTTGGCGCGCATCCAGGCATCGAAGGCGATGGCCGCGGCATGAGCATCGACCCGGCCAGCTTCGAGTATGGAAGCGCCCAGTGCCAGCGCCATGGTCGTGTCGTCGGTGACCTGGCCGGGTTTCAGGCGCAGCCAACCGCCGCCGATGAGTTGGTCGTGTACCTTGTAGTGGGCCGCGATCTCACGCGGGGTCATGAATTCCACCGTGGCCCCCAGAGCGTCGCCGATGGCGAGGCCAAGATAAGCGGCAACGGCTCTGGGTTGCGGCATGCGCGGCTTCAGGTCACTTGCTCGGGTACTCCACCAGGATGTCCTCGTCGCGCACGATCATCTGGCACGACAGGCGCCAGGCGGAGTGCGGTAGATCGTCCACCTTCATGGCGTCGATCTCATCCTGGGTGATCTTCTTGAGCTCTTTCAGGATGGTGATTTCCCGGTCGGTGAGCGGACCCCCCATCGGCCCTTTGCGGGTCAGGTTGGTGACCTTGATGAGGCAGGTGCCGCAGTCGCCTTCGCCGCAACTAAAGTCGATCGGGATGTGGTTTTCCTTGGCGAGGTCGAGCAGCGTCTTGGTGTGGCTGCCGGCGACGGCGTAAACGGTCTTGTCCTTGTGCAGCGGGCTGGAGAAAGTGACTAGGGGCATGATGGGCTCCGGTGGGTGGGTAAAGGGATACCCGTCATTCCCGTGCAGGCGGGAATGACGGCGATGGAATTGCGCATGGCCTCATCCCGGGCGCACGACGATCTCGCCGCCGAGAACCTGGGCCTGGCAGGCGAGTCGATGCTGGCGCGGGGCCATGTTTTCCTGGAGAACCTTGTCTTCCAGGACCGAGCGCTGCGACATGTTTTCCATGCCGGAGACGATCTTCATGATGCAGGTGGCACATTCGCCTTCACGGCAGCCGTAGGTGATGCCGGCGCCGACTTTTTCCGATATTTCGATCAACCGAGTTCCGGCCGGGACGCTGACAGTGACGCCGATGTCTTCGAAGGTGACGTTAGCCTTGGGCATGGGAGGGTTCCTGGTGGGGGGGGGTAGGAGCGGCCTTGGCCGCGATGGGCACGCCGGGTGCGTGCATGAGTTCTTCCATCGAGAGGATTCGGCGTGCATTGCGGCCGGTGAGGTGTTCCGCGAGTTGGTGGCCCAGCATCCAGCACTGGGCGAGTTCCGCTTCGTTCGGAATCAGCTTGGCTTTGACGCCGCGCACGGGAACCCGCAACTTCAGGCCGCGCAGGCGGTCCTCCACCATGGCCACGGCTTCGCCGGTCCAGCCATAGGAGCCGAAGGCCGCGCCCAGCTTGTCCTTGATGTCGACCACGGCGAGCGACGAGAGCAGATCCCAGATGGGTTTCACCGCGTCCCCATTGATGGTGGGCGAGCCGAACACGATGCAGTCGGCTTCCTCGATCAGGTCGACGAATGGGCTGACCTCGCCGCCTTGCAGGTCATAGAGGCTGGCGCGCACGCCCTCGATGGATTCGGCGCCGTCGCGCACGGCCAGCGCCATGCGCGCGGTGTTGCCATAGCTGCTGATGTAGAAGATCAGCAGGGTCTTGGCGCTGTCCGCGGCCTCGTTGTGCAGCAGGGGCGCGGCCAGTTGCCGGTAGCGCTGCACGTAGCTGCGCGGGGCATCGCGCAGGATGGGGCCGTGTGCGGGGGCGATCAGGTCGAGCCGCAGTGGTTCGATCAGGTCGAGGCCGGTACGCACGTGCACGCGGAACGGCCGCATGATGTGCTGGTAGTAATACTCGAAGGAGAAGCGGAAATCGCCGACGCGATCGTTGAACAATCGGGTGTCGCAATAGTGGCAACCGAACACATCGCCGGAGAACAGGATCGCCTCTTCGTTCAGGTACGTGCACTGAGTGTCCGGCCAGTGCAGGTAGGGCGTGTTGAGGAAGGTCAGGGTGCGCCCACCCAGATCCACCGTGTCGCCGGTATCCACCGGCGTGTAGACCAGATCTTCGCTCTTCAACAGGCCCTTCAACATGGTCTGCGCCTTCACCGAGATATACAGCCGTGCCTGGGGCGCGCGCCGCATCAGTTCAGGCAGGGCGCCGGTGTGGTCCGGTTCCAGGTGGTTGAGGACGATGGCCGTGATCTCGTCGTAACGCGCCACCTGCCCCAGTCGTTCGAAGAAGGGGGCGGCGTATTCCGCCTTGACCGTGTCGATCACCGCCACGCCGCGCTCGCCGCGCACGCAATAGGCGTTGTAAGTGGTGCCGTTGGCGGTCTTCAGGATGACGTCGAATACCCGCAACTGCGGGTCGAGGGCGCCGATCCAGAACACGCCGGGAGCCAGGGCGACGGGGGCTTCGTTCATCCTTGATTCCTCAGTTGACCGCTCATTTTCCTCCGTGAGGCCCCATGGACATTTAGGTTTGCGCCTTCGACCACGCTCACCCTTTGGGTGAACCCGCTACGCGCCCGATTGCACGTCTGGCGAGCCGCTTGGCTGCGTTGTACCCGCGCGAGGTACGCCGGATTCGTAAGGCGGTCGAGCCGCCAACGACTCCGCTGCTCCTCCTTGCAGGGAGCGACCATGCGCGTCGTCGCGCACCCGCAAGGGGTAGGCCGGATTCGTACGCGCTCAAGCGCTACGACTCCGCGCCCTTGCCAGACAACTCGCCAGACGCACACTCGGGCGTGTTCAACTGAGGATTC